>JADJSY010000079.1 GCA_016711435.1 Lewinellaceae bacterium
CAAATTAGTGTATGGTTCCACGCGCGAGTTCCAGGATCTCTTGTTTGTCGTTGTACTCACGCACCAATTTACCATCCTGCATTTGCAGGACGCGATCTACATACTGGCACATGCGCAAGTCATGGGTCACGATGACGCCAGCACGCCCATTCTCGTGGATGAGATTCGCAAAGGTCTCCACAACCTGAAAAGCGCGTTCTGTATCCAATGAGGCAGTCGGCTCATCCGCCAGTACCACCGCAGGGTTATGGATCAATGCCCGGGCAATCGCCACACGCTGCTGCTGTCCACCGGACATTTGTGCGGGCAGGTTATGCAAACGATCAGACAAACCCAAACGGGCAAGCAGTTCATCTGAACGGATGCGGCTGGCATGATCCAGTTTGCCGTTCAAACGCAGCATGAATTCCACATTCTCACGGGCTGACAAAAACGGGATCAGATTATTCGCCTGAAACGTAAAGCCGATCTTTTCACGGCGTAATTTGACGCGCTGTTTTTCATTCATCTGGGCAAGATCCTGCCCATCGATCAAAACCTGTCCACTGGTGGGAGTGAGCAAAGCGGCCAGAATGGAAAGCATGGTGGTTTTGCCTGAACCGCTTGGCCCAACCAATGCCACAAATTCACCGGACTTTACCTGAAACGAAACATGATCCACGGCATTGATGGTTGCACCATCCAGAGAGAAGGACTTTACCAAATCACGAACTTCGAGAGCTACATTTGACATTTTTTTACCTACCCCAACCGGAGAGCCTTAAGCGGCTCGATACGAACTGCATAAATAATGGATACCATCCCACCCAACGGGCCGATCATCCAAAAGCAAGGCCACAGCGATCAACGAACGCGCGCCATTGAATACTAATGGAATTGTTGGGGGGAAGCCGAGCGAGAACAGGTATGTCATTACGCCTCCGATCCCAACCCCAAGCGCAATCACAATAATGATCTGGATCACCGCTGAAAAACTCAACCACTCCATTCGAGGAACCGATAGCTTTCAATACACCGATCTGCGGAACTTTCTGGAGGATCTGAATTTGGAAGAAGCCACCGATGACAAGGATACCGATCAACAAGGTGAAGACGCCCTGAGTTTGGACCGTGCCCTGCTGCGCGGAATACCCTGGGATGTTGTTGATGGTCGTTTCAATAGTTGCGATGTCGATGTTGACACCCTCATCTGCCAATTTCACTAACATTGCATCCACCTGCGAAGGATCGGTCAATTTCACCGCAATAATATTGGGATACGGTGTGTCACTGGCCAGCTCAGATTCAGATTGCGGGCGGATTTTTCCCCAGGTGGCTGCAGGCACAAAAATTGTGGGTTGGAAAAATAGGATTGACCATCCACCAGTGCCAACGATCTTCAATTCGAAGAACTCATCCTCCGTCCCTTGTGTGGAGCGGATCTGGATGGTATCGCCAATTTGGAGATCAGATCGAACCGCCACGTTGCGATCCATTACAGCTTCACGGGCCTCCCCACCGCGGAACTCGCGGCCTTCAAGAATCGCAGGCATGCCGGGTCTGCCGGGTTCCGCGCCAAGCATGGATACTTTCAACGGTTCTGCAAGAGAGACGATCTCCGTGCTGGAAGTGTAGATCGCGCCTGCATCTGCGACCCCATCCACACGGCGGACTGCTTTTACAGTGTTTGTTTCAAGGCGGCTGGAGGAAATGCTGTAATCAGATTTTTCCAAAAAGACAACGAGCTGGGCATCCAAATTCGCTACGTATTGACGGTTGCCATTGGCAGCCCTCACCTAGGGCAATAAATAAAACGAACAAGGTAATCAACGCGATCACCAATGCCACAAGCAGGAAACGCCCCTTATTGCGGACTACTTCCTTTACAGCCAGATATGTTGCGAGAAATAAGTTCTTCATAATGTTTCTTTCACAGTGCTCAATGTTTTATACGATGGGATTTGAGTCATAGGGTCTTTTCCAATCCACACCCATGATGCCGTGGAGGATCAAATCGATTGGGGCATGATCGGCGATATCTTCATAATAGTAAGGAAGGCGAACGCGTCCATCTGTGCCAATGATGAAGGTACCAGACATTTGGTAAGCATCCTGCCCAGTATGCGGAAGTTCGGGTTTAAATCCTTTTTGGCGGGCTAATTTACGATTGGACAACCAAATGCGCGGTGAAAGCAGCGTCTGCCAGAGTGTGCCTTGATATAGACCGAAGGCACGGTAGGCAGCCCGATCTGGGTCGGCCAAGCAGGTTGCGCTGGGCGCGCGTTGATCGCAGAAGGCTTTGGCTGATTCCGCCGAGGCGTGGGAAATGATTGCCAAGTGCAACCCTTTGTCGGTTAAGGCTTGATGCGCGTCGATCAATTGGTCAACCATCTCTTTGCATTGGGGGCATCCAAAATGGCGGGTGAAGGCCAGCACCAATACACCTTTCTTCCATAGTGAGGAAAGCTGTACGGGCTTTCCGTTCGCGTCCAACAATTTCACATCAGGCGCGAGGTCATTGAATTTGAGTTGATTTTTTAATGCCATAATTTCCTTACGAGTAGTCGTACGCTTAGAATTTGAATATCAAGATTCTACCACATTGCACAGGTTTTGCAAAGGTTTTGCACGAATGAACTTTTCCTCTTCCCCACAAAAATATGGAGCATACAGTGTCTGCATGCTCCATAAACCTATGCGATATGTAAAATGGATTTCTCCACTTTGCTGCCAACTTTTGCCACCCGCCGCCAACTACTGTTATCGTTAAGTGAGATCCAACGGCGTTCTTCCGTGCGATAAAACCAGTCTTTATCCTGTTGATAATAAACAAGCACGCCCGTTGATTCCCAAATGTTGAGGATCTCGTTGCCATGCGCGTGCGTGTCGTCGAAGTCGGTGGTGGCACGCTGACCCATTTCACTGTAGAGTTCGTTCAGCTCAAGCAGGAGTGTATTGATCTCAGGGTTTAGATGATTGACTCTGAGTCCAATTCGTTTTGCCTCTTCGATCAGGATCGGGTATCCATGGGAAGGATATTTTGAATTCAAGGTGGCTGCGATACTTTCGGCTTCAAGTTCATCTTCGATGTGATATGCGAGCAATTCCTTGCATAGCATGATGGATAATGACTCGGCGCGGTCTACGGCGCCAATCACAAGTGGATGCACATGCTGGAATAATTGCTGATACGGGTTCTCGCTCTTATCTGACCCTTGGGCCTGCCACAGTTTCACGACGCGGTTTAATTCATCCAGGCTGACGCTGACGCGGTCATTATCACGGTCAATTGGAGAAAGCGAGTGTGTAAGGGAAGTGTCCACCGAAGTGAGATAGGCCATTGGCCCCATTTGAATTTCGTTCGCGCCAAGTGTGACCATGGTCGCGGCGGAGGCGCATTCCAACGGAATGACAGCCACAAATTTTTTGCAATATTGACGCAGGAGATTCACAATTCGCAGGAAGCTTGTCCGTTGCCGCCACTGGATTTTATAAACAGATAAATATTTTCCTGATGACCGATCTTTTCCAGTAATTCAAATAAGGCCAACACATCATCATGGCAAACACTGCCGCGCGGATTGTTGAAATACGTTACCAATGTACCGCCAAGCAGCTTATTGACCTGCTTGATGATGCTTTGTGTTTTTTCAAATAAGATGGGAGGCTGTTTTTCTTTGTTTTTGGTTTGGGTTGCCACGTTTTAATTCTCCTAACCTTAAGATGGCAGGATAATAACATTCATTCATTAATCAATGTTCAGTCAAATGTACTATTATTTACCTGCGTGACCAGATCCACCCACCCACGAAGCCCAGCAATTCGCCCAGGATCACAAACGTGACTACACCTGATACGCTGCTATTTATCATCCAATTGGTAATGCCGAACAAACCAAGCGAAAGGAAGTTATAGGAGAGCAGGCCGCCCAGCAGAATGCCTAACGTCCAACGCCGGGCAGAACGCTGGTTAGCTATGCGTGCAAGAACCATATACGCCACTCCTGCGCTCGCAAGGATGACCAACATGGCAATCACCCAAGCCGAGAAACGCGGGAAACCATCCACGGAAATAAACGGGTCTTCCACCACTTCCACGGGCGCTTCGGGTGTTGCCTCAAGAGATTGGGTAAGCTCCGGCACTACCACTGTGACAGCCACAGCGCCGGATTGGGATACGTCCAATTGCACAACTTCCGAGATCACTGCCGGTTCACTGGCAACACGAATTTCAAGCAGGCCGGGTTTATCCAACCCGAAGGATGCACGCGCCACCCCCTGCGTTGTAACTGATTCCACCTGCTGCAAAATACCGCCGCCTTCTCCGATCAACAACATGGAGAACTGCACAACCATCCCATCGGGAACGGGGTGTCCATTTTTATCGCGGATCGCGCCGGTGCGGATGGCAATGGTGTCGCCAATTCTGAAGAGCGGAATCGGGGTCGGCTCGGGAGTAAGACCAGCGCCGGGGGTAACAGGATCAGGCGGCAGGTCCAGAAAGATCGGAATGATCTGATTGGCATCCGGTGACATGACCGAGATCAAGTCATACCCAACCGCAGAGACGGAGACGGGCGATGATCCAACGGGAGTCAATTCCTGAAAAAGCAGGCGGGCGGCAACATCCACAAATTGTGGTTGTTTGCTATACAACGCGTAATACGCTGTCAATTTGGAGATGGTGGTGGTGTCAAAATAATAAGGTGCGCCAAAGGAAAAAAGGATCACATTTTTCCCACGCAGCAGGTCCGGACGATCACGCAGGAAGCGGCTGATCAATGCGGGCTGGCCGTTGGATGCGCCTGTCACGGAGATAACGATCCAATCTGTGCGGTCAATGTCATCTGCCATGAATTGATTGTCTTCGGGCGTATCAAGCAGGGCTTGTAAATTCTCAAATGAATAGGATGTAAGCCGGAACCCCTCGGTTTGGTTGCCGCTTTGTGGACCGTAGAGCTGCAGAGTGACGCTCTCAAGCGCATCAACTGCGAACAACGACTGCGAGGCACATTCCGTGCATTGTTTCATATTTACCGTGTCGGTGAGAAAAACAAGGTGCTCACTGGGTTGCGGGGGCAAAGGCAAGACCGAAGTCAGGTCAGACAAAGACGGGCTGATCAACGTGGCCGAATTGCGAGCAACCGCAAAAGAGACCGCAGTGTCTGAGCCCAAACTCGTTAAATCTACGGCATCGTTTGCTACATTGCTATAAATAAAATTATCGTACAAACCCATTTTTGCAGCCAGTATGCGGGCCACGGAAGAATCTACACGCTGGGCAAAGGCCGGGTCTTCGTTATATTTTTGAACAAAGAAATCAATGATGCGGGTGGTGGTGGTGTAGGCATCTGGCGCATCACTTGAGAGGATGTTGCCCAGATACAAAATATCATTCCCTGCAAGGAAGGCATCGCGGGCAGCCACACGTGCAAAAAATTGGCCGCCGCCCGAAGCATAAAAATCACTGACAGAAGGACTGCCCAAATTGTCACTTACGATCAGGCCGCCGTTCGCGTACCATGTGGCGAATTGAGGCAGAGCCAATATCTGGCCCAATGCCTGAGAGTCAAAACTGATCGGTCTCGTTGTGGCGCGGATGTTACCCTGAAAACCCTGATAACGAATATGTGAAACGAGCAAGCCGTCTGCGGCTGCGCTCTCGGTAATCGCGTTCCCCGTAACTGCAAAAAACGGCGCAAGCTCAATCTGCTTTAGCTGTTCAAGAGACTTGCGCACCGTGGAAACTTCCTGCTCGGGTAACCGGTCTGCACCGCCTACACCGGGGAAATGCTTGGCAATGACGAGAAGATCATTTCCACTGCCGATGTGCAAACCATTCACATACGCGCTGCCCATCTCCCCCACCCAAAACGGATCGCCGCCAAATACACGCGCTCCCAAATCATCACCCGATGGGGATGGAGATTCCAACACATCCAAAGATGGGCCAATATGAAAATTAAAACCAAGTGCGGCAAGCTCACGCCCGCGCACAATTCCCACCTGCTCGGCAAGGTCGGGGGTCCAGGTTGCGCCAATTGCCATCTCGCTCGGCAAAGGCGTCAGACCATTCAGGATCTGGTCGGTCGGATGACCGTCTCCTTCCTGCGTAGTTCCGATAAACAGCGGCACATAAGGCGAGGTACTCATCTGCCCCGACTGATCGGGAATCGGGGTAACTGCCGTGTCCCATGTCAATCGCTGAAGTTCACTGATTAGCGCGTGAGTCTGCGCCACCGTATCATCCTCCGGAAAATTATCATTTTCCGACATCAACATCACGCCGCCCACATGATAACGGGTGATCAAATTGTAAATTTGAGATTCAGCGCTTGTATCCGTCCCTTTAAAAGTAACAAGGAACAACTGCCCCACACGCTCTTCCGGGGTCATCTCGTCTAGAATCAAACGAATGCCGGGAGGCGGCGTGGAAGTTTGCGCCCGCACCACAGTTGAGACCGGCGCAAGCGTCAAAAGAAAAACAAACAACAATAAAAATCGAATGAAACGCATTACTTTCTCTTATATCACAATAGTGGAAATGTTTTAACGAAGCACGAAGGAAAAGTTACCCTGGATAAAATGACGCCGCTCATTGAACGGCGTCATGCTCATTCCTCGCTTCGTTCCCCGCTCTGACCTGACTCTGTTATTCTGAAAAATCTACCCGCCCCGGCCAAGTGCCTGTGCAGCCATTGCCGGGTCATCGGTAAAGATACCGTCTGCGCCCCATTCTTTGAGGCGTTGAATTTCTTCGGGGGTATTCGCCGTCCACACATGCACACGCCTTTTGAGTCGGTGCGCGCGCTGCATCTGCTCTCTGCTGGTGCTGGTAATATACGGATGCAATGCCTGATAATCACCGAACATAAAACCGAACGATCGCGCCCACAAGCCAACGATCCCTGGCATGGCGAGCAAACCGCGAGGGACTCCGGGAAGCGCCTGTGCCGCGATCTTCAAATTGGATGCAAAAAATGACGAGAAGATGATCTGTCCCTGATTGTTATGGCGCTTGATCAATTCACAGACTTTTTCCGTCAAACCGTCACGCGGAGTGGAGTAATTGGTCAACTCAATGTTGATCAGTTTATCCTTCCCCACCGTTTCAAATACTTCCTCAAGCAAAGGGACGCGCGTGCCTTTGAATTTTTCATCGAACCATGCGCCTGCATCCAGCTTGCGGATTTCTTCCAGCGTGAACGATGCCACCTTGCCGCTGCCGTTCGTTGTGCGGTTCAGCGTGGGATCATGAATAACAATGACATGACCATCAGAAGTCAGTTTCGCGTCAAGTTCAACGCCGTCCGCGCCTTTTTGGATGGCTTGTGCAAATGACGGGAGAGTATTCTCCGGCGCGTGAGACTTGTCGCCGCGGTGAGCGAGAATGATTGGGGTGGGAAAATTTTCAAGCATGAGAATCAGGTATCAGTTAAGGGTGAGGCGGTTTTAAATGTCCACGAAGTAGGCTTTGCCGCATGGTCAATCATCTCACGGGACATGGCCGGTGTAACGGCAAGGTAGGATGCGATATCGATGATCTGATCGCACAAATCACGCGGATGAGATGCGCGCAGTTTGCGATTACGTTTGATGTACCATTCCTGCAAAAGATATGCGAGGCCCTGGTCGTTGTATTCAATGCGCCTGTCTTGTGCAACGCGCTTGAAAATTTCACGATACTCTTCAAACGTTGGGTCGCCGATCTCGATCTTGTGACGCAGGCGGCGCAGGAAGGCTTCATCGACGAGGTCTTTGGGAGGCAGGTTCGTGGAGAAAACGATCAACACATCGAACGGGACTTCAACTTTGCGGCCTGTGTGCAGGCGTAAATAATCGACGCGGTTTTCAAGCGGAACGATCCAGCGGTTCCAGCAGATCACGCGGACGCACCTGCTGGCGGCCAAAGTCGTCGATCAACAGAATGCCGCCATTGGCTTTGACCTGAAATGGCGCTTCATAGAATTTGGTGGTGTCATCGAAAACAAGGTCGAGACCTTCCAATGTCAACTCACCGCCCACCACGATGAACGGCCTGCGGATCTTTACCCAGCGCGGGTCACGGCGTGTGTTCGTGCGTAAACTGCCAGTTGGGCCATTGCCGTTACCTGCTTCGGTCTCCGGCGCAAGGCTGTGACTGACCGCATCATAGACTTTGATAACCTGCCCGTCCAAATACAAGGCGTATGGAATATACATGTTCTGGCTGAGAACCAGGTTGCCGAAAGCACGGGCAATACTGGTCTTGCCGTTTCCGGGAGGGCCGTACATAAAAATGGAGGAACCTGAATTAAGCGCAGGGCCAAGCCGTTGGAATGTTGATTCTGAAATAACCAATTGCGAAAGGATCTGGCGCATGGTGCGCGTGGTCACAGTGAGGCGTCCGCTTTTCTGGCGGCGAATGGCTTCGTTGTACACTTCAAATGGAACAGGCGCGGGACCAGCATATTGGCTGCGCTCCATGGCTTCACGGGCACGGAGGACACCCTGGCTGGTAATGCCATAGGTGTAAGCGCCTTCGCCCAGACCACCCTGCGAAGATTTTACTTCGATGAATTTTTCCTGCTTTAATATGGTCAGCAGCTGGTCAGTCACCCCAGCTAACGGCAGGGTGATCTCTTCAGCGATCTTGAACCCCGTCAAATAACCACGAAAATAGAGAACTTTGAGGATCAGGTCTTGCAGCCAAAGCGGCGAAAGACCTGTGTCTTCAACGCTGTTGATCTGTGGGGGCGAAAAACCGCCAACAGCGCCTGAAATTTGTCCTGTTTGTCTCGTCATAATAATCACCAATCCCGCGCAATAAAATTTTAGATAACAATTCAATTATACTTCTTTTCGTTTATAATCCGGCTCATATGAAACTATCGAGTCATAATCCCTGTTTACAATGAAGTTGAAGTATTGAAACCATTCTGACACGGGTACACGATACAAAACTTACCCACGAGATCACTGTGGTGGACGACGGTTCCAAAGACGGTACACGCGATAAACTGAAAAGTTTGGACGGCAAAAAGGGCGTGCGCGTCATCCTGCATGAAGTAAATCAAGGCAAGGGCGCGGCGGTGCGTACTGGAATGGCCGCGGCAAAGGGTGACGTACTGCTGATTCAGGATGCAGACCTTGAATATGACCCGCGTGATTACCCAGAATTATTGAAACCGATCCAGGAAGGTCTTGCAGATGTAGTCTACGGTTCACGCTTTCTCGGGCGCGCCCACCGCGTAACGATGTTCTGGCACATGCTCGCCAATAAATCACTGACGCTCATGACCAACATCCTTTACGACACCATTCTGACCGACATGGAGACCGGCTACAAAGTATTTAAAAGCGAAGTCATTGAAGGGATGACCATCCGTGCCAATAGTTTTAACTTTGAACCCGAATTCACTGCCAAGATACTCAAACGTAAATATCGCATTTTTGAAGTCCCATCACCTTCAATCCGCGGGACTATTCCCAAGGGAAAAAGATAAAAATGCACGATGCCTTTGAAGCGATATGGGCATTGATCAAATACAGATTTGTCGATTAAACATAAGACGGGCGCACAGCCCGTCTTATTTCTTAAACAAACTGATAAATACAGATTCCAACCCGTCCAGCGAATCTCGAACCGCATCAGACAACCCGTTACCTGTTGACGTGAACCCAGGCTGGATCGCCACGAGAAGCGTTTCGGGCCTTCTACTTTTGGGGATCACCTTAAACAACAGATCCAAATTTGC
>JADJSY010000080.1 GCA_016711435.1 Lewinellaceae bacterium
TCATGCTCCTCCGCACCATCCTGAATACCGCCCACAGGATGGTGTATCCATTTTTATCAGTCTTCGCGCGCGGCCTCGGCGTGGACATTTCCACCATGTCCCTGCTAATGACAGCGCGTTCCCTGCTCGGGACGACCAGCCCACTCTTTGCCCCACTCGCAGACCGCCGTGGACGAAAATTTGGCATGTTGGTTGGCATCTCCGTTTTCACGCTTGGCGTTGGGTTGGTCGCAATCTCCCCGTCCATTTGGACTCTGGCTGCCGCCCTGCTGCTTGGGATGGTCGGCAAATACATGTTCGACCCTGCCATGCAAGCCTATTTCGGGGACCGCATCCCATACGAACAGCGCGGCACAGCATTAGCCATCACCGAAATGGCATGGTCAATGGCATTCATTGCGGGAGTCCCTGCAGTTGGCTTTCTGATCAACAGCTTCGGCTGGTCTGCGCCGTTCCCGATCTTTGCCGGATTGGGTTTGCTTATCTTCCTAATTGTTTGGCGCATGATCCCAGGCGAAGACCCGCACCACGAACTCACGACCAATTCTCGTGACAGCTATCGCGCCGTGTTCACATCCATCCCTGCAATGGCGGGAATTTCCATTGCCCTGTGGGCCAGCGCCGCCAACGAAATGGTCAACATTATTTTCGGTGTCTGGCTTGAGGATTCATTTGGATTGAAGATCATCGCGCTTGCAGGCGCATCCGCCGTCATTGGCATCTCTGAACTAAGCGGGGAAGGATTGGTGGCCCTTACGACTGATAGATTGGGCAAGCCGCTCGCTCTTACCATTGGGCTGGTCGGCAATACCCTAGCCTCGATCCTGCTCCCGTTCATTGGGCAAACCCAAACCGGCGCGCTGGTTGGCTTGTTCCTTTTCTATATCACCTTTGAGTACGTCATGGTCAGCCACATCCCGTTGATGACAGAACTCGTCCCCTCGGCGCGCGCAACCATGCTCTCGATGAACGTAACGGGCCATGCCCTTGGACGCGCTCTCGGAGCATTTCTGGCGGCGATTATTTATCAGCAATTCGGCTTTCTCTTCGTTGCGTTGACGGCTGTGCTGTTGAATGTGGCAGGGCTGCTGGCATTGCGAAGAATGCAAAAAGGAAAATGATGCAGACCCTTTTCGGCGTTCTTGCATTATTTATTATTGTGGTTGTGTTGTTGTGGGTATTGGTTCCTGCGTTTTATGGGCTGCCGCCTGTCTCATCCCGAAAGGAACGCATCCGCAGAGCATTGGAGTTGGCAAACCCACAGGCAGGGGAGACGCTCTACGACCTCGGCTCAGGCCACGGACGGGTACTTATTATGGCTGCGAAGGAATTTGGATTAAATGCGGTGGGGATCGAAACCGGGCCAGTACAGTGTGTCATCAGCCGGGTGAATGCTCTTCGAAACGGAGTCAGCTCAAAAGTCCGAATTGAGGCGGGGAATTTTTATAAATCCAATTTGAAGGATGCAGATATCGTCTTCGCGTATCTCACATCCGATCACGGGAATCGTCTTCAGGAAAAATTAAGCAGAGAATTAAAACCCGGCGCGCGCGTGGTGACTGTTTCTTTTAATCTGCCCGGCTGGGAAGAGGCTTTTTTTGACCGCGAGAACTTGATCTACATATATAAAAAATAAAAAGTCCCGTCGTGATGACGGGACTTTTTATAAGCGATTGGCGGGGAAATTACACGCCGGACAGGCTGGAGTTGATATCGCTGAAGACGTTACCGATGATTGGGCCAAGAACCATCAAAGCCGCAATAACAACGATAGCTACCAAAACAAGAATCAGCGCGTACTCAACAAGACCCTGGCCTTTTTCTTTGGGGGAAAATAACATTTTGAAATTTCTCCTTTCCTTTGGATTTCACCAGAAGGCCTCCAGTGATTGACCTTATTTTACATCGCCTGTAAAAATACGCAAGTGTGTCAATGGCATTTTCCCTAACAGTTATGTTAGCCTTTCAAGAAAGATAATAATAGACCTCTTGCAAAAGTCATTTTTGCCACAGAGGTCACAGAGAAAAGAAGAGAGTTTTAGAGGTTTTCTCAAATACTCTGTGTGCTTACTACCCTGTGGGCTGTGGCTACTTATGCAAGAGGTCAAATAAAAAAACAACACGACCTTTTTGACAGATCGGTATCTTGCAAAAAATCCGACCTGGAAAATCTTGGCTCATGTGTAAAAGACGTGCCGCCATTTGACAAGGCAAAAGTTCTTAACGCGAACGGCGCGAATTTAGCGAAAAATTCATGTTATTCGCCCGATTATCATAATTCGCGTTCTGCCTTTTGCTCTTGGTCTATACACGAGCCCAAATCTTTCTTGTTGGCGCGAGTAATAAATTACATGCAAGATGGCATCTCTTGGCAGGAATTGTACAACGATCCTTCAAGAAGAAATTGATCTACACGTATCAAAACCTCCTGCCGTATATGAGAGAAATATGCCAAGATATTAAGAGGGTGTTTCTTAAGTGCAATTCACCACAAATTTAGCCACATTTGTTTTGAGGGTTTGTACGGAGAAATTAAATAAAAAGTCCCGTCGTGATGACGGGACTTTTTATAAGCGATTGGCGGGGAAATTACACGCCGGACAGGCTGGAGTTGATATCGCTGAAGACGTTGCCGATGATTGGGCCAAGAACCATCAAAGCCGCAATAACAACGATAGCTACCAAAACAAGAATCAGCGCGTACTCAACAAGACCCTGGCCTTTTTCTTTGGGGGAAAATAACATTTTGAAATTTCTCCTTTCCTTTGGATTTCACCGGAAGGCCTCCAGTGATTGACCTTATTTTACATCGCCTGTAAAAATACGCAAGTGTGTCAATGGCATTTCCCCTAACAGTTATGTTAACCTTTCAAGAAAGATAATATTAAAAAAATATCGTGAACATTAATGTTCACGATATTTTTTGAGATCTAGAACTTTACAGCTTAGAAGCTGGACAGGCTGGTGTTGATGTCGCTGAAGACGTTACCGATGATTGGGCCAAGAACCATCAAAGCCGCAATAACAACGATAGCTACCAAAACAAGAATCAGCGCGTACTCAACAAGACCCTGGCCTTTTTCTTTGGGGGAAAATAACATTTTGAAATTTCTCCTTTCCTTTGGATTTCACCGGAAGGCCTCCTGTGATTGCTTTTATTGTACATTAAATACTGGGATTGGCAAAAGAATCAAGGGACTTTTATATTACATTAATGTTAGGTTTTCCTAACAAAAATACGGGTAATTCCCGCATTTTAAAAGGCATGGATATTGCTGCTCACAAAAAAATTGGGCACTGCACTTCAATATTGATGAAACCATGAAGGTTTTTACCCTGTAAGATCGTTTCTGTGGTTAAATTACCTTGTCTGGCAATCATGGAAAACTGGTGAAATTATGCTTATACATTCTGCCTCCCAACTCCTTACCCTTGCAGGCGGACCACAACGCGGAAAGCGCTTGGCACGCTCGGTATTATTGAAAACGGCGCCGTTGTGATCCGTGATGAAAAGATCGTTGCGGTCGGTTCAACAGATGAGCTAAAAATGCCTACCCGGATGAGCCCACCCTGGATGCAAACCACTGCGTTTTAATGCCGGGGTTTGTAGACCCGCATACTCACTTGATCTGGGCAGGAGACCGTGCGAATGAATTCGAGATGAAAATGGGCGGCATGGCCTATCTCGATATTCTTGCAGCAGGCGGAGGAATCATTTCCACGGTGAAAGCTACACGTACAGCCAGCATGGAGACTCTCATCGCGCAGACACGTCCGCGTTTGCTGCGCATGTTTGCACATGGAACAACCACGGCCGAGGCAAAGACCGGGTACGGATTGCAAACTTCCACAGAACTGCGCCTGCTAAAAGCATTGCTTGCGTTGGATGATGAAAGTCCGCTGGATCTGGTAATGACTTTCCTCGGCGCGCACGCCATTGCCCCTGAATTCAAAGATAACCCGCAAGGCTACACTGACGAAGTCGCCAATACCATGCTGCCTGTTTTGAAGGAATGGTGGGAGACTCACGCTCCGCGGCTGCCGCTACCCTTTGTGGATGTTTTCTGTGAAGCCAAAGCGTTTACCCTCGAACAGGCGCGTCAGATCCTGACCAGGGCAGGAGCGTTGGGATTCCCACTCAAGATCCACGCTGATGAATTTGATAACCTCGGCGGCGCAGCTCTCGCAGCAGAGTTGGGTGCGGCATCGGCAGATCACCTGGTCGTCACATCAGATGAGGATATTATCGCTCTTGGAAAATCAGATACGGTAGCCGTATCTCTGCCTTGCACGCCGTTTGGATTGGCAGAGCCTCATTACACGCCCGCAAGAAAATTGATCGAAGCAAATGCTCTTTTGCCCTCGCCACAGACTGTAACCCCGGCACCACATGGAACGAATCCATGCAGTTTGCGATTGCGCTGGCCTGCCGTTACATGGGTTTGACCCCGGCACAGGCCATAGCGGCGTCCACTATCAATTCAGCGCACGCAATTCGCAGGTCCGATAAGATCGGCTCTTTGGAAGTCGGCAAGCAGGCGGATATGCTCATCCTATCCGTATCAGATTACCGTCAGGTGGGTTATCGCTATGGAACGAATCTGGTAAAGCAGGTAATTAAACGCGGGCAGGTCTATTCAGTGGATGTAGGGTATTACCGGACGGCTTAACCTGCCAGAGCACCTAATGGATATCAAGTGGATCATCTTTGCAATTATTTTGATTGCCAATGCAATGACGGCATTTGTCATTGCATTGTTGCTTTCACGCAGGCCGGCCAAGCCCGGGCTGAACTCAATGACATGGACGTTGATCGGGCTGGGTATCTGGTCATTCAGTTATGCCATGATCACGCTTTCCACCACACTTGAAGCAAAACACTTCTGGCTAAAACTGGAAAATATTGGCATTATTACTGTGCCCGTACTATGGTTCTTTTTCACCATAAAATTCACGCGGCTGGATAAATGGCTGACTGGCAAGCCAGCCATGCTATTATTCTGGGTCATTCCATTCATCTCCTTGCTTTTTATTTTCTCTGAACGCTGGTTCCATCTTTATTATCCTTCCACTCATGTGGCAATGGAAAACGGCGGACCTTTACTCATTAGCCGCGGCCCCATGTATTGGGTGGCGCTTTCTCAAAGCTATTTGCTGGA
This sequence comes from Lewinellaceae bacterium, assembly GCA_016711435.1. GTDB lineage: Bacteria > Bacteroidota > Bacteroidia > Chitinophagales > Saprospiraceae > M3007. The sequence continues at coordinate 5,160 of JADJSY010000080.1, forward strand.
GATCATTGGAATGGGTATGTTGATCTGGCGTTTTATCCAGTCACGGCTGGTTTATCGCAGACAAATGCTTTATTTGATCGGCGCAGTCACCATCCCCTTTTTCATGAATATCGTCTATCAAATAAATCCCGGTCTAATCCCTTTCTTCTCTATACCCGTGGATTTGACGCCTCTATTTTTCAACGTCACCGCGATTCTGCTCGTGGCGAGCATCTTCGGTCTCAACCTGTTTGATCTGGTACCCATCGCCCGCGATACGGTCATGGAGCACATCCCAGAAATGGTCTTTGTGGTGGACGCCCACGACCGCGTAGTGGACGCGAATTTGATGGCGCAAAAATGGCTGGGCAAACCCATTAATGAAATCTCCGGCCAGGATCCGGTGGAAGTCTTTCGCGGCTGGCCTCAACT
>JADJSY010000081.1 GCA_016711435.1 Lewinellaceae bacterium
GTTACGCTGATTTTTCCGAATTTCCCACGCCAGTACGCGCATTTCCCCTGTGCGCACGTCGGGCATACGCTTGTAGTTTTTCTGCAACAGGAAACGGTTCAGCGCGCTGAGCCAATTCGCGGTGTGACCGGCCACAGACTTTACATTTCTTTTTGCGCTCTTCGGAAGCGGCAATGTCCGGGTGCGCAACTCCACAGCCGGCACTTCGCGCGCATAGGCTGTGTCCACAGCGGACGCCATGTAAACAGTGTCGGACGCCAGAGGGTCGCCAGCTACCGTGAGCGGTATATAGTTGTTTACTCTTGAGTGGCCTAGTGTGCCGGGGATGCTGAGATTGAACCGCTCGGCGTAGGCTTGCCGTAAACGGCCGCAAAGAAGTTGCTTGTATTCCAGCCCGCCCTGCGGGTAAACAGGAGCCTGCTGGATGCCATTGGCGTAACGCTCATACAATTCCAACAGTAAATCCGGGGAATACTTTCCACTGACGCCGGTTATGGTGGGTAGTATGGATGCCTTGTTGCCAGACGCCATTACAAGGCGAATGAGCGTGAGCATGTCATAAGGGTAGGGCGTCGCCGCCACGGGATCAGACATTGGGCGTATCCTTGAAAAGGGCTTCGATGTTTTGCATGTCGAACGAGGCCGAGTCTACCTTCATGCGTTTACGCACAACAGGATTGGTTCTGAGTGAAGGCCGATTCATGCCTTGCGGGGCGGAGAAGACTACGTACCTTCGCCCATCCTCCACGGATGCGACATGTGTTATCGCGCCTGTATACATAGGGTTCGATGTTTTGATGGCCTTTATGAGAAATCTGTTTACTGTATTGATAACTGCGGTCTGGTCGGCGGTCTTCAACAGTTGAACCTTCAACGATCCGTTCGGCAGAATTGTGGTTCTGTTTATGCCGTCTATGTGCATGTCTTTACGCTGGATTCTGGACGTGTCGTCAGACGTAACCGCATCTACGAAATGCAGCGACATCATTGTGGCTACCGCGCGCTCCAAATCCTGCATGGACTCCCATTGCAACTTGGGCTTGAAATCCACGGCGACTTCCGGCAGTTGCGTCAGGTAGTGGCGTCTTGCGCCGGTTTTACCGGATATTTTCGGTCCTGTGGATTCGCTTACCGCGACAATGTAGGTAGGAACTTTCGTCTTTCCTATCTTTACGTCATGCGCAATGAGCATGGTTGTGTAGTAGGGCACGCCGTTGTCATATGTGATGACCTGAGAAGTGGACAGCTTGCCCAAATACGGCTTTACCAGTTTGGACACAAGCGCCACGCCTTTTTCAAGCGTGTCTGTAGGGGGAGGAGCGTCGATTTTCGGAAACTTCGCTCCTTTTACCGCTTCGTTCACCAGCCCGCTGATGCTTTTCGACAACGCAACAAGCTCGTTGCGCAAGGTTTCCGCAGGCTGACCCGTAAACAACTTATCTACGGACAGTTGCGCCGCCCGCAGCCATAACAATTGCTTGTTGAGCGTGCTTAACTGGTCATTGGTAAGCCCGCTTATTTTTTTGGGCGGAGCCGAGCGTTTTGGCTTGGCGCCTGCTTTGGGCTTGCCTGTAGGCCCGCCGCGCAAGACGTAAGTGGCGGCCACGTCGCTCAGAAGTAAGTCGCCGGCGATTGACAGGTAAACCTGTTTGCAATTGGCCATCTTTTTTCGTAGTAGTTCCAAGGTTTCCTGACGTGACATAGCCATCTCTTGTTCAGAATTGAAGCGGCAGTAAACAAATTATGCGCGCGATCCGCCTGGAGTCGGAGGTAACGCCAGCTTTCGGTTCGGCGCGGATATTTGCACGTTGGAGTGTCCTCTCAGGTTAAGTCCCTGCCATCTTGCTTGCATGGCCAGAGCGTAAACCGGCATATTGGGTTGCACCACTTGCGCCTGTCCCGAGACGTTGAACACGAACCCGTTGGCGGTTTGTTTACCAGACAGGCTGGTGACGAACCACATGCGCCCCATACGAGGTATCTCAATTATGGTGCGGCGGGAAATTGGCCCAATTCGAGGGTCTATCACACCCCGCCGGGCAGTTGCGTAAACAGACGAACTTCCTTCACTTTCTCCGTATTGTCTTTTACCCGCCACAGCTCCACGGCCTCGAAGTAGACCGGTATCTCAACTTCCCAGACTACTTCCCCGCCGGTCGTAACGTCCAGAGAGTGTGGCCGCGTGCCAGTATTTACTTCCGCGTCAGACAGGTCGATTGCCGCGTTTGGTAAAAGGAGAAGCCGCGCGCCGCTCGTCCACATATAAGTGTCGATGAAACCTGTCGCGCCGCAAACCCCGCACGGCTTATCGTCCAATGTGGAGTAGCCTGCCAGCGTAGTTGCTATGTCAACGGATTCCGCATCGAATACGTCAACGTCCGTGTCGAACAGCATTTCATTAGCAGGGTTTACGTCTTGTGTTTGCAGATCAGGACGCAACACTGCGCCGCCCGCCGTTTCCGCGAAATCGCCGCGCAGCACAAACGACGTTACAGGCCCGCTGTTTGGTCTGTCCACGACACGCGGAGAGCCTGCATTGTCCGCAACGAAATCCTCCACAGGCTCCGCCATGAATTGATCTTGGCGTTTACAGGTGCATACCTCGGAGCCGAACCTGTACAGATGCACGTAGGCAGGCCACCCATCTACTTTTACCGCATTACTGGACTTTTCGGCGGTAACGGATGCAAATGTGTCTATCGCTTTCTGGGCGATGACATTGAAATTGCGGTTCGTGGGCTTTGGCTGTCCGCGTCTGGACAATAACAGATGCGAACGAAAGCGGTCTGTCAGTTTCATTCAGTATTCCTGACGTAAATGCCGTTATCATTGCGTGTTTGTAAAGTGTCAACCTATAATTAAGCGGGTAATATCGCAAGACAAGGTTGTCGCGATAATTCTACTGCACACGAAAGGGTTCACTGTGAAATTACCAAGCACAAAGCCTGTAATAAAAAAGCCGCCCGAGGATGATCCGTATTTTCACGTATGCGGATTGGATATCTCTTTGTCCAATCTTGGCATGGCCAAGTTCAGATACTATCTTACAGATGGTTACTTGGAGGCTTGTGACGCGCGGCTAGTGACTACGCAAGCAGAGCCAAAAAAATCCAAAGTGCGTAAAAATTCCGATGACCTGAATCGATGCCGTTCGCTCATACAGGGTTTGGAAGAATTTACGTTGGATTGCAGGTTTCTGTTTATCGAATTGCCAGTAGGATCGCAAAGCGCACGCGCTATGGCCAGCTATGGCGCGTGTTGCGGTATCGCCGCCTCCATAAAAGCCCTGATACTTGTAATGCCTTTAGAGGTAAAGGCAGTTACAGGGAAGAACCTGGCGAGTAAGGACGCCATGATTGCTTGGGGTGTAAAACTCTTTCCTGATATTCCCTGGCTGAAAGAAAGGGGCAAAAAAGACGGGCATTTGGTAAAAGCTAACGAGCATATCGCGGACGCTTGCGCGGCTGTGAAAGCTGGTGTGCTCACGGAGCCTTTTTTGAACGCTGTAGCTTACGCCAAGGGTAGTTACAGCGCGTGTGCCTGAACACCGGAGAAGAACTGCACAAGGTATGTAATGTAGACTGCGTGCATCGTAGCAGCCGGTCTCAGACGGGGTGCATACATCATATTTACGCAAGACCCCTGACGTTTGTCGATATAGCGCACTTCGATGGCGTGTCGGCGGTTGAAGCGCGCCGCAAAATGTCGCGCGCCGAGATCAAGATAGTAGCTTGGGGTAAAGTGTTGGAAGGTATGCACAAGCTGAAGCCCCAGCCTTTTGAGCCCTACATGCACACTGTCGCCAGGCAAGCCCCGGATATTGCCGAACGCATTGTGTCCGATTTCGGCGTTTACGGCATTGCGCCAATGATGTACGTGAAGCCGGATTTGTGGCGACCTATAATCGCCGCCTACGCCCAAGACCTGCAACAGGCAGGTATGGTTCCACCCGTAAATAGCTCCACATGGCTCGATTTGGAAATGTGTGGGTTACTTTAGTCTTAACAGGAGATGTAAAATGGCTGATAAATTCCCGCCGCCGGTAAACCCTGAAATTCCATATCGCCGCGTAGAGCCGGATTATGCTGGCGCCACGTCAGAGGCGCCAGTGCCAGGTATTCCGGCCGGCAACACAAAGGCGTTAGCGGCCAATATACAGGCGAATGTCATAACCTTCAACAAGGCCGCGAGCGAGGTCTACAAGGACCGTGACATTTACGTTATTAACGCCACGCGGTCGAAGGCTGGCGCAACGCACGCCGTATCTGTCTATATTCCGCTGAATATCGACAACACGAAGTCCCGCTTGAAGTCCCCGTGACGTGGATTCCAGTATGCGTGACTGAAATCACACTTGCCGCCAATCTGTTGAAGTCTGTAAATTTTCAGCGCGCGGTCACGAACGGCTCTGTCAAGATCGTCGAGCCTACATTCGCGGAGAATTTACTGGCGACCCAAGCGGCGCAAGACGAACGGGCGAGGCTGGCGCGTCTCCGCAATCGTTCTTATGACGCCATTATGGACCCGTCGGTAAAGCCCAAGCCTGTCGCGGAAGATACGGAAGGCGTTCGCCCCGAACTTGTCGCGGCGGTAAAGAACGGGCTGGCGGATGCTGTCATCTCTATTGTGACGCGAGCCCAAGTGGAAGACACATTGACCACGAAAGAAGCGGGTTATGTTCGGAACCATATCAGCGATCCAGACGTGTTGGCGCATTTGCAATAATTTACCTGCTACCAAAGGGGGCGCTTTGCGCCCCCTTTTTTCGTTTGGAGGCGCGCATGGCCTATCTATTGGACGGGTTCGTAAATATGATGCTTTCCGCCAGCGGCAATGAGCTGCCGGTTGGCCCAACCATTGTAAAGAACTTGTCGATAATACAGAATGAACAGAACATGACGCCTTTATTGCAGGCGACTGTGGAGGATATTACCGGGCTGCATTCGCAGAAGAATGCGTTTGCGGACGGCGCTCCGATAGTTGTAAACCTCGGCCCCGGAAACGGCAAGTCCAAACCCTCCACGTTTCGCAGGTTCAACCTGCCCGATGTAAAAAATGGACACAACGGCGATCTGGTTACGTTTAGCGCACAGTTGGATGTGCCAAAGATGCGCGACGTGCAAAACAAATCGCACAAGGATATGTCGTCGTCTGACATTATGCGTAAATTCGCAGGCGAATTGGGACTGCCCTTTGAAGGCCACACGTCTGACGACAAGATGACCTGGCTGCCTACCAACAGGCCGTTGGCGCAATGGCTGCGTCACGTAGCCGATCATGGATACGCGGGGGCGCAGTCCGCCATGCACCTGACAATGGGAGGAATTGGCGACGGCGTATGGAAGCTCCTTTACAAGGACATTGTGCAACAATTAAAAGCTCCGGCAATCGCGCGCATGGTCTCTGACGGATTTTCCAAGACCTCTGACATTACAATAAAAGCGTGTAGCTGGCGCTCGCAATCAGGCACAATGAACGCCAGCGGCGGCTATAATGGTCAGACGCAACAGTTGGACAAGACTGGTAAATTGAACTTGTTCAAACAGATTGACGTAGCCAAATCGATGCTTAGCTTGGATATTAATTCAATTGTAAAAGCCGCAGTAGCGGATTTGCCTACATTCTTCTTGCCAATGGACACTGGCAATACGCATGCCAACTTCGCCAAGGCCAAGCATCAGAACGAGCGTATCAAGCTGACGCTCACCAGTTTTCTCGACGTGCTCACAATGGACTATACCAATTTGAAGGTGCTGGACCCGGTAGATGTCCTGATTATGCAGGGCGATAAGGTAAACCGGGTGCAGTCTGGAAGGTATCTGGTAAAATCCAGAACGCAATTCGTCAAGGGCCACAATTACGGCGAACGCATAGTGCTGCAATCGCAGGGCGCGAACGCCGGTAGCGGTCTTATGTAAACACCAATGCAGAGGCGACGCTATGTACAACATGCGTAGGAATCAGCCCAAGGCCCTGAGCATAAAGGGCGAGCATACGGGCATTGTTATCGACAACAAAGACCCGGACAAGCTCGGTCGGGTAAAGTATCGGATACAGGGGATGCACGACAAGATTCCCGACTCTGATATTCCTTGGACGTTCCCGTACAATACCGGCGAGCCGAACTCCGGCAAGACCGGAAACGTAAATGTTCCGCAAGTCGGGTCGGCCGGGGTAATCAAGTTTTCCAGCGACGATATGTACGACGGGCGCATGGTCGGCACGCCGACAAACAAGAAAAGTCAGGTAAAAGAACTCACAGGCGGCAAGGATACGACTGGCAACGATTACCCGAATGTCAGTAGCAGCATAGACGCTTCCGGTAATCGAATAACCGTAAACCATAATCGCAAGACTGTGGACTTCGAACATGTGTCCGGTACGCATATAACCATCGACGGTAAAGGCCACATTGGAATAAAATCCGCCAGCAAGGGGCAGGGCAAGAACGCACAGGAAAAGCACTCTCAAGGCTTGACATTGCAGGTGTTTGGCGACATCTCGCTATTGGGTAAAAACGTCACTATTGGCGGTGATAATGTAAAAATACTTGGTAAGTCCGAGGTGTTCTTCGGAAGCAAGGGTAATTTGAAGATGGCGGGCAAGGTAATGATGCCGACGCCGATTATTTCCAAGTTTAATTCACCTGACGTGCCGAATGTGGAGGAGCCTCCGGCGAGGGAATCGCCGTCGCTTTCGCCTCCGGCCGATCCTACCAAATAGGTATAGGGAATGGCTACCGCATCCAGACTGACGCAACCAAAATTTACCTACCTGGATGTCAACGGGCTGCCGCAGAGCGTAAACGATGTTCTGGTGTCTGATATAGACGCCATAAACATGCAGATGTACATGCTGTTCCTTACCTACATCGGGGAGGCCGATTATGAGCCAACTCTGGGGTCCGGCATGGATAACTACCTGTTCGATCCGAATTACAAGGGCACGCATGATCTGTTGCAGACAGTTCTTTACAATGCAGTGGCCAGATGGATGTCAGATCGCATTGTCGTGCGACTTGGTGACGTTATTATCCTGGACGTGCAGGACAATAAGGTTCGGATAACAGTTACATACACGTATAAACGACTGAACGTGCAAGTGCGCGCCGTAATGGATTTACAGGCTGGAGGTTAATATGTCGGGGGTTTTTGTAAATCCGTTCACGGTCAATATACCGTTAACGCCGGACTTCGACACGATTCACGATGAGTTGCAGCGTAACGTCACGAATGACGGCGACATAGAACGCATCTGGACGGACGTTATAACGGCGGCTGTCGGCTCCTACATATTGCGCATGGTGTCCAGCTTTACCGCTGATCTGGCGTTCATGGCGGAGCGTGTGCAGCACGAGACAATGCTGCACACCGCCCGACGCCCGTCCTCTGTTTACGCCATAGCCGGCAATCATGGCGTGCATTTGCAGCGTAAACTGCCGGGCAGCATCGAAGTGCGCCTTACCCGGTCAACTTCCCTGGAAGTGACGCGGCGCTTGCCCGCCTACACGCAATGGTCGGTCGGCGACACCTCGTATTTCAATCGTCAGGACGTGGTGTTCCCGTCCGGTATGCAGAACATATCCGTGACGCTGCATCGCGGCACAGTGCAGCAAGATACAGTGACAAGCACTGGTAAAGCGAATCAGTCCTATATCCTCGACGTGGATCAGTTCAGGGTATCCGACGCAGACCTGTTCTGCACGATAGACGGCGTAAAGTGGCCAAGCACGCGAAGGGGGCTGTGGCAGACCAACGCCTCGAAAGTATTTTACGAACAGACGACTATTGACGGCCGGGTGCGCGTCACATTCGGCGACGGCGTGTATGGGGCTATTCCGCGCGCCGGGGCAATTACATTCAGTTATGTGGTCGTGCAAACGTCGGACTACGATGCTTCCAAAGACCTGAACCCGATTTCACTGGCCAGCCCGGTAAAGTGCTCGGACGACACTACTTACGGCGTGACAATGGGGGAAGTTTCGGCGATCCTTCCAGAGAAGCCTGTTGAGTATTATCAGCGCAACGCCCCATACATCGCTTCCGGCCGAAAGCGCGCGAACACCCGCGCCAATTTACGAGCCGCCGCGTTGGAGTATCCCGGCGTGATCGATGCGCAATTATTGGGGCAGGCGGAATTGAACCCACAAGACCTTCGGCAGATGAATGGCATAGCCGCGTATCTGCTTACGGCCACGACATGGGGAACAGTAAACTGGAATCAATTTGTCGCATACATGCACAACGAGTCTGATTCCACCGACACATATACAGGCGCGATCCCCTGAAAGTAGTCGTCAATTACGATATTGAGGTTGAGCTTGCGGATCGGGCGATTCTCTCGGTGGTAAAACAGCAAATCAGAGACAAGTTGGCTGAACTCCACGCGGTCAAGGAAGGCGTGCTTGGCGCAAGTTACGCCCTCACGCATACCAGCAAGCTCTTGCTCGATACTGTAAAAGATCCATATGGCGGTCTCATTACATACATGGATATACGGTCGCCGAATAATATTCAGTTGGCTCCCACGCAATACGCCGTTCTCGGTTTGGTAAACATATCGGAAGGCAGGTCTTCGACCGCGCCGCGCATTGTGTCTGGCGTGTCGGTTCCAGGCGGCAGGATCGGAGTAATAGGGTAACAACATGACGATGACTCACATTGATATAGCCAAAGCAGGTGTCATTTACCATGAGACCTCCTTTTCTGGAGCGTGCGGCATATTGCGCGATATGCAATTCGTCGCATCCGCCACATGGGGGACTGCGAGTGAACAGGCTGTCACCAAATACCCTTTTTACGTGTCCTTTTCCCGTTCGCTGACAAGCTATAAGCCATATAACACTGTTGTATTCGAGTTGGATGGGGATTATCTAGGACGTAAATATAGCCTCAAGCCAGTCCAATACTGGTACACTGGCGGCAAGCAGGATAAAACCCGTCCACAAGCCCCGGAATTGGAGGAACGTCTTGGCTCCAATTCCGGCTTGGTGCCTTTGTCACCGTCTGTTTTTCGTAAATGCAATATTTATGTAGTGGATGTATTTGATCTAATGGGTGAAGAAATTTGGAAGGCCTATTTGAGAAGCTTATTGCAACTGTGTAAACAGCGCAAGATACCCTTACAGGTTTACATACGTGGGATTAAAGATAAAAAATACAAGCCTGTTTCAACCCGATATATTGTAGACCTGTTGATACAGGCTAAAGCCGGTCGCGAGGTAAGCCCGCGCACTCCACGTAAATCCAAATACCTAGCCACAGCTTTACGCCTTATGACCTTACCTGTGACGACGCCGTTAAACCCGACGCTACGGAAGCAACTGCGCAGTCTTCAGTCCAGCCTGCTTTATAGAGACTTTGCGTATATGGATGCAGATTTACACAATAATAAGGGCTCCGCTCAGGTTCGTGAATTTGTAAAGGAAGCCCTAAAGCGTAAATTGAAGACTATTAAAGCTGTAATAGAATACATCGTAGACCGCTGGAAGGATGTGAAATGAGCACGCCGGACATTAACCTGTTTAACCGGGAAGTTTTTGGCTCTCCGCCAGCGCCCAAGTCCTCCTATGCCGAGGGCTATGACCTGTCTTACCTTTTACCGAAAATCTTCCGGTCGGAAGACCTGTGGTCGCATTTGCTGGACGCTGTGGTGGCTGTGACAGACAAGCATGTACATGCTCCGCTCGCGGCTGCTGCTACAATCCGCGTCCCGGAATCGCAGGGGAGAATTTACAAGATTCTTCACGCGAAAATGATGGGCTACCCGATGGCCGGTAAATACACTACTGACGCCGCATATGACCGTCTGAACAATAACGTCGGCGAATATCTTTACGAGCAGGGCAAGGACAACTTCATCGCCTTTCTCGGTTATGTCATGGGTATGAAACTGGCGTTGGTAAGGTTGTGGACCAAGGACTATATCACATTTAGCGCATCGCCCGGCGCGAACGCCACAGTGTTCAACGGCGGCGATTGGTATCCGACGACGCATGTCGGAGTTGTTTACGATACGAATGACAACGTGTCTTCGCGCTTGCGCATGACCGAAGACGAGATTATCGCAAAGTTTTACGAAACAGCGCCGATTGATCTGGTGCTGAAGTGGATCGCGCGTAATCAGACAATCATGCTTGGCACATTGTATTTACAGTTGTTGACCATGACCGAGGGCAAGGCGGTCTCGCGCATCAACACCAATATCTCCCGAACGGACATGGTATTGCAGGAACTGGCGGTTGTGGACGGCGGCGTTGAAGCTGGCGCGCCCTTCCCCATGTCACAATCCGAGTTTGGCGTAGTCAGCGTGCTGCACGAAACGCTTGAAGACACATTCCCGGTAAATTCCACAATTGCGTTTTGGGAGGAAGGCGAAGCCCCGGAGCTACTTGCGCAACGCAATTCGCCCGCATGGGTGAACAAAGGCGTGGGCGGGCAGTGGGTTCCCGCCAATGTGCTGCGCGTTGACAATTATGGCATAGTGATCGAGAATGATTCCGTAAACTATGTGCGCAGCTCCACAGACATAGCATCTGCGCCTTGGCGACAATCTGTAAATACAAATACAATGGAGCAAATCATCGCGCTACCGGCTGGCACGTACACCGCGCAGGCCATATATGCGGTGACGGGCGGCAGAATAGAGGTGCTTGGCGCGGGGCGCAGCGTCGAGACTGGCGATTTGGCCCCGTTGCCCGAATTTTATACTGACTACGATATAATCAGCACGCATAATTTGACCAACGACAAGGTGATGGCCACGAACACGCGCCAGAGCGTTACGTTTACAATAGACTCAAGCAATCTGGTTCGATTTGTATTGCCGGAAGATTCAGGGTGCGTGTATGCAGGCGTCGAGCAAGGGACAAGACTTGGATCGCCAGTGTTTACATCTGATTGCGACATTGAGGGGAGGAACGCGGATGTCGTATACAAGGACTTCATGTTCTGCGATAAGGGGGCGTTCGCGCTAAGGGTAAGTAAACACGATGCCTACGGTGTTGCGACCGGCGCTTACCCGAGCATAAACCTTATTGACGACCAGTTGCGCGACCGCATATGGATTTACCCGTATAATAACGGGCTCAGGGTCGAGTTTCTGGACTATGAGTTTAATCCGGCGTTTCCGACACATATGTTCCACGATTATGCGGTAAACGCTACGTCGATTGTCGTAGCGTTTTCGTGGTATGCGTCAGAGATTGTGGTTCGAGTAAATGGTGCGGAAGCCATATTGCCTGTAATAGACTTCAAGTTGTCGCGTATGCGTATAACAAGCACGCTGGCGTCTCGTATAACCTCGCACGGATTCGCGCCGATATTGAGCTGGGGGTTGTAGAGGCGCTGGTGTAATTTCAAATTACATAGGAGTTGGCAGTGGCCAATAATGTGACGGACGTAGCATCGCAAAAGCTGGTGCAGGAATTAGACGCAATCAATGGCGGAGTGACCGCAGGTTTTCGCATAGCCATAGGCGGGTTCAAGTTGGGAGCGGCGACAACCGCATTCAACGCCGCCGCTGCCAATTTACCCGGCGGCGTCGTGTATACAGGCTTGGCGTCGCAGATAAGGGCTGCGCGTACGGTAGACCCGAGAGTGATAAACTATCATATCACATTAGACGAAAGCGTAGGGGATTTCGTTTACGGTAGTGTCGGACTGTATCTGGCGTCCGGGGAATTGTTTACATATGCGCCGCTGTTTGAACTGCGGACAAAGACTGCCACGGATTCCCCGGAAAAAGCGGGCAACGTGCATAGGTACATGTTCCCTGTGAGCGTGCTGCGTTCCGATGTTATATTCTCGTTACAGGTGGACCCGCCAGATCATGCGGCGTTGCCGGAGGTAGCCAACGTGCAGGCTTTACCAGACCCGGCCACGGCTCCCTATAAGATGTATCTTGTGTTAAGCGATTCTGGCAATAGCGGCGACCCTTCTGTTGCGATCACTGCCGGTTTGGCTTGGAAGTTTCTCCGATAATAAGAGGTAAACATTATGAGCGTCGTTGTAAGCGATCTTTACAGCGTGATCCTGAAAGCAGGGCGGTCAGCCGCCATTAGCGCGGGCACTACCGGACCCGTTTTCGACATTACGGGGTTTCGTATCGGTTCGACAAGCGCCAAGGAAGGCGCTGTGGCGGATGAAAACGACACCGACGTAGACAATCTCGTTTACGAAGGCGACAGCACTGATATCTATTATGCCGCGATACCGGATCAGGACGCTTGCCTGTTTCGGATCGTGCTTGATGAGACTATCGGCGATTTCGACATTGGGCAGATTTGCCTGATGCTCGGCAATGTGGCCTTCTCCAAGAGCGTGATGTTTTCCAAGATACCGAAATGGAAGTCGGTTTTACCGGGGCGTATCGGCAACTCGTGGTCATTCGACATTATTCTGTCGCTGTCGGTCGCGCAATCGTGCGTGAACCTGTCGCTTCTGAAAAGTCTTTACGCAATTCTTCCCGAGGTTGCGGATGAGACGGAGCTTCCGGCCGCAAACGCTTCGACGTACAACTGCTATCTGGTGCGCAACCATACGAAACTTGGCGTGCCGGTCACGGCTTTACGTCGTAACGGCTCGTGGTTCTTCTCCCCGCATCGCACACAAGCCGGGCAGGGCGAAGGCGTGTTGGCGGTTACGCCCGCAATGTTCGCGGACGACGTAAAGATCAATCACGCCGTATATTATGATTCAGTAACATCGTTGTATAAGAAGGCGGACGCCAGTGACGCGGCCAAGTTTCCGATTGGCGTGCGGTCTTCTCTTTACGAAATAACACAGGTTGGCTATGTCACACGCTATGCCTTGGACGACGTGTGGCCGTCGCCGCTTGTCGTAAATACGCATTACAGCATTCAGGTCGGAACTCCGGGTGTTCCGGGGGCTACTGCTTCCTATCACGGATATGGGCGCGCTATATCTGCCGATTTGATGTATATCGACATGGCGGGCAAATTCACCGCCAACAGACTGGCCGCCGTAAACACCATTGCTGGCGTCATGCCGCTCGACAAGACGCATCAGCACTTGCCGGCGACCTTCGACGATCCGGGCTTCCTGTCGAACGACGATTACACGCGCTTGCATCGGCCGTCTTCCTTCATTCTTGGCGAGGGTGGCGTAAACGTCGCTGAATCCGATGACCAGGAAATGGTGACGCTCAGTCTTTCGGGTGAAATCGGGTTCCTGATTTACCCGGACGCCTACGACCCGAATTTGAGAGCCGGCGCGCCTGTGACCATGAAACTGGTAAATGGAGTGCGCACCTGGGTAGCGTCCGATCCCGCCAATGGCTTACGCCCTGAAGGGCTTGATGTCTGATAACCGCACTCGCATCATCACGGGCGGGCGCATGAAAATCGAATCGGCTTACAGTGCGTGGCCGA
>JADJSY010000082.1 GCA_016711435.1 Lewinellaceae bacterium
GGCTTTATCGTTAATTGCCTTCAAATTTTACTCCACTACCAGCGCGCGCCGTGCCATTCCACTCTGCCATGTACATACCGGCGGGCAATCCTTCCACGCTCATTGTCCATTCGCTCGTGCCGGCAGGAAGTGTGACGCTAGCAGCGTGCACGCCGAGCATAGTGACAAGGCGAATGGTCGTCGGATGCGCGATTGATTCTCCAAACGTCAGATGAATATTCTTGCCTGCGGGATTCGGGTAGAGGGTGAATCCGGCGCTTGTTGGGTTAGGTATTCTTCACGCTGTCCGGGTCGGTGATGCCCAGATTTTTGCAGTACGGTCATCACCACCGTGGCGACTCTTTTGCCGTCGGGACTCCATTGCACAGAATTGATGCCGGTATTTTCTGTATGTCCTCTGAGGGTAAGGGAGTTGCGATCCGTTAGGTGACCAGATAATGGATGTACTATCAAGACTTGCAGTTGCTATTTTGGAGCCATCTGACTCCAGCTTGGTATAGTACTTGCAGTATGACCTTTTAGTGTTTGGAGCTTTTCACCACCATTTAGCGACCAGATAACAGGTGCATCTTCACTTGATGTTAAGAGTTTGGAGTTATCCGAACTCCATGTAACATTCCAAACTATCCATCCATGACTCAGAGTAAAGAGCTTTTCACCATTTGAAGCCTGCCAAATAATACAACTCTTATCCCAACTTGCGGTTGCAATTTTATTCCCGTCCGGGCTCCAGCTCACTTCTTGAATCGTAAATGCATGTCCCTTCAGTGTTTGAAGCTTTTCGCCACTTACAGATGACCAGATAATTGCTGACGTATCAGCGCCTGCTGTCAACAGCTTTTTCGCCGTTCGACTCCATACCATGCGTCACCTGTTTTGAATGACCATTGAGTACTAGGGGCATACCGGGGTTTGTTGTTGACCAAATACTTGCCGTTTTATCTGCGCTTGCGGTTGCAATTTTCGACCCGTCCGGACTCCAGCTCAGCATGGCAATACTCGCCGTATGTGCTTTGATACTTACGATCTTTTCACCGCTTGCCGCCGACCATATCACAACCAAAATCTTATTATTGGATGGAGGAGTTACTGTAGTATCACTGTTTATCGTCGCAATTTTCGATCCATCCGGACTCCAACTGATATATTTAGCATACGGTAATGTGTAAAGCTTCTCGCCGGTCACAGCCGACCAGACTATGGCAGAATTATCGAGCGCTCCGCCTGACACGGTGGCTAATTTTGTGCCGTCCGGGCTCCAGCGAACATCTTTGACATACTCTGTATGCCCTTTCAAATCAAACTGCACCGTGCCCGGTGTGCCGCTGAGAATACGTGCGCTATGCGTCTTCTGCTGACCAAGCGCGTAAATGCTGCTACAGAATAGAGTTGCGATGAATATCATTGTGAATAAACGTTGCATTGTGACCTCAAAATAAAAATGAAAAAAAAATGCGACCTATTTTATTAATAGAATACTTGTCGCAAAATAACGAAATATTTCACTGCATAATAAAGCCCGCAGACTTTTCTCTCGGCGGGCTTTATATTCTACTGCGCTATTTTACTCCACTACCACAGCGCGCGCCGTGCCATTCCACTCTGCCATGTACATACCCGCCGGCAGTCCTTCTACGCTCATTGTCCACTCGCTTGCGCCGGCGGGGAGTGTGACGCTAGCAGCGTGCACGCCGAGCATAGTGACAAGGCGAATGGTCGTCGGATGCGCGATTGATTCTCCAAACGTCAGATGAATATTCTTGGCTGTGGGATTCGGGTAGAGGGTGAATCCTGTAGTAGTCGGAGCAGGTACTTCTTCGACGCTGTTTGGATCAGTGATGTACCAGATTTTTGCGGTTTTATCCTTGCTTGCTGTGGCAATACGTGAGCCGTCGGGCGACCATTGCAATGCGGTAATTTCTGCGGTATGCCCAGCCAATGCATAGAGCTTATCGCCGGTCTCTGCCGACCATACGACCGGCGTGTCCTCTGTCATTACGGTTGCAATTTTCGAACCGTCCGGGCTCCAGCGAATACCGATAATGTACTCCGTCGGTGACGTTATCGTCACGAGTGCATCGCGCGTCGCAACCGACCATATCGTCAAGGTCGTATCACAGGCGATGGCAATTTTTCTGCCGTCCGAATCCAAAGCGCACCAGTTATCGAGAAGCCATCTCCTGTTAATGTAAACAGTTTTTCACCGGTCACTGCCGACCAAATAAATGCCGAATTATTTTCAGTAGAAATAAATTTCGATCCGTCAGGACTCCATTGTACAGTGCTATTGAATGGATGAAGTGTATCCAGCGAAATAAGCACTTCACCGGTTGAACTTGAATAAACAAAGCCATTGTTTTTGTATCCTGCCATGAGAAATTTTGTACCATCCGGACTCCAACCGCTGGGCTTAGTACCCTTTAATGTAAAAAGTTTTTGACCATTACCGGTATTCCAAACGATCATGGTGCTGTCATTACTTCTTGTTGCAATTTTCGACCCCTCAGGGCTCCAGCTAATGGCATTAACACTCAAAAACATCGCTTTGTAGAGTAATCAATTGTTGATTGTTTTCTACCGACCAGATTGACGTGGAGTGACATCTGTATTCGCTATGGCAAGTTTTGAGCCGTCTTGACTAATGTTCCCAGAATTCATCCCGTTAGGATAGAACACCGCAGTGTAGATGTTTTTGCTCCGCTCGTTGCAGACCAGAGTAAACACATTCTGTCTGCACTACTTATCGTAGTTACTTTTGTACCGTCAGCGCTCCACCGCAGATTGTCAATTTGACCGACATGCCCGCCCAAAAAGGTAAGACTTTTCCCGGTTTCCGCCGAGCAAATACTGACTGAGGTGAGAATTTTCGTGCCGTCCGAACTCCAATCGATGCTCCATCCTTTGTCAATGAGCGTGCAGAGCTTTGATCCGGTTATTCCTGAACATACGTCAACTGTTCCATTTGAACTACTGACAGCTGCAATACTTTTACCGTCCGGACTCCATTTCACAGATTGTGGTATGAATGTAATATCCGTCAGAGAAAAAAGTTCATTTTCTGTCGCCGTCGACCAGATGAGAATCGGTTTATTGGTTGAAGCTAACGCGATTTTCGTTCCGTCGGGGCTCCAATCTGCTGCAACCACTTCAAATGCATAATCAATGACGCGGAGTCTCTCTCCGGTGGCAGCCGACCATACGACTGCTCCATTTTCAAAACCGGAAGATATCGTCAGCACTTTCGTGCCGTCCGGACTCCACATCACGCCGTTGATCTTCGCAGTTTGCTGCAAAGTAAAGAGTTTTTCGCCGGTCGCTGCGGACCAGAGAATTGATGACTTGTCCTTGCTTGATGTCGCGATTTTCGTACCGTCCGGGCTCCACATTACGCCCGTAATTTCACCGGTATGTCCTTTACAGGTAAGAAGATTCGCGCCCGTTGTGCCTGACCATATCATCAGTGTAGCATCGGCGCTCACGGTGGCAATTTTTCGACCCGTCCGGGCTCCATGCTATGCCGCTTAGCGCTTTGGTATGACCATTGAGTGCAGTAAGCTGTCCCCCGGTCGTTGCCGACCACATCACTGCTTATGTCTTTACTTAATGTTGCAATTATAGCGCCGTCCGGACTCCACCGTGCGTCCGTCACAGGGTCGGCGTGATGCAGAGTGATGAGTTTATTGGCAGTAAGCACAGACCAAATTATAGCATCGCCGTCGGCGCCGGAAGTGACGACTTTTGTGCCGTCCGGACTCCATCGCGCCTCCGTCACAAGTCCGGTATGCCCCTTCAAATCAAACTGCACCGTGCCCGGTGTGCCGCTGAGAATCTGTGCGCCATGCGTCTTCTGCTGAGCAGGTGCGTAAATACTGACAAGAAAAGAGTTGCGATGAATACAATTGTGAATAAACGTTGCATTGTGACCTCAAAATAAAAATGAAAAGATTGCGAACCATTTTACTAATAGAATACTTGCTGCAAATTACCGAAATATTTCACAACATAAAAAAGCCCACCGATTTTTCTCTTGGCGGGCTTTGTACTCTCTACTGCGCTATTCTACTCCACTATCACCGCGCGCGCCGTGCCATTCCACTCTGCCATGTACATACCGGCGGGCAATCCTTCCACGCTCATTGTCCATTCGCTCGTGCCGGCAGGAAGTGTGACGATTGCAGCTTGTATGCCAAGCATGGTTACAAGGCGGAGTGTCGTCGGATGCGCAATTGATTCTCCAAAATTCAGATGGATATTCTTGTCTGCGGGATTCGGGTAGAGGGTGAATCCTGTAGCTTGTGAGTAGGTACTTCTTCGACGCTGTTTGGGTCGGTGATGTACCAGATTTTTGCAGTGCGGTCATCGCCTGCGGTGGCTACTCTTTTGCCGTCCGGACTCCACTGCGCGGTGTTGACGCCAGTATTTTCTGTGTGCCCTCTAAGGGTGAGGAGTTTCGTGCCATCAGCCGACCAGATTATTGCTGTACTATCTAAACTTGCAGTGGCTATTTTGGAGCCGTCCGGACTCCAGTGTGCGGAATAGATTCTTCCATTATGACCTTTTAGAGTTTGGAGTTTTTCACCACTTGATGCAGACCATGCAAACGCAGACTCCATACTTGACGTTACGAGTTTTGAGTTGTCAGGACTCCAATTCACGCTCTCAACGACCCACGAATGACTCATTGTAAACAGCTTTTCACCATTTGAAGCTTGCCAAACAATACAGTTCTTATCCATGCCTGCAGTTGCAATTTTAGTACCGTCCGGGCTCCAGCTCACTTCTTGAATCGTAAATGTATGTCCCTTCAGTGTTTGAAGCTTTTCGCCACTTACAGATGACCAGATAATTGCTGACGTATCAGCGCTCGCTGTCAGCAGTTTTTCGCCGTTCGGACTCCATACCACATGCGTCACCTGTTTTGTATGTGCGTTGAGTACTAAGGGCATACCGGGATTTGTTGTTGACCATATACCTGCCGTTTTATCTGTGCTTGCTGTTGCAATTTTCGACCCGTCCGGACTCCAGCTCAACATGGCAATATTCCGTCGTATGCGCCTTGATACTTGCGAGCTTTTTCACCGCTTGCCGCCGACCATATCACTACCAAAGTAAGAAGCCGATGGAGTCTGCTGTATCCAAGGTAATCGTCGCAATTTTCGATCCATCCGGACTCCAACCGATAGATTTAGCATAGGGTAACGTGTAAAGCTTCTCGCCGGTCACAGCCGACCAGATGATGGCTGAATTATCGAGCGCGCCGCCCGACACAGTGGCTAATTTTGTGCCGTCCGGACTCCAGCGAACATCTTTGACATATTCTGTATGCCCCTTCAAATCAAACTGCACCGTGCCCGGTGTGCCGCTGAGAATACGAGCGCTATGCGACTTCTGCTGACCAAGCGCGTAGGTGCTGCTGCAGAATAGAGTTGCGATGAATACCATTGTGAATAAACGTTGCATTGTGACCTCCGAAAAACTGGAAAAATGAGAGAAATTACTGTAAAAATTATGTACTTGTGGCAAGATAGCAGTTTTTTGTTTGGTGAGCAAGGAAATGATGCATTTATGAAAGTTACTACCTCAAATTTCGGGAAGTTCTGCTTCGGTATCCTTGGAAGGGCGACTTGTTTGGTCCCTATGAATAGCTATACGGCGGATTTTTTTTAACGCAGAGGCGCAGAGAACGCAAAGATTTCTCACTCTTTATGTATGATAAAAGTAGTAAACGCGAAGCCGTAATATCATCGGAAATACCGGTATCTATAGTGTTCTTTGTGGGTTACCTTAGCATTCTTTGTGTTTAAAACTGATTTTCAACATGAAGCCCCGGAGAACGCAATGATATCTCTGCACCTCTACCTCTGCGTTAAAAAATACCGGCAGAACGGCATTACCATGTTTTTTTAATCTATCTCTGTATTCCAAATAAATGCCTGGACGGCAACGGGTGACCGCAGGCGACGCTTGGAATATGATGAAGGGGAACCAAAAATATAGTCCAACAGCGGTAAAATTGTATTTTTGTGGAAAGATTCAACTTCTTGATGCTTACTCAACATATTTAAGGACTTCTATGCGCCGATTGCTCCTCCTTCTTGCCTTGTTTATCTGCAGTTCTGTCGCCGGGTTTGGACAGTTTTTTCACACCGAATCGCACTATACCGAGCCGCTTGGTGAGCCGCGCGAACACCCGATCGACATCAGCCGGATGACTCTCAAGGTGGAATTTGACGCGCCGAAAGGTATCGTCAAAGGCGTGGTGACACATCTCTTTACGCCGCTTCGCCGTGGCGTTGATTCGATTGTGTTTGATGCGTTGAAAATTACCATCAAATCTGCGACATTGAACGGTAAATCACTCCGCTTTCGCTCCACAGACTCGACGGTCATCGTCTATCCGTCGCCGGCACTTTCATGGGGAAGTACCGACTCGATTATTTTTAATTACGAAGCTACTCCGCGCAAAGGACTCTATTTCATCGGGTGGAATACGGAGGTAAAAAACACCAAAGAAATGGGCGCAACTCATAAACAAATATGGACACAAGGTCAGGCAATCGACAACCGCGCATGGATACCGATGTATGATGATGCGAATGATAAATTTATTACCGAGACGATTATTACGTTTGATAAGGACTATCAAGTCCTCTCCAACGGAACAAAAGTCAGCGAGAAAAATAATAGCAACGGCACCAAAACATGGCATTACACGATGACGCATCCTCATGCGGGGTATCTGTTGATGCTTGGAATTGGCAAATATTCGATTGAGAATCGCAAGTCGAAGTCGGGTGTGCCGGTACATTTATGGTATTACACCGATTATCCGGAGCGTATGGAGCCGACGTATCGCTACTCGACCGAGGCAATTGACTTCCTCGAAGAGCAGACCGGCGTTCCCTATCCATGGGAATCGTACTCGCAGATTCCGGTGCAGGAGTTTACGTTTGGCGCGATGGAAAATACCACCGCGACGGTATTTGGTGATTTCTCCCAAGTCGATGCGCGTGGATTTCTCGACCGTAACTATGTCGCTACAAATGTGCATGAGCTTACACATCAATGGTTTGGCGATTTAATTACCGCGCGCAGCTTGAAAGGCACATGGCTACAGGAAAGCTTTGCAACGTATTACCCAACCATTTTCACTCGGAAATATTATGGTGAAGATGCGTATCAGTGGTCACGTCGGGGCGAACAAAACGCAGCGCTCGCGGCATCGGAAAAAGACCGTTTGCCGATTGTGCGCACGCAGGCGGGAGGTTCGAGATTTTATCCCAAAGGCGCAGCCGTCATCGACATGATGAACTATGTCTATGGTGAGGAAGAGTTTAAACGCGTGATACAATATTACCTCAAGAAACACAGCTATGCCAACGTAGAAACCAATGACCTCTACCTCGCCTTTCAGGATGTACTGGGTGTGACGCCAAATTGGTTTTTTGATGAATGGTTGTATCGCGGCGGCGAACCGCATTATGAGGTAAAATGGGATGATTTGCGTGGTAAATCGGGACGTGAAACACGCATTTCGGTAGCACAAATTCAGCCGCGGGATGAGCTGTCGGGTTTGTTTAAAATGCCGGTGGAATTCGAAGTGCATTACGCTGACGGTACGAGCGAGAAAAAACGCGAATGGATTGAAAAAGAACAGGAAACGGTGGTTATTCCGAATGCGAATAATAAGGACGTGGCGTATGTTTTATTCGACCCTGCAAGCAGAATTATCAAAAAAATGACGTTCAAAAAACCCTTCGAAGAGCTTAAATCACAAGTACTTGGCGCGCCGAATATGATTGATCGCTACGACGCGCTCGTAGGACTCAAAAACGATTCGAGTGATGTAAATGCCAAACACAAGGTGCTTGCCCAAGTCTTCGACCGTGAAAAGTACAGCGCGATGAAGACGGAAATTATCACTCAGCTTGCGGATGAGAAGACGGAAACAGCGAAATCGGTACTGCATAAAGCATTCAAGGATAAGGATATAGACGTTCGCAAAGCTGCTTTGAACAACATCAAAGGTGTTCCTACGGACTTCCGGTCGGATGTGGAATTTTTACTCAAAGACTCATCCTACGCGCTCATTTCGAGTGCT
>JADJSY010000083.1 GCA_016711435.1 Lewinellaceae bacterium
CCATGGCGGACAAGTTCAAACCTCAAATCCGGCAGTATTTTGCACAGGATTTGTTGCCCGAAGACAACCCGGAACTACAAGCGCGGCTCCAAAAAGCGGGCGCTTATTTTGAAGAACAATTAGGCAAAGACCTGTTGCCAGCCGCCCGGACTATTCAATTTCTGACGGATAATAAAGCAGTATTGAAAACGGTGCAGGATGCTTTGGAAGCGCTGCAAAAAGAAATGTTTATCAAAAACGCCTGTTTTGCCGGTGTGCAGGGCGGTTTTGCTGCGGTGCGCTACCTGCGGGCCAAAGCGGATGCGGAACTGGATTTCCGCACGACCAAACCCCTGGCCGAAAACCATTGCCAGGACCCAAAGGCGCCGCACCCCGTGCTGTACGCCCGCCTGAAAAAATGGCGCGACGACAAGGCCGAGATGTTCAACCTGGAATTGTATGAAGTGCTGCCTACCCGTTCGCTGTTGGAAATTGTACAATTGCTGCCCCTGGATCTGAATCTTTTGAGAAAAGTGAAGGGCGTCGGAACGGTCAAAATCAAACAATTCGGCGCAGAACTGATTTCTTTGGTGCAGACTTACTGCTCGGAATTCAATATTCCCACCGATCACCTAAACGCGCTGGCCGCCGCCGCATTAGCCGAAAAACCGCCCAAAACGGAGACCAAAATGCTCAGTTTTGAACTGCTGAAATCCGGGAAAACCATAGACGAAATTGCCGCTGAACGCGGCTTTGTGCGGGCTACCATCGAAGGGCACCTCGCGCATTTCATCGGTCTGGGCGAACTCGACATTTTTACCCTGATGGAACGGAAACAGGTGGAAGAAATCGAAACGTATTTCCGGGAACAGAACACGCCCATCTCCTCCGTGGCCAAAGCGCATTTTGAAGACCGTTATTCCTACGGGCAACTGAACATGGTGCTGGAGTATATGCGGACAGCCGACGGGCTTACTGACTGAAAACCACCTGACCTACAGCAATCCGTTTGCCGTCTATCCGGATAGCCGCCTGGTAAACCCCGGCGGGCAACTCCTGTTTTTCCAGTAAAAAGGGCGATTGCGGCATGATGACGCTCCGAACTTCCCTGCCATGCACATCGTATAGTTGTAATCGGTGCGTTTTTTCCGTATCAAAAACCTCCAGCGACACCCAACTGGATTGCCCGGCCGGGTTGGGTGTAAAGTATATTCGTGCGTCGGGCTTATAAACGGGCGGCTCCGGTTTTGGACGAATAAAACCTGTATCGACGGTGTGTAGCACGGTATTCGTCAGCACCGGAGAATTGAAGTCGAAATAAATAGACGCCCGGTTGCGGATGATCGTTCCCAATGGCGTCTGCGGGACCGGGCTGACGGAAAATTGCACAAAACCATGCGAAGCGGGTTCATTCCGGTTGCTGTCGGGCAGCATAATATTTTCAAAAACAAAAGCAATGGAGCGACGGATACTATCGCGCTCGACGTGATAAACATGACTGCTTAACTCCGGTTTGAAGGTGCCCAATCCAGCGCCGCATCCAGCGTATCTCGAATAACTACCAGAAATGCCGTATCAGTACCCGTGTTCTGGAACCGGATGGTGTAGCGCAAAGGCTGCTCCGGCTTTATCTCATGCCGTTCGCCCCAGCCTTTCGGCTGGCTGTTTTTATCATTCGGATCGAAAGACCCGATGACATCCTGGCAATCCGTAGATTCAAAAGCGTTGCCGGTCACATTGGCCGCCTGCGTCACAAAACCGATGCTGCGCTCCTGTGTGCTGCTGCCTGCCAAACAGCCCTCCACCGCAACCGTAGGCGCCGTCGCATATGGGTGGCCGGCCTCCTGCTCGATGCTGAAGCGCCAGGTGCTTCCGTCGGCCTCCAACTCGAATTCCCGGATAGCCTGGGCGTTCAGGCTGAGGGTTCCGCTGGTGTCGAGGTATTCGTTTTGAATAATCTGATATGCCAACGGCGCCTGCGTGCCGGTATTTCCTTCATTTTTCACCTGAAAAACAACTTTATTGTCCACGCACTGGCCCTTTACCACGATGGAAGCGCCCGTCCACGCGGAGGCGCCTACCGTAGGAAGTGTGTCGGGAAAAACATGCGCCGTAACGCAAAGCGACTGACCCAAATCCACCATGCCTTCGCAGCCCACTTTGGCTGTAAAAGAAAAAGTGCGACAGGTATTGAAATCCAATGCTCCGAGATGAAAGGTAACCAGCCCGGTATCGGTGACCGTATGGGAAACACTGGAGCCGACAAAAGACAGTCCTTCCGGCATCTGCACGGTCACCGATGCGTCGTCTGCCGCGAGGTTGCCGTCGTTGCAGACGTTGACGGAATAAGTAATGTCGCTGCAACGCCGGGCAAATCCGGTTCCAATGCTCACGGACATGAGCGGCGTAAACAGGATCGTTTTAACCGGTATTTGCAGTACCAGGCTGTCGTCGGGCAGCACAGTAATGGGGAAACCCGACAAGCAGGATTGTCCTAAAAAATTAAATGCCTTGACGGTAACCGTATAGTCGCCCGGCGGGATATGGGCGGCAAATTTGCCCGTGTTATCTGCCACCGTCTCGATGCGTTTTTGGCCGTCCTCAAAAACAAGCGCGTAGCCTCCAATACCGGGTTCGCCGGACTGAATCGTGCAGTCCAAATTGATGTCGTCAAACAATTGCCCGGAGACCCGGGCGGAGGGCACTTTTATACGAACAGCAATATCATCGCTGTTCAAAAACCACATATCGCCTGCGCTGTCTTCAAATATACTATTCATGGAAAAAGCGGGAAATGTGCCCATTTCAGCATCATATATTTCCCATTCATAACCTTTAAAACAAAGCACCCGGCTTCTGTTGGTGAGGCACCACACCCAGTTGCGGCTGTCCGCATACAATTTGAATATTTGTTCGCCATTGGTATCGGTATTCAGCGGCATATACCAGGATGCGGTGTCCCGCCCGTCGAAAAACTGCAATCTTTGGCCGACACCCGAATAGAGCCACAACCCGTTGACGCCCGCCAGTATGCCTTCGGGAAAATCCACGATCGGCCCCGGCTCATAAAATGTTTTCCAGGCCCCGTTTTTCCAATACACAATCCCTTTGTCCGTAATCATCCACAAACGGTCGCGCCGGTCCAAGTCAAAATGATATTGTTCCGAAAAAGGAATGGCTGGGTTGGTATTATGGTACTGCACAATTGTATTCGTATAGTTGGTCACGGCATTGTATTCTATCAGGCCCGAAAAAACGTCCCAACCCTGGTAAAAAAGGCTGTTGGTTTGACTGGCAGCCATACGCACGTAGGTATTCCATGCGTTGCCTCCTTTAAACTTGAACTGACCATTCCCGTCGTACCAGAATAATCTTCCCAATTGGTTGGCGGCGTAAAAGGTGCCGTTTGGGCCGGCTTCCAGGCCAACCATGTTGCCTTCGAAGAGGTTCGTGGGGTCCAGCGATACATATTCTGTCTGACCGGTAGCGGGATAGTATTTGGAAAGCGTATTCAAATATCCGAACCACACAGCGCCGTCCTTGCCCGTAATACCTATTTCAAAGCCAATCGGGCCGTTCCAGATGCGCTGCCACTGCGTACCATTGTACATTTTTGTACCGAAAAAAACTTTCGTATCCCATAAATTGCCTTGAGGATCAACACTTAATGCGAGATGAATTAAATTTTCCGGGTAGCTTTCATTTTCATTCAGATATTGCCAGGCGCCGTTTTCATAATTAGCAATTCCCTCCGCAAATGCACCGGCCACCCATACTTTTCCGGAAGGCGCTACGGCAATTTTAGATGCCCAGGTATTAAAAGTCCCGATGACCGTACCGTTATTCGGCGCCACAAAATGGTAGACGCTGGTAACACCGTCGGTCAGCGCGCTGAGCACGTAAAATCCGCCGTTGTAATCCAGTGCAAAATCACTTGCAAAAATCGAGCTTGGAATGACTGCCACCCACTGTGTTCCATCATGCCGGAAGATGCCGCCGTAACCATTCATGACCCACATTTTTCCGTCTGGCCCGATCTTCATTTCCCGGGTGTCGAAGGATGCAAAATCGGGATTGGGCGCCTCTTTCCATTGGCCGTTTTCATAAAACATGGGTGTATGATACGCCGATGCGCCCCATAATACGCCGGCCTGGTCTACTGCTACATGACCATAGGGTCCCGCTACGGTATAATTCGTTTCTGGGGGCCAGAATGAAGCCCATTGATCCCCGTCCAGCATTGAAATGCCTTTTTCATAAATGTAAATCCATAAACGATGCTGATCGTCTACGAAAATATCGTCTACCCTGTAATATGGAATGGGTGCATTTTTGTGCGTATAGGTCGCCAGTACTTCCCCGGTAGAACAGCGGCGTTTGACGATGCCGCTTTGCGAAGCCAGCCAGATCGTATCGCCTTTAATAAAGTGGCCGGTTGCGCGATTCAGGTTGAAAAGTGTATCCAGCTGCGCAGAAAGGCCGGCCGGAATCAAAGCCAGCAGGCAAATGAATAAGTAGTTTTTACGCATAGTTTTGTGTGCTTTTCGACGTGTGGCATAAAGGTAGTCTTTTGCCCTTTTAATTTACTTCGCCATCCGCACCACTTTTTCCAACCATTTGACACCCGATGAATTGCTGATTTCCAGCCAGTACACCCCAGCTGGCAATGACTCCAGTTGCACGGGAATTTCCCAAGGGCCGGCAGCAATCTGAACGATGCGGCTCCAGAGTCGCTGGCCGGCGGCATTGTAAAAAGACAACGTTAAATCTTCAGCCTGTACAGCGTAACCCTGTGCCAGGGTTGTTTCAAACGCCGGATTGGGCAACAAACGAAAACGCGACAGGATTGCAGGGTTGTTTGTTCCCACCATAAATTCATCCGCCAGCGCAATATCGTCGAGGTACATATTATTACCGTAGCCGGACTGATTCAGGAATTTGATTGTGACAAATTTGCCGATGTAAGCGTCCAGATTCAGCGTTACATCCCGCCATTCGTTACAGTTTTGCGGTAAAAAGGCGTCGTATTCGTACAAATTACCAGGGCCGATACCGCTGGTCGTGGTGCTCAGCGCTTCGCCACCGCTGCGGAAAATAGTTTCAAAGGAACTTCCACAATCCGTCGAAATCAGCACTTTGAGGGAATCAATGAAAAAATTACCATCGTAGTAGGGCGCGTATGCGACCCTGAAACGCAATTCCGGGTGTGTGCTTTGCGTCAGATCGAGGTTGACGGGCAACAGGATTTCATCCTGACCGTAACTGCTGTACACGTAGTTTTCTACAAAATAGGCCGTATCTCCTTCGGGTTCGCAGGTGGTAATATCGACGGGCGACCAGGTAATATCACCATCCGGATTCAGCACGGTCAGGTTATCAAGGCCGCCGGAAAAGTTGTTGACGACAGGCATTTCATTGGAAACAGGGTCGAGTACCCGCACCATTTTTTCTATTGTTTTGCTGGAACTACCCTCGGGATTGGTGACGGTTAAGGTGACATCGTATTCCCCGGCCCCATTGTTGTAAACAACGCGTGGGTTGCGCAACGTGGACGTAGCCGGGGAGCCTCCGGGAAATTGCCAGTTCCAGCTGGCTCCTGCATGCGAGAGCATAGAAAAATCGTCAAATTGCAGGGTGTCGCCCGGGCAATCGGTTTCCCTTTTGTTTACCATCGGTTGTGCCACAGGTGCGGAGGGTTTGATAAACGGCGCTTCCCAAACACCTTTGCCATAAGCGCCCAGCCGCAATTTCCCATCCCGGTAAAAGGGTCGCAGGATACAGGTGGAAATACTTTTGGGCAGGCCTTCGTTGTAAGGTAGCCAGTTATTCATCGTGTTGTCGCGGTACCAGATTGTTCGGTAAGTCCCAAGGTACACCCCGCCATCGCTGCCGCCCTGGTGCAGGATGTAGGTAATGTGTTCGTCATTCAAAGCCGCCGTGCTGAGGTTGTTCCATTGCTGACCGCCGTTGGTAGATATGTACACCTTTTGCCCGTTGTCGGCGTCGGGGTAGGCCAGCCAGAGCAGGTTTTCATCTTGGGGGCTGAGCGTCAGCAACATCCGGCGCGCATAACCGGGCGGAAGTGGCAGTTCGGCCCAGTTTTGCCCGCCGTCGCTGGTTTTCCACAATATCCCCGGATCCCAGGTATACGCCGCTCTTTGAAACAGGTACATCACTTCCGGGTTGCTGCGACTGATTTCAAAACCCATGGTTTTGGCATTTACATCGGCGCCGAAGGCAAAAAGGATTTCCCAACTGGCGCCGCCATCGCTGGTTTTCCAGAGTTTATTTTCATTGGTAACAAAAAAGGTATTCCAGCACCTGGGGTCCCATTCTATTTCACCACTTTCTGCATCATAATAACTCTCATTAGGGTATTTTCCGATGGTTATGTACTGTGTGAACCCGTTTTGAATTTCCGGTAAAACAGCGCCTCCGATATCGGAAAAATAGCTTTTGCGGCCTGCGCCGGGGTTGACGTAACCTGTGGGCGCTTCGCCGCCGCCCAGGCCAAGGCATTCGCCGGGCAGCCAGTCTTCGTACCAGCCTGTATTGCCGTTGTGGTAACGGCCGCCCACAAAAATATCGTCGTTCCAGCCCGTTGAAAATCCCCAGAAATCGGAGCTTGTAATGCCCCGGTTGCGAGCATAGTGCGTCTGGAAAAAATCGGCAGAGTATTCGATGCCGCCGTCGCTGGTCATCCAGACATCGCCGTCATTAATTTCAATTTCCTGACAATCGGGGTGGACATAATTAAAGTCATTGCCGCAGTAACCACCGATGCAGGTAAAAGTGGCTGCACCATTGGAGGACGTCCATAAATTGAGGAAACCAGCCAGTAACTGATCGGGATCCGAATCGGAAGCATCGAAACCGAGGTTGTAAAAACCCTGGTGATAGCCGCCGGTTTGCCCGATTGTGGCCA
This sequence comes from Lewinellaceae bacterium, assembly GCA_016711435.1. Taxonomy (GTDB): domain Bacteria; phylum Bacteroidota; class Bacteroidia; order Chitinophagales; family Saprospiraceae; genus M3007. The sequence continues at coordinate 6,905 of JADJSY010000083.1, forward strand.
TATTCGGATGCGTGCCCTCCACCCAGGGGCCACCGGCAGGCGGGTTGGGTAAGGTCCAGGTTTCACCGCCGTCATCAGAGCGATATATCCCGATAAAACCGGCGTCATCCATTTGGGCTTCTCCAATCAGCACCGCATACACGCGATTGGGGTCGGCTTTCGTAACTGCCAGCCGGGCGCCGCCATCATTGACGCCGGGCTGGTCGGAGAAAAACCAGCCATTGTCTTTCAGGGTCCAGTTCAGGCCGCTATCGGAGGATTTGTAAAACCTGCAAATATCAGCATCGGGGTCGTTTCGCACTAAAAATACGGTGTTGGGATCGTCTGTTTTCCATTCGATATCGTAGCAGGCTTCCGGAAACAGCTCCGTCCATGTTGCGCCGCCATTCGCACTGCGGTACAGACCTTTAAACGTTGCAGCCAATACAATCTGGGTATTGGCAGGATTGATCAAAATTTCAGCGGCAGATAAGTCATTGACTGTCAGCACTATCGACCAGGTAAGACCGCCGTCGGTACTTTTTCGGATGTGTGCGCCTTCTCCTACGAACACGGTGTCAGGGTTATACGGATGCACTTCCAACGCGGTTGGCGTGGACATGTCATAAGTACGGGATACGCAGGTCCAGTTCAGGCCACGATCGGTACTTTTAAAAATCTCGGAACCTTCCGTACCGCAATACACTACATCCGGATGGGAAGGAGACTGGTCGATGCAGTAGACATTCGCCTGTTCGGATTTAGCCAGGGGGTCCGGACCTGTATTGGTATTAAAGGTTTCGAAGGGGCCAATATTGGTCCAAGCGGACATTCCCGATTCTGCGCCTGTTGTGACGGTTTTAAATTGTTGTAAACGCTGGTGAAAACTTTCTTTTTCAGCGGCATCCGGTATTTTAATCCAACCGGCTGTATCGATGTATGGTTCTGCAGCGCGACGCCATTTTTTATAATACTGGGTAAAAGTTGTTTTATCTTTGGGATGGCTCTTGCGCCAGATGCGGTAAGCATCGTCGATTTTCCACACATTCGGATGGTCGGCATACATTTCCTGCGCCCATTCGGGCAAGTATTCGCCCGCTGCCGGGGAGGGTTTGAAGAGTTTTTGGGCGCTGCCTTGAAACACCAGCAACAATGCGACTACGAGTAAAAGAGACCTCATGGATATAAAAACATTAAGATTAAGCCGCAAATATGGGAGAAAATTTTTGGGCCATGAATAGCCGCCAGGTGGAATAGTGGTATTTGTCGCCCTGTTTCTTAAGTCGCCCCAAAACAAACGCTATGCCGTTGCATCCCGGGAAGACCGGCATGCTTACACTTTTTTACCCTCTTGTCATGTTCAAACACTTTTCTTTTTTATGCCTCTTACTGGCGTTCCCCTTTGCCGGATTCAGCCAGATCAATCCCGCTAACATCGACATCGTCCGCGATAGTTTTGGGGTGCCGCACATTTTTGCAAAGACCGACGCCGAGGTAGCCTACGGCTTAGCCTGGGCGCATTGTGAAGATGATTTTGCCACGCTTCAGACCTGCTTTCTGGCTGCCAAAGGCTTGCTGGGGCAGGTGAAAGGCAAGGATGGCGCCGGCGTCGACTATGTGGTGCAGGCCATACGCGGCCGGGAACTGGCGGTGGAAAAATACCATACCCTGTCGCCCGATTTTCAACGGGTACTGGAAGGGTATTGCGCCGGCTTCAACCAGTTTGCCAAAACGCATCCGAAGGAAGTGCAACACAAAAACCTGGCGCCCATTTCGCCCCTCGACATGGCGACCTTCGGCGTGTTGCAATTGTTTGTGTTTACGGGCGGCGATGCAGCCCTGCAATCCATCGTAGCCGGAGAGGTTCCACTCGCCGAAATGCCTGCGGCCCACGGCTCCAACGCTTATGCCTTCAATTCGCGGAAAACCAAAGACGGGCAGGTGTATCTGAATATCAATTCGCACCAACCCTGGGAGGGCATTGTCGCCTGGTACGAAGCACACCTGTGCAGCGAGGAAGGACTGAACATTGTGGGCGGCCTGTTTCCCGGTGCGCCCTGCATTTTGCACGGTTGCAACGAGTACCTCGGCTGGGCGCATACCGTGAACAATCCTGACAAGTCGGACGTGTACCAATTAGAGATGAACCCTGAAAACGACCTGCAATATCGCTTTGACAATCAATGGCTTACGCTGGAGGAGCGCAGTATTCGACTGAAAGTAAAAATAAAAGGTGTTCCGATATCGGTGCGCAAAAAAGCCTGGTGGAGCGTGTATGGCCCGACTTTTAAAAATAAAAAAGGCATGTTTTCCATCCGAAGTTCGGGTTTGTTCGATATACGGGCTTTGGAAGAGTGGTACCGCATGAACAAGGCCCGCAATTTCAGCGAGTTTTACCAGGCGCTGAAAATGGAAGCCATCCCCGGCTTCAATGTTGTTTATGCCGATCGCTACGATACTATTTTTTACCTGAGCAACGGCAAACTACCCATCCGCACACCCGGCTACGACTGGCGCAATACGGTGCCTGGCAATACTTCCCGCACTTTGTGGACACAATTTCACCCGCTGGAAAATTTGCCGCAAACCCTGAATCCGGCCTCGGGTTATTTGTTCAACAGCAACCACTCGCCGTTCAATGCTTCCGCTCCGGCGGATAACCTCGATGCCGCCCGTTTTGATCCGACCATGGGTTATGAAACCTACGAAAACAACCGCAGCCGCCGGTTTATGGAACTGATTGAACCGCTTGAAAAGGTGGATTACGCCGATTTTAAACGCATCAAATACGACCAGCAACTGCCGGCGCAGCTGTCGTACGCCGTCAATTTAGACAGTTTGTTACTGCTGCAATCGGCGCAGTACCCGGACGTTGCGCCACTGCTGGACGCCCTGCGAAACTGGAACCGGCAGTCGGATGTACTCAATACGGGAGCCACGCAATTCCTGGTCATGTTGCAGTATATTTCACACAAATACCACCTGAAAACCATTTATCAGCGCAAAACCCTGACCACCGCAGAAAGCCTCGACGCCTTGCGTCACACCAAACGTTATTTGCTGAAACACTTCGGACGGCTGGATGTACCGCTGGGCGCGTATCAAAAAATGGTGCGCGGCAAAAAAGTGTTGCCTCTGGCGGGCCTGCCCGATGCCATTGCCGCCATTTACAGCACACCTTATAAAAAAGGGATGGTGCAGGGCTTCGTAGGCGACTGCCTGATTCAATTGGTGCGTTTTACGCCGCAAGGCCCCATTATCGAATCCGTCAACACTTACGGGGCTTCCAACCGACCGGAAAGTAAACATTACAGCGACCAAATGGAAATGTTCCTGGAGCATAAAACCAAACCGATGAGCCTCGATAAAAAGACGGTGTACAACAAGGCGGAGCGTATTTACCACCCCGGTTTTTAAAGGCAGGCTGGGAAAGAATAAAATACACAATTATTCGGCGGCGAGGGCGTTTTTTTGCATTCTTTTTAATCGCATATTCCTTTTCTCCTTCGTCAAAATTTATAAGCAGGTGTGCAAAATCAGTTTTGATTAAATTCTTTGTAAATGCTTGATTATCAACACTGATAACCAATAACTGATAACGGATAACTACTTAATCATGCTTGCTTTGTACCTGCGTTCCGGCCTTTTTACGCTTTTTTTGGGTTTGCCGACCATTTTCATGGCCCAAAAGACCAATCCTCCGGCCAACAAGCCGACCACTGCCAATACTGCCAATAAACCTGTTGCGCCTGCTTTGCCGCAGGCTACCGTACCCTACGCCGTCCGCGACACCGCCATTGCCAAACTTTTTGAAAAACCCGCCGATATTCAATGGGTTAAAACCTTTAAAGGCCGCCTGGACGATGCCTCTGTGGTTGATATTTCGCTGGGCTTCGACGGCTATTCCTGCCGGGGTTATATGGCTTATGCCAAAAGTCGTATTCGTTTCCGCCTGGAGGGCTATTTCGATACCCTTTCCGGTTTTCAGTTAGAAGAACGGGATATGTCGCGCGGCCTCACCGGATACCTTATCGGCGCTTACAGCAACCGGCGCCTGACAGCAGAATGGACCAACCACGACCGCAGCTTAGGTAGCCGTATTGAAGCCGATGAGGTAGCGCCAGGGCAGTCGCTGACCGTCAATTGCAGCGATAATAAATGGAGCAGCCGCTATATCACCCGCTACAACAACGCCCGCTGCGATATGGTATTGGTGCGTTCGCACAACGGCGCGCTCGACGGATTCCTCTGGATAGAAGCCGACAGTAAAACTTACCGACTGAAAGGCGACATCAATTTTGATGGGAACTATGAAATGGAAGCCTTGTTGCCCAACGGCAAGGTGGCGGGACTGCTGCAAGGCAACATCAAACCCGGTCAGAATACTGACTGCAACTGGATCGGCAGCGGCGAAAAACGAACCTTCAAGTTTACGTTGAAAGATCATTTCCTCTCTGGTTGTTACGAATATGCCGACTACGCCACCAGTTACGACGCATTATATCCGCGCACACCCTGTACGGATTGCAACACCTGGCTCGACCAGCAGGTTACCGGCTGGGTAAACCGTTGTAAAACAACACTTTCCGAGAAAAAAACAGCGCTCACTCCGGCCAATCGCAGCACACAACGCGCCAGTGCCTGGTCTGAAATAGCCTGCTGGACAGAAAATATTTTCAGCGGTTATTTTTCCTTTTCTGAAACCTGGGACACCCGCATTGACGGGATTTCCTACAACTTCGACTTGCGAACCGGAAAACCAATCACTTTCGTCGAACTCTTCAACAAGGGATTCGATGCCAAAACCTGGCTGGCTGACTACGCCAAACGGGAATCGCCGAAACTACCCGCCTTTGCCGGCGACCCGCAATACCGCGAATGGCTCGATAAAGAAGGTTTCCCCTTGTTCACCCTGCGCCGCGACGGACTGGAAATCAGCACTTTGTTCCACCCCTCTTATGGCAGGCAGGCGCTGCTGGTGCCCTATAGCGGCCTCAAACCGTATATGCGCAAGGATAATCCGGTGGCGGATTTGGTGAAGTAGTTTGAGATCGTTGAGATGTTGAGGGTTGAGGGCTGCTCTAATAGATGGGGCATTTATTGATATACAACTCAAGCCATAAGTCACCACCCTCAACATCTCAACAATCTCAACCCTCAACAACATCCACTTATGGCGCGTCTTTCAACATCGCTATCACCTGCTCCGCCACACCCACACTCGTGCTCGAAGAAACCCGGACGCGCCGCATGGCGCCATCTACTTCACAGGCGGCAAAAGCGTGGTAGTTGCCGGAGGCGTCGCGTTCGCAATGCACGCCGAGCGGGAGCTGGCAGCCGCCGCTCATCAGTTGCAGCACCCTGCGCTCTACGTTGGTGCAGGCCGATATGTCGGGATGGTGCAATTGTTTCATAATCAGGCGGGTAGCGGTATCGTCGCGGTTCGTTTGCCAGGCCAGAACACCTTGTGCGGGCGCGGGGACAAATTCGCGGGGATTCAGTTCCACCAGCAATAAATCGGAAATATCCAGCGCCAGGCGGCTCACGCCCGCTGCGGCAAGAAAAATAGCGTCGAAATCGCCGGAGCGGAGTTTTTCGAGGCGGGTCGGTACGTTGCCGCGAATATCCTTTAATTGTACATCCGGGCGATAATCAAGGAGTTGCGCTTTGCGGCGGCTGGCGGAAGTGCCCACGACAGCGCCCTGTTTTATTTTGAAAATCTGTTGGGGATCGACGGCTTCCCGGCGCACAATCAACCAGTCTGCCGGGTTGTCGCGGTAAGACACGGCGGTAATCACCAAACCGTCCTGTGGGCTGGTGGGCAGGTCTTTCATGGAATGCACGGCCAGGTCGATGTCGCCGCGCAGCAGCGCATCTTCGATTTCTTTGGTAAAAAAACCTTTGCCTTCCAGTTTGTCAAAACCCAGGTGCTGCACCAGGTCGCCCTGGGTTTTTATGATGACTAATTCACTTTCCACGCCGATACGGGCAAGTTCGGAGCGGGTAAATTCCGCCTGCCAGAGGGCAAGTTTGCTGCCACGGGTACCAATTTTTAACATACTGCAAACGTAGGGCGAAAACGGATTTTTATCGTGTCCGGAATGTAGAATAATTCAAAATCGCAGAAAAATGCCTTTAATTTGCGGCGAACAAATGCCCTGTTACGCATGATGACGACAAATCGCAATCTGATCTGGTTGCTGGGAGCGGTAGCGCTTGCTGCTGTTTTCTACTATTTTGCTGATATCCTTACCTATATCCTGCTGGCATGGGTTTTTTCCATGCTGGGCCGGCCTTTGATGGTTTTTTTCCAGAAACGGCTGCGCTTCGGGCGTTTTCGCGCAGGGCCGACAACAGCGGCTTTGCTGACTATTGTCACATTTTACGGCATCCTCGTGGGTGTGTTGCTGGTATTCGTTCCAACCATTGTAGCGCAAGCCCGCAACTTATCCACCGTTGATTATCAGGCACTTGGAGAAAAACTACGCACACCTTTTTTCCATCTGGATGTGCAGATGCACCAGCTCGGCTTGTTATCGCCCGGCGAGTCACTGGCCACAAAAACCCAGGAAATTCTGAGCGCCTGGTTCAAACCGACGCTGGTGGGTGATTTTCTGGGTAGTTTTTTGGGTGTAGCCGGCAATGTTGTGGTGACCTTTGTATCTGTCACGTTCATTTTATTCTTTTTTTTACAGGAAAACCGCTTGTTTCTTGATATTCTGCACGCTTTCGTCCCCAATGAACAGGAACCGAAAGTGCGCCATGCCGTGCAGGAAAGCAGCACCGTACTGACCAGTTATTTTGGCGGACTGCTGACCCAACTGGTTGCTTTTTCGCTGATGGTCACCCTGATCCTCTGGGCGCTGGGTATCGATAATGCGCTGCTCATCGGCGCGTTTGGCGGCATTTTTAATGTCGTGCCTTATGTCGGCCCCATCCTGGGGATGATTTTTGGCGCATTTATCACCGTTTCATCGCATTTGGATGTAGAGTTTGCCATGCTGTTGCCCATGTTGCTCAAGGTGTTGGCAGCCTTCATGATCACACAAATGATTGACAATAACTTTTTGGGGCCGATGATCCTGTCAAAAAGTGTGCAGGCGCACCCGCTCGAAATTTTTATCGTCACCCTCATTGCCGCCAAATTAGGCGGTGTAGTGGGTATGGTCATCGGCATACCGGTGTACACTGTATTGCGTGTCGTGGCGCGTATTTTCTTTGGGGAATTTAAATTGGTACAACGCCTGACGGTGCATTTGTCCGAGGAAGAAACGCCCCAAACGGAGCCGGAGAAATAAAATCTTTTGCTTTATTTCTTCCTTTCTTGGACAATTCGAAGAGTAGCGTTACTTTTGCCGCCCGATTTGAAAAACAGAAATACCGATGAACGCGTTCGCTCCTTATTCCATCCCGATCCAGGGGCTGAAAATCGGTATACATCATTTTCAGTTTTTGATCGACGATTCTTTCTTTGCGCTTTACGAAGCATCGCCTGTTCAGGAAGGTAATCTGAATTTTGAGGTGCATTTTGAAAAGCGCGCTGACATGCTGGTGATCGATTTTGAAGTAGAAGGCACTGTGCGGGCTGAATGCGACAGGTGTACGGCCATGATTGACTTGCCTTTGAAAGATGAACGGCAACTGATTGTCAAGTACGGGGAAGCGGAAGGAGGAGAAGACGACGAGGTGGTGTTTATCAGTCGGGAAGCACCCAATTTTAATCTGGCGCAATACCTGTATGAGTTTACCATATTGGCCTTGCCCATCAGAAATATATTTGATTGCCAGAACAGTCCCGTTCCGCCCTGTAATCGTGAGGTGCTGGATTTTCTGGAAAAAGAAGAAAAAGAATTGGAAGAGCGCAAACCGGCTAATATCTGGGACGCGCTTAAAGATTTAAATAAAGAAAACTAATTCAATATCAATTAGTTGTGGTGTGTTGTAATAGCCGCCTCAACAAAATACGGATAAGTCATGCCAAATCCTAAATGGCGGCACTCCAAGCGCCGTACGCGCGCTCGCCGCACACACTACAAAACGGTAGCCCCACAAATAGCCACCTGTAAAAACACTGGTGAAAAGCATTTATTACACCATGCTTACACTTTTGAAGGTGACCTGTATTACCGCGGTCAGGTATTGATACCGGGCAAAAGCAACCCTTCGGCTGAAGCGTAGTTTTTTTGATGCCGGTTTTTTTTGAGGAGGCTCCAATCCTGCGTGTCAGGGTGCTATGGGGCTTTTTCTATTTGTATGAATCTGAGTTTGATAACCGCTTCGTATCAAATGCTTTTGCCAAAAAAAACGCGAATAATCCCTTGAGAATCATAAAAATCAATCCTGTCCATCTTCATGATTATTTGAATCAAGGTAAATGAAACAACTCGTCAATACCCCCCAGGCGCCACTGCCTATCGGACCTTATAACCAGGCCGTCGCATTCAACGGATTGTTATTTGTGTCTGGACAAATTGCGATCGACCCATCCAGCGGAAATCTGGTGCTCGACAATATCGAAGCGGAAACCCACCAGGTGCTGCAAAACCTGCAGGCTATCCTGGAAGCGGGCGGCAGCAGTCTGCAAAAAGTGCTGAAAGCCACCGTTTTTGTCAAAGACATGGAACTTTTTGGGCGCATCAATGCTGTTTATGGGGAGTATTTCCAGCCGGAATTCGCACCGGCAAGAGAACTGGTACAGGTTACTGCACTGCCCAAGTACGTGAATATTGAAATTTCGGTTATAGCAAGTGTATAAAACGTGTTTGGTTTTGGTGTTTAGTGTTTGGGGTGCTTCGCTTTGGCGGTTTGGTGTGTTTAGGGGTGCTTCGTCTTTGGCAACAGTAGATTATTTTTAAGCAAAACGGTGTGGGCATTTCCTAAACTACGCACAGTTGCCAAAGGCGCTAAACACGACACAAACACTAAAACAGCGCCAAACACGAAAAACCAAACACCAAACACGAAAAAAATTATTTTCATGAAGAATGTCCTCTCCTGCATCCAGCCTACCGGCGACCTACATATCGGCAACTACTTTGGCGCGGTGCAAAACTGGGTGCGCCTGCAGGAAACGTATCACTGCACCTATGGGGTGGTCGATTACCACTCCATGACGATGCCATACGACGCGGCACAATTGCGGGAAAATACCTGGAAAATGGTGTTTCAACTGCTTGCCTGCGGCATTCAGCCGGAAAACCTGTTTATTCAGGGCCTGGTGCCGGAGCATGTCGAACTGTGCTGGATTCTGGGATGTACCACTTCTTTCGGCGAGTTGTCGCGCATGACCCAGTTTAAGGATAAAGGCGACCTGCTGCGGGAAACGGACAAGGAAGCGTTCGTCAGCCTCGGACTTTTTGCTTACCCGGTGCTACAGGCTGCCGACATCCTGATTTACCGCGCAGATTATGTGCCGGTGGGTAAAGACCAGGAACAACACCTCGAATTGTCGCGCAACATTGCGCAGCGCTTCAACCACCAGTTTGGAAAAGAGTATTTCGTACATCCGGAGCCGCTGTTTACCGAAACGCCTAAAATCCTTTCTCCGGCTGATCCCAACCGGAAAATGAGCAAAAGCCTCGGTGAAAAACACTATATCAACCTGTTTGCCGAAGAAGATCGCATCCGCAAACAAATCAAATCTGCCGTCACCGATACCGGAGAAACGGCCGCCGGAGAAATGAGCGCAGGCGTAAAAAACCTCTTCGAGTTGTTGCGCGCCTGCGGCAACATGGACGCCCACGACAGCCTGATGGCCGACTATAATGCGGGCGCACTGAAATACAGCGCACTGAAAGAGGCTACTGCCGATACTTTGACGGCGCTCATCCAGCCGTTTCGGGAGCGACTTGCCGAATTGAATGCCAATAAAGCAGCTATTCAATCACAAATCCGGGAGAGCAGCGCGGTCATACGCCAACGGGCACAGCAGACATTGCTGGAAGTGCGGGATCTGGTGGGGCTTTGTTAAAATATGTTGAGGTTTTGAGGGTTGAAAATGTTGAGGTTGTTGAAGGTTGAGATTGTTGAGGCCACTCTATGAACGAGCTGCTCTTTAAACCCCTCACCTCCCTCAACCTCAACATGCTCAACCCTCAACAACCTCAACATTCTGCCCGCTATTTGTCAAAAACGGACATTCTCAACATTTACAGTAGGGGAATAGGTTATTTTCGTACTCCCTTGTGAAAACCAATTTCACAATAGTAAGTAGGCGTGCAAAATTAGTTTTGCTTAAATTGTTTGTAAATACTTAGTTACGAACACTGATAACCAATAACTAATAACGGATAACTACTCAACCAATTCAACTTTTCTGTATTTCATGTCAAAAAGACTGACCTTATTACTGTGTGTGCTGTGCTGCGGCGGCCTGCTCCATGCCCAGTCGCTGTGGACGGATGTGTCCGGGCGCGGCGAAACAATTTCCGGCAAACGTTATACTATTCCACAAGCGTATCGTACGCTGCATCTTGATGTCCCTGCGCTTCAGGCGCTGCTGGCAAATGTACCGGATCACCCTGTGGAAGGTATCGTTATCACCTTGCCTATGCCCGATGGCGGCAGCGCGCGTTTCCACTTGTATGAAACGCCCGTTATGGCCCCGGAATTACAGGCGCGCTACCCGCAAATCCGTTGTTATTCCGGCAGGGGCATTGACAACCCGTCGGCCACACTTAAATGCGACCTGACGCCCTGGGGTTTTCATGCCATGGTTCGATCCAAACAATACGGCTCTATTTTTATAGATCCTTATGCCCAGGGTAACCGGGAATACTACATCTCATATTTCAAAAAAGACCTGCAACGCAAAGGAGAAGCGGCGCATTTCAGTTGCGGCGTAGAACGCGCAGCCTCCGATGATGTTGAAATACTGGAAAATAACAACCCTGCAAATAGTCCGGCGGCGGAATTTCAGAGCGACTGCCAACGGCGGCAGTATCGGTTGGCACTTGCCTGTACACGCGAGTATGCCGCTTTCCACGGCGACACCAAACCGCTGGTTCTGGCAGCCATGAATACTTCCATGAACCGGGTAAACGGCTTGTATGAAAACGACCTGGCGATCACGATGCAACTTGTCGCGAAAAACGACACCTTGATTTTTCTAAGTACCGAATCCGATCCTTATTCCAATAGTAGCGGCGGAACCATGCTTGGCCAGAATGTGACCACCTGCAACAACCGGATCGGCGCTGCCAATTATGACATCGGACACGTATTCAGCACCGGCGGCGGCGGTATTGCCGGCCTCGGAGTTGTTTGTACCAATGGCAAAGCGCGGGGCGTAACAGGCAGCGACACGCCCATCGGCGATGGTTTCGATATCGACTATGTGGCGCATGAAATGGGACACCAATTCAGCGCCAACCATACCCAGAACAACAACTGCAGCAGAGCCGACGAAGCTTCCATGGAACCTGGCAGCGCTTCCACCATCATGGGTTATGCGGGTATCTGCGCACCGAATGTGCAAAACAACAGCGACGATTATTTCCATGCCATCAGTTTGCAGGAAATCGGCCAGTTTATTACTTCCGGCGATGGAAATACCTGCCCGTTAAAAACTAATACCGGAAATAATTTGCCGAACGTCGACGGAGGCGCCAACTACACTATACCCAGGTCTACCCCTTTTGCCCTGACGGCTGTGGCCAACGACGCCAACGCGGATGTCCTGACGTATAGCTGGGAACAAATGGACCCGCAGGCTGCTACCATGCCGCCCAACGCTTCCAACACCACCGGTCCGATGTTCCGGTCTTTTGATCCGAGTATATCTCCAACCCGCTATTTCCCCCGGTTACAGGATATTGTAAACAATGCCAATCCAACCTGGGAAAAACTGCCAGGTGCAGCCCGAACCATGAATTTCAGGGTTACTGTGCGCGATAACAACGCACTCGGCGGCTGCACGAGTGAAGATGACGTGCTCCTTACGGTAACCGGCAATGCCGGGCCTTTTTTGGTGACCGAACCCAATACCAACGTGATCTGGTATATCGGCGACTCTAAAACAATCACCTGGGATGTCGCCAACTCGAATGTCGCTCCGGTGAATTGCAACCTCGTCCGCATTCTGCTTTCCACAGACGGCGGTTATAATTATCCCATTGTTCTGGCTGACAGCGTACCCAACACCGGCTTCGCTATGATCCTGACGCCCGATCTGGTTTCCAACACCTGCCGGGTAAAGGTAGAAGCGATCGGCAATGTATTTTTTGATATTTCCAATCAAAATTTCCGCATTCAGCCACAGCCTGTTCCGTCATTTACGCTCGAAAACAGCATCAATGCGCTCACTATTTGCGCGGGCGATACCAGTACTTTTTCGATTGAAACAAATGTTATTGCAGGCTTTGACGGCCCGGTTGAGTTATCGGCAAGCGGCGCTCCTTTTGGCGCGTTGGTAGAAATCAGTCCCAATCCGATTGCAACAATGGGTACGGCAACGGTGCGTATTACCAACGTCAGCCCGCTGACAACAGGTACGTATTCGCTGATTATCAAGGGCGAATCAGGCAGCATCCAACAATCGGATACCGTTGCGCTAATCATTTTTCCCGGTATTCCTGCCATAAGTGATCCCATTGCTCCGGCAGACGGCAGTTCTGGGCAAAGTACTTCCACAACGCTTTACTGGGGGGAAGTCAATTTTGCGACTGCCTATACGGTTCAGGTATCCCAAAGCCCTGCTTTCAGCAACTTTGCATACAACCAAACACAAGCGGGAGCCTCGGCAACAGTTTCCAACTTACAAGCGGGCGCTGTGTATTACTGGCGTGTCCGCGCTTCCAATCCCTGCGGCGATGCGGCTTTTTCGGAAATATTTTCTTTCCAGGTTCAAAATCAGCAATGCGACCAGGTATTTATCAGCACCGATGTGCCTTTAGTAGTAGATAATGCCAGCATCAATACAGCTCTGTCTGTTCTGGATGTGCCTGTGGTAGCAGTTATCAGCAGTGTGCAGGTGAATATGGAAGCAACGCACTCCTGGGTGGGCGACCTCAGCGCAACAATCATGACGCCCTGGGGGCAGGATATCCAGTTATTTGACCGTCCGGGTATCCCTGCTACCAATTTCGGCTGCGGGAACAACAACCTCAACCTGAGTTTCAGCGATCAGGCCGCACTCAGCGCCGCTGCACTGGAAAGTCAGTGCAACAACTCGAATCCGGCATTGTCCGGCCTTTTCCAGCCCATACAACCCCTGTCAGTGGTGTACGGACAAGGCGCTACGGGCCAATGGCGACTGGCTCTTAGAGATAATGACGGTTCGGACGACGGTGGTTCGCTGGACAGCTGGAGCCTTCGTTTTTGTTTTTTACAGGAAATTCCCGTCGGCGCATTTGTACACAACAATACCCTGCCTGTTCCGATGGGAGGCAGTGCAGGTGTGACAAATACGTACCTGCAAACCTTAGCCAGTGGCACAACCGGGCAATTGTTGTACACCTTGTTGCAACTCCCGCAGCATGGTTCGCTGCTGCTGAATGGCGTTACCCTTGGAACAGGCGGTACGTTTACCCAAGCGGATATTGATGCCAACTTGTTGGTTTACAGTCATCAAGGTAATGAAAACCTGTCGGACAATTTTTATTTTGATGTACTGGATCAAAGCAATGCCGCGTGGCTCCACCAAAATGTTTTCAGTATTCAGGTGATTCAAAACAACCTCAGCGCCAATGTGGCGCTGGCGCAACCGGTTTCCTGTCATAATGGCTCCGATGCTGTGATCAGTGTGGAAGCATCCGGCTTAGACGGCGTCTATTCGTATAGCCTGAACGGCGCCGAACCACAAAGTTCCAACCTGTTCAGCGGCCTTTCGGCGGGCAGTTATTCGGTCGTAGTCACCGGGCAATTCGGTTTCACTGTTACTGCGGGAAACTTCGCCATTGGAAATCCGAGCCCTATCGAAATCAGTACAACCGTCAGCGGCAACAGCATTACCGTAACGGCCACCGGAGGAACCGGCGCCCTGGAATACAGCCTGGACGGGCAGAATATCCAGTCGGGCAATGTTTTTGAGCAGATTGAAGATGGAATCTATACCCTGATCGTTCGCGACGCCAATAACTGCACCGCAACAGCACAGGTGATCGTGGCCAATAACAGCCTGTTGGCTTTGCTCGAAGCGAACACCCAAATTTCCTGCTTTGGAGGTAATGACGGAAGTATTACTGCAAATGCATCAGGAAACCAGCCGCCTTTTGCATACAGCCTGAATGGCATTGATTTTCAAGCATCTCCTGTATTTACAGGACTTGAGGCAGGCTCTTACACGGTCACCGTACGCGATGCGGGTGGTCTGACGACAACGACCAATGAAGTGGTGCTGAATGAACCCAGCCAGTTGCTGGTATCTGCAACAGTAAATATCAACGATATTGGTGTTGTTTCTTCCGGCGGAATGCCACCTTATTTCCTGACTATCAATGGGATAGCGTCGGATTCTTTTGCCTTTGTTGATCTGGCGGGAGGCGAATACATATTTGTGGTAACGGATGCAAATGGTTGTACCGCAAGCGCGGAAGCCACCGCATTGGGCAACACAATAGCCCTGACTTTAGTGGCAGCAAACCCGGTTTCCTGCAACGGCGACAGCGACGGTATCATTGGCATTTGTGTGGATGGCGGTATTGCGCCGCTGAGCGCTGTCATCACGCCGGCACTTGGCAATTACGCGGGCAGCACCGACAACTGCTCCCTGCTGGCAGCTTTCAGCGATCTGCCACCGGGCGAATACAGCATCACTATCACCGATGCGGGCGGGTTTTCAACTATCGCAGGCGCTACCGTGACGGAGCCGGAGCCAATATCAGTAAGCGCTTCTAACCAGGGTGACACGATTTTGGTTAGTGCAACAGGTGGTACTTTCAGTTTCGAGTACAGCCTCGACGGCGCTAACTGGCAGGCATCGCCGGTATTTCCGGGTTTGACCGATGGAAACTACACGGTCTTCGCCAGAGACATCAAAGGCTGCGCCGACTCGATCGAATTTTTCCTGAACAGCGTACAAACCATCGACCTTGCATCCGTCTGGGGCCTGAGCGTTTCGCCCAATCCCGGAACCGGTTTGTTCCAATTGAACATGCAACAAGCGCCTGCTGCGCTGCGCGGAGAAGTATTTGACCTGACCGGCCGTTCCTTGCGCCGGATGGACTTTACGCCGGGCAACGGGGCATTCCAAACGCTGATTGACGTACAGGATTTGCCGCAGGGCATCTATATATTGCGGCTGACAGACGGCGGGCGAACGGGCGCGCTGCGACTCAGCATCGCGCGTTAAAACTGATTTGATGCTGTGGATAACTTCCGGGCCGCAAACTTTGCCATTCTCCTGTGATTTGATGTACTTTTGTCAGTAGATGAGCAACTTTATTGTTTCGGCCCGGAAGTATCGTCCACAGCGCTTTCAAGACGTTGTGGGGCAACAACACGTTGCAGGCACCCTCAAAAACGCATTGGCTACCGACCATGTCGCCCATGCCTTCCTCTTTACCGGTCCGCGCGGGGTGGGTAAAACGACCTGTGCGCGTATTTTAGCCAAGATACTCAACTGCGAAAACCGCACGAAAGACTACGAAGCCTGCGATACCTGCGCTTCCTGCAAATCTTTCAACGAAAATGCCTCTTTCAATATCATTGAACTGGACGCTGCTTCCAATAATTCGGTCGAGCATATCCGGGCGCTCACGGAACAAGTGCGTTTTCAGCCGCAGCAAGGCCGTTACAAGGTGTTTATCATCGACGAGGTGCACATGCTCTCCAACCAGGCGTTCAATGCTTTTTTGAAAACACTGGAAGAACCGCCGCCTTATGCCATTTTTATCCTGGCCACGACGGAAAAGCATAAAATCATTCCGACCATCCTTTCCCGCTGCCAGATTTTTGATTTCCGGCGCATTACGGTAGCGGATATGGCCCTGCATTTGAAGGGAATTTGTGAGAAAGAAGGCATCGAGGCCGAAGAGGATGCCCTGCACATCATCGGACAAAGGCGGACGGCGCCTTGCGCGATGCCTTGTCTATTTTCGACCGCATTACCAGTTTTTCGGGTAAAAAAATCCGGTACAGCGATGTGATCGAAAACCTGAACGTCCTCGATTACGACTATTATTTTCAAATAACGGACGCTTTACTGGCTGAAGATGCTGCGGTGATTCTGAATTTATTCGATCAGATTTTACGCAAAGGCTTTGAGCCGGATATTTTTATAAGCGGTCTGGCGGAACACCTGCGCAACATCCTCGTTTGTAAAGACGCTTCCACTTTGGCCTTGCTTGAAGTGGGCGAATCGCTCCGCGAACGCTACCGGAAACAGGCAACGCTCACGCCCGCTACTTTCCTGTTGACAGCACTGAACCTCTGCAACGACTGCGATATTAACTTCAAGATGGCCCGCCACAAACGGCTGCACGTTGAAATGGCCCTGCTGAAAATGTGCTATATTCACCGCGCCGTACCTGCCGCCGTACAGGAAAAAAAAACGACTGACCTGACGAAAGACCGCGTACAAGCAGTTACAAACGCCTCCAACGCCACGCCAACGGCTATTCCCACGCCACCTCCGCCCAAAACAGGCAACGGAAATGCCATGCCGCTGGATCGCGACGAAATGATTGCCCTGGCTTCCGGTATCCGGCAGGGCGTCAAAAAAGCGGAAAGTATCCCCCTTCGCCTCGACGCGTACGACCAGGCTGTAGAAGTGGAAGAAGCCCACAAAGCCAGCCTCCAAAGCCGTCTTTCTCTCGAAAATATTCAAACGGAGTGGGCTGCTTACGCCAATTCAATCGAATCCAATCTTTTGCGGATGGCGCTCACCGGCGCTGAGCTGCAACTCAACGGGCATATTTTGCTGGTTACGGTTAAAAGTATTACCGACCGCAATCACGTGCAGGGCGAAACCCTGCGTCTGCTCGATACCCTGCGCCGCCGCCTGCACGACATGTCCCTGAAAATCGAGCTGGCCATCGATGAAACGAAAGCGCAGGAACAGCTGGTCGCGCGTCCTCAACGCGCCCTGACTTCCAAAGAAAAACTCGAACGCCTGAAAGAGTCGAACCCGATGGTGGAGGAGTTTTTGCGGCGTTTTGATTTGAAAATGGACGAATAGGGTGATTATTAGTTATCGGTTATTAGTTATCAGGGGGAAATGCTCTTGGCATGGGTAGGACATTTAATCGGGTGTTTTTAAATATTTAATATTTTCAAAACCGGCGGGCTAGTGGAGGGGGGGGAGAGGGGGGTCCCCCCCCCCGCGCGCCGGGGAATTTAGGCCCCCCGCCGAAAAAACCGCTTGGTTTGTTTGTTCTTGTAATCTGTTTCCTCTATCTTTTTGTCAAACAACGGTACTGGCCCAAAGCACATCTCGCTTCTCTCACCCTCTCACTTCTCACTTCTCACCTCTAAAAAATGCAAGCGCTCTGGCACCTCGAAAACATCGACGTTACCCATCTACTTTGTCCGCTTAAATTAGGCGACGAAGCATTGATGGCAAAGCACCTGCATAAAACCTACAAAAAAGGGGAACCTGTTTACGTGCCCACCGAATTATCTGACCGCATCTTTTTTATTGATGAAGGCCGTATCAAAATTTCCGTGATGAATGAGGAAGGAAAAGAAATTACCAAGACTATTCTCGGCAGGGGCGAAGTGTTCGGCGAACTGGCATTGCTGGGCGAACAGGTACGCCATGATTTTGCCACTGCATTGGAAGACACGAGGGTATGTATCGTTTCCTTAGATGAATTGCGCGGACTGATGCGCGAACGCAACGAACTACACCTGTTTTTTATGAAAATGTTCGGTACCCGGCAACTGGAAATGGAGCGCCGCCTGGAATCTCTCATTTTTCGCGACAGCCGCAGCCGCATCGTGGAGTTTTTGCTGGGCCTGGTAAAAAGTAAAGGACAGCGGGTAGGGTACGAATGGGTGGTGCGGCAATTTCTCACCCACCAGGAAATAGCCAACCTGACCGCTACCAGCCGGCAAACCGTAACGACCACATTGAACGACCTGCGCTATAAAAAACTGCTGACATTTAATCGGTCGAGGTTGCTGGTGAGGGATTTGGAAA
The DNA here is from genome assembly GCA_016711435.1 of Lewinellaceae bacterium. GTDB lineage: Bacteria > Bacteroidota > Bacteroidia > Chitinophagales > Saprospiraceae > M3007. The sequence continues at coordinate 24,963 of JADJSY010000083.1, forward strand.
AATTGGAGATGGAACTGCGAAACGGCTAAGTATGAAAGATAACTTCTCCGCCCAATCCAACGAGTACGCCCGTTTCAGACCCGGCTACCCGCCTGAACTATTGGAGGAAATCTGCCAATTGTGCAGCGCGTTTGACTGCGCCTGGGATTGCGCGACCGGCAACGGCCAGATCGCCGCCGCGCTGTCCGAACATTTCCGGCAGGTAGAGGCTACGGACATCAGCGAGAACCAGTTGAAAAACGCGATTCAAAAACCCAATATCCGCTACCAGGTAGCCGCTGCGGAGGCTGCGGTGTTTCCACCGGGTATTTTCGACCTGGTGATCGTCGGCCAGGCGGCGCACTGGTTTGATCTTGAAAAATTTTACCCGGAAGTTCGGCGTGTGTTAAAACCCGGCGGCATTCTGGCTTTGATCGGGTACAATCTGCTTGAAATTGATGTGGAAACGGATGCCGTGGTGCAACATCTATACAGCGATGTGTTGGGAAAATACTGGGATGCAGAGCGCCACCTTATTGAAACGGCCTATACGACGATTCCTTTCCCATTCCCGGAGATCGATTTTCAGGAAACTGCCATGTGCTATGAATGGCGTTTCGACCAACTGCTGGGTTTTCTCCAAACCTGGTCGGCGGTGCAGCATTTTACCCGCGAACAAGGATTTTCTCCCATAACTGAATCATTTATTGCAGCATTGCGGGCTACCTGGCCCGAAAACAGTCTAAAAACGGTGACTTTTCCCATTTTTGGGCGAATCGGGAGAAGTGTTTAGGGCCTGAAGTGTACTGACTCACCGGATTTGCCTAAAGCCAACTGAGATGCTTGATTTTGATGCAAGAGGCACTTCGCAACAAAATCATCAATTTGAACATCCGGCAAGAGTCGCTACAAAAGATACCCGTTTATCACCCTTCATCACCGTTGCACGCTGAATTTCCGTACCACACTTGATTCCCCTATTTGAATATGTATCCAGTAGATGCCTTCCGGCCAGCCTTTAACGGATAGTATGGCCGTATGGATGCCTGCGTATGTAGTTTCCGGGTCAAAAGAATACACCATTTGGCCCAAAGCATTAAAAACAGCACAGCGGGTCTGCGCATGCCCGGCAATTTCCCATTCCACAAACAGTTGATTGCCGACGGGATTGGGGTACAATTTCAGGTTATACGCCTGGTGGTTATCCGATACGGCGGAAGTAGCAAGCGCCCCGAACCCCCGGTCGTCGTACGCGCCAAATTCGTCGCCGGACATGATGGGAATCACCGGGTTGTCGATATTATACAGTTTGTAGTATCCGCTCCCAAAGTTGCAGCACATCCCGTCGCCGTAAGCATCCACGAAGTGAAGGGAATAACAACCCGGTTCGGGCAGCGAAAGCGTATCCTTGATAAGCGCGTTATTGGGGTAAGTGCCTAGCCCGGGTGTGAGTTCATACGCTACATTCCCGCCATTGGGGCCTACATTTTCATTGCCACCGTGATCCAGCACATTCCCCATATCGTCGCGGAGTTCCCAATAGGTTTCAATAGCATAGTCATCGGTGCGAATTTTCAGGATAACCTGCTGGCTGTTAAAATCCGGCGCAACGGAGAAATGATCTATTTTTACGTTGTTGGAAAAATCGTCATCCCCGCCATCGTTCACCGTACTGATGATTGTTTTGAGCATTCCGGGACTGTTTACAGGCCAACTATCCAAAACAATCGGCGCTTCGCCATATACCGGCAAGTTGCCATACCATTCCAGGGTTTGAATGGTATTATTGTCCCACTTCAATTCGATGGTAGCAGATTGCAGGGGCGCGGAGCCGAGGTTTACCAAATTGAAAGACGGCGTCATGGGAAGCGCTCCGCATATTTCCCGGAGTGCAGACCCCGGCGTATATTGAAAAATACCGGCATTGTTGGTTCCATAAGCCACCGGGCATTTTTGCGCTTCTTCCCAGAGCGCATCCGCGCTTACAGGATTTACCACATAGGTTTTTTTATTCGGGCAAATAATCAGCACCGCAGGGAGGTAACTGACCTGGAAGGAATCGGCAATGGCGGCATTGTCGAAAATGGGATAGGTAACACCGTTTACATAACTGCCCGGAGAATAGTCATTGCAACCCGGGAGTCCGTTCAGGCAATCTACATTTGTATCCGGGTCGCCTTCTACGTATAGCACTTGCAGGGTGTTGTCGCCCGCCGGGCCATGTGCAGCGTATAATTCCTGCATGGCGCCGCTGTTGTGGTAGGCCCAACAGGGCGGGCACCAGGTAGCGCTGATTTCCAGCACCACAATTTTGCCGGACGCCAGAATATCATACAAATGCCAGCTCTGGCCGTTGATATCCGTTGCTGTAAAATCCGGCGCCACTGCACCTGAAGGTAATTGTGCGGACAAACGCAGCACAATTACCAGCCAAAAGGCAAACACCGGGTACTTTTTCATGGTTATCTTTGCTAAAATTTTCCAAATGGGCTTAGCCTCTACAAAAATAGATAGGGGATTTGGGCTTCCAACCTATCTTTGTTTAAAATTACTCAACCTGCTAATCACAGACAAATTCATGATGAAAAATTTGTTTACACTTATCGCCTTCCTGTGCTGCGCACAACTCTTTGGTCAGGCCGTTTTTTCCATTGCACCACTCAATCCGCAGGCAACCTACGGTTCTGATGCGGATGATCCCAAGGCCGAAAATACAATTTATAACCTTACTACTACAGCCAAAAATATTCGCTGGGAGCGCACCATTCTCAACCTGAGCGCTGACTGCGAAACATACGTCTGCGATCCGCTGTACTGCTATGGCCCGTCCGCTTCGGCAAAAACGTTCCCACTGGAGCCAAGTGCAACAGGTAATATCAGTGTTCATCTGCTCCTGCCAGACGTTATTTCGGCTACTACGGTAGTGCGCCTCAAGTTTTTTGACGAAAGCAACCCTGCCGATTCTATTGTGACTGTTTACACGGTTTCCACGGAGGTAGTCGGAACGGAAGAAGAAGCCGCTGCCGCCCGCATTAAACTGTTCCCCAACCCAACGGTGGAATCCTTCACCCTCGAAAATGCAGACCTGGTTTCGGCTATCCGCATTTTCAGCCTCGATGGCCGCCAGGTAAGCCGTATGGAGGCAGAACCCAGCCAGGTGTATTCGCTGGCCGGCCAGCCCACTGGATCATACATCATCGTGATGGAAAACCAGAAAGGCCAGGTGCTGAGATCGATGGAAGTCCGCAAGCAGTAACGCCGAACCCTGTGCTCAAGCAAACGTCCTTTCTTACCGCTACCGGGATTCCGGGCGTAACTTCCCGAAAGTTTTAAACTTTCGGGAAGTTGGGAGCATTCGAGCGTTTTTTGGAGTGGGTTCTGTTTTGCCTGATGGAAAGTCCGTGTGATCTGCGGTGTATGCTACGGTGTGCGCTATTTTTATCATGCTGACGGAATCCGTCCGTGTTACGGGCGCGTTTCAACTTGATTTTCCCTTGTAGAGTGGACGGAATCCGGCAACATGACAATGGGGCATGGCGTCATTTCGCAGCCAGATAAACGGAGTGAATTGCATTGATAGCAGGAAATCGCCTTTTCGAACCGACTAATCATCACCAAAAGCAACGTGAAATTTTGACAACTTTCAAAAAAGTTGTCAAAATTAGTGCCCGGCCTGAACTTACCTGACAGGCTCCGGCGGAATTCTCAAGTACCAGGTCTTTGGCACAACAGATTCAAAAGGTAAAAGAATCAAAGGGTTACTTTGTCCTACTTCGTCCTGGCAAGGCGAAAGCCTATGCCGTAGTTGCGATGACCAGGTGGGTTGCCATCGCGAAACCTCACTTGACAATATTGCGCGAAGCCGCCCACGACCCGCCACGCACCACGCGGCTGGAGCCGGATGGCGGGCCGGCTGGATTGGTTTGATTTTCAGAAGGATAGATACCTTTCCAGTCGCTACACCATTCCCATACATTACCACTCATATCATACAACCCCAGTTCATTGGGTTTACGTTTGCCGACGGGTTGCGTTTTATTGCCAGAATTGTTGGTATTCCAAGCCACCATGCCAATATCATTGCTGCCGGCATATAGATAATTCTTGATTTTCTTACCACACCGTGCGGCATATTCCCACTCCGCTTCGGTAGGCAGGCGGTAATTCCGCCCCGGACTTTGCGCATTGAGTTTTTGAATAAAACCCTGTACATCGTCCCAACTAACCGTTTCCACCGGGCATTTGTCGCAATCTTTTGAAGCCGTGGAAGGGTTGTTACCCATCACCTGTTTCCATTCTAGTTGCGTCACTTCGTAGGGACTGATATAAAAATCACTCAGCGTAACCTGGTGGGCAGGTTTTTCGTCGTCTCCGCAGTCTTTTTGCTCGCTGGTGCAGCCCATCGTGAAAGTCCCGCCTTTTACCAGCACAAAACCATCAGCAGGCATTACAGCGGTATCCTTATTACCTGTATTCGTTTCCGGCGGGGCAGTATTGGACTGCGGCTTCAATGCCGCCATCGCGGTATTACAAGCCCCCGCATGTCTCCCTTCCGGGAACACGTCCAGATAATCCTGATACGACTCCAGCGTATTTCGCTTTTGGGCCTTTTCAAAAGCGCGGTCGTCGGCTTCGGTATTCACGACAGCAGGAACGACGGGTGTGGTTTTTGGCGCTCCGGTCAGGTCGTAAAACAGAAAAGCCGAACTCGGTTCATCGTCGCCGAAAGTGCCTGCGCGCGGCGTAGGTGTGGCGCCTTCCACGAAATTGGCGAAGAGTTGTTTGCTGGTCAGAAAACCGTCGGTGGCATTGGCGGAGCGCAGACCTTCCAGTATTTTTTTGGCAAAATTGGAACGGTCGGGCGTCTGGTCTTCCTTGTTGTCGGAGGTAAAAAACACCCGGGCCTTGTAGGTTTCGTAGTTGGCTAAGGCGCGTTGGCTGTCGGTCATTTCGCCGGGGCGTCTGAACTGCCCATCGGGTTTGTTTTTCCAGTCGGGGTCGAAACGCACGCTGTAACAGGCGTCGAGCGTCACGAGGATATGGCGGCAGTTGATGTTGTTGATCTTGGGTCGCCAGATTTCGTAGGCGATACCTTTTTGCCAGGGCGCAGCCGGGTCGGCATCTGCGGGCAGGAAGTAGCCGTTTTCGTCTTCCGACATGCCATGTCCGCTGAAAAACAGGAACAGTTGTCCGTCGGAAGGGTGTTTGCCGTCTTCGTTGCGGGCGTACAGCCGGGTCAGATCGTTTAGTTTTCTGATAATCTGCTCTTGCGTGGGATTTTCCAGGATTTCGGTCTCGAAACCGAAACGGCTTTTCAGGATGGCGGCAATATCGTGGGCGTTTTTGACCGGGTTTTGCAGGTTGCTGAGTTTGCCATTCTGGTAGGTGGTGACGGCGAAAAAGACGGCGCGGTCCTTGCCTGGGCGGAAAGCGGCGGCGGGAGACGGGCTGTTGCTGCTGATAAAGGCAGTAAGGCACAAGAACAAAAGGTATCGGATCGTTTTTTTCATGCGCTTTTTCGATTTGTTGTAGCACCTGCGTGGAAAAACGAACAAATGTTACATATTTTGGTATCCGGCAGCTAAAGCAGCCGGTACGTAAAGCCGAACAGGTTCGGCGCTACTTCGAGCGGGCCAGGCGAAACCCGGTCGCTCCATATCCGACGCCTCCTGAATGGAAACTTCGATTCGCTGTGCGACAGGATTCCGGGCCATGGGACCAGGCCCCACCGCGTATGACGTAGTAATTGACAGGATTTGAAGCAGGCCCCGGAGGATTTGAAGCAGGGCTTTTTTTGTAATAATCCTCGCCATATAAATCGCTGCATAACTCCTGAATATTGCCACTCATATCATACAATCCCAATTCATTGGGTTGCTTTTTGCCGACCGGTCTCATTTTACCTCCCGCATTACCGGAATACCAGGCTAATACGGAGATTTCGTTACCCCCGGCGTACTGGTAGCCTTTGCTTTGATTGCCGCCCCGGGCAGCATACTCCCATTCGGCTTCCGTGGGGAGACGATAGTTCAGGCCTGGGTTTTGCTCATTGATTTTTTGAAGAAAGTCCTGTGCCTGATTCCAACTCACGTATTCCACAGGACAGTCGTCACAATCTTCCTCAGGCTCGGAAACTTCGGAGCGGTTGTCGCGCTTCGCTGTGGAAGCGTCGGAAGGGACCTTCTCGCCCGTCGCCTTGGATATTGGTTTACCCTGCTTTTTACCATCATTGCGAGAGGGCTTACTGCCCATTACCTGTTTCCATTGTCGGAGCGTCACTTCGTACGGACTGATATAAAAATCATTCAGCGTTACCTGGTGTACGGGTTTTTCGTCTTTCCCACAGTCCTGCTGCTCCTTTGTACAGCCCATCGTAAAGGCGCCGCCTTTTACCAGCACAAAACCATCAGATGAGACCTCGTTTGTTCCGCCCGGAGAAGTGGTAGTCCCGGATTGAGTCCGTTTGTCGGGCACAATGGCCGTGCCGGCCGGTATGTTTTTGCCGATAAACAGAAATTCTGCGCCCGGCTCATGGTCGCCGAAGGTGCTGATGACCGGTTTCGGCATGGCAGTGGTCAGGTTTCCGAATAATTCCGAGGAATTCACCAGGCCGTCGGCGCCGCCCTGCCCACGCAATACTTCCAGAAATTTGGCAACAAAAGCCGACTTGTCCGGCGTGCGCACTTTCGCGCCGGAGGTGAGCATGAAGCGGCTTTTATACTGAAGGCTGCTGGAAATATATTGTTGTCGCTGTGCTTCCGCATTCGTGCCGGGGCGGCTGCCCGGTGCGCCGCGCATGGCAATACTCTCGTTGGCGGTACCGGAGTAGCAAGCATCTAAGGCCAGTATGATGTGGTTGCAAGGCAGCGATGCGATGCGTTGTTTCAAGAATTGATATTCGAGGTATGAATCGCCAAACTCTACCACTTTACGGCCCCCTTTTGGTATAAAAAAGCCCTGTTTCGTGGACTCATCGAAGTCGCCATGACCTGAAAAGAATATCAGCAACTGGGCGTCTGCGGCGTACGTTTTAGCCCGGTATTTTTCAATGGTAGTCAAAATCGTGGTTCGGTCGGGGTTGCGTATGATCTCTGTTTCAAACGCATACAGATCGCGCAGGTCTTTGGCAATCGACTCAACATCGGAGATGGGTTGGGTCAAATCCTGCCAATGATCGTAGTCATTGATGGCAAAAAAGAGGGCGTAATCTTTGCCGGGGCGGAAAGAGGAGGATGGTTTGTGCGTGCTGCTTTGGAGGGCGAATGCCGTTAGGGTTAACAGGAAGATGATGGTTCGTTTCATGGCAGGATTTATTTTAGCGTTACGAAGGAGGAATTATTCTTTAATTCGTTTGATAAACAAAAAAGTACCGCTCGGGTCGTGTTTGCCGAATCGCCCTTTGCGGGGTTTAGGTGCGGCTTTTTCCAGAAAACCGTACAACTCGTTGATCGTCAGGATGCCATCGTCGCCGCCTTCCCCATCCAAAGCGTCGAGCAGTTTTTCGGCGAACGGAGAATGCACCACACCGTCGGGCGTTCGTTCTTTTCCGCCGGAGGTCAGATAAATCCGGCTTTGCGCCTCCAGTTCCCGTTGTACGATCGCGTTTTTGGAACCTGCACCCGGGCGTTTGAAGTTCGTTTCACCCTTTAACTCGGCAATTTCCTGGTCGAACGTGCCGGAGTAACAGGCATCTAGCGCGATAAGTATATGCCGGCAAGGGATCGCGTCCAGCATTTTTTCCAAACGGGCGTGCGGGATATAGGAATTTTGAAAACGGTCTTTTTCACTTTTCAGCCCTTCTTTTGGAACCAGAAAACCTTCACCGGTAGACTCCACAAAATCGCCGTGCCCGGAAAAGAAGACAAACAGTTGTCCGTCATCAGGAAAAGTAATGCTCCTGTATTTTTCTAATTGCGCATATATCTGGTCGCGGGTAGGATTGACAACTACCTCTGTCTGGAAGCCGTATTTGTCCGAAAGACTGCCGGCAACCGCTTCTCCGTCGATAACCGGGTTTTTTAGTTTCCCCCATTCCTGGTAATCACCGATGACAAAAAACAGCGCGTAATCCTTCCCGGCGCGGTTGATTTGTTCTTCTTTTGTCTCTGTGGTTTTTCGGATTCGATTTGCTGAAACACCTGTACTACTGGATATTCCATACCTGTGTAGCGTTCCGCTTTGGAGTATAAAGTGACCAGAACCATCAGTTTCTCTGTATACTTCTATTATATAATCTCCGCTCGCCGAAAAAACAGTAAATTTAAAAACAGGGTAATGCTCCACTACAAATGTCAGTAGCGCGCCGTCGTATTGCACATGCCAGAGTCGTGTAGCGTTGTCTAAGCACCCCATGAGCAGGAACTGTCCGTCGGCGCTGATGTCCATGGATTTCGCCTCGTTTGACCTGACCAGATTGCTTTTAGGCGCCGGGATTTCTTTTATTTTTTCCAATGATTCCAGGTCTATTAAATAATGCCCCTTGCCCGCCCGCAAAAAAAATTACGACCATCTCCTATTTTTAAAGTGTGAATACCGGGCACCAGGCCGCTGCTTTTTTGATTTTGCCTTAAAAACATCCCACAATTGGATGTTCTCAAACTACCGGCTACCAGATACTGGTCATTCAAATTGAACACCAGCGCTGTTGGAACAGCCTTGTTTTTGCGGCCTTCATCCAGGGCGTTTATACACAAATGCCGTGTTGATATCCCGGACTACAATGACGCCATCCAGACCGGAGGAGGCGATGCGTTTTTCACTTCTGCTGAAGGCCAGGGCTTTTATTGATCCGGCTTTCTCAGGATTGGAGTCCTTTTTGTAATCCGGTTGGTCTGGGGCGAGTACAATGATTTTCCCGTCCTGTTTTCCGATGGCCAGGTATTTGCCGGTATGGGAAAAAACGAAGGATGATACACCGGTTTCCATTGTTTCGGTCTGATCCAATGCAGGATAACTGCTGCGGAACAATTTTCCGCCGCGCAACCACCAAAGCCATTGTCCTTCATTGGAAAAGGCCATGTGCAGTATGTCGCTGTTCACAATGTTCTCTTCTTTTAAAAGGGTTATCATACCCGTTTCCAGGCTCCATTTCAGCACTTTCCCCTCGGCGGTACCGGCTGCAAATGACTTCATATCCGGGCTAAAGCAGACGGCCGTGAAGGCTTCGGTGCGGTTGCCGGAGTAGGGCGCCGGGCGCGCGAAGACAGAGAAGTTGAAAGAGAAAAGAACAAGGTAAAGGCTGTAAAGTCTTATTAAAAACGGGGATATTTTTTTCATAGGTGAATAGGTTTGGGGCAATTGTATTGCCGTAGCAATACAATTGCATGAGATTGTCCTGGCGTTAACACATATCGCGTTAATTATTTATTCTGAAATAAAAGGTGTCGGTGGTGAACAGGTTTTAATAAACAGGCAAAAAGTAGGCAGAAAAAACCGTGTTATGCCCAACTCATTCATTGCTTTTAAAAATCTCGTGAATAATCTGCCCCACATATATCCCGAACACGCTTTCCGCAACTGCCAGCCAGCCCGTCATACTTTCATAATTGGTCTGCGGGTCGTCGGCCAGCGTACCGGCCGCCTTTTCGCCGATGATAAAGTGCAGTACCAGCACATAAGCGGGAAACACGATCCAGGTGATCCAGGACAACGTACTGCTCACACGCGGGGCAAACGCTGCAGGCAGTGCAGGTTTGTTGCGGTTTTTGATAAAATCACCGAGCATCACCGTTGTGTATGCTGTAAAAGCGGGCAGCAGCAGCGAAATGGTCGCCATCGATTCTCCGCTGGTAAATCCACCCACACTTTTGTGGAACAGAATCCAGAAAATGATCCAGCATTTGGCAGCCAGCATAAAAAAGAACACCTGTCTTTTGAAACGGGTCTCCGTCACGCCGGGTTTTGGGGTCATCGGTCGGGCATGGCCCGCTACGTCGCGGGTCACAGGCAGTTGATCGGGCAGGCTGTCGAGCAAGCCGAGCAGTGAGCGTTTCACTTTGTTGCGGTTTTGCAGCAGCACATCCCAGGCAACGGTGCCGGATTGTTCTTCTTTTTCCAGGTTTTCCCATTGCGAGCGCAGCAGCACCATGTCTTTTTGCAAATCAGCGTTTTCCATCAAAACAGCGCTTTCACCGGCCACTTCGAGGGCCGGGCGCATGTCGTCGGATGCGATCAGGGACAGCAGATCAGATTTTTTCACCGTAAAATATCTTTGAGTTCGTACTGAAGTTTCGTCGCGTAGTCGGTCAGATAGCCATCCAAATCAATTTCCATATCCAGGTAGCCGCCGCGCCCGACCTGGTCATAGTAACCCGAACCTACCTTGCCTTCCAGTTCGCATTTGAGTTGGAAAGCATTGTCTTTGGCCTGGTAGATAAAAGTAAACGTGAGTTTCTCGCGTTGAATCCAGTTGCAGGGTTTGACATACTGGTTCAGGAAAGCGCAGAAATCATTGTTTTTCGCGTCTTTTAGCACTTCCTTGCACAAATCCGTCACCTCGAAGCGCATGATATTGCCGTCGATATGCGGTGCGCTGACTTTCGGATTCCGGCCGGTACATACGTTGCGTTCGTAACGTTTCCGGGCGTACTGGTGTATTTTGTCAAACACATATTGCTGTGTGTACTGTTTTTGAAAAGCGGCGCTGCTGGGCTTTTTGGCAGATTTCAGGTCGGCCGGCGACACATAAATATCCAGCGATTTAGACTTGCAGCCGCTCGAATCTACCCGGAATAAACCGTCTTTGACGTATATGCCCCGGTAAAAACAGGGCTCTTTGCGGGTGTCGTAGGTGTCGTACAACTGTATGTTTGCCAGGCTTTCCCGGAGTTCCATCAGGTGTTGCATTTTGAAAAACAGCGCCTGTTCAAGACTCAGGCCGGTATGGAGCGCCTGGTAATCTTTTTTTAACTGCGCCCAGGCCGCTTGTACGGAATCGGCATTTTCATACGGTAACGCAAGGTAAAGCGCTACCTGTTGGGGCTCTACTTCTACTGTTTTGACCTGCAGCGTTTTTCCCAGGCCGTTGTAATCGAGCCATTGCTGATATAGTATCTGTTGCTGGAAGAAAAAAGACTGGTCTTTTCGGAGGTCTTCCTGTTGGGCGATGAGCGGGGGGCTTATCAAAAGGATCAGACAAGCCCGGAAAAGAAGTTGTTTGGTTTGCATATCAGTTTTTTTGAATGTGCAAAAATGGGTTTTTTATCTTATATTTCACAGTGTAACGCCGAACCCAGTTCGGCGTTCCTGCACCGGACTGGGTTGGTGCTACTATTTGTTTTAAAATCATTTTTTTAACCAACAGATTCTGAGTACTTTTGTGGTTTCCCAAAACTCAACTCCATTCTGATTGTTCTCAGGTCAAATATGGCAAAGGCAAAAACAATAACATCGACTCAGGGCGCGCATCAGCCCACAGATACGCTCGTGGATCAGCCGGTACCTGCTGCTCAGCACAACGGCTATATCGAGGTCATCGGTGCGCGGGTGCACAACCTGAAAAATGTGGATGTGCGGATTCCGCGCAATCAATTGGTCGTGATAACCGGCGTGAGCGGCTCAGGCAAAAGTTCCCTGGCTTTCGATACCATTTATGCGGAAGGGCAGCGGCGTTTTATGGAAACCTTGAGCAGTTACGCCCGCCAGTTTATCGGCGAAATGGAACGGCCCGACGTGGAACAGATCACAGGCCTCAGCCCGGTGATTTCCATCGAACAAAAAACCACCGGCCGAAATCCCCGGTCCACCGTAGGAACGGTTACCGAAGTGTACGACTTTCTGCGCCTGCTTTTTGCCCGCGCCGGGGAAGCATACTCCTACGTGACCGGAAAAAAAATGGTGAAATACACCGAGGAGCAGATTATCCAGAGCATTCAGGAGCGTTTTGCGGATTGTAAAATCGCCCTGCTGGCGCCCATCGTCCGCTCCCGCAAAGGCCACTACCGCGAACTTTTTGAACAAATCCGCAAACAAGGATATGCCAAAGTGCGCATCGACGGCGAAATTGTGGACATCACGCCGGGAATGCAGGTGGACCGCTACAAAATCCACGACATCGAAACCGTGGTAGACCGGCTGAAAGTAGGCGATGACCGGGGCGAACGACTGGCAGAAAGCGTTCGGATGGGTATGCGCATCGGCGACGGAATCGTGCAAATTCTCGATCTGGATAACGGCAACTTAGCCAATTATTCCAAAAACCTGATGTGTGAAGACAGCGGACTGTCGTATGAAGAACCATCGCCCAATACTTTTTCCTTCAACTCTCCTTACGGCATGTGTCCGCATTGCAAGGGACTGGGAGAAATCCACGAAGTGGATATGGCGCGGGTTATTCCTGATAATACAAAGAGTATCAACGAAGTAGGTATTGTTCCGCTGGGTGAAGTACGCGAGAACATGATGTTCAAACAATTGCGCGAACTGGCCAAAAAACATAAGTTTTCATTTAGTACGCCCATCAAAGACATTCCCGAAGCCGCCATGCAAACGCTGCTCTACGGCGGGGACGAAGACCTGAAAATAGACATGACCTGGGGCGGCGACGAGTGGAGTTACAACCTCGCTTATGACGGCCTCCTCAATATGCTCAAACGCTGGTATGGAGATACCACCAGTGAAAAAATCCGCCAGTGGGCCGAGGATTTTATGACCGTAGCGCCCTGTCCGGAATGCCAGGGAACGCGGTTGCGCAAAGAAAGCCTGTGGTTTAAAATCGGGGAGCGCAACATCGCCGAACTGGCCGACATGGATCTGACGGAACTTCATGCCGCATTGGGAAATGTAGAGCAACTGATGAGTGAGCGCCAGCAGGCCATCGCGAAAGACGTGCTGAAAGAAATCCGTTTTCGCCTGAAATTCCTGTTGCAGGTCGGCCTCGATTACCTGGCGCTCAATCGCCCGGCGCGCACGCTTTCCGGCGGCGAAAGCCAGCGCATCCGCCTCGCTACCCAGATCGGCTCGCAACTTACCGGCATTACTTACATCCTCGACGAACCCAGCATCGGTTTGCACCAGCGCGACAATGTCCGGCTCATTCAGGCGCTCAAAAACCTGCGCGACATCGGCAACACGGTACTCGTAGTGGAGCACGATCGCGATATTATGCTCCAGTCAGATTACCTGATCGACCTCGGCCCCGGCGCCGGTAAACACGGCGGTCAAATTGTCGACTTCGGTACGCCCGAAGATTTCCTGAAAAACCCGACCAAAACCTCCGATTACCTCGCCGGTCGCACCCAACTCGACGTTCCCGAACAGCGCCGCAGCGGCAACGGCAAATGGCTCGAACTGACAGATTGCACCGGCCACAACCTGAAAAACGTCACCTTGCGCCTGCCGCTGGGCACGTTTATTTGTGTGACAGGGGTGAGCGGTTCAGGAAAATCTTCACTCATCAATGAGACCTTGTACCCCATCCTGCAAAGCCATTTTTACAACAGCCTGAAACGCCCCTTGCCGTACGGGGAAATCCGGGGACTGGAACACCTGGATAAGGTAATTGAAATTGACCAAAGCGCTATCGGCCGCACGCCGCGTTCCAATCCGGCCACCTACACCAACGTATTCGGCGATATGCGCAAACTGTTTGCGGATATGCCGGAAGCCAAAATCAGGGGTTACAACTCGGGCCGTTTTTCCTTTAATGTGAAAGGAGGCCGCTGCGAGGTCTGCGAAGGCGCCGGACTGCGCACCATTGAAATGAATTTTCTGCCCGATGTGCAGGTGCATTGCGAACGCTGCCAGGGCCGCCGATACAACCGCGAAACGCTGGAAATCCTGTACAAAGGCAAATCCATCTCCGATGTGCTGGATATGACCATCAATGAAGCGGCGGAGTTTTTCGCGCCGATCCCTTCTATTTTTCGGAAAATCAAAACTTTACAAGAAGTCGGGCTGGGCTATATCACGCTGGGTCAACAGGCCACCACCCTCTCCGGCGGCGAAGCCCAACGTGTGAAACTCGCGGAAGAACTGTCCAAAAAAGATACCGGACGCACGATTTACATCCTGGACGAACCTACTACCGGACTGCATTTTGAAGACATCCGGCAATTGCTGGCGGTGTTGAACCGCCTGGTAGAAAAAGGGAATACAGTGATCGTGATCGAACACAACCTCGATGTCATTAAAATGGCCGATTATATTATTGACGTCGGGCCGGAAGGTGGTATGCGCGGCGGCAATATTATCTGCGCCGGTACCCCGGAATATGTTTCCAACGTGAAAGAGAGCTGGACGGGGGAGTTTTTGAAAAGGGAACTGAATTGAGGTGTTTCCTCACCCCGTCCCCCTCTCCGACAGAGAGGGTGTTTACCCTTGGCATTGTTTTCTGTCGGTTGAGGTACTCGACGTTTGGCATTCCTGATAGGCCAAACGTGAAGTCACCCCTCTGTCGGAAAGCACGTAAAGCTCAAACACCAGATCAGTAGGATCCAAAATACCTTCTCAAGAACCATTCCGCTGCGAGCATAAAGGCCAGCAGGGCAAAAATCCATTTCAGGTTAATGAGCGGATTGGTTTTGGTTGTCTGGTAAATGACCGGTTTCACGGTCTGGTTGTTTTTTATTTTCTCCACGATACTTGCCAGTTGCGCCGGGAAAACCGTTTCTCCGCCAAATTTTGCGCTCAATTGCCGCAGCACGGAGTGGTTCGCGGTTGTTTCAAACAACTCCAGTTGAATAGGCTGCACATTAAAACGTCCCTCGTAACTCAGGCTTTGGCCGTTGAAATTGGTCGTGGCCTTGTAGGTGTACGTTCCCACTGGTAAAATGCCCGCGTTCAGGGTGTAAGCCTTACCTGTTTTATTGAAGGTGTAGGTGTACTCTTTCCCGTCGCGGTCGCGGATACTCATCGCCACGTCGGGGTCGTTGGTGAGTTCGTAATTGTCGTTGTAGAGTTCGGCGCCAAAAGTAACCGCCTCGTTTTCGTTGAGTATCGTTTTATCCAAATTGACGCGGAACTTGCGTTTATCTTCTTTCAAAGACAGGTATTGCACTGTTTTTCCGAGCAGTTCGTCAAAAATTTCATGGTTCTGGTGTTGCAAATAGTCGAACAAACGCCAGCGCCAAAGCCCTTCCGCGAGGAAAAGCCCCGTTTTGATGCCGTTAACTTCCCCTACAACGAGCAAGGGTTGATCCGTATCCACTTTTCCGATGCGTTTGTAAAGTAACACCTGCGCCTGCGGGGTCGCACTGAAATTGCCGAAAGCAGAGGTGGCCGGATTGAATTTGGGCAATTCTTCCACAATACGCTGATTCAGGCTGAAGGCGGCGAACCGGGGCGATACTTTGCCCTGCACATCGTCGCTTTGGCGACCATCGCTCTGCATATTCACGAGGCCCTGCGCCTTGCCCAGCGCCGTGTAACCTGTTTGTAACCCGGCGATGAAGAGGCGCGGTATTTTTTTATCATTCAGCGTATTCAGCAAGCCGGAAATATCATTGGACACCGACGGCAGGTTGTGCAGGATGATAAAATCGGCCTTGGCTACATCCAGCCCCGGGTCGTTGATGTAAGCGATACTGACCTGGTAGTTTTTATTGATTTCGAGGGTCGTTTTAATGGCCGTCAGGTCGGGGTGCGGACTATTGGCAAGCAGGAGGATTTTCTGCCGGGCATCCAGCACGTCCACAAAAATCTCTTTCCGGTTGTTGACCGTAGAAGCCTCTCCGGGCAGCCCGGCCACTGTAATGAGGTATTGCGCCACGCCAGGTTTGTCCGCTTCGATCTGGACTTCTTTCGTGACAAAAAAATCATTCCCCGCGATGTTGACGGGAATACTTTGCAGATTGCGCACCTGGTTGTCTACCACTTGCCCCACATTCAGCACCGTCTGCTGGCCGGCGCAATTGGTCGCCGCCACGTCGATTTGTATGGTGAATTTATCACCTAAGTAGGCGATTTTGTTGTGAAACACCCGTTTTACCAGCAAATCCTTTTTAGGCGTTGTGTCGCCCAGCGCCACGGTATAAACCGGTGCGGCAATTGCCACATCCACGTATGCAGGGTTGCTGCCTTCGTTGTAAATACCGTCCGAGGCGACGACCACAGCGCCGAGGTTTTGTCCGCCGTACAGATCGTACACGCCTTTCAGGAGTTCCGAGAGGTTGGTTACTTTATCGGTAAAATTAAAATCCACACCTTCCCGCACCTGGTCGCCGAAAGACAATTCATGTACTTCGTAGTTTTCGTCCAGTCCTTCCCGCAGCGCCTGCCAGTTTTGTTTGTAGGTTTCCAAAGCGGCGCCCTGCAAATCGGCGGCGGCGCTTTCCGACTGATCCTGCGCCAGCACGATGACCGGTTTTTTGGTTTCAGTGAGCAGGCTTTTCAGCAAGGGCGACAACAACAGCGCGCTTAGCAAGGTCACCGTCAGGAAACGCAGCAGCCCCAGCCAGCGGTGCAGGTTGGGCGCCTGTTCCCGGAACGTGGTGTCGCGGTAATACAACAGCAAAGCGTAGCCCAGTCCCAGCAAAACGCATAACAAAAGAAACCAGGCCGGGTATTGAAATGATAAATCGAGCATATTTAACCAGGATTCGCAAGATTTTTTGAAGAACCTGCCGGTCAGTTTATTCCAGCAGGATGAACAAAAGTCGGGCGATTAAAAATAAAATCGAAGTCTGGCGTCAGCGCCCGACTACAACAATGAGAAAATAAAGGCCGCAAAATTGCGTAAAAAGTTGGGATACGCGGCGTGTAATCTACCGACGCAATGTCATTTTGTCTGAAATGTAGATTTCTTTCCGTCAAAATGATAAAAGCCGCAGGGAAAGTAACGTTACTGCTCTACTTTTGTTGGCACAAATCAACATATCCTATGTCCATGACAGCCAGCCCAGACAATCAGGTGCACATCCGCGACCTTTCTTTTCAATTATTGTTTTCAGAAACCATGGTGCAGGAACGTGTGCGGGCCCTCGGAGCGGCGCTTACAGAGAGCCATGCAGGCCTCAATCCATTGTTTATCAGTATTTTAAGTGGTGCATTTGTGTTTGCATCCGATCTGATTCGTGTTTTTGACGACGACTGCGAAGTTGGTTTTGTCAAATTGTCGTCGTACAAAGGCACCCGATCTTCCGGCGATGTGCAGACGGTGATGGGTCTCGAAAAAGATTTACATGGCCGACATTTAGTCGTAGTGGAAGACATTGTAGATACCGGACGCACCCTGCATTTTTTCCTGAATCACTTGCAGGAACAGGAACCGGCCTCTATTACGACAGTTGCTTTTTTGCGCAAACCCCATGCGGTCGAGTTCCCGGTTCCGGTCGAACACATCGGTTTTGACATTGAAGACAAGTTCGTTGTAGGCTACGGCCTCGACTATGACGGACTGGGACGGAATCTGCCGGGGGTGTATCAGCTGATAGAGGGATGAGGAATGAGGGATGAGGGATGCCGAGCGTGACGTCCGGCATCACGCTCGGCATTTTCGCTGACTTATGACAAACGAAAAGAACTGATTGAGATGCCGAGCATGATGTCCGGCATCACGCTCGGCATCCCTCATACCTCATTCCTCATCAACTCTTAATGCGCCAGCGAAGCAACCTTCGCGTTAGTATCCGATTCCATCTGCCGGGTATATTCTGGCAATGCATGTTCCAGGCAGTCCATCGCGGCATTCAAATCCGTCGTATTGAGCACATAGGCAAAACGCACTTCGCGCTGCCCCATGCCTGGCGTGGCATAAAATCCCGCTCCCGGCGCGAGCATGATCGTCTGATTGTTATAGGCAAAATCTTCCAGCAACCAGCGGCAGAAATGGTCTGCATCGTCGATAGGCAGTTCCGCAAAAACATAAAATGCGCCTTCCGGCAAATAACATTTCACACCCGGCATGGCATGGAGGCGGCGGTACAACAAATCGCGGCGATTGCGGTATTCCTTTGTGACTGTTTCAAAATAAACATCCTCCGTTTGCAGGGTGGCTTCTGCAAAAATCTGCCCGAAAGAAGGCGGACTCAGGCGGGTTTCCGCATATTTCTGGATGGCATTCCGCAGTGCGGTATTGCGGGTAATGATGGCCCCGATCCGGGCGCCACATGCGCTGTAACGTTTTGATACAGAATCTAATACGACTACATGTTCCTCCAGACCCGGCAGGTTGAGCGCCGAAAAGAAATGGGCGCCGTCGCTGTAACAAAACTCGCGGTACACTTCGTCGACAATCAGGTACAGATCGTGTTCGAGCACAATCTCGGCCAGGGCGCGCAGGGTGGCTTCCGAATACAATGCTCCTGTGGGGTTATTGGGATTGCACAGCATAATGGCTTTTACATCGGGAGTAATGGCCGCGTGAAAAGCGCTGATGTCGGGCAATGCAAAACCGGTTTCAATCCGGGTTGTGATGGGTTTTATCCGCACATCGGCCATACCCGCAAAACCGAGGTAATTGGCGTACAACGGCTCCGGCGACAACACAGATTCTCCCGGATTCAGGCAGGCCAGCAGGGTAAACCATACGCCCTCGGATGCGCCTGAGGTGACCATGATTTCATCCGGTTGGATGTCAATATCGAATTTCCGGTAGTAAGCCGGCATTTTTTCGCGGTAAGAAGCATTTCCGTTGGAAGGGCTGTAAGCGAGAATATCGATCGAGGCGTTGCGTACGGCATCGAGAGCGACCTTGGGCGTCAGGATGTCCGGCTGACCGATATTCAGGTGATGAACTTTTTTTCCGGCTTTTTTGGCGCGTTCAGCGGAGGCGGCAAGTTTGCGTATCGGAGAACTGTGTGCGGATAAACCGCGATCAGAGATGTTCGGCATATTTCTTTTTTTGCACAAAAATGGCGACAAAAATAAGGCCTATTTCTTGAACTGTAGATGTATGCAACTTAATACAGTGTTAAGCAGATAAATTAAAAGGTTGATGAGGGTTTATAAGGGTTGATGAGGGTTGATATTCATCCACTCAGAAATGAAGCGATTTTGCATTTTTCGAGTGAATGAATATCAACCCTCATCAACCCTTATAAACCCTCATCAACCTTTGTCTACTCAGGGCAGCACCCCATCATTTTTCATCAAATCAACAAAAGATTTACTGCCTTTTATGTTGGGGTGCATAAAATCTCCAAAAGCCGAGGGGTCTGAAAGCGACCGGCTGTAATCGGTCACGGACAACCCCGTGGCCTGTTCCGCAGCCTTTTTCAGCGCATCGAGGTTGGCGACATTTTGAGCAAATTGAGGAAAATAGGGACTTATTACCAGGCGTACGTCTACGCCCCTGGTTTGTGCTTCGGCACATATTTCGCGCAGTTGTTGCAGCAAATACGGGTGAATTTCGAGCGGGTATTGGTGTTGTGCAACCTCGGCAGCCAGTTTGGGCGATATGACTCGGTCGAGCAGCCAGCCTGCATCCGTTTGATTCCGGTGAGACAGGGCGCGCTGAAAAATTTCGTTGTTGTACCGGAATAAAGCAGACACTTTCCTCCCCACCATACTTTTTCCAACTTATTATGAATCAATGTATCCAGACGGAATGACTGACCCGAATAAGCCAGAAAACCCGCCATGAGTTCGTCGTTCGTGCGGTCGCAACCGGTGATGTCGATCAGCATCCGTTTCGGTGCTGGGTAACGCTCGAGGTAATCCTGTACCAGTACTTTGGCCACATCCATTGGCAGGCCGTTGTAGCTCAGGTTAAAGGTTTTCAGGCCTGTTTTTTCTTCGATATAAGGCTGGTAAAACGTGAGTCCGCGTGAATTTCCCAGCAATAATATATCTGCCCCGGCTGTGCCATGGTACATCCGGGAATAACGAAATTGGCTTTGTGCCACTTGTTGCTGCAATAAATAACCCGCTGTCCGGTCTCCTGCCAGGAGAACGATCAAAAACGCAATATACCAGCCTGTTCTTTTCAACATTAGTAGTTATTAGTTATCAGTGTTGATAAAGGTTTATGAAGGTTGATGAGGGTTGATAATACAACTGCTCGGAAAAGGTGAAGTTGCATCATTTTTGAGCGGCTGTATTATCAACCCTCATCAACTTTTATCAACCTTCATCAACCCTTATCAAACCTTTATCAACCCTCATCAACCTTCCCTCAAAACTGGAAATAAATAAACGCATTGGCCCCGAAACTCCCGAAAAACGCTATCAGCCAAAGGATTGTGCAAAAAAGCGCCATGCGCAATGCAGGTTGTTCCACCTGCCGCACATTCCAGCGGATGCGCAGGTTTGAAATTTCCACCAACAATAAAACAGCAATCACCAACATCCCTTTCGCCACCTGAAATTTGTTGATAACCGCGCCGAAATGAAAACCTTCCAGGCTGGCGATGCCCGAGATCATGGCATTGGCCGTCCCAAAACTATCTCCGCCGGCCAGTCCGACACTGCCACTGCGAAAATAAATCCAGGCCAGCAGTGTCAGGGCATACACCGTCAGAATGGCGATTCCGTCGGCAGCCAACTGTGGCATTCTGATGCCGCGCACAAAACGCCGCCAAACGGGTGAAACGATGCGCTGGACGATCAGGTACAATCCGTGCAGGAAACCCCAGAAAACAAAAGCCCAGTTGGCCCCGTGCCACAAGCCGCCTAAAAGCATGGTGAGCATATTGTTTTTATACGTTCCCCATTTGCCCTGCCGGTTGCCGCCCAGCGGGATATACAGGTAATCGCGCAGCCAGGTAGACAGCGAAATGTGCCAGCGTGTCCAGAATTCCGAAAAACTTTTGGAAAAATAAGGCGTTCTGAAATTCTCGGGAAAATTATAACCCATCATCCGTGCCAGGCCGATGGCAATATCCGAATAACCCGAAAAGTCGCAGTAAATCTGGAAAGAATAAAAGACCACCCCGATCAGGAGGTGCAGCGAACCGAAGGTTTCCGGCGCAGCAAAACACTGATCTACAAACGGCGCCAGGCTGTCTGCAATGGCAATTTTTTTAAAAAGCCCCCACAGCACCCGGCCCATACCGCTGTTCCAGCGATTCCAGTCAAACTTTTTGTCTTCGCTCATCTGGTACAAAAAGTCGGCAGCCCGCACGATGGGGCCGGCTACCAATTGAGGAAACAAAGCGATAAAAGTGGCGAATTTCAGCAACGAAGGTTCCCAGGGTATTTCGCGCCGGTACACGTCGATGGTGTACGACATCGACTGGAAAGTATAAAACGAGATGCCGACCGGCAGGATAATATGCAGGGTTGTCCACGAGGGCGTCATCCCCAGCGAACGAATCAGTTCTGCCAGGTTGTCCGCAAAAAAGCCGAAGTATTTAAAAAATCCCAGCACTCCCAGGTTCATCACCATACTGAAAGCCAGAATGGTCGCCCGCTTCAGCCCGAAGGACTGCGCCCAGGCGGTCAAGTTGCCAAAGAGACGCAACACCGGGCTGCCTTTTTCACAGCGGTTGCGGGTTTCTTCCGGCGCGTCGTTGTAACTGATCCAAAGCCCGAACCACCAGTCCAGCACCGTCGAAAAAACGATCAGCGACAAAAAACGCCAGTCCCACCACCCGTAAAAAAGATAACTCGCCAGCAGACAAACCCAGGTACGCCAGCGGCCCTTCGTCCCGAAATACAGCGGAAAGAACAGCAGGATGAAGATCAGGAAGGTGAGACTGTTGAAAACCAAAGGTTAATAATGATGAATGATGAATGATGAATGATGAATCGCGTTTTTCCAGACCTGGTATCCCATTCCGTTCAGGTGAATGCCGTCATTGGTGAACCGGGGGGAAAGGTTACCGTCGGCATCCGTCAATTCGGAATAAATATCGAGGTATGGCAATGCGTAATCTTTTGCAATCCGGGCAATTTCGGTGTTCATTTGTTGAATGGTTTGATTTTCCACCCCGATTTTTTTCAGGGTATTGTTCACAGGGAATATGCTTTGCAAAAACAGTTCCGAATCCGGCGTTTTATTTCTGAGCGTTGCAACAATGTCTCTGTAAACCGGCGCAATATCTTCCGGTTTTTTTTCAAAAATCAAATCATTGATGCCCACCAATAAAAAGATTTTGGAAGGTTTATGCCGCACGATTTCATCCAGCCGCCCCAGTACGCCGGCGGTGTAATCGCCAACGATGCCCCGGTTGAGTATCACTGCGGAATCGGGCTGCAAAAACTCCTGCCATTCACATTGTTCCGTCTGACTGTCGCCGAGGAAAATAATGGCGCCATGTTGTGCAGGCATGCGCTCAAACAGGTCTTTCCTGGATTTGTACAGTCCCGCCTCATCGTGCCGAAGCCGGGACAAGGTATAGTTCCAGCCGCCGAGGCGCTGAACGATGACCCACAGGCAAAGCAAAAGAAATACATTGAGCAACAAGGACACCCACAGTGGGAAACGGCTCTTCATAAGTTAACAGGTAAAATTTTAAATGATAAAGAGCAATGGCAATCAATGCGTTACAGAAAATCTTGCAATTACAGGCCTGAAAGATCAAACCCAAAACATCCGAGTCGCTAAACGGGATACTCTCACTTCTCCTCTTCTCACTTCTCACTTCTCACTTCTCACTTCTCACTTCTCACCTCTCACTTCTCACTTCTTCAAAGCACCATCCCGCCAACAAAGCCAGACACAGATAAAGCAAGAGCGTCGGAACAGTCAATATGGAAACCCCCAGCATCAGCAGGCAAAGGTGCAACACCAGTACGTGGGTGAGGTATAAAGAATAAGAAAAACTGCTGACCCAAATAAAAAAACGATTCAGCAGCGGTAGCCAACGCCGACCTGTCTGGTACAAAAAAATGCTCAGTGCCGAGTAGCCCAGTAGCGCAGGCACGTCGTTAAAAACGCGCCCGGTTTCGCCCATTTTGAGGATCATCCCGATCATACATCCCGTACATACAAGTCCGATGGGCAGGGATAACCACCAGTAGGCGCCTTGCCCGCCCAGCAGTTTTTGTATCCGGTCTGCCTTGTCTTGCTTTTGTTGCCGCATCCATCGGGCCAAAGTCATGCCGAGCGCAAATTCCCACAAGAATTGCAGGAAAAAACTATTCCAGTTGCGCAGATCACTTTTTCCTGAAAAATAAACCAGCAGCCACCAACCGATTGAAAGTAAAAAGGTCAGTAGCAGAAAATGCCGGGCAGGCAGGCGTTGCTGTAGCCAGGCCAGCAAAGGGAACACGAGGTAAAACTGTAAAATGGCGCTGATAAACCAGAAATGTCCGCCAAAACTTACAATGTAATGTTCTGAAAACATCTGATATAGCGCTACGCCGGCCAGCCAGGCATCCCAGCGGTCAGTGAAAATATTGAGCGTAAGCGCTGCTAAAAGACTGAGCGTCAGCGCCAGCACATACGGAAACCACACTTTGCTCATGCGGCGGCGGTAAAACAGGAGCGTCGATTCCGAAGAAGATGACCAGGCCAGACCGAAACCGGACAAAAGAAAAAACAAATGAACCCCCGTGCCACCGAATACAATCGCTTTTTGCCACAAAGGCGACAGCGCTACCTGCTGCAAAGCATGGTAGCATACGATCGTGAAAATTGCGTATCCTTTGGCAAAATCAATATATTCGATGCGCTGTTTCACTGTCTGCTAAGGCTGTTTTGAAGGAGGTTTTTCCCCACGGTCCACGACTTCATCTACAGATACATATTTTTTATGCTCGGTATGCTGGAAGTTTTTGTTGGGATCGCGCATTTTGAACAGCCCGGCAAACTGCCGCCACACAAACTTCGGCGCCTGCCAGACGGCATCCCACACCGGCTGCGGCGCTTCGTCGAGCCGGAGTACGCACAGGATATTCAATACAAAAATAACAAGGGCCAGGGCCAGGGCCATCGACAAATAAGGCGAGATAAAAAGTCCGGCCAGGACCAGCGTGCCGGCCAGCGCCACCTGAATAAACATCGGCAAGGCAATGGTGACCCAGCCGAAGTAGAATTGATTGAAATTCAGGCGGGTCAGTCCGCGCCACAACAAGCCCGAGGAATTGGGCAGGTTCTGGAAATAGGAAAAAAGCCAGCGGCTGCGTTGTGTTTCCACTGCCGTGCCGGTATCCACTTTTTCGTCGTACACCAGCGCTTTGCGGGCGTATGCAATCGTGCCGCCTTGTTGGAGTATGAAGTTTTGCAGGATTTTATCCTCCTGGAGCATTTTTTTCCATTGATGCTGACCCTGTTCTATTGCGGGAGAGGCGAGATAGGCTTTGTACAAGTTGGTTTCCGTCGCCATACCCGAGCCGCTGATCACCGCCGAACCGCCCAGCAGCCAGGGCACGTAACGCTCCACATAATTTTTGTAATGCTCGCCCATACTGTCTAGCGCGGCATAGGTAGTGTCTAAGTTTTTGGCTGTCCGTTGTCCCTGAATGCACTTCAGTCCCGATGCGGCATAGCGGCTGATTTCCTCCAGAAATTGCGGGTGCGCCAGGTTGTCGGCATCAAAAACGGCAATATAATCGGGGTTGCGTTTGAAATGTGCAATGGCGTACAGAATACTTTTGGCTTTCAGCCGTAGCGGTGACTCCGGGCGGAGCAACACGAAACGTTCATCCGAGATGTCAAAATCAAATTCGGGGCATTCATCTGCCACTAAGTAAATCAGGTGTTGCTCATGCGTTTGCCTTAGCAGCGACTCTACTAAGGGTTTGGCGATGGCAGCGTTGCGGTAGGCCGTGATAATACAAGCGTAATCGAAGGCGGTTTCGGTCTCCTTGTTTTTCGGATCAAGTCGTTCTTTACCAAACAGTTGCGCCAGCAAAACCGTCACAAACGGATACAGCAGTTGCGCCAGAAAAAGGCAAACGAGCAAGACAAAAAGGCCGTGTAATAAAAATGCCATATTAAAGAAAAAGGAGTAGTGAAGTAGTGGCCACACTACTGGACGTTTTCGTGGAACCAGACCTATAAGTTTTCTAAAACCTTAATAGGTCTGGGTGCTGGAAAACAAAATGTCCAGTCATGTGAGTTATGGTTTAATATTCCACCATATTCCACGCATAAAAGCCCGCAAATTAGACCATTCGCCGCGTAACACATAACCGACCACATTTTTAGGTACCGTTACCAGGCATAGAAAGAGATAAAAACCGGCGCGTTGCAAGGGGCCGAAATGACGGCGCATAAACCAGACCCTGTTGCGGGTCAGGTAATAGGTTTTTAATGCGCCCAGGGTTTGCACCGTGAAACTTTCCTTGTGGAGCACGCGCGCGGCAGGTTGCACCCAAATCTGCCACCCCGCCTTCCGGATGCGTTCACTCCAGTCTAATTCTTCGTAATACAGGAAAAAATCTTCGTTCATCGGTCCCGCTTCCGCCAATACCTGCCGGGGTACCATCATGGCCGCACCGTGTGCGTACGCTGTTTGTTCTGCGTGGGAAAATTGTCCGTGGTCTGTTTCCCCGTTGCCAATAGTCCGGTTGCGCCCTGTAATCGGGTGTATGCGCGTCATCCCCGCATATTGTATCAAACCGGGTTTGGGAAAAGCGCCTGCTTTTTTTTCAGGCGCATAGCAGATTAAGGGACTTACGATACCTGCACGAGGCTGTGTTTCAAACACCTGCAACAGGTTTTCAATCGTATTGTCCGTTATTTCGGCGTCATTGTTGACAAAAAAAAGGTAGTCGCCAGTGGCATAAGGCAGGGCAAGGTTGTTGCCGCCTGCAAAACCCAGATTCTGTTCGCTCCGCAGAAAAATCACTTCCGGAAACCGGCTTTTGAACAACGTTTCGGGATTTTCCCGGCTGGCATTGTCCACTACAATTACCTCTACGGCGCGATAAGGCTGCCGACGAATACTTTCCAGCAATTCGCAGGTGACTTCAGCCTGATTGAAATTAACTGTAATAACCGAAACCCTCGATTCAGACATTCTCATGCTGGATAAATGCCCCGAAGGTTCTGCGCATAATCCGCAGGTCAGCCCAGACATCGTTGCTTTGCGCGTAAACAATATCGAGGTTGATGCGCTCTTCCGTACTCATGTCGGACTGGCCGCGTTTGGTCACTTGCCACAGCCCGGTAATACCTGCCGGCGCCATGAAACGAGTGCTCCATTCATCGCAGGTAAGCATTTCAGCCTCATAAAGCGGCAGTGGGCGGTTGCCTACCAGCGACATATCGCCCCACAATACGTTCAGCAACTGCGGAATTTCATCAATGCTGTATTTGCGGATAAAACGCCCCACCCGTGTGATACGAGGATCCTTCGTCAATTTAACAAAAACGGGATAAGCGCCTGTGTATTGGTTCAGGTGCCGGTACTCCAGCAAACGCTGCTCGGCGTCTTCGTACATCGAACGGAATTTCCAGAAACTGAACACATGATAGCCTGTGCCTACACGTTTTGACCTATACAGAATAGGGCCGGAAGATTCCAGTCGGATGGCAATGGCGGTTAAAATCCAGATTGGTGCGGATAAAGCAATGCCCAAAACAGCGCCGATTATATCTACCACACGTTTCAGCAGGGGAACTTTGAATTCAAAGTTATCCTGAACGACTTGTTTGGAATGCGCCAGTATCTTTTGTTTGTACTGCATCAAAAACTCCAGCCGGGTGACTAAAGCGCTCCATTCCACGGGCGTTTCATAACAATCGTCTATACCATTGGCAATCAGCGTTTCCGTTGATACCGGGCTGGCGCCGTCCGACAGCATAATCTGCGGGATGCGTTTCAGGCCCGGATGCGCCATAATCTGGCGAGATAGCCGGAAGTGGTCGTTAACCAGCCAGTCTGATTTAAAGAAAACAGCGCTTTGTTCCGCAGTTTCAGGGTTGTTGACATGCTTCAGCAGCCATTGAAACACTTTAAAGGGGTTATTCTCCAATAAGGGAATATAGTTCGGATCTCCTGCGGGAAATGTAAAATATTGCTTTGCAAGGTGTTTTCAAATCCTACAAAAGAATATCCTTCGCGTTATTGGATGCGGTGCAATCTCATTTGTATAAGAGGTATTCATAATACAGCGGTTTGTTTCGATGCTGTATCAGGATAAATCGTGGAAACTCTACAGTAGTGCAAAAAGGTCATGAATAAGAAAAATGTCTCAACACCCATCATGCTCAGCAATAAAGAGTCGCAGGGAAAATATCAGCAATACTCCATCTGTTTCTGAATTATACGTCAATTCAAAGCCTTTGGATTTTTCAGATAATTTCCCGCTCCGATCTGAAGCGTCATCGACAGGTTTCTAACCAACAATTTGGATCAGGCGATCCTGTAAATGGATCGGATTGAACGGTTTGCGTATGTACGCAGATATCCCCAGTTTTTGAAACTCTTGTTCCTCGTCGTTGCTGTCAGCACCGCTGATAATTACGACGGGAATCTTGGAGAAAAGACCGCTACATCGAATATTGGAAAGAAAAGACGCACCGTCTAATTCAGGCATACGGGCATCTGAGACGATGACATCAGGCATTACACCTTTACTGAGCCAGCCCATGGCTTCAAGTCCGTTTCGCGCTCCAACGACTTCAAAGTTTTTGGATAGAAACGCGCCAATAATGTATCGAAGACTGTCGTGGTCTTCAACAATAAGTACCTTTTTATTCATGGAATTGCACGATTTATCGTGATGATTAAAATTGTGTTGGATTAAAAACTGTGTTTGCTTTTTGATTCAGAAGTACTCGACGACATAGGTACTGAGGATTAAAACATAATAGTGAAGATTTGCCGAAAGGCGAAAAAATCAGACGGGTGCAATGTCCGTATACAAGATATATGTCAAGGATTGCGCCAAATTTTAAAATTGGTCGATTAATTTATGTTAAAAAAACAGTCTATGTTGCAAAGATAGTATTTATCTGTTCAAAACCAATATTTCAAGCACCTTTTTCATCGGTAACAGATTGTTAAGTTTAAAGCATTCATTTAATAATTTAAACATCACGCAGTTGTATATAAAAACTACAGTTCATATACATACGAGAACCGGCAGGCTACGGATGTTTGCCGTGTTCAAAAATATTAAAGTAGCACAGTTAAAGGCCTGATTATCTTTGTGCGGCTTTGGGTGTGCTGCATTTGCAGTCTTACCGCACGCAATACTTCCAATTCATGCATACTGAACTACTTAAAACGGTTTTCTGGGCCGGCATGTTCATCGTATTTTATGCCTACCTCGGGTATGGCATCGTGTTATTCCTGTGGGTGAGCGTAAAAAGGTGGTTCCGCAAAACCGCTCTTGAGACTCGTTTCCTGCCGGAGGTAACCGTAGTTGTATGCGCTTACAATGAAAAAGACTGGATCACCCAAAAAATAGCCAATTCTTTAGCGCTTGAATATCCGGTATCGCTCATACATTTTTTGTTTGTGACCGACGGCTCCGATGACGGCACCGATGCACAGGTGCAAACCTATCCTTACCCTGCCGGAACCCAGTGGCAGTTGCTGCATCAACCCGAGCGCAAGGGTAAAATAGCGGCATTCCAGCGAGCCATGCAGCATATTGATACCGCTATCGTGATCAGTACCGACGCCAATACGCTGGTGAATAAGGAAGCTGTACAGCGCATCGTCCGCCATTTCAGCGACCCGCAGGTCGGAGCGGTTGCGGAGAAAAAGAATTTCCATGCAGGAAAAGGAAGGCGCCAGCAGCGCCGGGGAGGGTATTTACTGGGAATATGAAAGTACGCTCAAAAAATGGGATGCCGAACTGTGGTCGGTAGTGGGCGCTGCGGGCGAGCTCTTTGCTTTTCGCAGCGAAGTTTATGAGCATGTGCCTGCCGATACTATTGTGGAGGATTTTTACCTGACCATGCGTATTGCTCAAAAAGGTTACCGGGTGCAATACGAACCGGGCGCCTATGCTGCGGAGAGTTCTTCAGTATCTGTGGCGGAAGAATTGAAAAGAAAGGTCCGCATCGCCGCCGGTGGTTTGCAGGCTGTGGTTCGCCTGGCGCCTCTGCTCAATATTTTTAGGTATGGCATACTTTCCTTCCAGTATATTTCGCACCGGGTGTTGCGTTGGACGCTCGCGCCGGTTTTGCTACCTTTTTTGTTGATTATCAATATCTTACTGGCCGCAAGGGGTGAAACCTCATATCAATGGCTACTGTTGGCGCAGGTGCTTTTTTACACGGCTGCCCTTGCCGGATACCTCTTGGAAAAACAAAAACTGCGTCTGAAAATTTTCTTTATCCCCTATTATTTCTGTGTGATGAATTACTCCATGTACGCCGGCTTTGTGCGCATTATCAGAGGGAATCAGTCGGTATTGTGGGAAAAAGCGCAGCGGCGCGTTTAAGTAAAAGGGCAAAATTACAAAGGGCAAAAAGCAATGTAAGTCAATGAGTTACAGAAGATTTAGTATTAACTAATTTTGCACCTACTTAATGTTCAGAAATGTGTGGCACACCTCACGTAAGATGAAGGTGTGCCACAC
Organism: Lewinellaceae bacterium; assembly: GCA_016711435.1. GTDB lineage: Bacteria > Bacteroidota > Bacteroidia > Chitinophagales > Saprospiraceae > M3007. The sequence continues at coordinate 54,246 of JADJSY010000083.1, forward strand.
ATTTTTCATGTATGCTCTGTAATCTATGTGGTAAAAAATATCAATTCAAAATAACCACCTTCGTAATAATCGCATCCGGCGTATCGAAACTTTCGGAGCTGGTCGCCATCACTAAATAAACGCCCGAAGCCGCGCGGCGGCCCAGGTAATCGCGGCCATCCCAGACCGCCTGACCGCCGAGTGATTTTCCTTCATAGACCAGGTTGCCGGCAATATCCGTGATTTTCACGTTGGCGTCGCGCGCCAGTCCGTAAATGGCGATGGGGCCGTCGTAGTCGGGGCGCACCGGGTTAGGGTAAGCGTAAGGCGCCGTGCTGTTGATACGGCCGCCTTCCGTTGCTTCGATGCGCAGCGAAACAATCCCTTTTTCGGTGCCGATCCAGGCTTCCCCTGTCTTTTGGTCGATCGCAATATCCGTAATCGTGTTGTCAAACAAAGGGCTGTTGGTGTTGGTGTACTGCGCCACCTGCTCGATGCCATCGGGCGACTGTACAAAAACGCCGTTGTTGGTGCCGAACCATTTCCGGTTGGCGCCGTCGACGGCTATCGAGCGCACCTCTTCTGTTTCCAGCAGGTAGGCGTTGAATCCGTCAACCGTTACAATGCGGCGTCGGCCTGTGCAATTGACGTCAAACACATTGCTGCCGCATTCAAAACTGACGACTCCTTGTTGGGTGCCTACCCACACATCTCCATCGAGGTCGACGGCTACGCTGTACACCGTATTGGTTGGCAACTGGCTGTTGGCGCTGGTAATCAACCGGTAGCGGTCATCTGCGGGGCTGTCCAGGTCCTGTCCGCTGTCGTACACCAGTACGCCGCCGTTGAACGCCGTTACAAACCATTTGTAGCCGTTCTGATCGACGACGACATTCAGGAGGTTGTTGACGGGCGAACCGGAAAAATTGCGGATGCTGCCATCGGGTTTCAACACGGCTATCGGCGCAACGGCATCGTAATTGCTCATCCACAGGTTGCTATCCTCATCGAAAGTCATCCCGCCGATGGCCGTGCGGTTCTGGCCCGATGCGCCTGCGTTTTGTAGTGCGGAGTTGTACTGTGTATAACATTTCGTGGGGTCGCCCGGCTTGGAAGCGTCAATTAAACCGCCGGTGAAACTGCCGACAAAAAAACGGTCTTCCGTCGGATGCGCTGCGACGCGCCAGTGTGATAATCCGCAATCGTCGCCCAATTCGGGGTTGGACTGTACCGAAAAACGTTTCCAGCGCCCGTCTTCAAAAATATATACGCCCCAGTCGCGGAACAACGGCGACAGGTCGGGCAAAGCGCCCGGCGTCGCGACATAAACCTTCCCGCGTGCAATGGATATTTCGGCGGAATGCTGGTACAATGGGGAGTTGAAAGTAAAGCGGTCGCATTTGTTTTGCGGCAGGTCGTAGTACCTGAACTGCTCATTGTCATCTGCAAACCAGAACTTTCTGGAGCCATCCTCGATGGCATAAATGGGTGAAGTGGCTTCGCAAGGGCCATGCACTTCGTAGCGCAGTCCGGAAGGTTCGATGTATTCCACTTTTCCGGAAAACCCGCTTTTCCAACCGATGAGCATCCCTTCACTTTCGTTGCTGATGTACACTACCGGGCGTCCTTCGGGATTGGTGGTGATGGTTTCGAGCGTCGTTCCGTCGTAGCGCCGCAGCGAAGCGTCTATGCCCAGATACAGGCTGTTTTGCCAGACTGCCATGGCGTTGATGGATGCGCCGGCGGGAAAACCCTGCGCTGCGCCCAGCATTTGCCAGCGGCTGAAATCTTCGGGATTGACATCATTGGCAGGCAGGCGAAAAAGACCTTCTTCAGTACCCGCGTACAGGTAACCGTCGTACACGGCAAAAGACCGCACATCCACCCCAGTGAAGGTGGTGAACTCCGCTTCGGCGCGCTCCAGATTGAGTTTCAAAACGCCGAACCCGCAGGCGAGGTAAGCGAATTTTCCTTCAAAAAATACGCTGTAAATCTTTTTATCGCCCAGGATATTCAGGTTTTTGAAAATAAAAGGCAGGTTGATCACCGAGCCGTCGGAAGGCTGGTAAAGATCGAGGTTGCTATTGGTATAGGCGATAAGCAGCACATCGGCGGCGGCGTTGTACCGCAGCAGGTTGATGCCCACATCGCTCAGCCCTTCCACTTTTGTGATAAAACGCGGCGAACGGTCTACTTTGTCGATCTCTACGATAGCCCATTCGGTGGCATAGTACACTTTAGAGGCGCTCTGCGACACCGAACTGGAGCGTTGCCAGGGTAAATGCTGCCGCCAGTCGCCGATTTTGAGCGGCGGAAATTCGGTGGTATCGGTTTGAGCAAAGGTATTTCCGGTAAAAAAAAGACAAAAAACGATCAATAGAAAAGGGCGCATATGCAAATCAGGACTGTTTGGTACAACTCGATCTTTGGCGTTAAAAAGCGCTTAAAGGTTGTCTCTCACGACACTACTGGATATTTTATTCTATAGCGCTCAGACCTATAAGGTTTCAAAAACCTTATAGGTCTCGTTCCATTAAATGTCCAGTAGTATGGTCTCTCACACCTGTTGCCCTTTAAAATACTCCACCGCCAGCCGGTACCCGTCCAGCCCCAGCCCAACAATACATCCCACGCATTTAGCCGACAGGTAGGAGTGGTGTCGAAATGACTCCCGTTTGTGTACATTGCTGATGTGGACTTCGATCACCGGCGTCGTGATGGCCCCCACGGCATCGGCCAGTGCGATGGAAGTATGGGTAAAAGCACCGGCGTTCAGCACGATGCCGTCTGTTGAAAAACCTGTTTCCTGGATGCGGTCGATCAATGCGCCTTCGTGGTTGCTCTGGAAATAATCGAGTTCCACATGAGGGAATTGACCGCGTAATTCGTCTAAAAATTGCTCAAAGGAACGATTGCCGTAAATTTCGGGTTCCCGCTTTCCCAACAAGTTGAGGTTCGGGCCGTTTATGATAAGTATCTTCATAGCTGCAAAATTCTACCTATTTTTGAGAAATTTTGCTGTATCACACGGATTAAGCCTGATTATTATGAAAAAACTGCTCCTCCTGTTCCCCGTCTTTTGCCTGTGCGGCACGTTCCAATCAGCGCTTATTGCACAATCCATGCTTGTTTCGGACGCGATTTCGATTCGCAATGACTATGGTTACGAACTCATTGGCCGTTTGCGAGACCGTATTTTGGTGTTTCGCGACAAATACCACGATTTTGAAGTACAGGCTTACGACAACCAGATGAAATTGGCCTGGAGCCGCAATCTGGAGGATCTGGACAGCCGCGGCATACAGGTGGTGGCGGTAATGGCCGGCAAAAACGACTTTTCCATCGTACATAAAATCCGGCGGCGCGGTTTTGCGGTGCTTCGTATCCACAAGTACGATCCCGGCGCCAACCTGATCGACAGCATGATTATCAAGGATTATGGAGAACGCATGTTCAATCCGCCGGTGCTGGGTTATATCCAGAGCGACGACCGCAACTGCATCGTTGTGTTAAATACCAGCGACCGCAGTCAAATAGAGGCCACTTGTTTTCAGTTGGATAAAATGCAGGTACTGTGGGATAAAACCTTCCAACTGAAACAGGAATACGACGAGTTCAGCCCTCCAGCCATGGTGCTGAGCAACAAAGGCGATTTTTTTCTGGTAGCAGAAGAAAACAACCGCAATCGCCGCATGGAAGAGCATAAAATCAATATCCTCCAGGTGCAAAATGGCGCAGAACGGGTGACGCAGGTACCCTTACCCAATTTCCTGACGGTATCTGCCAGTTGCGCGTATGATAATGTCAACAAACAACTCGTGGTGGCTGGTTTGTACAGCGAAAAGAGCAAGGACCGGGCGAATGGCGCATTTTATATCCGTATGACCTCCGGCGCAACAATTCCACAAGTGGTTCATAATGAACCGTTTGACGATAAATTTATTTCCATACTCCGCCAAAAAGAAGTAGGCGATGACACCAAAGGCATCGATGAGAGCGAAGTGAAACAATTGGTCTTGCGGCAGGACGGCGGCGCTGTGATGGTCGTGGAACGCAACCATCAGTTGCAACGCGGCGCATCTGCCGGGCGCGGGTTTTGGCGGGACGGTATGCGACTGGTGATCGATTACTACTATGATGATCTCTTTGTGCTAGGCTTTCAGCCTGATGGCAAGCCGCAATGGAAAACGGTTTTGCACAAAAAACAATACTCGCAGGATGACGAGGGCACTTTTTCGTCTTTTTTCCTTTTCCTGAATTCGGATAAATTGCGATTCTTATTCAACGATGAAATCAAATACGAAAATACCTGTAGCGAATATGTGATTACTCCCTTGGGTGACTTTGACCGGAACAGCCTGCTGACTACCGTGAATCAAAACCTGCGTCTGCGCTTTCGCGATGCCTTGCAACTGAATGCGGGCGAGTGCCTGATACCTTCGGAATTCAGGAATAAACTGCGATTGGTGCTGTTGAAATGGTAAGTGTTTCGTGTGTGGTGTTTCGTGAATGGGGCGGTTGCCTTTGCGAATGTGGCCTAAATTCCAATATTACCAAGGCGAAGCACCCCCAACACTCACCACTCAAACACGATTACGACAACACCTTCTCCAGTTCTGCCATTATCAAATGCACGCCCTGCTCCGTCATCGGTACCAGGGGCAACCGGACATCACGGCTGCAAAGTCCCTGCAATTCCAGCGCTGCTTTTACGCCTACGGGATTGCCTTCGATGAACAGCAGTTTGTACAGTTCGAGTAATTTGAAATTGTGTTTTTGAGCCGTGGCAATATCCTGCCGCAAGGCTGCGCGCACCATATCGGAAAAGGGACGGGGGGTGGCGTTGGCAATAACGGATATGACGCCGTCGCCGCCGACCGCAATGAGGGGCAGGGTCATAAAATCATCACCGCTGAGCATCAGGAAGTTTTTCGGGCGGCCTTTCAGGATTTTAATCACCTGGTAAATATCGTCGGATGCTTCTTTAATACCCAGAAATTTGTCGCTGGCATTGGCCAGGCGCAAGGTTGTTTCGGCAGTCATATTGGAAGCCGTGCGACTGGGAACGTTATAAATGATAATCGGCCGGGGCGATTCTTCTGCCAGCGCCATGTAATGCTGAAAAATACCTTCCTGACCGGGTTTGCTGTAGGAAGGATTGCTGGAAAGCAGTGCGTCGATGCCTTCAAAGTTGAAATTTTTCACCTTTTCCACCAGCGCCCGGGTATTATTGCTGCCAAATACGCCTGCCACTAAGGGCGCCCTGCCGCGATTGACTTTAATGGTGAAATCGAGTATCTGGCGTTGTTCTTCCTCCGAAATGGTCACAGACTCGCCGGTCGTGCCCAGGCTGACCAAAAACTCGACGCCTCCGGTCAGCACATGCTCGATGATGCGCTCCAAATCTTCCCAGTCGATATCGCCGTTGTTTTTAAAAGGAGTGACCAGCGCTACGCCGGTACCCCTGAGCCTTTCGATCAGATTCATTTTGTGGAGAGGACAATTTTGTCAAGATAGAGGTGCAATTGCTCTGTAAAGTATCGGATGCCTTTTTCAGCGGGAATTTCCAGGATCATATCAAAGTCGTTGGGGTACTCCGTGATAAAACCGATCTTCATGGCTGCCTGCGAATGACTTGACAGCCAGGCGAGGGGCGCCTCATCGGCAGGGTTCATGCAGATCAACAAATCGAATTTTTCTTTGGCAAATGCCAGGGCTTTTTCGTTTTTCGGCGTACCGATCCAGTCCAATTCCTTTTGAAAGAAAAAGTCGAAAGAAAGACCGGTCGGCGCTTGCCTGACTTTTACATAACCCAGCAACTGTACTTTTTTGCCTTTTTTTTCCAGGCTTCGGGCAAATTCCAGGGTTTCCGTTTTATGTTTTTCCTGGCCGGCATCGAATAAAATACCGATCGTCCGGGCACTTTCCAGGGTATGGCTTTTGCGTACACGTTTGTTTGCCGCCAATACGCGGCGAAGATTTCTTTTAAACAGTGCGCTGCGAATTTTTTCCAGCATAGTTTCAGGTTTTTTTACGCTTGGCGGGCGTTTCGGCGGCAGGGGCTTCGAGGCGGCGGTAATGCCCCATGTTACTGTATTTATTGATGCGGGCCGTAATGCGCTCCTCCGGATCCTGATCGATAATTTTCGCTAATTCCGTTTTGATATGGTTTTTCAGGGTATTGGCCATTTCTTCCGGTGCGTTATGGCTTCCGCCGAGCGGTTCTCTCAGGATATCGTCGATCAGACCGAATGACAACATGTTTTCCGCATCGAGTTTGAGCGCCTCGGCGGCCGTTTCCTTATAATCCCAGGAGTGCCAGAGGATAGAAGAGCAGGATTCTGGTGAAATAACCGCATACAAGGTGTATTCCAGCATGAACACTTTATCGCCCAGTCCGATGCCTAATGCGCCGCCGGAAGCGCCTTCTCCAATAATGTAGCACAGGATGGGTACCTTCAATTGCGCCATTTCAAACAGGTTGCGGGCAATGGCTTCCGCCTGTCCGCGCTGCTCGGCTTCGAGTCCGGGGAAAGCGCCGGGCGTATCTATAAGCGTCACCACAGGGAAACCAAAACGTTCGGCCATTTTCATCAGGCGCAATGCTTTGCGGTAGCCTTCGGGGTTGGCCATGCCGAAGTTGCGGTACTGGCGCATTTTGGTATTTACCCCTTTTTGCTGCCCGATGACGACAATCGTTTGCCCGTCGAGGTTAGCCAGCCCGCCTACGATGGCATGGTCGTCGCCGGCAAAGCGGTCGCCGTGGAGCTCCACGAATTTCTGACACATCGTATTGACATAATACAAGGTGTAAGGCCGCTCGGGATGCCGGGACAGCTGCACTTTTTGCCAGCCCGACAGCTTGGAGAAAATTTCATTGCGCTTGACTGTGATCTTGTTTTCCAGTTCGCGCAACATATCGCTCACATCTACCTCCCCTTTTTCTCCGACTTCTTTCAGTTTTTCCAGCTGCTCATAAAGCGCTTCGAGGGGCTTCTCAAAATCCATGAAGATCATTGCCGTGGTATTTTATTTCGTTTCGTTGGTACAGGTTTTGTTTTCTCCGGGCAGGATGGGAGTGCAAAGGTATGGCGGAAGCAACGGATTTTGATCGTTGAACCGGTTTCACATATTTTTTAAAAAATTATCCCGAAAAATTTGTTGTTCCGAAACGAGTGAGGTTATCTTTGCCCCGCTTTAGAAATAAAGCATGGATTGGTAGTTCAGTTGGTTAGAATGCCGCCCTGTCACGGCGGAGGTCGCGGGTTCGAGTCCCGTCCAGTCCGCAAACATAAAAGGTCAATATTCTGAGGGTCAGAATGTTGGCCTTTTTTGATTTTAGCATAACCCACTCACTCCCCCTCCTCCTCAATCAACCTCACCTTCAGTTGCGTCAGGATATTCTGTTTCCTGGCCATTACAGTCACCTCGTATTTTCAAAAATAAAAGTCTCGTTGCCAGGCGGAATACGACCCAAACGATTGAGTACCAGTCCGTTGAAGGTATTGTATTGCCTGTTTTCCGGGAAAGGCACCGGCAGGAAATTATTCACATCGTGCAGGGGCGCGATGCCTGAAATGGTGAAAGATCCGTCTTCATTTTTGGTGACCGGTGCTGTTTCATCGTCATTTTCATCCTGGATTTCGCCGACTAATTCTTCCAGGATATCTTCCATGGAAATCATGCCTTCCGTGCCGCCGTATTCGTCGATGACCAGGCCGAGGTGGATATGTTTGGTCTGGAAATCTTTCAGGACGCGGTTTAGTTTAGCCGAATTGTACACATATTGCACCGGGCGGAGGAGTTCTTTCAGTTGCCAGTCGGGGTTTTGAATATTCGCCTGTAAAATATCTTTGGCAAAAACAATCCCCAACACATTGTCAATGTCGTCTTCGTACACAGGGATGCGGGAATAACCGTTTTCAATTACCTCCCGGAGAATTTCATCTTTCGGGGTGTCGATATTGAGCGCAAAAATATTTTTACGCGGCACCATTACCTGCTGGGCAGTCAGTTCCGAAAAATCGAAGGCGTTTTGAATGATCTGGTAGTTGTCTTCCTTGATAGCGCCGCTTTTCTGGCTTTGTTTTACCAGCAGCCGCAACTCGTCGGCGCTGTGCGCTTCCTGTTCGTCGGCGGGTTCGATGCCGATCAATCGCAAAATAAAATTGGAAAACCCGTTGAGCACCCAGATAAAGGGGCGGAACAACAGGAAAAATACCCGCATGGGGATCGAAACGGCCAGGGTGGTTTCCTCCGGCTTGCGAATAGCAATGGATTTGGGCGCCAGTTCGCCAAAAACGATGTGTAATACGGTGATAATGGCAAATGCCACGGGCAGGGCAATTTTATGCGATAGTTCATCCGACACTTCCAGCCCCAGGCCGTGAAACGAGGCAATCAGTATTTTAGACACCACCGGCTCGCCGATCCAGCCCAATCCGAGACTCGCTAAGGTAATGCCCAATTGGGTAGCAGACAGGTAAGCGTCCATGTGCGTCAGGATGCCTTTGGCGATACCAGCCAGCCTGTTGCCTTTCTGCGCGCGCAGTTCAATTTGCGAATACCGCACTTTTACAATGGCAAATTCCGCCGCTACAAAAAAACCATTTAATGCAACCAGAAAAAAAGTAAGCAGTATTTCAGAAACCATAAGACAGATTCAAACACGAAATTTTCTGCAAAAAACGGAAAAAAATCCGTGGGAAAGCAGTTTTTGCGGACTTTTCCAAAGTTGCCATATCGTCGCACCGCAGCAATTACCTTGCAGAACAAACTTTTTAGCATATTTTTGTCAACTTTGCCTTCCCATTGTTGGTTTTTACAAGCCTTGTTTTGCATAAATTCTGAAATTCATTTTCTCATCATTTTTACGACGCTCTCACATGAATCGCAGCAAAATTGCCGGTATCGGCTACTACGTCCCCGAACGTGTTGTCACGAACAACGACCTGATCAAGGTCATGGACACCACCGACGAGTGGATACAGGAGCGCACTGGTATCCGGGAGCGCCGGTATGGCAAAAAACATGAAGAAACCACGACTACGATGGCTGCTGCTGCATCGCGCATTGCCTGTGAACGTGCAGGCATTCAGCCGGAAGAGATCGACTTTATCGTTTTTGCCACCCTGAGTCCCGACTATTATTTCCCCGGATGCGGCGTGCTGCTGCAACGCGAACTGGGCATCACCAAGCAGGAAGTGGGCGCTGTCGATATCCGCAACCAATGCAGTGGATTCGTGTATGCCCTCAGTATTGCCGACCAGTTTATTAAAACCGGCATGTACAAAAATGTACTGGTGGTCGGCTCCGAAATGCACTCGATGGGACTGGACTTCAGCACCCGCGGCCGCAATGTGACGGTCATTTTCGGCGATGGCGCCGGCGCTGTTATCCTGCAGCCCAGTGAAGACGCCAACCGCGGTATCCTGACCACCAAATTGCACTCCAACGGTACCTACGCCGAAAAACTGTCCTTTATCAACCCGGGCGCACACGGCGGATACCACAAAAAACACATGGAGGAAGAGGTCGACTTCGGTTACCCGCCACCGGATACCTACGGCGAAATTTTTATCACACCCAAAATGATCGCCGACGGCAATTACTACCCCATCATGGAAGGCCAGTTTGTTTTCAAAATGGCCGTACACAAATTCCCGGAAGTCATCCACGAAGCTTTGCAGGAACAAGGCCTGCAAGCCTCCGATATCGATATGCTGATTCCGCACCAGGCCAATCTGCGCATCAGCCAGTTCGTGCAAAAAACGCTGCGGCTGCGCGACGACCAGGTGTGGAACAATATCCAGAAATACGGCAATACCACGGCCGCTTCCGTTCCGATTGCGCTCTGCGAAGCCTGGGAAGCCGGGAAAGTCAAAGATGGCGATCTGGTCTGCCTCGCCGCGTTCGGCAGCGGGTTTACCTGGGCGAGCGCCCTGATCAGATGGTGAAAAAGTGAGGGTGAGGGCGGTGGGTTTGGTTTGGCTGTGGGTCGGGCCCGGCTGTGAAATTCCTATCCCTGCCAAGGCGGGCGCCACTCCCCTCTCCTCTCCGCGTCTCGAGTGGGCGGTCCCTGTTTGTGCTGGTCCGCGTTTTGGCGCGTGCTGGTTGTTGGGTGCGTCGGTCGGTTCCTTTGGCGGAGGTCTGTGCGTTTCTTTGGTATGCTTCTGCTGTGTTGCGTCGTGGTGGTCGGGTCGTCCCGCAGTGGTGTTCGCCTCTTCCGTTCTGGTTGGCGCGCTTTCGGCGGCTGTCTCGTGGTGGCCTGCCGGCGTCTGCCGCGGCCGCCCGGCGTGATTTGTGTGTGGCGTGCGCGCGTTCTTGTTGCATCAGGCGTGTATGTAGCCCGGCGGGTCCGCGGCAGTTGGCGTGCGGCTGTTGGCCTACACTGAGCGTGTTTTGGTCAGTACACCGTCTTTGTGTTTTTTGATAAAATCGGCGGGGGAGCGGGCCTTCGTTTGGGCCGTGTCCGGCCCCTGCCGGTTTCTTCTCGCGGTGTCCCGCGTCGGCGGGTTGGAATTGGTAGTGGCCCGCCCCGGTCTGCGGCGGTCCGTGCTGGTGGAAATTTCTGCTGCTGCGAGGCGCCCGACCGTGCTGGCTGGCGCGGTGGTTTTCGTATTTTTCCGCGTGGACTTCGTTCCGTCTTCGAACGGGTAATTTTCCCGCGCTGCCTAAATTTGGATGAAAAATCCTGTCGTTCGACGTTGCGGCCTTTTCTGGTGGGTCGTCGCTTGGTGGGCAGGACGGACCCTGCGCGCCGGCCGCCCGCCGGGTGCCGGGTTCAGGTTGCTCCACGCGTTGTCGCCGCGCGGTGGCAACCGTCCTGGCGGCTCGCCGCCCAGCGCCGCAGGCCGCATCAAACGGCGCGCGCGGGAAGTGCCGGCGGAAGGAGGCCGCCCGCCAAATCCGAAATGCCGGGCAGGGCCCAATTCGTGGTAATATAAAATGAAGGTTGATGCGAGACAAACAAGTCGGCACCAACGCCAGGCCCGCCCCAGGGCGTGCATGTCAGGCGGACCGGGGGGGGAGCAAAACGGGGGCGAACGGGCCGGGGAAGGGAACCGGAAAACCGCCGCACCGGGTGTCCGCCAAAAGAAACAATCGAAAAATGAACGGGAGGAGGAAAACACACACCGCCGCCCGGGGTGCCGCAGCAGGCGAAGTGCGCGGCAAGTCCTACGGCACAGGGGCAGACGTCCTCCCGACGCGGGCGCGCCGCCCGGGCGGGTGCGCGGTCGCGGGGAGGTGTATCGCCCGCAGAGGGCCCGCCGCGCCGACGCGAAAGCCGCCACTGCCGCCGCTGGTTTGCCTCCGTGACAGACACATTCATCACATAGCAACGGGCGCGGCGTGGCGCAGTTTTGCAAAGAGGTGTGTGACGTGATCGCGGACAGCGGTTTGTTTGCGTATCGCCGGCTGGCGTCCGGGCGTTGCGCGAGCGCCGCGCGCAGTTTCGTGCGCCGCGCAGAGCGGGTTCGCACAGGCGACGCCACGGTGCCGCGGTTGGCTGTCCGTTACAGACCGTGGCGGCGTTGCTATCACCAACAGGCCCGGCGCGTATTGCGCCGGGTCGGTGGTCGGTGCCGTCGGAAGTGGCGCGCGAACGAGGCGCGTGGTGGCTGGTCAGGCTCGGCCTACACGGGGCCGGCGTTCATTTTGTGCGGGTCTGGTCGGGGCCGACACACCGGGTGTGCCGGATTCTCAAACACGAGAGGCGCCGGCGGCCTGCGTTCATAACCGGATCACCGGTGCAGCGGCCACGAGCCCGGTCGTGCGCCGCGCCGCGGCGCCCGGCGCCCCGGTGGCCGGTGTGATCGGAGTGTTTTCGGGCCGTCGCGGCGGGGCCGTTGCCGACACAGAAGAGGTCGGCGAGGGCGCCGCCACACTGCCCCGCAGGGCGGGAACAGGTTCGTTCACAAACAGGAGTGAGACATGATACAAAGGCACCGTGCCAACAGCGCCCCCAAGCGATTCACACAGAAGAGTGCCTGCGGAGCCGGCCGCCAATGCCGCCGCCGGGGCGAGCACGGGGAAAGTGGGAGACAGACTTAAGTCGGATATGCAGCCACCACCAGCTTGAGTTGTTCCAGGTATTGCTGCTTGAGCGGATCGCGGAGGGTTTTGCTCGTTTGGGTGTGGAAACGGTGGCCGGAGAGAAAACTCACCTGGAGTTTATTCCAGGCTATTTCGTCGCTGATGAGCTGGTATTTCTGCATCTCCAGGAAAAGGGTATTGCCAATAGGATAAAAATCGGTCCGGCCCAGGTAGTCAAGGTCGGCATCGCAGATAATTTCTTCCAGGAGGTTGGTGGGCGATTGCGGGATTTTGGTAGACATAATCATCCTGCAAATTTTTTCAATATCGGCGTCGGTATAGCCCAGGTCCGGCAATTTTTCGCGCACCATAACACAACCCTCGAATTCATGTCCGGCGTGTTTGTTTTTGACAAATCCGGCATCGTGGAAAAGCGCGGCTGTTTTTACCAGCACCAGATCGCGGCCGCGTATTTTTTCGTCCCAGGCTATTTTGGTAGCCATCTTTAAAACATCCAGCGTGTGGTGCAATCCATGGTAATACAAATGAACAGAGAGTTCCGTACGGAGTCTGTTCAGGATGTATTTTTTAGCAGCGCGATAATTCATATTGGATGGTTCGGACTTCAGGTGGAACGCCATAAAGGGTAGTTGCATTGGATGGCGAACCGCGTAAAATTGCGGCTTTTCTCAAAATTACAGATTGACTTGAAAAATTATTTGCCGGATGATCCAATTTTATGCCGTTTTCGACCATTCAACCCCAAAACTACCGTTACTTTTGTTCCTCCTTTCGTATAGAATGGCGCCACTTGGCAGTTTTTATTTTTTAAATAACCTTTAGAAATTCAGAATCATGGATTTAATGCAAATTTTACAAAGCCAGTTATCCGATGACGTGGTGGGTCAGATCAGCGAACATATCGGTGCAAAACCGGAACAAACTGCCGTGGCAGCCAATGACATCTTTGCTACTTTGCTGGGCGGCCTGGCAAATAATGTCAGCTCCGAAAGTGGCCTTTCTTCACTCGGTTCCGCACTCGACCGCGACCACGACGGAAGTGTAGTGGACGACCTGATGGGTATGGTAGGCGGAATGCTCCAGGGCAATCAGGCAGGTAACGCTACCAACGGAGCCGGTATTCTGGGACATATACTGGGCGGCCAGCAGGAGCCGGTTGCACAACAAATCAGCCAGTCTTCCGGACTGAATATGAGCCAGGTGATGAAACTAATGCCTATTCTCGCGCCCATCGTGATGAGCGTATTGGGTAAAGCCCGCAACCAGGGCGGACTCGACCTGGGCAGCATCGCCCAGATCCTCATGGGTTCCGCTCAAAATAATTCCCAGCAGGGCGGTATGGGCGATCTTCTCGGTTCCATACTCGGCGGTGTGATGGGTGGCGGTCAGCAGCAACAGCCACAACAAAGCCAGCAAGGCGGAATCGACCTGGGCGGTCTTTTGGGCGGTCTTTTTGGAAAAAGATAATCGGAAAAGGAGGTTTGATGGTTTGAAAGGTTTGATGGTTTGAGGTGGTAACTCAAGCCATGAGTTACCTCCTCAAACCATCAAACCTTTCAAACCATCAAAGCTCCTTAACAATCATGTTCACAGGCATCATCGAATCCCTCGGAAAAGTAAAAAGTGTGGCAAAAGACCGCCTGAACGTGCATTTTACCATCGAAAGTGATCTTTCCGAAACCTTGAAAATTGATCAAAGCGTCAGCCACGACGGCGTATGCCTGACGGTGGTGGCGCTGGATACCGGTTGTCATACGGTAACTGCAGTGGATGAAACGCTGCGTTGCACGAATTTGGGCGACTGGAAACCGGGTCGAAAAATCAATCTCGAACGCTGTATGCCCATGGGCGGCCGATTGGACGGGCATATTGTACAGGGCCATGTCGATGCCACCGCGCAGTGCGTGGAAGTGCTGGAAACAGGCGGCTCCTGGCGCTACACCTTCCGCTACCTGCCCAGCCCCGAGCACATGCTCGTGGATAAAGGTTCGGTTTGTATCAACGGCGTCAGCCTGACGGTGGTGGAACCTGTAGGCGACCTCTTTTCCGTCGCCATTATTCCTTACACCTGGGAGCATACCAATTTTCAGGATGTACAAGCCGGAGACGCCGTCAATATCGAATTTGATATTATCGGGAAATATATTGCGCGGCATTTGGCGGTGTACGGGAGGTAAGGGGCTGTTTCAAAAGGTTGATGAAGGTTGATGAGGGTTTATAAAGGTTGATAATCGGCACTCAAAATGAGGGAATTATTCACTTTTCGAACAGCCATTTATCAACCTTTATAAACCCTCATCAACCTTCATCAACCTTTTGAAACTCAAAGTCCGTTCTTTCTAATCACATCCCGGTACCAAAGTGCCGAAGCCTTCGGTATCCTGTTCAACGATCCTTCCTCTACATGGGTAATGCCGAATTTTTTGGAATACCCCGAAGCCCATTCAAAATTATCCAGCAAGGACCAGATGAAGTAACCCTTCATGTCGACGCCCAGGCCGATGGCTTCGTGTACAGCGGCTAAGTATCCTTCAAAAAAAGCAATCCTGTCCCGGTCGTCCACCTGCCCGTCGATGGGCGTCTGGTCGAAAGCGCATCCATTTTCCGTGATATAAATGAGCGGATTGTCATACCGCGCTGCAATCCATTCCAGCAGTTTGCAGCAGCCCCAGGGCACGATGGCCCATTGCATATCCGTCATTTCCCAGTCGGGCGACACGCTCAGGCTGACATCCTGGTCTTCCGAAAGGCCGCCATTGCCGTACACACTGCCGCCCTCCGCGCCGTGGGTGGCATCGGCGGCGTACATGGTGGTGTAATGATTGAGGCCGAAAAAATCAGAAGAGCCTCGGAGCAATTGTTTTTCTTCTTCGGAAAAGGAAGGCAGCCTGTCGCCCAGGCGCTGCTTCATGGAGGCTGGATAATCTCCTTTGTAAACGGGATCGGCAAACCAGGCTAAGAAAAACTCAAGCGCCCTTTCGGCGGCAGCCACGTCGGCGGCGCTGTCGGTCAGCGGTTCGCGCCAGTCGCAGTTGTTGGTGATGCCGATTTTCCCGCCCTGCACAGTTTGATACTGCTTTCGATATATATCCACCGCTTTTGCATGTGCTTTGAGCAAATTATGGCCGGCGCGGTAAGGCAGGTCTTTCGATTTTATTCCAGGGGCAAACACACCGTGTCCGTAGCCCAGAATAGCTACTACCCAGGCTTCATTGATGGTAATCCAGTTTTTCACCCGGTCGCCGAAATGCCGGAAGCAGACCTCGGCATACGCGGCGAAGACATCCGAAATATCGTCGCCTATCCAGCCGTCCATTTCAAACTGGAGCGCTACGGGTAAGTCCCAGTGGTACAGTGTGATCCAGGGTTCTATACCCGCCTTCAGCAGCGCGTCGATGAGCTGATTGTAAAAATCGATGCCGGCCTGGTTGACGTCGCCCCGGCCGGCCGGCATAATTCTGGACCATGAAATAGAGAACCTGTAGGCTTTCAGTCCCAGCGATTGCATGAGCGCCACATCTTCCCGGAAGCGGTGGTAGTGGTCGCAGGCAATATTCCTGTTGTCGTTGCCCTGTGTTTTGCCCGGTATCATACAGAATACATCCCAGATGGAAGGGCCTTTGCCGGCTGCATTCCAGCCCCCTTCGATTTGATAAGAGGAAGTTGCGCTCCCCCAAACGAAGGAATCGGGAAATTTTTTGTTCATGTGAGATTTTTACGCTGTTATGAGCAATGAGGTGTCATCTGCGAGGCACGAGCAGGTGATATCTCATCGCCATCGGGTTTGAGATGTCACCTGCTCGTGCCTCGCAGATGACACCTCCAAACCGCGCGCAAGAACGCGTTTTCCCCTTTCAAATCAAAAAGAATATTGTCCTGAAATTGTTGGCCATTGTAGTATTTTCCCCATTATTATTTCGGTATTAAAATAAATAATAGGCGATTGTAGAAGTATTTACAGTTTTTCTTTTGGATGAAAAAATCCGGCGTTTACCTTTACCGCCTTTCAGAACAAAACGAAACGATTTACACCTACCTGTTAACTACAAGACCACTATGTTCCTTCTTTCTACTATTGACCTGGTGATTATCCTGATGTATTTCGCGATGATGGTCATGCTGGGCTATTACATGCGAAATCAGGCCAGAAAAAGTAAAGATGCCTACCTGATGGGCGGTAAAACCCTTCCCTGGTATATGCTTGGTCTGAGTGACGCGAGCGACATGTTCGATATCAGCGGAACAATGCTGTTGGTCAGCATGGCCTTTTTGTACGGCTTTAAAAGCGTATGGATTCCCTGGATGTGGCCGGTTTTCAACCAGATATTTCTGATGGTATTTCTGAGCCGCTGGTTGCGGCGAAGCAATGCCACCACCGGCGCAGAATGGCTGGGCACCCGTTTCGGACTTGCAGACAGAGGCGTGGCGCAAAGTCATGTGATCGTGGTGGTGTTTGCCCTGCTGTTGTGCATCGGTTACATGGCCTACGCTTTTGTAGGGGTGGGCGAGTTCCTGCAAATCTTCCTGCCTTACGAGCGGGTCAGCGGTATGTTCCCATTTCTCAGCCACGGTGAAGCGGCTTTTACACCCGGATCTGCTGAATTCAATGCAGCATTGCAGATTTCCAAACACAGCACAGCGCAATTCTACGGCGTACTGATTTGCCTGGTTGCTACTTTTTACAGTATCATCGGGGGGATGCACGGAATTGTACTGGCGGATTTTATCAAATACATGATCATGATAGTTTGCTCCCTTTGTGTGGGCAGCATTGCTATGTACCACCTTGGCGGAAGTAGCGCGGGCGTACTGAATAATGTTCCAAATGGCTGGGATTCGCCGTTTTTCGGGACGGAACTGGGGCTTGACTGGAGCAATATGATTGATGATGCCGCCGTAAAACTGCAACAGGACGGCTATGAATTGTTTTCTGCCATCGTGGGTATGATGTTGATCAGCGGGATTATGAAAAGTCTGGCCGGCCCGGCGCCTAATTACGATTGCCAAAAAATTCTGAGCACCCGCAGTCCGGAAGAAGCCAGTAAAATGAGCGGATTTATTTCCGTTATCCTGATGCCGATCCGTTACTTTATGACGATGGGTTTATGTGTGCTCGGTATCCTGTATTACCGGGAACTCAATCTGCATACCGGACCGGACGGCGTGACGAATTTTGAAAGTATCATGCCCGCCGTTATCAGCAAATTCCTGCCTGTGGGCCTGATCGGCCTGGTAGTGGCCGGTTTTCTCGGGGCCTTTATGAGCAATTTCAGCGGCACCCTGAATGCTGCACAGGCTTATATGGTGAATGATATTTACCTGAAATATATGGAGCCGGAAGCCCCGCGCAAAAAAATCATTACCATGAGCTACCTCAGCGGCATTATCATGGTGACATTCGGTATCGGGCTGGGCCTGGTGATCAAGGATGTGAATATGATTTTCAACATCATCACAGCAGGTTTGTACGGCGGCTTTGTATGCGCTAATGTGCTGAAATGGTACTGGTGGCGCTTCAATGCAACGGGTTATTTTTACGGTATGCTGGCAGGCATTGTGGTCAGCGCGATTCCTCCGGCGCTGTCCGTTAGCGGCATCACCCATTATTTTGACGGAACCCGTATGTTGTATTTCTTCCCGGTATTTATCGTTGTACAGTTAATAGCCTGTATAGCAGGTACTTATGCCGGGCCTGCCACGAATACGGCGACCCTGCTGCATTTTTACAAAACCGTACGCCCCTGGGGTTTCTGGAAACCTATACATGAGATGGCCGTGGCGGAAGACCCCCGTTTTGAAAGAAACAAAAACCTCGGCATCAATATCCTGAACGTATTCATGGGTATGAGCGGCCAGATTCTGCTGATGCTGCTGCCCATGTACCTGATCCTGTCCCAGTGGACCGGGCTGGGTATTGTGCTGGCCCTGCTGGTGGTGGTGTTCTCCGTGATGAAACGCACCTGGTGGAACAGGTTGTCAGATTATTGATTTCGGGATTGTGGGCGCCTCTAAGGTTGATGAGGGTTGATAAAAGTTGATGAGGGTTGATAACAACCACTCTATGATCGTAATTTTCTACTTTTTGAGTGGCTGTTATCAACCCTCATCAACTTTTATCAACCCTCATCAACCTTACACGACAGATATAATATCAAAGGGACGACCGGGACGCTACTTATCCAGCATCTTCTTCATTTCCTGCCGGCACACCTTATAATATTCCCAGTTAAAACCGCCGCCGCCGGTGCTTTCCAGGCCTTCCTCTTCAGGTTTCTGATCGGGCCCGAGCAAGAAACGCGCTGCCGCTTCAGCGCCCCTGCGGAACAGTTCTAATTTTTCCTTGTCAGAAATATTGAAATTCAGCCAGTTGATACCGCGTACGTCGATGCTGCCTACGGTTCGGTTGAAGTCGGCATTTTTCAATAAAAATTCCCGGTCATAATGCGAGCGGAGGGTGCCTATCATAGCGCCGGCAAATTCCCCGATCGACTTATATGTTTGTTTAGACACACTCGGGCTACTGTCGTTGAGCCGGATACCGAAGGTGGGCAGTCGTGGTTGTTCCACTTTTGGGTTAAAAAAAACATTGATCGGGAAATTGGAGATCAATCCGCCGTCCACAAAATGCGTCACATCAGGAATGCGCGTCATGTCTTCCACTCCGATAAATTGTCCCCAGGCCGGCAGCACACGGTCGGCTGCAATATCGCGAACGACAAAAGGTTTGAAGAAAAAAGGCACCGACATGGAAGCCCTGACAAAAAAAGCGGGGTGTACTTTGGTCGCGTCGTCCCAGTAAAGCGACCACATGCGCGGAAATTCTACCTTCATCTGGTTCGTCAGGTCGGAGGTGACGATACTGAGGAAATCTTCGAGCACCGGGTTGTTCAGGTCGTCCATAGGAGTGTCCTTTTCGGATCGTGCCAGTTGAAAGCCGCCTTCGGGTGTTTTGGCCACGTGCGCACGCAGGTCATTCAGGTCGTGAATGCCTTTTTCGGCCAGAATGCCTGCGACCCATTCCTCGAATTTTTTGCCCGGATTGATGCCGAATTCGGCGTTATAAAATTTCCGGCGCTTACTGAAAGCCCACCAGATCATATAAATAATCAGGCCTCCCGAAAGCAGGCTCAGGGACAAGGATATCCAAAATAACAAACCGTAACTGCCCGTACCGGAGGCAAAGGCCAGCACAGGAATGGCAATTACAAAAACAAGTAAAGTACTTGCGATAAAGATCAGCAGTCTTTTGAAATAACTTTTGGAGGTGATGAACCGCTTGATCATCGCCTTGGCTGTCGGATCGCCGTCCACAAAATCGAACAGCGGTTTTTTATTGATGTGATCCAGTACGGCCAGCGATTTGGCATCTTCCTTGTTACCCAGACAGGTCATCAGCATGGTATTGATGGCGCCGGCGCTGGTACCGGCCATCTTCATAAATCGAATGCCCATTTGTTCGAGTACGTACGTGTAGCCGACCAAGGCGACGCCCAGGACGCCGCCGCCTTCCTGAACCAGGTTGACGTACTGGTGGCCCTGGGCATCCCGGATGTCGGAAACTTGTGGCAGTGTGTCGCCATAACGGGCGCGCAATTTCTCTAAAGAAGGAGCCGCTTCCCGAATAAAATCTTCTGTTGTCAATGGCATGGTGGAGAGATTTGAAAAAGGCAAAAAGGCAAAGCGTAAAAGGCAATGAAAGCAGATAAATCGTTACAAAAATCTAAAATTTATTCGTTTTTTCCCTAAAGAATGCGCCATCCGCTCAGAAGGTACGTTTTTTGCACCTCCAAACAAGCGTCCAACTTTTATGCCCGGGCAAAATTAGTTTTGGCTAAATTCTTTACAAATGCTTGAGTATCAACACGGATAACCAATAACTAATAACGGATAACTAATAACTACGAATGATGAAAGGTATCATCCTCGCCGGCGGCCTTGGCACCCGGCTATATCCATTGACCCTGGCTGTGAGCAAACAACTCATGCCTGTATATGACAAGCCGATGATTTATTACCCGCTTTCCACCCTGATGCTGGCGGGAATCCGGGATATTCTCATTATTTCCACACCTTATGATTTGCCTAAATTTCAGCAATTGTTCGGCGATGGACAGGAGTTGGGCATGAACTTTTCTTATGTCGAACAGCCGAACCCGAATGGGCTGGCACAGGCCTTCGTACTGGGGGCGCCTTTTATCGGGAAAGATTCCGCGTCGCTGATCCTGGGGGATAATATTTTTTACGGCGCCGGACTGGGTGAAATGTTGCGCTCCTGCTCCGACCCTGAAGGCGGCATTATTTTCGCCTACCAGGTGGCCGACCCGGAGCGCTACGGCGTGGTGGAGTTTGATGAAAATTTTAAAGCAATTAGTATCGAGGAGAAACCGGCCCGGCCGAAAAGCCATTATGCCGTACCGGGCCTGTATTTCTACGACAATTCAGTGGTCGAAATCGCCCGCAACCTGCAACCCAGCCCGCGCGGCGAATACGAAATAACCGACGTCAACAGAATTTACCTGTCCAAAGGGCAATTGCAGGTGCGCGTGATGAGTCGCGGTTATGCCTGGCTCGACACCGGCACCCATAAAAGCCTGATGCAGGCGGGCCAGTTTATCGAAACCATAGAAGACCGCCAGGGTCTGAAAATCGGCTGTATTGAGGAAATCGCCTGGGATATGGGCTTCATCGACGATGCCGCCCTGGAACAACTGGGGAATAAGTACCTGAAAAGCGGATATGGGGAGTATTTGTTGGGGCTGCTCAGTGAATAGTGAGTAGTGAATAGTGAGTAGTGAATGGCATCCCGTTATCGAGAACATTCTACTATTTGGATGCCATTCACAACTCACTATTCACTATTCACTATTCACTACTCACCACTCACTTCATATATTCCCAAGCCGTCTGATACGCCCCTTTTTGCTCGCAATACTCCAGGAAACGGGCATAAAAGGGATTGTTTCCGATGGTGGCCGAATCGCCGATGACCACTAACAGTTTTCTGGCGCGGGTCATGGCTACATTCATGCGGCGGTAATCACTTAAAAAACCGATTTCCGATTTCGGATTAGAGCGCACCAGGCTGATGTAAATAATATCGCGTTCCTGCCCCTGAAAGCCGTCGATCGTGCTGACCACCAGCGTACTGGTGGCGAACAAGGGAGCGAGGGTTTCGTCTTCGCGCACCATTTCCTCCAGATAATTCACCTGTTCGCGGTAGGGCGACAGGATGCCGATGGATGGGTACCGGGCAGGATCGGGAAATTGTTCCAGTAACTTGAGCAGATGCTCACGCAGCAGCAGCGCCTCTTCCGGGTTGTATTTGCTGGCAAAACGCGCAGAATCCTTGCCGGCGCCGCGGTTTATTTTTTTCTTCAAAACCAGTTCCGGCAGTGTCTACAAACAACACCGGCTCAAAGACCGTCAACACATCGCCTTCTTTATCGAGAGCGTCAGCAGCCGGTGCCCGACCACCGATTCATGGGCTTTCAAAGCGCCGGCGTAAAAATACTGGTTGGAAAAATCCATGATCGTGTGGTGCATCCGGTACTGCACATCGAGCAAATGCACGGCATCGGGAATCAGTTCGAGGCACCGTTCGATCAGGGTTTTGGACAATCCGCTCTTAGCAGCTTCCTGGCTTTTTACCGTAGGCGGCAGTTGAAAGGGATCGCCCGCCAGCACCACCCGACTACACTTGA
Source organism: Lewinellaceae bacterium (assembly GCA_016711435.1). Taxonomy (GTDB): domain Bacteria; phylum Bacteroidota; class Bacteroidia; order Chitinophagales; family Saprospiraceae; genus M3007. The sequence goes on from JADJSY010000083.1 coordinate 75,983, forward strand.
TGATCGGAATCCAGGCTGCCGGTTCGAGGGCTTGCGCCGCTTCGTCCATCACGCAGGTTTTAAAGCGGTAGCGTTCCAGCACCGGATGGTTGGCGCCCACAAGGGTACAGGTGATGGCCTGCGCGGACGTCAGAATTTGCTCTACGAGGCGTTCTTCGAGCGTGCCCGCCCAGGCCTCCAGTTCTTTCGCCTGTTGTTTGAGGTGCTCGCGTTCGCGGCGCTCCTCGTAGCCGAAACTGCGTTTGTGTTGCCGGGCCTGCCGCCGGTAATCCGCCGCCTGTATTTTTACCTTTTTGATGTTTTTGCTGTCCGGGTGCCGGGCCACGATGCTGTCCAGCGTATGCAGCATCACCGATTCGTCCACCCGGCTGATATTGCCTACGCGCACCACCTGCACCCCTGTGGCGGCCAAGCGTTCGGTGAGCAGATCGGCGGCGGTATTGCTGGGGGCCGTCACCAGCACCGTGCTTTCTTTCTACTAATTGCGTAATGGCGGCTACGAGGGTTGTTGTTTTTCCGGTGCCAGGCGGACCGTGTATCACCGTCACATCGCGGTTGGAAAGTATGGCTGTCACAGCGGCTTGCTGGCTGTCATTAAGTTGGGACAGCGCAACAGGAGCCGTTTCAAAAACCTCCGCCGCTTTACGGCGACCGGTGAGGATGTCGCGCAATTCAGCCAGCCTGTCTCCTTTGGCCTGCATCACCTTGTGCAGGGCGCGTTCCATTTCCTGGTAACTGCGGTCGTCGAACAGCTGATCCACACCCAGCTGACCGAGGGTAATCCAGTCGGGCACATCGCGGGCATTGAGGATGATTTTCATGCGGTTGCGCTCCACAAAGTTGATAACGCCTTGTTTTTCAGGCGTTTTTACGTGTGGCGACTGGGTAAAAAAACTGACGGTCTGCCCCGAGCGGAGCTGGTGCGGTTCGTCGCGCCTGGTCGTTCGCTCCACCACTACAAATGCCTTGTCGCCCAGTGCAAAACCCGTCTGTATCACCTGCAAAGGGTACCAGCTGTTGCCACGCTCCACGCGCTCCGACAGCGGTCGCTCGCGGATCTGGCGCAGAAATTCCCGGAGATCTTCGTCGCGCTCGCGCTGGAGCAGGGAGAGGAGGTGGGTGAAATGATCCATTTTTTTAGAAGTGAGAAGTGAGAGGCGAGAAGTGAGAATCCGTAGATTACACCTGATTACTTTTGGCAATTATGTTAGCGAACCCTAAGAGCGATCAGGTGTAATCTACGGATTCTCACTTCTCGCCTCTCACTTCTCACTTCTGTAGCTGTTCTTCCGTTTTCAACCGGTACACCCGCATGGTGCCGCGTTCGAGCAGCAGCGTATCGAGGTAAGGCACAACGGCCGGATTTTCGTCCACTTTCCGGGCATCGGAGTACATGTAGCGGATATGCAGGCGTCGGATCATGTCGTCTACCCATTCTGGCGGTAGTTCGTCTTTGGAAAAAACCGGGCCGATTTTGTCTAAAGCATACGGGTAAATATGCATGGAAATGTCGTTTTGCATGATACAAATTTCATCACGCGGCACAGCGTTACGAAGTTCTTCCCGGTACTCGATCAGGGCAGGATTGCAATATGATTTTTCAACACTCCATTTATTATCCGCTGTCAGAAATGCAATGAGTGGCAACAGCAGCAAAGCCAGTATAGATAAATACTGCGTGACTTTCCCGGCATACCACAGGTTTTTAATACCATAACCTACAAGCACAAAAACCGGCAGTAAAAAAGGCATCATATAATAATCATGCACCGTATTGATCATATTCAGTTCAAAACCGAAATATGCCAGTACACCCAGGCCCGAAATGGCCAGCAGCCAAAAGTCACCTTTCCAGTATGCTTTATTTTTGAACAGGTAGAAAATGCCTGCCGCAAAAAACAGGACGGAACCATAATTGAGCAAGAGCGCAGGAAGCAGATGATTGGTATGGTACTTCAGGATACGCAAGGCTTCCGACCCCGTGATTTTATGAGCGAGCATGCCGGACAACACCCCGTTGCCACTCCAGCCGGGCATTACCCAGGCATACCAGGCGATGGCCGGTAGTAGAAAAGCGGCATAAATCAGCCCGGCGAGCACATATTTTCCTGAATAACGAACGCCCACTTTGGCGGTCATGGTGAACAGGTAAAGCCCAACCGTGGCATAGAACACGATGAACGGTAGTTTGGCCCACACCGCCAACAACAGGAAAAACGCCGAAAATGCAGCGTGCTTGTAGCGATTGCTTTGCTGGTATTGAAAAAACCAGGCGATACCCCAGACGCTGCCGCAAAGGGCCAGGTTATCGGGGATCGGGTTCATGGTGTAATAGTAAAACAGCGGGGAAAAATTGAAGGCCCACGCCAGCAACCCCGCGATGACATCGTCTTTAAAAAGTGTTCTTCCGAGAAAAAAAACGCCCCAAACCGTGCATAAACCCAGCAGAAACAGACAAACCCGCGTGATGGTGATCGACTCTCCCAGCACTTTATGCACGCAGGCGATACTCCATTGCATAATGGGAAATTCGTAGCGGTACAGCGTGTTGGGGCCTAAGTTTGTGATATTGACCCGCGGATTCAGGATATTAAAATCGTGCCGGTAAAAATTCTGGATATTCAACTGCGTCTGCGATTGCCGCCACAGGTGCACACCCACCAGGTCGGTACTGAAAATACGCCAGTGCATAGCCATGCTCAGCAAAGGAATGATCCAGAACAGCAGGCGGATATTTTTTTCAGAAATAAACTGTTTCATGCCGATGCACCAAGTAGTTGTCAGTTATCAGTTATTGGTTATCAGTGTTGATAATCAAGCATTTGCAAAAAAATTTAATCAAAACAAAATCTTCTGTAATTCATTGATTTAAATTGCTTTTTGCCCTTTGCAATTTGCCCTTTTACTCAGTTGGGAAGCACTTCCACCTTAAAATTATTGATATAAACCGGCTCCTCCGAATCATTCCAGATGCAGGTGCCTATTTTATCTTTTTCGTCTTTCCCTTTCGGGAGTTTTTCTACAAAACGGTATTTCTGCCAGGTTTTGGCAGGCAGGCCATCGTTTTTCAGGGGTCTGCCGCGCCAGTCGTAGGGCCTGTATTCGGCCTCAATACTAAATACAAACATGCCCGGTATTTTGCTGCCTTCCGTTTCACAATAGGCATCAAAAGTCACCACCAGACTCGCCTCATCCGGGAAACTTTTTAAGCCGGAGGTAAAGGCAAAGGAATATTGCTGCTGTTTGTCAATTTTTGCCGCTCTCCTACCTGCAATATCCACCACTTTAGGCAATTCTGACAGCGTATCCCAGGTGTATAAAAAATGCCAGTCACTGCGAACGGAGTCGGGATGCACATAGAACAGATGCGTCATGTTTCCCTGCTGGGCTTTTGTCCGTCCTTCAAAGACGCCCATCGGCACTAATCTTTTGTCCTGCTGAAGTTGTTCCAGAGGCACCCGGGCTTCATGTCCAAAAAACCAGTAATCATACACCACAATACTATTAGGCGGCACCGGCTCGCCGGAATACAATCGCCAGGCTTCCCGCGTGTGGTAGCGGTCAAAAACATCTAATCCCAGCGGAATAGCCGCAGCGTATGCTTCTATGTAATATACGTTTTCCGACTTGTTGGGAAATTTTTGTAAAACGGCTTCCGAAGCCTGATATAAGGATCGCTGCGCAGCATTCAAACTGAAATCAGCATCCCAGCTGAGCCTGCCGAAAAATGACCAGGCAAGTCCTGCCAGCAGCGTTGCCAGCAACACCGGCTCCGAACGGCGATGGAGCATCATAAAACCTGCCGCTATCGTATTCAAGCCCCTCAGGCAAATCAGCAGGATAGCGGGCATGATTCCCAGCAACACGCGCATCAGTCCGAAAGAATTGAACATGCCTTTCCACCAGAAGATCGTGTGCGCCGCAAAATAAGATAGAAACATGCCATACACGAGCCAGGCTTCATCGCGGGCCAGTTCGTCGCGGAACCAATTCCCGCCCGCCACCAGTTTGAAAAAACCGTACAACAAGCCGGCGACCAGTAACAGACAAAGCGCAATACCAATCACGCTCGGCAAATTATTGATAAAATGATCCCAGGGGCCGCTTCCATAAGCAGAAACCAGGCCCCGGTAGGTCATTTTATTAAATATCCACCAGTAATCGTCATGAACAGGTTTGCCGGCAACTGCCATAATCACATGCCCCAGCGGAAACAGCAAAATATACTGGTAATGCCGCCGCCAAAGGGCGTACAACAGCAACGGGCAAAGAATAATCAGCCCTTCCGAGCGCACAAAAGGCAAAAAAGAGAACAGGATATAGGCGGCCAAATACTGCCTCCGTAGTAATAAAAGTATAGAAACGGCAAACCAAGCTGCAAACATCGGCTCCGTCAGTCCCGACAACGTATGCGTCACATTCATGGGAGCCATGATGGCAAAAATGGGCAGCAACCACAATCTCCTGATGCCGAAATGTTCTGCAATTTTGATCACGCAATAAACTTGCACACCCCAAAAGGCGACATTCAGCAGTTTCACGCCTGTAATGCCGAGTTGTGCAAAGGGCGCTGCTACCATAACAAAAAGCGGCTTGGCCCAGTGGTTGAAAAAATTGGTGGGGTGCTCAAAAGCATACCGGGCAAAAAGGTAATGGTATACGCTGTCGCCTTCGTCACCTGTGCCTTCTCCAATGAGCGCCAGCAGGGCCATAACGGCCACGGCGATGCCCAGGACGGCGTACGGCCTTTTGTCGCGTTGTGTGAACAGAGCGATAAGGCCTTTACTATTTAATGTGTGTTGCATTGTTTCCATCATAAAATCGGGCGGCAAGGTAGAAAAGGGAAAAAGACCTTTTTGCAATTTTGCCCTTTCACTTGAGTTAAACACGATTCGTGCTTCATTGAAGTTCCTCCTGAATCACCAGGACATTTGGATTGCCCGACACATAATCAGGCAGTTTTTTCCCTTTATGCGCCTGGAATACTGCGATTTTATACCCTGCCGCAAGGAGTGAATCCAACTGCACTTCCGAAGGGCACCAGCTATGGGCATTGAACCGGTTGTAAAAAAGCAGGTCTACATCTTCAAAACTTTTGCAGTTGAAAACGAGGTAGTCCGGGGGGACTTTTTGATGCAGGTTTTTAAAAATGTTCGTGTTGGCAATTTTGGCGTTTCGGTCTTCATTCGAAGCGCTGCGTTCCTCCAGGATGCCCCAGGGTTTAAACGTATTCAACACCAGCACGATCAAGACCGGTAGTTCCATCCATCTTTTGTTCAGGGAAACTTTGGCGATGACATCCAGCACCTGAACGATTCCGATAGCAATGATAGTCAATACGATAGGGCAAACGATGTATACAAAAGCGGGCATTCTGGTTTGAACGATAAAAGAAAAAAAGGAATAAACCACAATAGCCATGCTGAGCAGTGGGATGCTCAGTTTGCTTTTTACAATGCCGAGTGGATACAGAGTCAATAAGCCTAAACCTAAAAAAGGGAGCAATAGATTGCCGTAGTGAAGCGGCCATTGCATGGAATGGAACGTCCAGTCTTCCGAAGAAAAGGCGCCCAGTTTTTCAGTAATATGCTTGTAATTATAGGTGTATTCCCAGGCGCTTTCCAGGGGAAATGCCTGCATAATATACAATTGCCAGGGTAAAGCAATTACCATAGCACAGGCAAAAGCGACAAGCAGATCGCGGTAATTTTTCCAGATATACCTTTCCTCTTTTGTAAAAGCACCCAAAGTCCCCATCCACCGAAAACCAGCAAACCGGTCAGCCATTTTACCAAAATAGCACAACCCACCAGACAGCCGGTAACGATGGCCCATCGGAATGATTTCTGTTTGGAGTATTCGCAGAAAGCCCAGATACTGCCAGTCACATAAGCGGTAAAAACGAGGTCATTGTGGTCTAAACATTCTTTACCGGACACCATTTCTATCTGGTAATAAGCAAACGTATTCAGCAGCGCAGCCACATAAGCGATACTGAAATTATTGGTCCAGATCAGTGCGATCCGGTAGACGCACCACACCATTGCGGCGCTGAGCAGTGCGCTGGGCAAACGAACGGCTATTTCATGCACGCCGAATATTTTCATAGACAACGCCATTTGCCACATGAAAAGGGGCTGCTTATGCACCCAGATATGATTGCAACACCAGGCGGTGTAGTCGTAGGGCAACACCGGATCCACCCGCAGCATCGGCTTGAACGGGTAATTCATCATGTTTTTCGCCACCAGCGCATGAAACCGTTCATCCCAGTCGTGCAAAAAAGGATCCATCACTGCCACCCCGATCCGGAGCAGGAAAGCGCTCAGCACCAGCATCCATACAGACCACCGTTCCTGCCGTTTGATGTATCCCCAAAAACTCACCAGCGCAGGAATGATAGCAAGGAAAAACAAGCATTTGCCCATGTCTGATGCGTAGAATTTTTAATTTTTTGACGAGGCGCATATTGTTGCGCTAAGTACGGGGTTGATATTATTATGACCAAATGAAAATATGGATATTCGCCCCATGAATCGCATTTTCATGTTATCTTCCAAAAAGCAATCGGGTTCTCTTTTCTGTTAATCGTCCTGATTTCATTCCTCTATTACCCCAAGTGGAACAAAGTAGGTGTGGAATCCACGCTGAGTTGGGATGTTTCGGGCTATTACTGGTACCTGCCGGCGGCTTTTATTTACAAGGATATAAAACAGGTAGCCTTTAGTCAGGACATTCTGAAAAAATACCAGTGTACCCCCGATTTCCAGCAGGCATTTCTGCATCCTTCCGGCAATTATGTGATGAAATATTCCAGCGGTATGGCCCTGCAATACCTGCCTTTTTTTGCGGTGGCACATGCAGTGGCAGCACCCTTGGGTTTCGAGGCCGACGGATTTTCAAAACCCTATCAGTTGGCTATCCAGATCGGCGGTTTGTTGATGTGCCTGCTGGGTTTGATTTTTTTGCGGAAAATGCTGCTGCCTTATTTCAGCGACAAAGTGGTCTCCATTGTCATACTGTGCTACGCTTTTGCTACCAACTACCTGAACTATGCGGCCATTGATAATGCGCTGACACACAACTGGTTATTTGCCTGGTATACCATCCTGATTTTCCTGACAGACCGTTTTTATAAAAAACCGGGCCTCCTGAAAAGCCTGGGCATCGGTGTAGCCGTCGGCATCTGTACATTGACACGCCCCACCGATATTATATCTGTTCTGATTCCCCTGCTCTGGGCTATGCCTTCGCTTCGACCCGCTGCTATCCGGGAAAGAGGCCGTTTTATCGGGCAACATATTTCGCTGTACCTGGCTGCTGCCATCGCCAGTGTACTGATCGCAAGTATTCAGTTGTTTTACTGGAAATATGTAACCGGTCATTGGTTCGTGTACAGTTACGGCGAGCAATCGTTCAAATGGCTGAAACCCCATTTTTACCTCTACATGTTCAGCGCGCGCACCGGCTGGTTGGTGTACACGCCCATTATGATATTTGCCCTGATCGGGCTGGTAACTTTATACAAAAGGAAACTGCATTTCTGGGCACTGTTTCTGTTCATTTTAATAAATACTTATATCGTTACGGCCTGGGATATCTGGTGGTACGGCGGACGGGCCATGATTCAAAGTTACCCGGCGCTGGCGTTTCCTTTCGCTGCTCTGATTGCTGCAACGGATACGCATAAAATCAGGCGGATGCTACTGTATGGCGTTTTTGCGCTGTTTGCCTATTACAATATCTGGTGGACACACCAGATTCACCGGGGACAGCTGGTTGATCCGTACAATATGACGCGGGCTTACTTCTGGGCCGTCGTTGGGCGGTTTAAAGTGCCGGAGGAAACCAAAAAACTATACGACACCCGTCATATTTTCACGGGCGTTCGCAAGGATGTTCAGGAGTTGTATTTTAATAATTTTGACAGCGACACCTCCCTCATCAAAAGCGGCAAGCGGTTTAATGGCACGCCTTGCGAATACGTTACAAAGGGTAGGGAGTTTACACAAGTTGCCACAGTCCCTCTGCAAAACGGCGCGGCCCAGTGGTTGCGGGTCAGTGCCGATTTTAAATGTGAATTCAAGGAATGGGAACTTTTTAGCATGCCTCAACTCATCGTCCGACTCAAAAACGACGACAAGGAAGTAAAAGGTTACGCCATTCGCCTGCACCGATTTTTAGATACCGGCGATACCAAAAACCTGTATATAGATGTCAAACTCCCCAACAAACCGTTTAATTCCGTCAGTTTCTGTGTATGGAATCCAGGTAGCGCTCAGGATTTGCAGATAGACAATATGCGGGCGGAGATTTATAATGAAGAATAAAAAGACCATGAAAAAAACGGCATTCTACCTCGCCCTCAGCACTTTTCTCTTCAGTTTCGTCCTCTTCACCAACGGCGATCCCGAGGCCGAACTCCGCAAACCCGAAAACGCCGTCAAAAACCTGCTCGTCGCCGAGGGCCTGCAAGCGCAACTATTTGCTTCCGAGCCCATGATGACCAATCCGACCGATATGGACATCGACGACCGGGGCCGCATCTGGCTTTGTGAAGCGTACAACTACCGTCCGGAGATCAACGGCAATCCCGTTCACCCCGAAGGCGACCGTATCCTGATTCTGGAAGACAGCGACGGAGACGGGAAAGCTGACAAAAGCACGGTGTTTTACCAGGGGCCGGAAGTGGAGTCGCCGCTCGGCATCTGGGTCATGGGCAACCGGGCCATCGTTTCCCAAAGCCCTTACCTCTGGTTGTTCACCGATGAAAACGGCGACGACAAAGCCGATAAAAAAGAAATTATCCTGCAAGGTATCGGCGGGCATCAGCACGACCACGGCCTGCACGCCGTGGTGTTTGGCCCCGATGGAAAATTCTATTTCAACTTCGGCAATGCGGGTGAAATGTTACAGGACAGTAAAGGCCAGACCATCAAAGACGCTGACGGTAAAGACATCGACCCTAAAAACTACCGCCAGGGCATGGTATTCCGCTGCGACCCCGATTTTACGCATTTCGAGGTGCTGGGGCATAATTTCCGAAATAATTATGAAGTGGCTCCTGACAGTTACGGCACGCTCTGGCAGTCCGACAACGACGACGATGGCAATAGGGGCGTGCGTATCAATTATGTGATGGAGCATGGCAATTACGGCTACACCGACGAAATGACGGGCGCGGGCTGGCAGGTCAACCGAACCAATATCGAACCAGACATTCCGCGTCGCCACTGGCACCTCAACGACCCGGGCGTAGTGCCGAATCTGCTGCAAACCGGCGCAGGTTCGCCATGCGGTATGCTGGTGTACGAAGGTGATCTGCTGCCCGAACGTTTTCAGGGACAACCTATCCACGCCGACGCCGGGCCTAACGTAGTTCGTGCATATCCGATACAACCCGACGGCGCAGGCTACAAAGCAACGATGGATAATATTGTGGAAAGCCAGGTGGACCAGTGGTTTCGCCCCAGCGATGTGTGCGTAGCGCCCGACGGTTCCTTGTTTGTGGCAGACTGGTACGATCCCGGCGTAGGCGGTCACCAGGCGGGCGACCAGAACCGCGGCCGTGTGTTCCGCATTGCGCCGCCGGACGCTGCGCACTACACTGTGCCTGTTTTTGATTTTTCAACCATAGATGGCGCTGTTTCAGCCCTGCAAAACCCCAATCTTTCGGTGCGCTGGAAAGCCTGGAATGCCCTGCACCGGAAAGGCGCAGCCGCTGAACCTGCTTTGGCCCAACTTTACCACTCCAACGCCGCCCCGCATCTCCGCGCCCGGGCGCTTTGGCTGCTGGTCAAAGGCGGCAACCCAGCGCCTTACATACAAGCTGCTGCTGCCGACGTAAACCCAAACTTTCGTATCGTTGCCATCCGCGCAGCCCGGCAAGGCGCAGCTGCGCTGATGCCGCTGCTGCAACAATTAGCGAAGGACCCCGACCCACAGGTGCGCCGGGAAGTCGCGCTCGCCCTGCACCACCAAAAAGCGCCCGAAGTACCTGCAATATGGGCAATGCTTGCACAACAACACGATGGCCGCGACCGCTGGTACCTGGAAGCGCTGGGCATCGGCGCCGACGGCCAATGGGAGGCTTGCCTCAGCGCCTGGCAACAAGCAGGCGGAAATATTCAAAGCGCTTCGGGAAAAGATATCGTCTGGCGCGCGCGTTGCGCTGCGGCTTGTCCGCTGCTTGGAGAATTGGCGACCGACCGGCAAACGCCATTAGCGCAACGCCTGCGGTATTTTCGCGCTTTCGACTTTCAAACCCCCGCACATGCATCGCCGGTTTTGCTCAAAATATTGCGCGAAAACACCGCCGACACTGCCCTTTCAACGCTGGCATTGCGTCATTTAGATGTGGAATTGGTGAAAAAAACGCCCGACGCCAAAGCGGCCTTGAGTAAAATCATGGCTGGTTTGCAGGGCGATGCCTACCTCGAATTTGCCGACCGGTACCGCCTGTCGGAAGAAAATACCCGTCTGTATCAACTTATTTTGAAAGGGGAAAACCAGCGCCGCGCCGCCGATGTGTTGTTGAAAAATCCTGCCGGTCTGGCAATGTTTAAAAAAACCATTCAACAGAAATACAAGGAAAAAGAAACCCTTCAATTGCTGGAAGCCATTCGCCGCTCGGGCGGAAAAGAGCAGCTGGCGATCCTGGAATCTGTGGCTTTTGACCGCAAACGCGACGAAGTGCTGCGCCGCCAGGTAACGGAATGGTTGGGCAACAGCTGGAATGGCGAAGAACGCGTGCTCGAACTGCTCAAAGCAGGCAAAATTGAACCGCGTTTCATTCCCGCCGCCGTGCAGGGTGTGAGCGGGGCCTGGCGTATGGCGATCCGACTCGAAGCGGCTAAATATCTCGGCAATGCCGATCCGAATGCTGCGCAAAAAATACCGGCTATGGCCGATTTACTTGCCCTGAAGGGCGATGTGGCCAAAGGCGCCCCGCTCTTTGAACAGTATTGCGCCAATTGCCACCAGATCAACGGAAAAGGCATCGATTACGGCCCGAAACTCAGCGAAATCGGTTCTAAACTTCCCAGAGAAGGACAATACCTCGCCATTTTGCATCCCAATGCAGGTATCAGTTTCGGCTACGAAGGCTGGGAGTTTAAAATGAAAAACGGTGACAAGATAACGGGCTTGATCGCCAGCCAGACGGAAACGCAACTCGTGCTGAAAATGCCAAGCGGCGCCCTGGCTACCTACCAGCAAGCAGAAATCGCCGGCCGGAAACAACTGCCGGACTCGATGATGCCCGCCGGATTTCATATTGTTATGAAAGAACAGGAACTGGCTGATCTGGTGGAATACCTGATGAGCCTTAAAAGGGTTTTTAATGTGTGGTGTTTGGTGTTTGGGGCGCTTCGCCTTTGGCTGTTTTTCGTTTTTAGTGTTTCGTGTTTGGGGGTGCATTGCCTAAACTACTCACAGTTGTCAAAGGCGAAGCACCCCGAAACACGAAACACTAAAAACCATACACGGCCAAAGGCAAAGCACCCCCAAACACGAAACACCACACACGAAACACCCATTTACGGTTTGGCAGGCTTTTTAAAATCTCCGGCCTTCACCACGATCATCTTCGAATAATCGAGGTGCTTTTTAATGGCCTTGTTTACTTTATCGGTGTTAAGTTCCGACACAGCCTTTTCCTTATTGGCATTCCAGGAGAAATCACGTCCTAATTCCAGGTAATAATTCAAGGTACCTGCCACGTAACTATCCCCGGAGCGGTTTACTTTTTGTGAACTCAGCCAGCCCGATTTGGCGGCGTCGAGTTCGGCGGCAGTAAAACCTTCGTTGGCGGCGCGTTCAATTTCTTCTTTGAAAGCCGCCTCTATTTTCGACAGATTTTCAGGATTATAAATCATAAAGGACGAAAACGAGGCATCCTGATCCCAGTCGCTGGCGCTGAAACTGCCGCGCACCGTGTAACTCAAACCCTCTTTTTGGCGAATGCGCGTAGCCAGACGCGAATTCAGGAATCCGCCGCCGAGCATATAGCCGCCCAATTCAACAGCCGCATATTCAGGATCGTCGGAACGCATCGCGAACCCGTAACCTGCCACATAAGCGGCATTGGCTTTGTCGGGCGTGTTGATTTCTTCCGTCCTGGGCGTAACGGGTTTGTAATCCATGCTGTATCGCTGGTAGCGCACAGGCGTTTTCCAGTCGCCGAACACTTCCTTCAGGGCTGTTTCCGTTGCTTTTACGTCAAAATCGCCGACAATCGCCGCCGTACCATCCGAAGCGCCGTAAAAATCCTTGTAAAAGGTTTTCACCTGATCCAGCGTAACAGCCTTTATGGAAGCCAGTTGTTCATCAAAAGTTTCGGTATACCGCGGATCGTCTTTCGGGTAGGGCGGCGTAGAAATACGGCTGAATGTATTATAAGCCAGTGCCGTCGGGTCGGTTTTGGTTTCTTCGATACCTGCTAATTGTTCCTGCTTCATTTTGTCAAATTCATTCTGCGGGAAAGCGGGTTTGCGCAATATTTCACCTACAAGCCGGATGACATCGGGCAGGTGTTCGCGATCCGTGTCGATCACCACCCTGGTGCCATTAGCCCCACCAAAAAAGTTGGCGCGCGCTTTCAGTTTGTCGAGGGCTTCCTTGAGTTGTTCGCGGTTTTTGCTTTCCGTTCCTTTATCGAGCATGGCAGCGGTAAAATCGCCGATGGTCGATTTGCCTTTTGCGGTTTCGAGCGTGCCGTAATTGAGCGAAATACTGACCGTGACGACATCGCCGCGGGTTTCTTTGGGTAGCAGCGCGTACTTCATGCCGTTGGGCAAGGTTTTGCGGGTCGTGCGTTTTTCCAGGTTTTCAGGCGTAGGATCGAAGTCTTCCCCCTGTGCCATCGGGGCTTTGCCTTTGTAGTCTTTGAGCAATTCCGCCAGATTCGGCGTAGCGGGAATTTCGGAGCGGTCCGGGTTTTTATCCGGAATAAAAGTGCCGAGGGTGCGGTTGGCCGATTTGAAATATTTGGCTACCACCAGCATAATATCCTCGCGGGTAACTTTTTCGAGCTGGTCGCGGTAGAAAAATGCCAACCGCCAGTCGCCCGTGCCGACAAAGTTGCTGAGGCTAAGGCCTACGCGGCTGCTTTCTTTAAAAAACATTTCCTGGTTTTTCAGCAGCCGGACTTTGGCTTTGTCTATTTCCTCTTCTGTCGGTCCGTTTGTTTTCAAATCTTCCAGCACAGCGAGCATAATCTGGCTGGCCGAGTCGAGGGAGCCGTCTGCGCGGACTTCCGTCACAAAACGCGTCACGCCGCCTTCCGCAAAACCGGAAGCGCCACCGTAAACAGCCACTGCTTTTTTGCTTTCAACCAGGGCTTTGTACAAGCGACCGGTCGGTTCGTCCGTCAGGATATTGGAGAGCACTGAAAGTGCTGCATAGTCGGGATGCGCGCCCGAGCAACTGCGGTACATAGCTGAAAAAACCTGTACGTCGCCTACACGGCGCAGGGTCACCATACGTTCGCCATCCTGCGTAGGTTCTTCTGTGTAGGTGTTCACCAGTTGACGTTCCGGGCGGGGAATGGGCGAGAAGTACTCGTGCACCATGTCCAGTGTCTTTTGTTCGTCGAATTTGCCTGCAATCAGCAGCAATGCATTGTCTGGTTGATAATATTTCCGGTAAAATGCCTGCAAGCGTTCGATAGGCGCTTTTTCGATATCCGATTTTTCGCCGATGGTCGAGTGGCCGTAATTGTGGAAATTAAAGGCAGTGGCCATCATCCGCTTGTAGAGCACCGAGCCGGGGCTGTTTTCGCCTCTTTCGTATTCGTTGCGCACCACGCTGAATTCACTTTCCAGGTCTTTGCGGGCGATATAGGAATTGACCATCCGGTCGCTTTCCAGATCGAGCGCCCAGCGCAGGTTGACGTCGGTGGCGTCAAATGTTTCAAAGTAGTTAGTCCGGTCGAAAGACGTGGTGCCATTGGGTCGCGCGCCGTGTTCGGTGAGTTCCTGCGGAATGTTGGGGTGTTTGGGCGTACCTTTAAAAACGAGGTGTTCGAGCAGGTGCGCCATACCCGTTTCTCCGTAATCTTCGTGCCGTGAACCCACTTTATACGTGATATTTACCGTAACAATAGGTTTCGACATATCTGGAAATAACAACACCTGCAAGCCGTTGGCCAGCCGGTATTCCGTGATGCCTTCTACCGTTGTAACGTATTGTACGCCTTCCGGTAGTTTCAGTTTGGTTTGTGCGTGTGCAGAAATACTGACAAATAACGCGGCGAGCAAAAGTGGCAATCGCCATACAAATTTGGTTATCTTCATGATTATAGAAGTGAGAAGTGAGAGGTGAGAAGTGAGAGGGTGGTGCTTCGCCTGAAGCATACAAGGCGGTCAAGCGAAATACATTATGGCGCCAAAGATAAAAAGCGCCATTGTTCTTTTTTCTCCAAAACGGCAAGTATGCGTTATGCGGGCATAATTAACCGGATTAAAGAAGTGAGAGGGCGTTACAAATGGCGCGCCCTCTCACCTCTCACCTCTCACCTCTCACTTCTCACTTCTCACTTCTATTTTTCTACCATCCCGGCACAAAATTCAACCCGAACGCCCAGCGCCTGTTCTCTTTTGGAACGGACAGAGGCAGCGCGAAATAAGGCTCCAGAACCATATAGTTGAACAGGTTGACCCGCAGCGATACGCCGGTAGAGAATACCGGTTTGCGCGCAATATGGTCTCGCCCGTCGAGCGGATCGGGGTCTTCCTTTCCAAAATCCGAGCGTTCATAAAAACTCAGACCGGCATCAAAAAACAGGTTCAGGTCGGTGATTAGAAAACCGGATTTGATGAGTGACAACTTGCGCGGCCCGGTGAAAGGCAGCCGCACCTCAAAGTTGCCAACCGCTATTTTACTTCCAAAAACCTGGTCAACGAGTTCGGGCGCATCTTCTGTCAGCACCTGCCGCGTATACCCCCGCATGAAATTGGGTTGGCCGACAAACAGCGGAAACAGATCGGCGGAATTGCGGCCAAAACGCCCGTATGCCATACCCCGCACCGCGAGGGTGACCGGTTTGGCGTAGAAGTACCTGCGGCCATCGAGCAGCAGGGTGGAAAAATTGAAATCGCCGAAATACTGTTCCACACCCAGGCGGTAGCGCCAGCCTTGCAAAGGCGCTGTCAGACCGAAATAGGAATTATCTCCTACCAGGGCGGCGCTTATATTTTGCAGGGCCAGTCCGGGTGATTTAGGCTCCCTGGTGCGTTGCGTAAACCGCGCAAAACCGTTGGCGTCGTAATAGGTGGCATAACGCGTGGTTCGGGAATTGTAAAATTCCAGGGCGCCGCCCAGTTCTACGCGTTTGGTGGTGGAGAAGGGGTAAAATACCACCCCGCCCACACGGTCCAGGAACAAGCGGTTGATCCCGATGGCTTCCTCCAGATAGGTCTGGGGAACGCCGCCTACCTCCAGTTCAACAAACTGTAAAGTGTTGTATGCCAGCGAACTATACGGAATGTGCGAAGCGTTGAAACCCCACCCAATACGTTTTTTATTGTTGATATAGGAAACCTGGCCGGCTGCGTCGGCCAATTCGCCGTTTAAAGCCAGTCCGGCATACACCTGATTGTTGCCGAGCACATCGCCGAATAACATATCAACCCCGCCGGCCAGTCCTGCCGTTGTGCCGAAACTGGTGTTGCCGGTATTGACGCCCACACCTGTGCTACCCCAATATAATCGAGTTTGAATTTGGGTTTGTACTTCTGTTCATTGGTGGCCGTACCGGCCAGTGCTTTCATGTTTTCGTCCATCAGCCGCAAGTTCGTATTGACAATATCGCGTTTACTTGGAAAGAAAGGCGGCAAAGCGGCAGGCGTCATATCTACCGAGAGTGGCTCCACTTCCACAGATGTAAAATCCTCTTCTTTGGCCTGGTGAATCACATAGGTACCTTTGTTGTAGTGGGTGTACAGAATGCGGTCGCGGTCTTCAGCAACAGTAATGGCCGGCGCATAGGGTGTGATACCCGTGATACCTGTTTGTAATTGCGTCAGTTGAAATACTTTTTTACTACCAAGGTCATATTTGTACAAATTCCGGAAACCGTCGCGATTGCTCAGGAAAAACAGGTTGCCTGCTTTGTCAAACTGCGGATTCAGGTTGTCGGCGCCGGGGAAAACGTCAATATGTTCTTCCGTGTTGGTTGCTACATCCAGCAGCGCCAGGTTCATGTTCCACACTCCGTTGCTGCGGCCGCGCTGAAGGCTCAAAGCATCCGTCGAATAGGCGAGGTATTTCCCGTCGCTGCTCCAGGTGGCCAGTATTTCAGATGCGCGGCTATTGGTCAGGCGCTGTACTTTTTTTGATTTCAAATTGTAGGCATACAGGTCCGTCTGGCCGTTCACCAGTCCGCTCACTACGATGGTTTTGCCGTCGGGGCTCCAGGCCGGATTGCTGAATGCCGGAATGCCGGGAATACGGATTTTCTCCACCGTTTTGCCCCGCAGCGCGTCTTTCACAATCAAAATACTCCGGCCTTTTTCGTAGGCATCGAAGGCGAAACGTTTGCTGTCAGGCGACCAGGTCCCCGAACTTTCGATGGCGTTCAGTTGATCGATATGGCTGTCGCTGGATGTACTGGCTACTTTTTTCAGGATTTTTCCCGATTTGGCATCTGCCAGGAACAGGTCGGTAGTAAACAGGTTTTTTTCAGACAGAAAAATAACATACTTCCCATTGGGGCTGAGTACCGGGCCGATGTTCATATCGCCCGCATTGTCGTCGTCGAGCAGGGTTTTTCCGGGCAAATTTTCCTTTTTACCTTTTGTCACCCAGCGTCCGTAGTTATTTTTGAGCGTTCCGCGCCAGGCTTCCGAAAGCGAATCGACCGTTGTGCCGAGGGTCATCGGAACGGCTGCTTTCAGGCCGTATTTAGCCGTATTCATGAAAAGAGGCTGAATCGACTCGTCGCCGTACACGCCGGTCACATACGCCCAGAACGATTGTCCCCAGCGGTAGGGGAAGTATTTAAAATTGTCGAGGTCCTTGATGCGCGGCAGGTCGTCGTTCAGCACGGCATCGCGCATCCAGAGCGACGTGTGGGCGTCGATGCGGCCAATGGACAGGTATTCAGCCAGGCCTTCCACCATCCAGAGCGGCAGGTTCGCCATATTCTGCATATTGGTCGAGTCGCCATCCAGCACCATGTGGTACTGAAAAGCATGCACCAGTTCGTGGCCCAGCACATGGTGGGTTTGCTGGTTGGTCATGGCGATGGGGAAAATAACGCGGTTGCGAAGCCCCTCCGTCACCCCACCGGTGCCGACGCTGATGTCACCCTGAATGGTATTGGTTTGTTGAAAACCGGAATGATCGTTGTAGATCACCAGCGGGTTTTTGTCCCGAAAAGTGTCGCGCAGGACAGCCTGGTGCATGGCGTACCAGAGTTCGGCAGATTCCGCCAGTTCCTGTCGCCTGTCGGGGCTGTTCAGGTATTCATAAATGAGAAAATGCGGCGTTTCCAGCACTTTAAAATCGTGCTGCTGGTAACGCGGTTTGTTGCGCCCGAAATATTGGGCAGATGCGCTGTGGGCAAAACCAAGCGTCAGCAATAAAGAGAAAAACAAAATGCGTTTCATGGTTCTATCAATTTAAGACAAAGACTTGTTATGATATACATACGTCTTACAGACATTGATAAACACGAAAACCACCCAAAAATATAATTTAAAGTTTGTTAGCGTTGCGTTAAAAGGCGGGATTTTAGCATTTTCGGGGTGGAATAATAACAGCCCATGGCTCACAAAAAGCCGCCTTGTTTCCATGCTTGCCCGGGAATTACTA
The DNA here is from genome assembly GCA_016711435.1 of Lewinellaceae bacterium. Lineage (GTDB taxonomy): Bacteria > Bacteroidota > Bacteroidia > Chitinophagales > Saprospiraceae > M3007. The sequence goes on from JADJSY010000083.1 coordinate 93,797, forward strand.
CCATTGCCCTTTTGCTTGCCCTTTGCCTTTTATTTATGCTATCTGCCCTTTTGCGTTTTTGCTGGATCGGTTGCTGTGCCGCGGCTATGTTGCTGCAAACACTGGTATTGCTCGACAAGCCATTGGAAGGTCAGGCGTTGCTCCTGGGTTTTGTGTTTGGCGCCACCTTGTTTGGGTATTATTTCACGAGCCGGGAGCGTTGGCAACGCGGACTCGCCTATCTCGCCGGAGGAGGCGCCTTGTGGTGCCTGGCCTGGTTGCCCCGCAGCATGGTGCTTCAGGTATCTGTTCCAGGCATTGTCTGGGCGCTGTATTATTTTGCCGGAGCGCGCAGCCTGCGCCGACTACGTTGGTTAAAACCCGTTTCCATTGCGTTTGCCTGGGCCTGGGTAACCGTCTGGCTGCCCCTGGATACGCATGAATGGTCAGCAGCGATACTGATATTTGCGGGCCGCGCGGCATTCCTGTTTGCCCTGGCCCTTGCCTGCGACCTCATGGATGTGCACGACGACCGGCAAGAAAAATTGCTCACATTGGCGCAACATTTTGGCGAACAAAATACTTTTAGATGGATCCACAAAGCCCTGATAGCTGCGGGACTCGTATGTATCCTGAATTATTTTTGTAAAATTTACAGTCTTTGGGCAATGATCGCTTTGTTGCTGAGTTTAGGATGCAGCGCCGGCTGGCTGCGTTTTATTCGAAACCATCATTATTGGGAGCACAGGCAAAAATTCTGGATCGATGCACTGATGATGGTACAGTTTATGACTGTCCTGGGCGTTGAAGTGTTGACTTCCTTAAAATGGAGATAAAAAACAGACAATCAACACATTGTATTTTACTCTGTGTTGTTGAAAACAGGATTTTTCGCTTCGTTGTCACAGCCTTGAACTGTCGGGCGAAAGACGTGTTTAGAATAAAAGTATATGAATTAAACAGATAGCAATATTTTTTCCACCTGTAACCGGGAGAAAGCCTATTTTTGAAACCAAATTATATCCTATGGTACGTTTTTTCTTTTGTTTGCTTTTGCTGTTCGCCGTGGCTTCTGAAGGATTGTCGCAGAGCGGATTCAAGCCGCCTGCAACAGGTGTAGGTGTTATTTACAATACCGAGACGACCCTCAATATGAAACTGGTGACGCATCGCAGTTTTGCGATAGGCATGGAGTTCGGTCGTTTGCAGACGTACGATAAAACGAAGTATTACCATATCGGTATCGGGGAAATTAAACATTCGAAAGAATTCCGCCAAAGCGCCGACCCTTCCGTGAGCCGCTCTTTCAGGCCCTATGTTTTTGGCAAACAAAACAACCTGCTGGTCATCCGTGCCGGCTGGGGCATGAAACGTTACTTCTCTGAAAAAGCCAAACAAAAAGGTGTGGCCATCGGCATGAGTTATAGTTTCGGACCGTCGCTCGGATTGTTGAAACCGTACTATCTGGCGCTGCGATATACTGCCGACGGCGCAGGTAACAGCCGGATTTTACACGAAAAATACTCGGAAGAAAACGCTGACGTGTTTCTCGACAATACCCGCATTCTCGGCGCTTCTCCGTTTACCCGCGGTCTCGGAAAATTCGGATTCCGGCCCGGCGCAAATGCCAGCGTCGCCCTGCACCTGGACTGGGGCGCTTTCGATGACTTTGTCAAAGCGCTCGAACTCGGTCTGATGATAGATGCCTTTGCTCAAAAAGTGCCCATCCTGGTGTCTTCACAGAATGACCGTTTATTCTTCAACTTCTTCCTAAATTTGCAGCTCGGAAAACGAAAGTAAGTGTTTGGTGTTTGGTGTATAGTGTTTGGGGCGCTTCGCCTTTGGCTGATGTTTTGGTATTTTAGTGTTTTTGGGTGCTTCGCCTAAACCACTCACGGTTGCCGAGGGCAACGTGCGCAAAAAATACTAAGACACTAAAATACCAAAACACGAAAACACCAGCCAAAGGCGAAGCGCCCCAAACACCAAACACTAAACACCACACACCTCCATGCTGGAACTTCCCATCGTCGATAATAATACAGGCACGGCGCGTCCAAAACGCCCCGAATGGCTCAAAGTACGCCTGCCTATGGGTGAAAACTACCGCAATGTGCGCAGCATCGTGGACGAATTTAATCTCCATACCATTTGTCAGAGCGGTAGTTGCCCGAATATGGGCGAGTGCTGGGGAGCGGGCACGGCCACCTTTATGATCCTGGGAAATGTATGTACCCGCTCCTGTTCCTTTTGCGCTGTAAAAACAGGCCGGCCCACAGAATACGACGAAGATGAACCGCGCCGCGTAGCAGAAGCCATCTGGCTGATGAAAGTAAAACACGCCGTACTCACTTCCGTCAACCGCGACGAACTCAAAGACCGGGGCGCCGAAATCTGGTACCAAACCGTCAGGGCCGTGAAAGAACGCAGCCCGGAAACAACCATTGAAACCCTGATCCCCGACGTAAAATCGAATTGGGAAGCCCTCGAACGTATGATCTCCGGCGGACAGGAAGTGGTGAGCCACAATATGGAAACGGTTCCGCGGCTCTATCGCAAAGTGCGCCCGCAAGCAAAATATGAACGCAGCCTCGAACAAATTCAACGCATCAAAAACTACGGTAAACGCACCAAAACCGGTATCATGGTCGGACTGGGCGAATCACCTGAAGAGGTGTACGAAACGATGGATCACCTTGTGGCGTACGGCTGCGATATCCTGACCATCGGCCAGTACCTGCAACCCACTAAAATGCACCTTGAAGTGGCCGAATATATCCATCCCGATCTGTTTGCCGAATACCGCGAAGTGGGACTGCAAAAAGGCCTTAGATATGTAGAAAGCGGCCCTCTGGTGCGTTCTTCCTACCACGCGGAACGACATGTTTTCTAACAGATTGCCGCCTGCCGATACCGCTCAAATGGCCGATATGCTGGAGGCGGCCTTTAGAAATTATAATACGCCCGGCTTTATTGCCGACGACCCTATTTCCATTCCGCATGGTTTCAGCCGCTTGCAAGACCGGGAGATTATCGGTTTCTGGGCGGCTACACTCGCCTGGGGACAACGGAAAACCATTATTCAGAGTGCCCGGCGGCTGGTGGAACTGATGGATGGCGCACCCTATGATTTTATAATGAATCATGTGGAACAGGATCGCTCCCGCTTCCTCGATTTCAAACACCGCACGTTTCAGGCCACCGACACTTTGTGGTTCCTGGAGTTTTTCCAGCAATATTACCGGAAACACAACTCGCTGGAAAACGCCTTTGCCAGGCACCTGCTGCCCGATGACGCCACGACGGAACGGGCACTGGCCGGTTTTCACCGCGACTTTTTCGATCACCCCGACGCGCCTGACCGCACCCGCAAACACGTGGCTACGCCCGAACGCGGCTCTACCTGCAAACGCCTCAATATGTTCCTGCGCTGGATGGTGCGCCAAGACGAAGCCGGTGTAGACTTCGGTGTTTGGCAGCAAATCAGTCCCGCACAATTACTTATTCCCCTCGACGTACATGTAGAACGTGTAGCCCGCCGGTTCGGCCTATTGCAACGCCCTCAAACAGACTGGAAGGCTGTGCTGGAGCTCACGGAAAATCTCCGGGCTTTCGATCCGCTGGATCCGGTGAAGTACGATTATGCGCTGTTCGGGATGGGGGTGCTGGAGAGGACTCGGGGATAGCAGAAAGAAGTTGTCTTACAAGTCGGCATTCAAAAATAAAAACCAATTTTAGTTTTACTATTCGCGCTTAAACATGAGTCATCCCGGATTTTTGTAGCGACTCTTAGTACGCGCCGGCACAATTTTTATTGATGATTGCTTATTGACAATTGATGATTTTTGATGCAAGGTGGCATCTTCGCACATCAAAAATCATCAATTGTCAATAAGCAATCATCAATAAATACGAGTTTGACCTTTTTGTGGTCGTTTTAGGCAAAATCCGGGATGACTCATGTTGCGGAGTAAGAACAAATTATATTTTTCAAAACCTGAATAAAAACAACTTGTAAGACTTCCTCTTTTACTTTTTGTTTTTTCATTATTTTACTCTCGTCCCTTTTATCTCCTGCCCTCCCTGAAACAAGGTCATTTGTGGCACAGCGCCTTTTTCATCCGGGTAAAATTCGATTGCAGCATCTACCACTTTCAGGAAAAAACGGGTGGGCGCTTCGGCAAATACTTCAAAGCGCTGTTGGCCGGTAGCCTGGCAAAACAGTTGCGTTCCTTCGCGGGTAACGGTAATGGTGAAACCCGGCGCCAGTTGGTACTCGCCTGTGAACGATTCCAGTTGCGCTTCCGGGAGTTTCATCTCCGGGCGGCCGACAGGAATAGGTTTGTCTGTTTTGACCCAAAGGTTTTCTTCCGTTTTTCGGTCGCTGACAAATGCTTTCGTCACTTTTTTAGCTCCTTTGGTATCCCTGACAAAACGGATGCGCGACAATGAATTTTCAAAATAAAACTGATCCGCTGCATAAGGCATGATGTTATATTTCGATCCGCCTGTCCGCAGGGATTTTAAACCGCCGTCTTCCAGCGTGATGATGCGCTGTTCTTTTTTATCGTTTTCATACACGCCGACGTATTGTTCTAAAACGCTGGTTTCCAACTTTATAGCAGTTGGAGAAAGATTTTTCCCGGCAGCCAGCGCCGCAAATTTGTCGGCCAGCGGTTCCGGTCCGTTGCAGTCGCAGTTGGTCAGGATCGCCACACAAACATCTTCTTCCTTTACATACAAGAGCATACTCAAAAAGCCGTGAATACCGCCGCCGTGTTCGATGGTCTGGCTGCCCATCATATTGCCTATTTGCCAGCCGTAACCATAATACGTATTCGTTCCGTCGGGCAGGATATTGGGCGTAAAAGCCTTTTTCAGCGATTCGGGTTTCAGCACCTTGCCGCCATGCACCGCCTGCGTCCAGGTCACCAGATCCTCAACAGTCGACATAATGGAACCGGCTGCGTAAGGTTGTGTCATGCTCAGGTAGTCGGCATTGGCAAAGCCGGATGGTTCTCCTTCCGTATAGCCGTTTGCCCGGTTTTTAATCAGCGGTTTCACATGCCCGTAATAGGAATGGCGCATACCCAGGGGTTTAAAAAATTCCTCGTCGATAAAGGCGCCGTAGGATTTTCCCGATACCTTTTCAATAATAACCCCAAGCAGGATATAACCCGAGTTATTGTACCTGTACTGCGCCCCGGGGTCAAAATCCATGGGTTGGTTTTTGAAAAAATCTACCAATTCGGTTGGCGTAAAATCCTTACGGTGCACCATCGGAGTCCATTCTTCCATGCTGGTGTAACTTTTGATACCGGAAGTGTGGTTGAGTAAGTGCTCGACCGTGATTTTTTTGCCTTTAGTTGGATAGTCGGGGATAAACCGGGTGATTTCGTCCTGCAGGTTGAGTTTTCCTTGTTCGGCAAGTTTCAAAATGGCTGCTGCGGTGAATTGTTTGGTGACGGAACCGATGCGAAAAACATGGTCTGTTTTCAGCGGCACATCCAATTCCATATCGGCCATGCCCACCGCCTTTTTATAAATAACCTGGCCTTTTCGGGTTACGAGCACTGCGGCGCCCGGGCCGTCGGCGGGGTATTGGGCCTGGAGGAGTTGATCGAACTGGGTTTGTAAGGCGACGTCTTGCGCAAATGAGGTGGAAGAGACCATTACAAAAGCAAGTACCGCAACGAATAGTGATTTCATAAACAGAATTGTTGGAAAGTTTGATTTGATAAAGCCCAAAGGAATCGGGAAGGGCTTATCCAGATATGGAAATATCGTCGAAATCGGTAATTTTTTCGCCGAATCTTCCTGCTAACGACAACTTCCCGAAAGTTTTAGAACTTTCGGGAAGTTTAATGGAGCAAGACGAAACTACTTCGTCTGAAGTAATGCACTGACTAAAAATCCATCCGCACCCGAAAATTGATCCGCCGTCCCGTCAGGTAATTCGGAATAGCGTATTGCGTATTTTCAATGGTTTTGATCCAGGTATTGGAAGCCTCATTGGCTACTTTCATCAGGTTGAACACCTCCAGGCTCGCCCAGGTATCTCGGGTGAAGCGCAGGAAATGATTCGGACGCCGGCTGCGCCAGGCTTGTTTCCACAATTGAAAACCGAAACCGATGTCGACCCGGTGGTACGGCGCGAACCGGTAAGAATTTCTGTAAACGATGTTGTTATCCAGCACCCCGAAAGGCAATCCGGTACCCACTGTCAGGTTGAGGTGCATACGGATATTTTTGTTTTTGCGGAGGTAATCCTGAAAAAACATGGACATGGTGAATAGCCGGTCGGTCGGTCTCGGCACGTCTTTGACGTCTTTTCCAACGCGGTCGCCTACGTTGCGCACCTTGTGTTGCACGCTGTCGATCGACTCCCGCGTGCGCAGGAAAGAGAGGTTGATCCAGCTTTCCGCGCCCTGCACAAATTCGCCGTTCAGGCGCAGGTCCAGGCCCGTTGCATAACCGCGCGAGTCATTTTGACCGGAATAGCGCACCCGCACATTGTCCAGATCGTACGAAACCAGGTCCCACATCCTTTTGTAGTAAGCTTCCGCGATCAGGCGCATTTTCACCGGGCGGCGTTTGCCCCAGAGAAAATCGTAGGTGAACCCGCCCACGACATGCGCTGATTTCTGCGCACTCAAATCCGTATTCACCAGTCCGCTCAAGTTGCGCATTTCGCGGTAAAAAGCAGGCTGGAAATACAGGCCGGTAGAAAGCCGGTAGGAAACGTCCTGTTTAGTATTCAGAGGTTTATAAAGAATCTGTGCGCGGGGCGTGACAAAATAATCGCCGTTTAAAGTCCAGTATTGGCCACGCAGGCCGGCAATGGCCTGTATTTCCCGCAGGCCGTCTTTGCGCCAGGTCCAGGTGTCCTGAAAAAAAGCGCTGAAGCGGTCGCTTTGCAGGCTGTTTCGGGTTTTGAGTACTTTCCGAACGAGCAGAGCGGTGGTGTCATATGGCAGCGAATACAGGGCGGAGTCGAGGCGTTCCCATTCGTTGATTTTATCGAGAATCTGTTCGTTTTGCCAACGGGCCGACCATTGCAAAAAATGGCTGCGCGTCAGGCCCATTTCCGAGCGGTCGCGCTGCAATTCGATGCCGCCTTTGTATTCCGCATTGCGCACATCGGCAGTGAGGTAGTTTCGCACCCAGGTGTGCTGGGTTCCCGAGCCGAGGATATTGACAATTTCGCCAAATTCGTCGGAGCCAAGGTTCTCTTCCAGTTCGCCGAGGATGTAATAGCCTAAAATATCGAAGCGCTCATTTTCCTGGCTGCGCCAAACGGATGCTAAAAACTTGTGGTACAAGGGATTGCGTTCTCTTTCCGGTAAAAAGTAAACGAGACGCCGCCCATCGCCTGTGTAAAGTCATCTACTTCCTGCCCTTCAAAAGCGGTGCGCAACTGGAGCGCGTAATCCACCAGACCAAAGGCCCGGGCCAGACTTTCCGGTTTGAACGTGTACACCGAGCGGTTGTAATTGCCGATCAGACCCACCTGCCAGGAGCGGCTGAGATCGTAGGTCAGGTACGTTTGTATATCTGTAAAATCGGGGGTGTACTCTCCTTCCACATCGAGGCTGCCGAGCAGCACCCGCGTCGTTTTATAACGCCCGCCCACCAGGTAACGAAAAGCGCGGTAATCGTCTTTTTTGAGTTTCAGGCTGCCCTCCACATGGGCCGAAGCGCCCAGCAAACTGGCATTGGCACTGGCGCGCAGGCTGTCCGGGCGTTTGTATTTAATATCCAGCACGGAAGACATTTTGTCGCCGTATTTCGACTGGAAACCGCCGGAAGAAAAAGACAGGTCGCGCACCAGGTCGATATTGGGAAATGTGAGTCCTTCCTGCTGTCCGGCGCGGATCAGTTGCGGGCGGTATATTTCAAAGTCATTGACATAGACTAAGTTTTCATCGTAATTACCGCCGCGCACCTGGTATTGAGAGGTGAGCTCGCCGCCCGTCCCCATCGAGGTGCCGAGCGCCAGGTGCGGCAACACGCTTTCCAGATTGCCCGTTGCACTGGGCAGCAGCCGCAGGTCTTTCAGGTTTTTTTCCTTGATCATGCCGCCGTCGTCGAGCCGCCGCTCGCTGATGACCACTTCCAGGTTGGACTGCACCGGCGCCATGGCCAGATCGAGCGCGAAACGGGCGCCGGGCTGCAACGCCAGAATGTCGGCGCTGCTTTCTTTAAATGCCACCCGGCGAAAACCCAGGGTCACGCGCTGATTGGCCGGCACCTGAATCGAAAAATTGCCGCGCTCGTCAGAGGCGGTATTGCTTTTCCCGCCTTTGACATATACCGTCACCAGTTCGATGGGTTGTTCTGTCGCGGCGTCTGTAATGCGCCCGAAAACAGTGGCTGTTTGTGCCGACGCGCCGAATGCCAGCCCACAGAGGATAAGACCCGTGAGATAAAATCGTTTCAACATGATAAGTAGTTATTCGTTATTAGTTATTGGTTATTTGTGTTGATAATCAATCATTTGCAAATAATTTAGCCAAAACTAATTTTGCTTGATTACTTATAATAGTTAATGAATGCTATTGATGAGGGTTGATAAAGGGTTTATGAGGTTGATAAGGTTGATGAGGTTGATATTCATCCGCCCGGAAATGAAGCGATTTTACTTTTTCCGAGCGGATGAATATCAACCTCATCAACCCTTATCAACCCATAAACCCTTTATCAACCTCATCAACTTTGTCTCACAACACCTCTGCCACCACGAAGATACTGCCAATGACGACAATCAGGTCTTCAGGTTCGGCAGCGTGCCGGGCAGCCTTCAGGGCATTGCGCACCGACGTATAAGCACGGCCTTGCAGCCCAAACCCTGCTGCTTTTTCCCGCAAAAGAGTTGCCTCCAGCCCCCGCGGTATATTGGCTTTGGCAAAATAGTAGCGGGCTTTTTCCGGAAAATACCCCAGGACTTTAGTCACTTCTTTATCATTTACAAAGCCGGTAACAATATGCAGCCGCCGAAACGGCATGGTTAATATCCGTTCAAAAGCCATACGCAGTCCCGCTTCATTGTGTGCGCTGTCGCAAAGCACCGTCGGCTCCGACCCGATGATCTGCCAACGCCCCATAAAGCCGGTCAGAGAGCGGAGCCGCGCCAAACCCGTCCGCAAAGCCGCCGAATCGGGCATTTTGGGCAAATCCGTAGATTGTAAAACCTCCCAGGCCTGCAATACGGTAGCGACATTGCGCGCCTGAAAAGGCCCGGCAGCATCTACTTCCAGGTCTTCGAGATAGGGTTTTGTTTTTTAAAACGCGGTAATGGCTGGATTTCCAATGGGTTGTATCTTCTTCGACCGTTTCAAAATGACGGTCTGCAAAAATGATCGGCGCGCCCACTTCTATTGCCTTTTTTTCAAAAACAGGCGCCGACTCCGGCTGTGTTTCGCCGATGACAACCGGAACGCCAGGCTTGATAATGCCCGCTTTTTCACCGGCAATTTCCGGCAAGGTATCGCCCAGCATATTTTGATGATCGTAACTAATATTGGTAATCACACTCAGCAGGGGCGTGATGATATTGGTGCTGTCGAGGCGGCCGCCAAGTCCCACTTCAACAATGGCCACATCCACCTGTTCGCGGGCAAAATGATCGAAAGCCATGGCCACGCAGAGTTCAAAAAAGGACGGCTGGATGGCCTCGATTTGTTCAAGGTTTTTTTGTACAAAATCAACAACCCTGCGCTGCGGAATGTATTTTCCATTGATTTTGATCCGCTCCCGAAAATCTTTGTAGTGGGGGCTGATGTACAAGCCGGTTTTTAGTCCGGCAGCCTGACAGATAGCGGCGAGCATGTGGCTCACGGAACCTTTTCCGTTGGTGCCGCCCACGTGGATGCTCCGAAAACGGTGCTGCGGGTTGCCCAGGTGTTCACAAAGCGCCAGCGTATTGGTGAGGTCTTTTTTATACGCCACCGGCCCGACGCGCTGGAACATAGGTAGCTGCCGGTACAGGTAGTCGATGGTATCGCGATAGGTCATTCCGGTTCAAACATTCGTCCTGAAAGGAGGGCAAAGGTGCTGAATTTTTCCGAGCGACTGTTTTGTGATCGGATTCCGTAGCGTTTTTCTATCAAAAAAGATAAAAGGAGACATCTTTACAGGGAAAATCAGATAAAATGGCAAACTTTTGAGCCTGAAGGATGTTTTTGTGTTCTGTTTATTAAGTGTTTTGGTGTGTTTTGTGTTTTGGATGCCACTCGCCTGATCTGTAAATCTGCTTGAAGGCAAAGCGCCTGCTAAAACACGAAAACACCCCAAAAACACGTCTCTCTTTTACAACAAAAACAATACTGATACATGGCGCCCTGGCTGTCTTACACCCTTATTACTTTAGCCGCATACGTCGGCATGGAGTTTATGGCATGGTTTACCCACAAATACCTGATGCACGGTTGGTTGTGGAATTGGCATGAAGACCATCACCGGCCGAAACACCAAAAAGAAGGTTTTTTTGAAAAAAATGACCGGTTTTTTCTGGTTTTTGCCATCCCTTCTGCCTTTTGCTACATGTACGGTAGTATGAGCGCTCATTTCTGGGTGCTGTTTATCGGCGTGGGCATATCTCTGTATGGGCTTACTTATTTCCTGATCCACGACGTGTATATTCACCAGCGTTTCTCCTGGTTCCGGCAATTGGACAGCCCGTTTTCGAGGGCTATTTTAAGGGCACATGGCGCGCACCATGCCAAGACCGGTAAAGAAGACGGAGAATCATTCGGTTTGCTGGTCGTACATCCCAAATTTTTTGGAAAACGCAAACGAAACAAACAAAATGCTTCTCAAGGCCAGCAGCAGGTCACCAGTAAATAAGATAATATGGCACTAAATGAGCAGGATTTATTCAGCCTCCAGCGCAAAGTAGATCGCTACAAAGAAGTTTTACAAAATACGAAGCGCTATCGGGACAGCTGGAGTACGAGTCTGAAACAAACAATCATTGACCAACTCACCCAGTTATCCACGTTGGCTGGACTGACCGGCACGATCGAGGTGCGCAGCGAGATTGCCAACCTGGAAGCGGTTATGTTTACCATGGGCAGTGTGGAAAGTGGGCTGAGCGAGCAGGTGGGCAGCGGCCTGCAGCGCGACCTGATCAAACACAACGGCACCCTGGTGTACCAGCAACTTTTCAACGGGAAAATCCTCGTCCTGATCAACTTTCCCTACATCGAAAAATACGGCCAGCCACAGCCGCCCAAAACCATAGCCATTTATCGGCCGGAAGAACTCAAAGAACCTTATTTCCTCCGGCACATGGAAACTTTTGTGGCTGATATTTCCAACTGGGAAGACTACGACGACGATGCACCGGAACCCAATCAGCGGATCGGGTTTAAATTGAATTTTGAAGAAGAGAAAAAATAGTGTTTGGTGTGTGGTGTATAGTGTTTAGGGTGCTTCGCCTAAGCCACACACAGTTGCCTAAAGCAAAGCACCCCTAAACACTATACACCAAACACCAAACACCAAACACGAAAAAAACACTACTTTTTCTCCTCCGTTTCCGCTTTCACGGCGGCCTGTTTTTTACCCATATATTCGGGCAATTCCATGCCTGCCATATTCAGCAGATCGGTCAGCGGCGGCACCGAACGGTACAGCCCGGAGATAAAATTGGAAGTAGAATTTCCTTCGCCGTTGGTCTGATTACCACCTTCCCACACCGTTACCTTGTCGATTTTGATGCCTTTGATGGCATCCACCTGGGTTTTAACCAATTCCGGTAATTTATCGGCAATGAGCAACAGCACCGCTTCGCGGGTATTGCCGCCGGCAGAATCCACAATTTTCTGGAAACCTTCGGCCTGCTTGCTCAGTACTTCCAGCAAACCACGCGCTTCAGCTTCCTGGCGCATGTAAATAGCATCGGCCTCACCGCGCGCAATCCGGCGTGTTTGCTCGGCCTGGGCTTCGGCAGCGATTTCGACTTTTTGTTTTTCAATGTTGGCGCGCACCAGTTCGTCGGCCTCCCTGGTCGCTTTTTCACGGGCGGCACGGGCAAGTTCGGCGGCTTCTTCGGCTTTATACGCGTCTTCCAGTGCCTTAGCTGATTGTACTTTTTCGGAGGTCATTGCCATACGGGTCGACTCGGCTTCTGCCTGGCGGCGTTCGGCTTCGGATTTGGCTACCTGGATACGCGCGAGGTTTTCCCCTTCGATGGCGCGGGCGTTGGCTTCGGCTACCCGGATGCGCTGTAATTGCTGTGCCTCCGCTTCGCCCGAAGCCGCGATGGCTTCTGCATTTGCCACTTTGGAGCGCTGCATTTGTTGCGCCTCCGCTTCACCGATCATGGATAAAGCCTGCGTGTCCGATACTTTGATACGCATCTCGCGCTGGGCTTCGGATTCACCGATACTACCATCGCGAATTTTCTGGGCTACGGAAATCCGCGCATCGTTTACGGCTTTGGCGGCGGCTTCTTTACCAAGCGCCTGGATGTAGCCAGACTCGTCATGAATATCGGTCACGTTCACGTTGATCAGGCGCAAACCGATTTTTTTCAACTCAGTTTCCACGTGGTGCGATACATTGCTGTAAAACTTATCGCGGTCAGCATTAATTTCCTCGATGTCCATAGTAGCAATGACAAGGCGCATCTGACCCACGATAATATCATGCGATACCGTTTTTATTGCTGAACTGTCTAATCCCAGCAAACGCTCGGCAGCATTGGTCATTATAGCAGGTTCGGTAGAGATGCCGACGGTGAAACGGGAAGGCACATCCACGCGGATATTTTGTTTGCTCAAGGCATTGCGGAGATCGACGTCGATCGAAATAGGCGTCAGATCCAGAAATGCAAAATCCTGAATGACCGGCCAGATAAACGCTGCACCCCCGTGTACGCAGCGGGCAGACTGGCCTGCCCCGGTTTTACCGTAAATGACCAAAATTCGATCGGAGGGACAACGTTTGTAACGCGAAATAAAGATCGCGCCGACAATGAACAAGAAGATTATCAGGAAGATAATCAACATAAGAATTGGTGACATAAGTTTAGAATTGAAATGGTTGGAGATTTGTACTAAAAGTTGAGAGGTTGAGAACGTTGATGGTTGAAAAATCATTGATAATCAGTGAGTTAATACGACTTCTCGTTCAAAACCACTTTGTGTTGACTATAATATTAACAAGGCGTCAGATAAGTTTATCATGGGTCGTTTCAAATGGTTGCGCAATAAATACACCCTCCTCCGTCCGGCCTACAATGAGAATGGGGGTTCCGGTCGGTATCTCTTCGGCCTCCGAAACGGCATCGAATTCACGGAGCGATCCCTGTACTTCGATCATAACTTTACCTGTATTATGCTGTCTGGCCGGGATGCGCAGATGTACGCTGCCTGTCTGGCCGACAACGCGTTCCGGATCGAGTGTGCCGGAAACCTGCAGGCGCAGGAGCAGCAGGATAAGTCGCCAGGCCAGCCACGATGCCAGAATACCTGCCAGTGTGCCTGCAACGAGCGCTGCGGTCATGCCCAGGCCGGCCTGTAAAACAATCAGTCCCGTCCAGCCCATAAACATACCGAAGGCTAATAATCCGCGTATACTCAGTATGCCCAGATCGGAGCTGTCAGGACTTGCATCTATATCCGTATCGTGGCCACCCAGGAATTGCGCGGCCACGTAGATGACAAATAATACATTGGAAACCAATCCGATAGACCAGAATATTTGCTCGGAGAAAGGCAGGTGTTGCCACCATGTAGTCAGATCGAGTAGCATTTGAAATGGTTTTCTGCAAACCTATGCCCGGAGCCGATGCAGCGCCTGATTGCTCGACCACGCCGGATAAAAACGCGGCGAAAGTGGGGGTTTATTCGATGGTGGATGAAAATTGGACTACAAAAAAAGTTGATGAGGGTTGATAAAGGTTGATGAAGGTTGATATTCAACTGCTCGAAAAGTGTAAAATTGCTTCATTTTCGAGTAGTTGAATATCAACCTTCATCAACCTTTATCAACCCTCATCAACTTTTCAAGACAGATATTTATCTCATTCGAAGGTAATCAGCCCTGCAACGACTCAATAAAGAAGTCGACTTTCATTTTAAAGTTATTGTCTTTTTCTCCTACGATCTCTCTGGCTTTCAAGGCCGCTACACGGGCTTTTTCCGGATTGTCCTGGCGTTTGTACACTTCTGCAAGGGTCAGGTAATATTCCGGCAATCCGCCGTTTTCAGCGGCCATTTTCGCCCATTTTTCCGCTTGTTCGAGCACTTTTTCATCCTCCGGGAAAGACCTCATCATAGTAATTACCAGGTCGTGCAACTGGGCCGCATTATTTTTAATTTCACTTTTCTGCAAAGCCTGGGCCGATTTGAGGTATTTTTTTACATCCTTGATGGCTTGGTAATATTGCATATCGGCAGTATTCGCAAATGCTTCTGCTTTTTTGGGGCAAGGCTGTTTTCATTTTGGCCTTCGTCTCGGCCAGCAATACCTCATTTTTGAACTCAATGGCTTTTTTCAGGGTGTTGCGACAGGCTTTTTCAATGCGGGCGCTGACGGGCCCTTCTCCGACCAATCCTGTTATGTCTTTCTGGTATTTAAGCAGCAAGTCGAATACACGGCTATCCGCTTCCACTGCGCCTTCCAGAATGAATTTCTGGTTGAACTCGGAGCTCATATCTTTTTGACTATTCAGGTATTCATTCGTTATTTTCAGGGAAGGTTTACCGCTGGCATTCAAGGCCCGCACATAATCAAACATCAGCTGGGGTTCACGATTGCCTTCGTTGTACTTTTTTTCGTAATCGACGGACTTGTCTGATTTACCCAACGCTTTCTGGCCGGATTGAATGAGCTGTTCCACGTTTTTGGCCCCTACTTCTTTCAGCACGATTTTTCCGGTGGCATCAATAAAAAACAAGGTAGGGTAAGAGCTAACCGGGTATTTATTCGCGAATTCGGAATTTTCCGGTTTCTCCATGTCAATTTTCAAATTGATAAAATTGGCATTGTAGTACTCGCCGGCCTTGGGATCGGGAAAAGTCTGGCTCGCCATCCGTTTGCAGGGGCCGCACCAGGAAGCGAATGCATCAACAAAAATGATTTTCTCTTCTGATTTAGCTTTTTCAAGGGCATCAGCCCAGCTGCCGTGAAAAAACTCGATACCCTGCGCATGAATGGCAGGTGTCAAAAAAAGGGAAAAGAATACCGTGTGCAGGATATTTCTCATGCTCGATGATACAGTTTGGGTGAATGAAGTAAAAGGATAAAATTGCAAAGGGCAAAAAGCAATCCAAATCAATGTGTTACAGAAGATTTAGTTTTAACTCATTTTGAACACATCATTAAAATGATTTTAAAGATGCAAAAATACATCAAAATGGGTTAAGCCGAGGATACGTTTACTAAACTTTTAAAGTTTAGTAAACGTATCCTCGGCTTAACACATTACATGGAATAGAAATGTATCCTTATAACCACCAGCCTGAAAAACACTGATAATCCGATAACCACCTCAATTTTGGCTCGTAGAAGTGGCGGCGCCCGTTTTTTGGGTGAAGGTGATGTTGAAAACGGAAGATTTTTCACCCTTGCTGTCCAGACAATAAGCGTATCCTTCCTCAATCCACAGGGTTTTCATGAAGCCCTGGCGAATGTTTTCTTCGTGGTACAAATCGACACAAATAACGCGACCGCCGTAGTGGGCGGTAATATCCGGTTGGAGCGTGTGGCCGACGACCATCCGTTTTGCCTGTGCGAAATCAAGGATTCGGGTCACTTCATCCATATCGAGGCTGTTTTTGGCAGCGCCACGATACCAGTAAATTCCCTTTTTCAGGTCAAAAATGAGTTGAGCATCCTGACTGGTGATGTCTTTGTTCTGCTTGCCAAGGTTATCGCGGCTGATCCGGTTGATATCCTCCAATGTGAGTTGTGAAACAGCCATTTCAGGGCTGATGCCTGCATGACAGAAGACATAATCGCCAATAAGTTCCACTGCATTTTTGGTGCGCAGCCAGCGCCCCATTTCAGTGTTATTATCAAAAAGTCTTCTATAAGGCTCTCCCAAAATATGGGCATTTTCCAGGTACTTTTTACGTGCATACTGTGTGTTACCCTGCAGGTTCAGTACTTCGTGATTACCCAGTATAAAATGCACTTTGCCGCCTGCTGCCTCCGCTTCCGATTCCAGTTTGTAGATCAACCAGAGACACTCCGTGACATTCAGGCCCCTGTCAAAGAAATCACCCAGCAATACGATATGCCCATTCCCGAAAGTCCAGTTGAAATTTTTATCGATCACCTTCGAGCCGAGCAACATCATTTTAAAAGCTTTAAAATTGCCTTCAATGTCAGACAGTACCAGCATTTTTGCAGGCAAATCATAACGGGTCTGTTGGTTTTCCAGTGACTTTTTTAACTGAAAGGAAAAAACATCGCCCTCTTCCGGTCCGCGGCAACTGAGTGCCACCATAGATTTATCCGTAAAAATCTTCATGTTCAGAACGGCCTGTGTATCGCGGAGTTCAACGGATTTCACCACCACTTTTTGACCCCTGTATAACACATAGGGCCCATCGGGGCCTGCCTTCGAATTATCCTCGAAAGGTCCTCCGGCAACGACGAAAGTTGGCATTGCCAGGATCAACGGAAGAATTATACTTTTCAGGATCATGCTCACAGTTCGATTTGATTACTGAATAAAGAAAACGCAATCAACAGCATTTTGTCACTGGCAAAGATACAATACATCACCGTACTCTATTTGGACTTTTTTCACAGGATACAAACTTCGTTCTTTTAGCTAAGCAAATACCCCATTAACTTTTTGAAATTATCTAAAATATGTATTCCAGTCCAAACATCATTTGGAAACCGCCGCAGACAAACCCCAAAATTTTTTTTTAAAAATTTTTTTTTATGACGCGTTTGTGACCCAAAAAAGCGATCCCCGGCCTGTTTGCAGACCGGGGATCGCCGATAAAAATAAAAAAAAACGGAACGTTTAAGGCCGCAACGGCTTGCCCAAACGGCGAATGAGAACCTCCAGTCGGTTATTTTCCTGGTGCTCTTCGTCGGTACATTCCACCCCTTCCACGCAGTGGTTGCGCGGCGTCGTTTCACCTTTACCAAAAGCGTTGATACGTTCGGCTTCCACACCTTTATAGACTAAATATGTTTTGGCATTTTTTGCCCGTTCGTCGGTAAGTTCCTGGTTCAGGCGTTTTTCACCCCGGGTTTCTGTGTGGGCTACCAGGTCAATTTCCATTTCAGGATACTTCTTCATCAGTTCTACCAATCCGTCCAGGTGACGTACAGCGCCCTGGTTCAAAGTGGCTTTGTTGTATTCGTAGAAAATTTTATCCATGACGAGCACCGATCCGGCAAAAAGCCGTTCGCCAGCGGCATGGTTTCTTCTGCGTTGGTGCCAGGAACTGCCCGAAGTTTGATCTCGTCATAAGGTTGAATGCCCTTTCCGACAGTCACTTTAAAGTTTTCATTCAGGAAGCCTTCCCGTTGTACATAGGCTACATATTCGCCATCTGCCGACAGGCATGCGTCAAATTCGCCGTTCAGGTTGGTACGAACGGTTTCGGTGTAACCCGTCTGGCGGTGTACAAATTTAATGGCTGCGTTGGCGATACGGGTACCGAATTCGACGGTGGAAATGATGCCGCCCGAACGCATACAGATCGGCGCATCCTGCATTTTGAAACTAAGTTTCATATTGTCTTCCGTATCCACCGAAATCAGTTTCTCGCTGGTGCGGTAGCCGTCAACACTGACCAATACCAAATAACTGCGGTAACGCACAAACTCCGTTTTGGCTTCTCCGGCTACATTGGAGAAAAGGTCGGGTTTGCCCAGTTCTTCCGCGCCTTTGCGCACCAGTTGCAGGCTCAGGGCGTTGGGCTGGTTTTGTACCGGCAGCAGGTCGAAGGTGTAAAAATCTTTGGTGCCGCTGATAAAGCCGTCGTCGGAAGGTTGCAGGATGCGGATAGAAGCGCCTTTGATCGGTTCGCCGGTTTTTGCATCCAGAACGGTGATAGCGACGGGGTTGACTTCCGGTTTGCCGGTGCCTTCCAGGCCTTTATCCGCTTCAAATTTGTAAATATCTTCCTTGCCGTATCCGCCCACCCGGTCGCTGGAAAAAAAGCCGCGTTTTCCGTCTTTGTCGATGATAAAACTGTGGTCGTTGCCAGAGGAGTTGAACGGCGTATCCATGTTGACGATTTCCGAAGGATCGGTCAGCGGCTTGGTAACAAAATAAATATCCAGCCCGCCCAGCGAGTTGGAATGCCCGTTGGAAGAAAAGAACAGTGCGCCGGTCAGGCTGATAAAGGGGTATAACTCCTGTTGCGGCGTATTGATCGTTTCGCCGAGGTTGATCGGTTCTCCCCAGCCATCGGTGGTTTTCCCGACCACGTAAATATCGAAACCGCCGTAGCCGCCCGGCATGTCCGACGCAAAAAACAGCTTGGTGCCGTCGGGGCTGAGGCTCGGGTGTTTGCAGGAATATTCGTCGCTGTTGAAAGCCAGTTCAAAAGGAGGCGTCCAGTCCGGGAAACCAAAGCGGGTTTCATATATTTTAAGCACCGATTTTTTGCCCGTCTTATCTGCTTTAATCACCCCGTCCTTGTTGTTGTTGCGGGTGATAAAAGAGCGTTTGAAATCACGGGTAAAAGTCATAGGCCCTTCATGGAACTCCGACTTTTTCTCCACGTTGAATTCAAACAAAGAAGGTGTAGAAGGCTGGCCGATTACATCAAAAGGTGAAAAATATACCTCGTGGAATTTGGCGGTGGCGCCCCTGCTGGGTCGGCTCGATACAAACATAATGCCCCCGTCATAAAACATGGGCGCATAATCCGTATCCTTCGAGTTGAGTTCTTTCGCGTTTTCTACCCGCACCGGATAACGACGATCATCCTTTTCGCGGTAACGGTCTTTGGATTTACTTTTTGAAGAATTCTGGGCAAATACCGTCAGTGAACAGAACAGTAGCAGGGAAAAACTAAAGATTATTTTTTGAAACATTTGTATGAGAAACAATTGATTTTTAATAAATTAGTAACCAAGTGGACTTTCAATATTGCCCTCCGAAATATCCGCCGGCGGATTGAAATACCAACGAACAGTGGCTTCCACCGAACCGTTGTTGAATTTGCGCAGTCGGGTCAAACCAATATCATAAGACAGGCACATGAACAGGTTTTCAGTAGCCTGAAGACCCAGCAAAGCATCAACGCTTTCTCCGGCCCCGTTGGTATCGCCGCCGACGCGGTATGTGGCGCCGACATAAAATTTTCTTTTCAACATCAGACTTACATTGATGTCTGCGTCAAATGGAGCGTTGAAAACATAGCGCAAGAGTGCCTGCGGCGTCAGGTCGATTTCTTCAGTCAAATGAAACGTAATACCACCCATTGCATTGATGTGCTGTACTTCCCGCGATATTTCAGATCCGAACTCGGAAAAGTCGATATTGTTGGCCACCAGGCGCGGAATGGCAACGCCTGCATACCATTTA
This sequence comes from Lewinellaceae bacterium, assembly GCA_016711435.1. Lineage (GTDB taxonomy): Bacteria > Bacteroidota > Bacteroidia > Chitinophagales > Saprospiraceae > M3007. The sequence continues at coordinate 113,292 of JADJSY010000083.1, forward strand.
TGGCCGGTATAAAAAGCGCCGAAGCCCACATTGGGCAGGTATTTATTGCTCGGTTCGATTGGTATGGACAAGTCGTTTTGATCGATGGCTCTCAGGCGCGGATCCGCCCAGTTTTGCCTGAAATAACGCACGCTGGGTTGCAATCCAATACTCAGCGTACCCCTTTTAAACGGAATACGGTAGGCATAAGTCACATCCAGGGTCAGGCTGCTGGTAATACCGATGCTGCTGCGGCTCAGGTTGCCACCCAGCCCCACGCGGTTATTGAGAATCCGCTGGTTGTACGACAGTATCTGGGCATTGGGTGCGCCCTCCAGTCCCATCCATTGGTTGCGGTACACTGCCACCAATGTCGGCGACTCGAAACTGCCTGCATAACCGGGATTGTGCGCCAGTTTATTGAACATGAACTGCGTGTACAAAATATCCTGCTGCGCCCAAAGGCCCATAGAACACATACACAAAAGAACAATGGCGTATATTTTTTTCATATTATCAGCGGTAGAGCGGGGAGCCGCTATGAGGAAAAGCAAAAATGCAAAAGGCAAACGGTCGAGTCTGCTCATTGCTGAATAATCATAAAGCCCTTTTTCGGTTCGTCATTCGTACTAAACTCCACTACGTAGAAATAAGTACCGGGGGGCAATGGGTTGCCATTGTAAGTACCCTCCCAATCGTTCAGGTAAGGCACGGCATGAAATACCTGGTCGCCCCACTGGTTAAAAATAGTCAGTTCCACTACCACGCCGCCTTCTCCCACCAAACAGGTTTCGGGAACAATAAAGGCATCATTCAGATCGTCGCCGTTCGGTGTAATGATATTCGGCAGGAAACACTCGCCCGGTCCGGTAACATTAAATACTACCGTGGTGTAACTGCATGCATCGGGGCAGCGCAGGTTGCACACTTCGTATTCCATCTGATCCGAACCGGAAAAGTTGGAGTTCGGCTGATAAACATAGGTGCCGACACCAGTCGTATCTACGATGCGGCCGTGAACGGGCGGAACCGTAATTTCCACGCTAAACTGATTAGGTACCATGTCGTTGCCCAACACATTCACAGTAGCGGATGCGCCAAAAAGCACCTCAACAGCATCCGCATTCGCCGTTGGAAACAATTCAAAATTGACCACCACGGTATCGCGGGAATTATCGCCACAAAATCCATTGTTCGTAGCCCAAATCATAGTATTCGAGCCGGGTTGCAAACCGCAGATAGTAGTTTGATCGCTGCTGGGCGTGGTAAAAGTGATTTGTGAATTCAAACTGGTCCAGAATCCAAACTCGAATGCCTGCAAGTTGGAGGCATCGAGCAGCGTACAATCCTGATTGTTGCAGATAAACTGATCCGGCCCGGCATTGGGTTTCTGGCTAAAGATATGTACGGCAACCGTATCGGTCACAGAGCCGCATCCCGGATTGCCTAAAGTCCAGTAGAAATAGTAAATATTGCCTGGCGTCAGGGCCGTGCCGGCAATCGGCGTTTGCGGATTCAAAGGCTCCGTAATGGAAATCCCCAAATTGGCCTGAGAAGGCAGCTGGCTCCAAACGCCACTCACCATTTGTCCCTGTGTTGCGGCAAGTCGTATATCTTTTACCGTGCAGGTAAAAATATCCGGTCCGGCAAAGGGTAACTCAAATGCCTGCGCCTGAAGGGTAACCGTATCGCGGCTGTAATTCATACAGCCACCGCTGGAGAGCGACCATATAAACTGATAGGTATTGCCCGCTATCGCGCCTGTAACGGTTGAATTGGGATTGCCCGGACTCACAATGGTCACCGGCAAAGGCGCCAACTGGCTCCATTGACCGGTAGAACCGGCTGTTGGTGCAGATGCGCCCAGGATAATGGGTTGGGCCACACAAACAGGGCCATCCAACCCTGCAAAAGCGGTATTATTCGGAATGGTATCAAAAGACACCGTGACCGGGGTAGAAATTTCCGAATCGCAGCCATTTCTCCAGGCAATTGCGCGAAAAGTATGTGTACCCGGGGTAAATAAAGTACCCAGATTGGTAAAGGTAGTACTCAGGCTGCTTAATGGCCCTGCGATGGTATCGTTTGTCTGGTTGATCCACACATATTGCGAGCCGGGGGTGGCAGACGTCGAACTGATGGTAAGCGTCAGGAATGCTCCGGGTTGTTCTAAACAAATGGAAGATGGTACCGGCGGAATAATCACAGGTTTCTTCGGCCGGGGCGTCACTTCAACTGCTATAACAGATGCAGGAGAAACGCAACCGTTGACGGTTAATATGGAAGAATAATTGCCTGCAAAACTCATCGTAACAGGCTGACGCGTAGGGTTTTGTATAGCGGCGCTAAAACCGGAAGGCCCCGTCCAGGTATAGGACGCGCCGGGAATAGTATTACTATTGAGTTCAAGCACATCGCCTTCACAAACAGGCGTATTGGCGGATAAAACCGGCGCAGCAGGAATGGCATTAATCGAAATACTGACAGGTGCAGAAGTGTCCGACTTGCAAATGCCATCATTGACGAAAACGGAATATACGCCTGATTGCGCTACCTGTGAATTCGGAAAATTCAGGAAAGACTGCATCGTCAGGGTATCGCCGGAAGGACGAATCCAGATGAATTTGGCGCTTGGATTGTATTGCCCTGCATTGGTAACGGAAATCGTTACCGGCGTCCCCACACACACGGCAGCCTGTTGGCTCAATAACGGGATAACCAATGGCGGACCGACATTGACGGTTGTGGTTTTGGGTATGGACGGACAACCGAATGCATCTGTGACCAGCAAGGTATAAGGGCCGTTATTTACCGTGGATACATCAGGAATAACCAGTGTTGGATTGACAGATATTGGTCCGCCCGGGCCGGTCCACTGATACATGAGCGGTCCGTTCGGACTCGAAACATTGGCGGATAAAATAGCATCTGTCGAGCCGTCTGAACAAATAGGCGACACGTTCCAGATCGAATCGATCACCGGAGCTTGAATCACATTTACATTGACAAAAGCGGAATCGGAGCAGCCGAAACTTGTTTTGCCTACTACTTTGTACAGTCCCGACACAGGGGGTTGTAAGGTGACAAATTGCTGGTAATTAATAAAATTATTAGGGCCTGTCCAGAACCAGCTGAGGTTGCTGATATTTGCTGTTGCCGCCAGGTTCAGTCCGGAGCCTGCACACAGCGGACTGTTGGAGCCGGCTGTTACATCGGGATATTGCTGAATGCGAATGACAATGGAGTCGGACCAGTCGGACAAACAACCCTGCTGCACGACCCGCACTTTCCAGGCGCCCGAATCGGGAACCATGATGCCGGGCAGGGTTAGCGAATTAGTCGTAGTATTGATTATATTGGAACCTGGGCCTCCCCAGATATACTGCGCTGCCGTCGGAGTATTCGCTAACAGAATCACTGTAGCGCCTTCACATACCTGGTTGGAACCGCTCAACTGCGGCTTGGGAGGTTTGGGCCGTACAATTACTTGTACATTGGCGGGTTTGGAAGCACATCCGTTTTGAGTAACAACCAGCGTATAAGTCCCGGCGTTAAAGAGGGTAGCGCTCAAAATGGGAGGCGGGTATTGCAAGGTGCTCTCAAGTCCCGGCCCAATCCAATAATAGGTCATTCCAGTACCCTGGGAGGGTGTACCCAGCACAATCGGCTGCCCCTCACAGATATTAATCACTTCCTGATCCAATTGCGCTATGGGACGGATAGCCACAATGACAGTTAACACCTCGGAATTCAGGGAAGTGCAACCGTCTGCCAGTACTTTTACAAAAAACTGGTAGGTACCCGCATCTGCCTCCGATAAGGTGAAATTAGGTTGTCCTGTGGCACCCAGTAAAATAGCGTTGCCCGGGATTCCGAGAAACCATTGATACGTAACATTGCTGCCGCCATAAGTCGGCGTATTCAGATGTATATCATCACCGCCGCAAAGATTGATATTCACCAACTGGAGTACCGGTTGTGTGGGCAGGTTGACCAGATCGACGGTTACAACACCGGTAGCGGTGCAACCAGTCAGGCCCGTAATTTTTACGGTGTAAGGCCCTTCAAAAGACAATTGCGCATTCGAGCGGATGGGATTTTGAACCGCTGAAGCAAAATTAGGCCCTGTCCACATATAGGTGAAAGTATTGGGCGGCGCCGCAGGCGGATTGGCAAACAATTGCAGGTTGCCTCCTTCACAAACAGGCGTGTAGGTCGGGTTTAAGGTAACTGTTTCTACCCGGACGAGGGTCGTGCAGGCAGCAGAGTTGCCGGAACTGTCTGTTACAGTAAGGGTTACATTGAAGTTATTCCCGGCATTGGCACAAGTGAAGACACTTTGCGAAAGCTGGAAATTCAGTGTGCCCGGACAATTATCCGTACTTCCATTGTCAATTTCGGAAGGTATCAGGGTATAACCGGAACCAACTGCCCCGGAGGGATTGACAAAAATGGTGGTTGACTCGCAAATAGCCACCGGTTTGATCGTATCCAGCACATTTATCTGAAATGTTGCCATGCCCTCGAGGCCGTATATGTCATCCGTCAGGTAGTTCACCGAATAAGTATCCGGTGAAAGAATCAGCGTAGTTTCATTGCCGTTCAGGCCGCCGCTCTGTATCAGTTGATCGGCACTGTTCCTGATTTCATAGGTTACGACCGCAAAACTATATTCCAGAATGGCCTGCACGCGGCTGATCCCATCTGTCTGATCGGCCTGCAAGGGACCGCAAGGTTCTATAAACTCGAAGAAGGTGCCCGCCTCGTCATTTGCCGCTAATTTGATCGCGGTACTTCCATTTGCTGCCCATGTATTGATCTGGGCTGCGGAAACAGGGATGATCGTCTCATGAAATTCATTACAATTACCAGGTGTTGTGCCGTTGGTAGTATTACCTAAATTAACATTATTTTCATCAAAAACTTTGAAAAACTCACCGTTTTCGTCATTGTCGCCTTTGTGGCGGATTTTAAGAACCCCTCCGCTGACGGCATTGGGAATCAATCCTGCAATGTTCAGGGTAATCATTCCCGGAATCAACCCTGCATTCGGATCATTGACAAACTGTAGCGGCAGAATAGCCGAAGCCTGCGTAAGGCTGCCCGAAACATCACAGTTGTCTGTAATAACCGGGAATGGCAAATTTACCAGCGCTTCGCACTCATTGGCAATTACATACGCCGTCTGTGTAGAGGGCGCAGTAATGACAGGCAACTCCTGATCGCTTACCGTAACAGTGCTGGAAGCAGTCGATTCATTGCCTGCACAATCTGTTGCCGTATAAACAATGGTATGTACACCTGGCGGCAGGAAGATTGGGTTTGCCGGAGGAAAAGGCATCTCCGGATTACCATCCAGCTGGAAAGACAGGATTACCGGAACCTGTGGCTCCGCAAACTGGTAATCGAGCTGCGCTCTTGACCGGCCGCCCATACAAACTGCATTGGCGGCATTGGCGCCTGTACCGTTTGGCGCCAGCCGCAGCGTCAGGATGCCATCGGCCAGCCAGTTATTCAACAATGTTTCCGAAATACTCACATCGGTAAATCCGGAGCCGCACTGGCCAGGTGTAACAGGGTTGGTAATGCCGAGTACAACATTATTTTCTCCCAGAATGGTAAAACTTTCAGAAGATTGTTCAGAGTCCGCACTGTCTAAAAAAATCCGCAAAGCGGCATTCCCGGTTACCGGAACAACAGGCGGCACATTTGGAGCAATCCATTGAAAAACGACGGTATCGACCGGGGAGGTATTGTTTGGGCCGCCGGATGTATTGACCAATAACGAAGTGTCTCTCAGGGTAATACTGACCGGGAGAGAGGTGCAAATGTCAAATACCGAAACTGGTGGCGGAACAATGAAATCGGCGCCGCATTCCCCCGGATCATTCGCTAACGTAAGCGCATCAGGCGGAATCAGATTGGGCGGCGTATTATCCTGAATAAGAATATTTTGGGTGTATCTGTTGGTATTCCCGCAATTGTCGGTAGCCGTCCATTCGCGTCGAATAATATAGTTGGTCCAATGGTCGCAGTTATTTAAGTCGGGATTTCGCAACTCCGATTCAACAAGCGCCACATCCACGGAGTCGTCGCAATTGTCGCTTGCATTAAAAGTGGCCGGATCGGGGGGGGCAGGAATGGCATCGCAGGAGACGGTAACATTGGGTGGAATGTTGGTCAGCACCGGACGCACCGTATCGAAAATGGCAATGTTCTGGGAAAAGGTGCTGGTATTGCCACATACATCACTGGCAACCCAGGTAATAGTCAGTGTGTAAGCATCTGCACACACACCGGGCGTATTGACCACACCCACGGTATCCGGCGTTGCGGTTACGCCGCTACATGCATCCGTTGCTACCGGGATGGGCAATACCGGCGCCACGTCACAAACGCCTGTAGTATCCAGAAAACCCGCAAAAACAGGCCCCAGGTTATCTATGATGGACAGAACCTGTGTGGCAGTACGCGTATTCCCGCACTCGTCCGTGGCCGTAAAAATCCGGGTAATCTGGTAGCTATAATGCCCGCAGGTTTGCGGATCGGGATTTTGCCCTGAAATCGTCTGTGTTGTGATACTCGTCACCGGGCTGCAATTATCCGTCGCATTGATATTTATACCCTGCACCGGTACGGCAGGCAGGGCAAAGGTGTCGCAGCGGAAGGTTTTATCAGCCGGGATAAGGCTGAAGACCGGCGCAATGGTGTCGCGCACCAGCACGGTCTGAACAGCTGTCCCCACATTGCCACAATCATCGGTAGCCGACCAGGTCACGGTCATGGTATAGGAGCCATCGCACAGGGAATCGGACTGAACAATGGTATGACTGATGACCATGCTGGTGTCGCAGTTGTCCGATACAAACTGGGTGGGCAGACTTGGGACAGGATTGGGGCATGCAAGCATGACGGTATCGGGATAACCTGTGATGACAGGAATTGTATTGTCCTGGATTTGAAAGCGCAAGGTTTTTGAACCCAGGTTGCCACAGCCATCGAAGGCACGGAAGGTGACATCCACCCACCAATTGCAATTGTGGGCTTGCACCTGCGGGTAAGGGCCGTTGTTGAAGAAACCATTCCCCGATTGTCCGGTAGAAGTCAGGTAGGAAAAATTGACCCATGACGTGGTAGAACATTCGTCGGTGATAGTGGCATTTCCATGTGCATTGATCCAGGTTTGCAGCGCCACGTTGTCGTTGGCAGTGGATCCGCATTGCTCTGTGGTATTTACCCCGCTAATGACTGGCGGCAGCGTATCAATCGCAGCAAAAGTCGCCTGACCGGCAAAGGTTTCATTTCCACAGGCGTCTTCCACAAAAAGGTCGATGGTGACGGAAGCGCGAACTTTGTTATAAGATTGCCCCCCAATGATTTGCGTTCCGCATCCATTGGCGTAGGATGCTAAAAATGCGGCGACGACCTGTGCCGAATCTACCTCGGTATTATTGATTTCGAGACGATAACTGACTCCAGAACAGGAATCAATGATCTGTGAATAAGCATAGGTATCTATCCATTCGCTGAGTTTGTCCAGCTGGCTGCTGTCCGGAGTGCAATAGGCTACCGTGTCCTGCGGCGCTACCACTATAACAGGGCCTTCCGTATCGGAGGTCGTAAATGTAGCGCTGCGAAAGGCAACGAGCAAACAATTGTCCTTTGCTGTAAAAGTAACGGTCACCGGAACCGGACAAGCGGGCGGATAATTAGCGGGAGCATTATTGGTCAGGGAACGAATACCCGAAGCGTCCGTCGCCTGGAAGGCAAGTGTTTGTGCAGCCAGCCAGCTCAGGTAAGCGCCGGGCAGCGCTTCGCAGGGAGCAGAACCGTTCTCGGGGAAGGGAGGCATAATGGTTGGGGCCAGATTATCCTCCACAATCGTAATCGTTTGTGTAAAAACAGCGCTGTTGCCCGATTGGTCGGTGACTACCCAGGTTCGGGTCACCATACCGGCAAGGCAGGTGTCGGGCCGGGCGGTTTCAGACAAAACCTGTGTGAGATTAGCAGGGAGTGAACAATTATCCGTTGCGGGTAGGGGCGCCTGTGGAGGCAGCGATACAATCGAACCTACCGTCAGAGTGTTGTCTATATTGGTAAGATCAAACACGGGTGAGGTTGTATCTACCACGTTTCCAACCACATAATTAAAAGTGTACGTGTGTCCCTGATCGTCTTCTACATGCCATTTTACTGTAAAACTCTGCCCTAATGACCACACAGTATTCAGCGTAAAGCCTGAGGCGGCTTCATCAAACATGGAAACGGTAATATTGGCGCCCGAAGTGGACGTTACCACAGGGGGAGTGAGATTACCCTGGAGGGTTACCGTACAATTGGCGCCCACCGGAATGGGTACCACGGTTAATGGAGGCACATTAAAAAAACTACTCTGGGCTACCAGAAGTTGAGCGGGAAGAAGGCATAAACAAATACCACAGATATAAGGTATTGCCCGCAAAGTTTTGCGTAACCGGTTTGCCATACGGACGAGTTCATTTACCGGATCGATCTGGGAACACCAATCCAAGTGTCAAAGGGATATTTTCGGTTGATCGGATTAAAGTAACTATTCTTCAAACTTCTTATCTGGTACGTTCTTATTCAAAAAGGCATTAATGTCATCGATATTGAAATCCCGTTCAATCTGACCGAGCGTATTTACCCTGATCTCGATGTTTTTTAATGCCTTATCCTGCTTTTCAGACTTTCCGGTTGGAGACGATCGGGTTGTTTTTTTCTGTTTGGGCATGGGTCGATCAATTGTTTTCAGAAGTGTATTAACCTAATTCGGAAAGTGCCTGCAAACGCCGTACCGTCTCATTGCGCCCCAAAGCCACAGCCATATCAAACACGGCAGGCCCTTTCATGGTGCCGGCCAGCGCTATGCGGAGGAGGGGCAGGATGTCGCCCGGTTTCACCGCTTTTTCATGTATAAAATGTTTGACGGCTTCTTCCAGCGCAGGGCCGTTAAAAGGTTCAAAAGTAGCCACCATTCCCGTTAATTCATTAAAAATTTCTGCGATGGGTGGGGTCCATTTCTTCTGAAACGTTTCTTTGTCGTATTCCCGTACCGCTTCGAATAAATAATACCCAGTCTCGACGAAATCCGGTAGAAAGGTCACCCGTTCCTTCATCAAGGCTGCCACTTGCTCCAGGTATTCATCCGTTACTTCATATCCCCTGGCTTTTGCCAGCGGTCGGATATAAGAGGCCAACAGTTCGTTATTGGCTGCCTGAATATATTTCTGGTTGAACCATTTTGCTTTTTCGTAATCGAACCGCGCGCCACTTTTGCTGATCTGATCTATCGAAAACGCCTGTATCAGGTCTTGCAAAGAAAATATTTCCTGCTCGCCACCCGGGTGCCAGCCCAGTAACGCGAGAAAGTTGATTGCCGCTTCAGGCAAAAAACCGGTATCGCGAAAGCCGCTAAAACTTTCCTCGGGTGTAGCGCCTTCCCATTCCAACGGGAATACAGGCATGCCGAACTTCGCGCCGTCGCGTTTGCTTAGTTTACCATTGCCGACCGGTTTTAAAATAAGCGGCAAATGCGAAAAAACAGGCATCGTATCTGTCCAGCCGAAACCCTCATACAATAACACATGGTGCGCCGTACTGGGAAGCCATTCTTCCCCCGAATGACGTGCGTAATCTCCATCCGGTGGTCGTCCACAATATTGGCTAAGTGATACGTAGGCATCCCGTCCGCTTTCAACAGCACTTTGTCATCTAATTCGCCGCTTTGAAAAACCACTTCGCCCCGAATCAGGTCGTGGACGTGAATGGAGCGTCCGGGTTCCACTTTCAAACGTATGACAAAAGGCATTCCCGCCTTCAGGCGGCTTTCCACTTCCGTCTCCGAAAGGGTCAGACTGTTGGATAAACCGCTGCGGGTCAGTTGATTGTAGGTAAAATTTTCTTCCGCCTGTTTGCGGAGCGCCAATTCTTCGGGGGTATCGAAAGCATAGTAGGCATGTCCGCGTTGAACCAGTTCGCGGGCATAATGATGATATATTTCCTTGCGGTCGCTTTGACGATACGGGCCTTTGTCGCCGCCAAAGCCTACGCCTTCGTCGGGCAGCAGGCCCACCCATTTCAAAGTCTCAATAATATATTCCTCCGCGCCCGGCACATAACGGGTTCGGTCGGTATCTTCAATTCGAAGGATAAAGGCGCCCCCTTGCTGTTTGGCAAAGAGATAATTGTACAATGCAGTACGTACACCGCCAATATGCAGTGCGCCAGTTGGAGAAGGAGCAAATCTTACGCGAACAGACATATATATTAAACTATAAAAAATCTGAACCACAAAGATATTGCTACATTACCTTGTAATCCGGATTCGTCGTCATGGGAGAAAAAAATGCGCGGCGACCGAAATGACAGCCGTCGCGCTTTGAATATACTTGCAGCAAAAGTAACAGTTTTCTTCTTTTGCGGAACCATCATGTCGTTAATTGGCAAAACCTTTACACCATCACCTTATGTATATAGTCAAAACACCCGCTTTTGTTCAACGCCTTTTTCCTGATTATACCTGGCAAATACCTACAGCGGAGCGGGTGTTGTACCTGACTTTCGACGACGGCCCTATTCCGGTTGTAACGCCCTGGGTGTTGGATACCCTGCGTCCCTTCGATGCCAAAGCCACTTTTTTTTGTGTGGGTGAAAATGTGCAGCGGCATCCCGATATTTTCCAACAAATAATAAAAGAAGGACATACGGTTGGCAATCATACCCTCCAACACCTGAATGGCTGGAAAACGGATACGGATACATACCTCCAAAACGTACAACTATGCGCCAACCTGGTTCCCGGTAATTTATTTCGCCCGCCTTATGGCCGCCTGCGCACTACCCAGGCTACTGCCTTAAAAAAAAATTACCAGATCGTTCTGTGGGACGTCTTGAGCGGCGATTTTGACCGGGGCATTTCACCACAAAAATGTTTCAACAATATCAGGCGGCACGCCCGGCCGGGTTCAATTGTCGTACTGCACGACAGCCTGAAAGCAGAACGCCATCTTCGATACGCCCTGCCGGCGTTGCTTGATTTCTATGCCGGGAAAGGATGGCGGTTTGAGCGTGTTTTGGTGTTTAGTGTTTAGGGCGCGTTGCCTTTGGCAGTAGTGGGTAGTTTGGCCAAATGGTGACTATATTTGGGGCGGCGGGGTGTGGGGTTTCGGGGGGGGGGGGGTTTCTCGACTTTTAAGTTTAGTAAACGTATCCTCGGCTAACCATGCACAAAACCTAACGGCGCAAACTATAACTAAGGCCAAAAGTTACCACCCCTAAACACTAAACACCATACCCTAAACACCATCAAACAGCTCTATTAGCGTCAAACTGCTCCAGATAATCGGCCACCCGGCGCAGGAAAGAGCCGCCCAGGCTACCATCCACAACGCGGTGATCGTAGGAAAGAGACAGGAACATCATCTGCCGGATCGCGATAACGTCGCCGTATTGCGTTTCGAGCACCGCCGGTTTTTTGCGGATCGCTCCGGCAGCCAAAATAGCCACCTGCGGTTGATTGATGATCGGCGTACCCATCACATTGCCGAACGTACCTACATTGGTGAGGGTAAAAGTACCACCCTGAATATCTTCCGGTTTGAGCTGGTTTTGCCGCGCCCGGGCGGCCAGGTCATTTACCTGTTTAGTCAAACCGGCCAGGTTCAGCAGATCGGCATTTTTAATCACCGGGACGATCAGGTTGCCCGAGGGCAATGCGGCAGCCATCCCAATGTTGATGTCTTTTTAACGATGATGCGGGTGCCGTCCACAGAAATATTAATCATCGGGAAATCGCGGATCGCCCGGGCGATGGCTTCTATAAATATAGGTGTAAACGTGATGTTTTCGCCGTACTGTTTTTTAAACGGTTCTTTCACCCGGTTGCGCCAGTTGACCATGTCGGTTACATCCACCTCTACAAATGAAGTGACGTGCGGACTGGTCTGTTTACTCATCACCATGTGGTCGGCAATGAGTTTGCGCATCCGGTCCATTTCTACAATCTCGACATTGCCGCTTACGCTGACCGCCGGTGCCGTTTTCGCTATAGCAGGCGGCGTTGCAACTACGGCAGGCGCTACCGGTGCGGTAGCCGTTTGGCCGCTACCCTGGCGATGGGCGACATAAGCCAGCATATCTTTTTTTGTAACGCGCCCATCCTGGCCGGAGCCGGGAATGGCTTCGAGTTCTGCCTGGCTGATGCGTTCTTCTTTGGCAATGGTGCGTACCAGCGGCGAATAAAACCTGCCTGAAGCGCCGATAGCAAGTGGTTGCTGCACCATCGCTGATTCTGACGCTGGGACGTATGGCACTGCCGCCGCTTCGCTGTGGCCATTCGACGGGGTCGGCTGGCTTATAGCGGGCGATGCGGCAGGCTGGGCGTTGGCAGCATCGGTTTCAATGATTGCAATCACCTTGTTGATGGGCACGACATCATCTTCCTGAAAAAGAATTTCCACCAGTACGCCGGCTACCGGAGACGGCACTTCGCTGTCCACTTTGTCCGTGGCAATATCAAGCACTGCTTCATCGAGGTCGATGCGCTCACCGGTTTTTTTGCGCCATTTCAAGATGGTGGCTTCCATGATACTTTCGCCCATTTTGGGCATTACGAGTTCGACACGAGCCATATTGCAAAAGGTGGGAAAGAAGATGCCATACCCTGACAATCCCTGATCCCGTTTTTATGGTTTGATAATAATTTGGTTAAAGCAGCGCAAAGGTACTACTCTCGTCGGGAGTTGGCGAGGAGAGTTGGCAGTTTTAGAATAAAATTTTGTCAGGAAATCTCAACTTTGCCCCGTCATGGAATATATCAAAAACATCATTTTCGATTTCGGCAATGTCCTCATGGACCTCGACCTGCCGGCTGTCGAACGGGAATTTCAGCGCTTATGGGGCGATCAATTTGAACAGGCGCGCGCTAAACTCGGTCGGGACCATATCTTTGAACTGTATGAAACGGGCGGACTCAGCACGGATGAGTTTGTAGCAGCCATTCGTTTTGCCGGGCCTTCTCCGCTTTCCAAAGAGCAGGTCGTGCAGGCCTGGAACTCGATTTTTATCGGTATGCCCAAACACCGTTTCGATTTCCTGCTCCGGCTCCGGCAGCGTTATAAATTGTTCCTGCTCAGCAATATCAATGACCTGCACGAGCGCTGGATAGCCGACTACATGGTGCGGGAACACCAAATTCACGACTATGAATTGAAATATTTTGACGGCGTGTATTTCTCACACCTCATTCGCCTGCGCAAACCTGACCGCGACATTTATGAATATGTCCTGGCCGACGATGAAATCCTGGCAGGAGAATCTGTTTTTTTCGACGACCTCGAAATCAATGTGGAGGCGGCCCGCCAAACAGGCATTCAGGCATTTTTACATCCGGCAGGCACCGAAATAGCCAGTCATATCCAACTTATTTTACCATAAAAAAAAGTGCAAAACAGCACCAGGCAAAAGGCCGTATAACTCATTGGCATTCATAGTCTTTAGCTGTTCGCCATTTTGCCTTTTTCACTGGCCGCCTTATATTGCTGCGCCAATCAGGTGTAGAAATTTATTGTCAGACAAGCGACATTACCCGCAAACTTTCTACATTTGACAAAGCGAAAGCAATCCCTCCCGTATGTCGCTGACAAAAAAAATGCTCCTCTTTGACGCGATCCCGCTGGTCGCTTGCCTGGCTACCCTTTGGATGATGCACTACCATCAACCCAATAAGGTTCCTATTCCATTTAAAGCTCCTCCTGAAAGTGTGGTCGTCAGCAGTATTGACCGTGTCAACAATTCGGATACGGTAAAAAGGACTCAGGAGTCGCCGCAGGAACTAAAAAAAGACAACCGGCAAAAACGCAAACTTTCCCACTCCGTATTTCGCCCAGGCGGCCCTGATACGATTCCCTACCTGGCATTTGACCCCATGATGTTGCAAGCGATGTACGAGCAGGCCAACTTTCTGCGCCGCAGCGATACGCCTGTTCGAGGCGCATCGGGCATTTCCAAAAGTGATATGCTGCGTACTGTGGAGCTGCTGCAAAGCGTACAATTACTCGATCCGAATGTGCTCCATACTACTTTTGATTTTTACAGCATTAATACGGATCTGAAAAAAGATAAGGTGCGGGTGACGGGTTATTATACGCCGTTAATAAAAGCAAGCCGCGTACAAACGCCGGAATTTCCCGTTCCCATGCTGCGCCGCCCGGAATCCGGCGTACCCAGTCCGGCTGCTATTGAAGCCGGAGCGCTGGCGGGCCAAGGTCTGGAACTGGCCTGGTTGCCTTCTCAAAAAGAACTCCGCAACGCACAGTTACAAGGTTCCTGTATGGTTGAATTTACAGATGGCAAACGCGAGCATTTCGGTTTTGGCGGTTCGGTGAGGGGCGCCGGAGGAACCTATGTGTTTTTTGAAGATGTAGGCAAAACAGTCCTCGGCGCAGGTTTTTTCCCGCTCACACCCGGTTATTCTGTGGCTGTCGACACCCGTTACATTCCCATCGGCAGCACCCTGCTGGCCGAACTGCCTGATATAGACGCCTCCGGCAAATTGAAAGGATACATCTATCGGATCATTTTTGCCCAGGATCGGGGCGGAGCGATTAAAACAACCAAACGGATCGACCTGTATTGTGGCCTGGGCCAAAAAGGTTTGCAGGAAGCGCGAAAAGTGAATCGTTTTGGACGACTTTGGCTACTTTTGCCGAAAGAAAAATGATTCCTTTTTAACATGAAAAATATTGCCATTCTTACAGGAGGCGACTCCGCAGAGCGGGTGATCTCGCTCAAAAGCGGACAGGTTGTACGCGAAAATTTACCCTCCGACCGCTATCGTACTTTCCTGATAGACATTCAAAAAGCCGACTGGCGGGATCTGGATTCCGGGATTTCCATAGATAAAAATGATTTCTCCCTGCGCCTTGCCAATGGAGAAAAAATTCATTTCGACGCTGCATTTGCCGCTTTACACGGCAGTCCGCTCGAAGACGGCAAAATGCAGGGTTACCTCGAAATGATAGGCATCCCATATACTTGCTGCGACGGTTATGTGAGTGCGCTTACCATGAGTAAACACAACACTAAACTGCAACTGGCGCCCTACCAGGTTCCGATGGCGCCTTCTGAACTCTTGCAAAAAGGAGCGGCAGTGGATGTGGAGCAATTGCTTCAACTGGGCCTTCCGCTTTTTGTAAAACCCAATGACCACGGTTCCAGTTTCGGCGTAACCAAGGTAAAAACGCAGGAAGCGCTGCTGCCCGCCATTATGGAAGCATTCGGGTATAGCAATGAAGTGATGGTGGAAGCATTTATGCCGGGCCGCGAATTCTCCAACGGCGTTATGCGGGTCAACGGCGAAATCGTTGTGTTGCCTGTCACGGAAATTATTCCCGAGACCGAATTTTTTGATTTTGCCGCCAAGTATGAAGGGAAATCAAAAGAAGTCACGCCGGCTGATTTGTCAGACGCCCTTACGCAGCAATGCAGGCAACTGACCGGCAAAATTTATGAACTGCTCAAATGCAAAGGAGTGGTTCGGATTGATTACATTCTCGTGGGCGAGACTTTTCACCTGCTCGAACCCAATACCATTCCCGGTATTTCTCCTGCCAGTATTGTGCCGCAACAGGCACAGGCGCACGGCTGGTCATTGGGACATTTTTTTTCATTGCTGATTGAAGAGTCCCTGCGTACTGCTTAGTTATCCATTATTATTTGTTGGTTATCAGTCTTCATAATCAAGCATTTACAAAGAATTTAATCAAAACTAATTTTGCACACGTACTAACATGAAGATATTCTGCATCGGTCGCAACTACATCGACCACGCGAAAGAACTGAACAATCCGGTGCCCTCGGAACCGCTTATTTTTATGAAGCCGCCGACGGCGCTACTGTTGAATAATCGGCATTTTTTTCACCCCGATTTTAGTAATAACATCCATTACGAAGGGGAAATCGTGCTGCGTATTGCTAAAAACGGCCGCTCGGTGCAGCCTGAATTTGCGGGCCGCTACTACGACGCGGTGGCATTCGGAATCGATTTCACCGCACGCGATTTGCAGGATCAATTAAAAAGCAAGGGACATCCCTGGGAAATTGCCAAAGGATTCGACCGCTCGGCCCCGCTGAGCCGGTTCATCCCGCTGGAGGAGTTGAGTAATGCCGGCGATATTCATTTTCAATTGAAAAAAAACGGCGAAGTAGTACAGGACGGCCACACGCGCGACCTGATTTTTAGTTTTGACACCTTGATTTGCCATATTTCCCGTTATTTCACGCTTCACAAAGGCGATTACGTGTTTACGGGCACTCCGGCAGGCGTCGGCCCCGTCCAAATCGGCGATGTCCTGGAAGGTTTTATAGAAGGCGAGCGTTTGCTGCTGTGTAATGTTAAGTAGTTATCCGTTAGTAGTTATTGGTTATCCGTGTTGTAGCGGAGAGGTGTCATTTGCGACGCAGGAGCAAGTGACATCTCGTAGCGGAAACCTGCTGGAAAACGGCCGTTTCGAGATGTCACCTCCTTCCTACGTCAGGAGATGACACCTCTTCACTACCCTTAAGTCAACCACATTGCCATAAACCCTTCAATTACAAACGCATAAATTTTTTAAGCAATGAAGTCCTTGTATTCCTTGATTCTGAGCATCCTCTCCCTGTCAACCCTGGCAGCCCAGCAGCCCGTTCCCGCTCCGGCACAAAAATCACCTATCCTGATTTTCGGGGCAGTAGCGCACATAGGCGATGGAACGGTCATTGAGAACAGCGCCATCGCATTTGAAAACGGCAAACTGACCATGGTAGCTGATGCGACTATAATTCGGATAGACAGGACGAGGTTCTCCAAAATATTTGACGCTTCGGGAAAACACGTTTATCCGGGATTTATCGCTCCTAACGCACAACTGGGTTTGATTGAAATCGACGCAGCCCGACCTACTTTGGATGCCGCAGATATTGGCGCTTTCAACCCCCAGCTGCGTTCCATCGTCGCTTACAATACGGACTCGGAGGTGTTGCCTACCATTCGTTCCAACGGTGTTTTGCTGGCACAGATCGTACCCACCGGCGGCACACTTTCCGGCGCCTCCACGGTGGTACAACTTGACGCCTGGAACTGGGAAGATGCGGCATACAGCATCGACGAGGGCCTGCACCTCCGGTGGCCTGCGCCCCGCAGTAACAGCGGTTTTCAGACCCTGACGCCTGAACAACAGCGGGGCGACACGTACGAAAAGTCAGTACGGGAAATGCACGCTTTTTTTGAAGAAGCCCGGGCATACGCACAACAGTCGGCGCAGGAAGTAAAAAACCTGAAATTTGAAGCCATGCGCAGTTTGTTTGATCAAAAGAAACCGCTCTATATCCATACGAATAATGCCAAAACCATACAGGAATCGGTGCTTTTTGCCGAAAAGTATGGCTTGAAGGCTGTGTTGGTCGGAGCTACAGACGCCTGGATGGTCACCGATTTTTTAAAGAGCCATAATATCCCGGTCATTCTTTCCAGCACACACAGCCTGCCTACCCGCGATGACGATGATGTGGACCAGGCTTATAAAACAGCCGTACAACTGCACGAAAAAGGCATTTTGTTTGCGTTTTCGCACAAATTGGCGTGGCAACAACGCAACCTTGCTTTTCAGGCAGGTCAAGCCGTTGGTTTCGGTCTGCCCAAAGAAGCCGCCGTACAGGCACTGACCCTCCATACCGCGCAGATCATGGGTATCGCCGATCGCTGCGGCTCCCTCACGGTTGGGAAAGATGCCACCCTTTTCATCAGCGAAGGCGATGCCCTCGATATGCGCAGCAGTCAGGTGACGGCAGCCTTTATTCAAGGCCGGGAAATCAACCTGGACAACAAGCACAAGCAACTTTCCCGGCGTTTTGATGCGAAATACAAACAATGATCTGTCAATTATCGGGGACTTTAATACAGAGGATGCGTAACTTTGCAGCCCTTTTTATTAGCCAGTAACCCAAAATATATGGACTCGATTGGTATTCTTGGCGCAGGCGCCATGGGCAGCGGTATCGCGCAGGTGGCTGCCGCTGCAGGGCACGACGTTGTAGTTTGCGATAACCTCACCATTGCGCTTTCCAAAGCAGGTAAAAATATCCAGGCGACCCTGAAAATGCTGGTAGAGCGCGGTAAAATAGCCGATGCGGAAGCCTACTCGCTTTTTAGCCGGATCAAATTTACCGACCACATGAGCGAATTCCGCAATTGCTCTCTTGTGATCGAGGCTATTCAGGAAGATATTGAGCAAAAACAGATCGCTTTCAAAAGTATGGAAGCCATTGTAGAAGAGACGGCTATCATTGCCAGCAACACCTCTTCTCTTTCTATTTCTGCCATGGGCGCACATTTGCGTCATCCCGAGCGCATCCTGGGCGTACACTTTTTCAACCCCGCGCCTATGATGCGCCTGGTCGAAATTATACCCGCACTGCAAACCAAACCGGAAATTGTGGAACGCGGCAAAGAACTCATCAGTAGTTGGGGGAAAACAACCGTGCTGGCCAAAGATACGCCCGGATTTATTGTCAACCGCGTCGCCCGGCCTTACTATGGAGAAGCGCTGCGCATACTCGATGAAGGTATTGCCAATATTGCAACCATCGACTGGGCCATGCGCGACCTGGCGGGTTTTCGTATGGGGCCTTTTGAACTCATGGATTTTATCGGAAACGATATTAATTATGCCGTGACGGAAGTGGTTTTTCAAAATTTTTATTTTGACCCGCGTTACAAACCCTCTTTCACCCAAAAACGTTTGGTGGATGCACACTTTTTCGGTCGCAAAACGTCCCGCGGATTTTATGATTACCGGGAAGGCGCCTTCTGGCCCGAACCCGTCAAAGACACAACCCTGGGCGCGGAAATAGCCAATCGTATTATTGCCATGCTCATCAATGAAGCCTCCGATGCGCTCTACTGGCGCATTGCCAGCCGCGATGATATTGACCTGGCGATGACCCGCGGCGTAAATTATCCCAAAGGTTTGCTGGCCTGGGCCGACGAAATCGGTATCTCCGTCATTGTTGAAAAACTGGATTCGCTTTATGTCGAATACCTGGAAGACCGTTATCGCTGTAGCCCGCTCTTGCGCAAAATGCAGCGCCAGGGCCTGACTTTTTACGAAAAATAGTAACCTATGATTCGCATAACTAGTAACATAGGGGCAGCGCCCCGGTAATATTTGTAGTAGCTACGTGAAAACGCCTCCCGAATTTTTTCAACTGGTTTACGATGCCTTTCAAGAGCAGGGCAACCCGGAACGCGCGCAGCAACAGATGCGGTACATGCGGCATCAGTTTGAATATTTTGGACTGGGCATGCCGCAATGGATGGCGATTACCAAAAAGATACACGCCACAGAAGGTATTCCCGAAGGGGAGGATTTAAAAGCGCTGACTTTGCTTTGTTTTGAAGATGACCACCGGGAAATGCACTATTTCGCGCTCGAAACCGTGCAAAAAGCGCTCAAAAAACAAGCGCCCGAATTCATCTATTTTTTGGAAGCACTCATTTGCACCCGCTCCTGGTGGGATACGGTGGACTGGCTGGCAAAATTAACCGGGCTTCATTTCAAGTCGCATCCGGCGCTGATTCGTCCGGTTACGGAGCGCTGGATGGACTCCGGCAATATGTGGTTGCAGCGCGTTTCCATGATCTTCCAACTGTCCTATAAAGAAAAAACGGATACGGAACTGATGTTCGGTTACATCCGCAGACTGGCGCATTCCAAAGAATTTTTTATCCAGAAAGGGGCCGGCTGGGCATTGCGGCAGTATTCCAAAACCAACCCGCAGGCAGTAGTTCATTTTGTGGAGACTACGCAATTGGCTCCCTTGACGAAGCGGGAGGCACTGCGGTTAGTGAAGTAAAAAGGCAAGGGGCAAATATGAGTCATCCCGGATTTTTGTGGGCTCTTGTATGCGGCAATTTTATTGATGACCTTATTGACAATTGATGTTTTTGATGCAGGGTGGCACCTGCACAAATCATCAATGTCAATAAGATCATCAATAAATACGAGTTTGACCTTTTTGTGGCCGTTTTAGGCAAAATCCGGGATGACTCATATTTGCCCCTTGCCTTTTGCCTTTTATTTATTCGCCAGCTGCCCGCAAGCCGCATCAATGTCTTTCCCGCGACTCCTGCGAACCGTCACCGTCACCCCTTCCTTCGCCAGATAAGCCACAAAAAGATTCAGCCGGTTTTCATCCGATTTTTCAAAAGTCGTACCCTCGATCGGGTTGTATTCAATGATATTGACCCGAACAGGGAATCT
This sequence comes from Lewinellaceae bacterium, assembly GCA_016711435.1. GTDB lineage: Bacteria > Bacteroidota > Bacteroidia > Chitinophagales > Saprospiraceae > M3007. Next base: position 133,589 of record JADJSY010000083.1, read on the forward strand.
GCGGCGGCAAAGTTGCACCAGGCGGGCGGCGTCTTCCAGCGAGTCGTTGAAACGTTCAAAGGCGATGTATTCGTAGGAAATCCGGTTTTTTGTTTTTTCGTAAAAATATTCGAGCGCCTCCATGAGTGCGGCCAGGTTGTTGCTCTCGTTGATCGGCATGATTTCATTGCGCTTTTTGTCATCAGCGGCATGGAGGCTGAGCGCCAGGTTGGAGCGGTAGCCATCATCGGCTAATTTCCGGATCATTTTGGCGATACCGGCAGTGCTGACCGTAATTCGCCGGGCGCCCATGCCAAGCCCCAAAGGCGCCGGGGAAGTAAGCCTTGCGATACTTTCCATGGTATTGGAATAGGTCAGCAAAGGTTCACCCATACCCATGTACACCACATTGGAAAGCGGGCGCCCGAAACTTTGAATACTTTGCCGGTTTACGCCTGCTACCTGGTCAAAAATTTCCCCGGCTGAAAGGTTGCGTTTGCGCCCCATCCGGCCCGTCGCGCAGAAAGTACAGGTCAGGCTACAACCCACCTGCGTGCTGACGCATACGGTAAAACGCTCGTCGGCAGGTACGGGAATCAGGACACTTTCGATGCGGTGCCCGTCGTGGGTGACCCAGCGGGATTTGATGGTACCATCATCGCTGTGCTGTGTTTTATCTTCAAAAAGGATATGAAAATGGAAGTTTTCCTTGAGTTTCGTCCGCAAATCTTTGGACAGATTAGACATAGCGTCAAAATCGGTCACGGCTTTCGACCATATCCATTCGTACACCTGTTTGCTGCGAAAACGCGGTTCGCCCCAGGAGGCAAAAAGCGCCTCCAGTTCAGGCAGGCTCAGGCTGCGGATATCCTGTTTGTCTATCTTTTCTGTCACAGTATGTTCCATAAGAACTGCAAAGGTACGCAGTACGGCGAAACTTTATTTCGTGTAAATGTCCGGGGTGAAACTGTACTTTTAGGCCGTTTTCGCCACCCAGTCCTACTCTATAGCCGTGTACGCACTTTTTAAGCCACTTCTTTTCCTCTTTTCTCCTGAAAAAGCCCACCGGATAACGGTTTTTCTGCTGGATGCTGCCGCAGCTATTCCACCCGTTCGGTGGCTGCTGCGCCAATTGTTTTGCGAAACGGAAGCCGTTTTGAAAAAAAATATCCTGGGCCTTGCATTCCCCAATCCGGTCGGTTTGGCGGCTGGTTTTGACAAAGACGGAAAACATATTGAAGGTCTGGCCTGTCTGGGTTTCGGTTTTATCGAAGTCGGAACCGTCACGCCGGTGGCCCAGGCGGGCAATCCACTTCCCCGTTTGTTCCGCTTGCCTGCTGACCGGGCGCTGATCAACCGCATGGGTTTTAACAACGAAGGCCTGGACGCCCTGGTGGATAGGCTGCGGAAATTGCGCGAAAAAGGCCCCCCTGATGGTATTATTATCGGTGGAAATATTGGAAAAAATAAAAACACGCCGAACGAAGCAGCCGAACAGGATTACCTGCTGTGTTTTGAAGCCCTGTTCCCCTGGGTCGATTATTTTGTTGTCAATGTCAGTTCTCCAAATACGCCCAATTTGCGGGCTTTGCAGGAAAAAGAACCCCTGACCCGGCTGTTGTCGCTGTTGCAGAAAAAAAACAGGGCACACAACAAGCCCAAACCGATCCTGCTGAAAATTGCGCCCGACCTCGGCGACGAACAATTGGCAGAGGTGGCTGAAATTGTGCGCGCTACCGGACTTGCGGGCGTTATCGCTACCAATACCACTATTTGCCGGGCACATTTAACGACGCCGGCAAATGAACTGGAAACGTGTGAAGTCAGGGGTTGTTTCAAAAGTCTAAAGCGAAAAAAAATGTTTTTTCGCGCCGAATTATAGTTGCTAAAGGCAATGTGAAAATTTGACAACTTTCAAAAAGTTGTCAAATTTAGCACCCGACCAAAACTTTATTTGGTGTCCTTTGGCCAGGCTACCCACTGTTGCCAAAGGCGAAGCGCCCCAAACACGAAACACCAAACACTACACACGGCCGACCCAAGGCAATGCGCCCCAAACACTAAACACCATACACTAAACACGCTTACAGCACCCCATTATACGTCTGATAAACAAAAGCCGTCATCGTTTGCCCCACAGCCTTCAGGGTACTTTTGTCGATCACGTTTATATTATCAATATGCCGGTGGTGGTGCCGTCCAAACGGATCATCTCCTTCATTCGGGGTGCTGATAATATCGACCATCGGGATACGAGCGCGCTGAACAACAAAGACATGGTCGTCCGTAATACCGGAACGCTCTGTCGGATCGAAATACGTGCCGTAACCGAGTGAGGCGGCGAGGTTCCATATTTTATCTACCGTTTGAGGCGCCACCTGCATGGAAATACCTTCTTTCATAAATTTAGCGCCCTTGGCGCCCACCATATCGAGTAGTACGGCGGTGTAAGGCATGTAACCCGGGCGATGCAAATTGGCGGCCCAGTATTGCGAGCCAAGGCACCAGGTTTCGGATGCGCCATCGTCGTCGCCCTGGTCTTCCACATCAAAAAAAACAATGTCGACCCCTACGTCGAGCGGGTGGGCGGCCAGTGTCCGGGCTATTTCAAGCAAAACGGCTGTTCCGCTGGCGCCGTCATCTGCGCCGTCAATGGGTTTGTTCTGGTTTTTTTCGTCTTTATCCGCCTGAAAACGGCTATCCCAGTGTGCTGCCAGCAAAATGCGTTTGGGCATATCCGGTTTGTACTGGGCAATGATATTGACCGCATTGAAGGTAGTTCCCTTGTAGTGCACGGCTTTAAAGGCCTGTTCTGCAACTGTGAAGCCATGCCGTTTAAATTCCTTCGTAAACCAGGCAGCACATTTCTGGTGGGCGGCCGTGTTGGGTACCCGTGGGCCGAAATCCACCTGTTTTTGAATAAATAGAAAGGCGGAATCCGCATTAAAATCAGGCACGGCTACCTGTGGTACCGTTACGGTCGGCGGTGGCGGCGGCGGTGTTTCCTTCCGAAGAGCCGGTAAAAAAGGTTGAATCGTAACAAAAACCGTTGAAAGCAGCACTGCTGCAATCAGGATGTAAGCTAAACGGGAGCGGAATGACTTTTTACGCATGTTTAAATTTATTTTGAGCAAATGTCTTTTGCCCTTTACTTATTTCTGTGCTCTGCTGACTAACCAGATCGCTATAATGCTGAAGAATATGTTGGGAATCCACATACCGAGGATGACCGGAACCGTACCGCTGATGGCAAAGGAAACGGCAAATTTGGACAACAGGATAAACGAAGCTCCAATGCCGATGCCCAGCGCCAGGTGCAGGCCCATTCCGCCGCGTACTTTCCGACCGGCCACAGCCAACCCGATAATGGTCAGGATAATATTGGTAAAAGCATCGGCCGTTCGGCGTTGCATTTCGATTTCGTAACTTCTGTTGGCGATACCGCGGCTTCGGTCGCGCTCGATGGCGGTCAGCAGTTCGCCGGTTGTCATCGCCTGGTTCTGGTTCTGGTAGTACACAAAATCCTGTGGCGCCAGGTTGATGGCTGTGTCGAGCGGGGTGTTGTAACGCTTATAACTTTCCCGAAGTCCGTCGAAAGTGCGCACGGAATAATTGTTGAGTTCCCAGCGCTGTATATCCGGTTTCCATTTCATGTTATCGGCCTCCAGAATACTCGCAATGCGGTTGTTGACCAGTTTTTCCAAACGCAGTCCGGTACCGGATTGGCTAAGTTTATTGTACCCCCGGATGTACACTTTCGTATCGGGCGACACCAGAAAATGCACATTGGAGCTGCGACCTTTTTCCTGATCCGTCCAGACGAACGTATTTTCAAAATATAATTTCCAAACGTTGGTATAGGGAGTGACCACGTGGTTGAGCAAGAGGTGTACGGCAACGACAATGCTGCCGGCAATCATGTATGGGCGCAGCAAACGGCCAAAACTGACTCCCGCATTCAACACCGACAATATTTCGGAGTTAAACGCCAATCGGGACGTAAAAAAGACGACGCCAATCAGGGTATATAGTGGCAGTAACAAACCCGCCATGTGGAGTGTGAAGCCTGTGTAATAAGCCAGAATGTCTTTCCAGGTACAGGGCTTTTCAATGATGGATTGCACCTTGTCGCTGAAATCGATGGCCACGGTTATCAGGGTGCAAATCAGGAGAGAGAAAAGCACCGTAGCCAGGTATTGCCGAATAAAATATTGATCCAGTACCTTGATTTTCAGCATGTTGTTATTTTGCCCAGAGGTTATATTTCAGGATGCAGTAAATGGCCCGAAACCCGTCTTTTGCGCCGATTTTTTTGCCTTCGGCATAAGAACGGCCATAGTATGAGATACCAACTTCATAAATCCGTATGGCGGGAATGCGGCTGATTTTGGCGGTTACTTCCGGCTCAAAGCCAAAACGTTTTTCCCGAAGATTCAATCCTTTCAGAATATCTGCCTTGAATAATTTGTAGCAGGTTTCCATATCCGTCAGGTTCAGATTGGTAAACATATTGGAAGTAAACGTCAGAAACTTGTTTCCGATGCTATGCCAGAAAAATAAAATACGGTGCGGCCGACCACCCATGAAGCGGGATCCGTAGACGACATCGGCATAACCATCCAGAATCGAACGCAACAGGATATTATACTCCGCCGGATCGTATTCCAGATCGGCATCCTGAATGATGATGTATTGCCCTGAAGCATACTGAATACCCGTATGCAAGGCGGCGCCTTTTCCTTTATTCACTTCGTGTTTTTGATAGCGAATATTGAGTTCCGGATTGGCATCCATATATCGTTTGATGGCGCCTTCCGTATCGTCTTTTGAGCAGTCGTTGGTAATGATAATTTCTTTCTGTATGCCGCCGATCAATTCCACCCCTTTTATTTTATCGAGGATTCGATGGATGGTTCGCTCTTCGTTGTAGGCGGGAATAACAATAGACAAAGTGTCAGGCATGGTTAAGTAGTTATTCGTTATTAGTTATCGGCTATTTGTGTTGATAATCAATCATTTGCAAATAATTTAGCCAAAACTAATTTTGCTTGATTACTTATAATTTCAGGTAAAGACAAGAATTGGAGGGTAAAGGTACACCGTTTTTGGTGTTTCGTTTTTGGTGTTTGGGGGCGCATTGCCTTTGGCAACAGTGGGCATGACGGCCATAGAGTAGTTCAGGCGAAGCGGCCCAAACACCAAACACCAAAAACGAACCACCAAAAACGGCCAAAGGCGCAGCGGCCCAAACACGAAACACCAAACACTAAATACCATACACTAAATACCAAAATGGCCAAGGGCGGAGCGCCCCAAACACCAAACACCACACACGAAACACCAAATCTGCGAAATTTGAAAAGTTTAACTAAAAATTATCCCGGAGGCAGAAACTTAATCGGTTTAACCTACGTTAATTTATTTGTAATCAACGAATTAACCCATTCTTAATAATCACACAAACTACTCTGCCCAATGGCTCGTCGTATCTATAAATTCCGCCGCTTATGGCGCAAATCCCCACGTCTTGCAATGGCCTATCTTCGTCGTAAAATGACCCGTCAGGCCAAACGCATCATCACAGTCGATGAATGGAATATCAACTGGCTCGGTGAAGAAATGCGGCCGTTCAACAGCCTGAGACACTAACGTAAATGGCAAAGCGCATTCAAAAAAACCTTCCTGTCCGGAGGGTTTTTTTATTTTAATCCAACCACATTGTTCGTTTCGTGTTAAAACGCTATCCTTGCAATTCTTGCGAACATTGATTCAATAAACATGAAATACATCTCCCTGCTTTCCCTCCTGTTACTTGTTGCCGCCTGTCAAAAAACAGATAAAAAAACGGATGTGGCTCCTGCCGCTGCTAAAACAGGTCTTGTTGTATCTGCTGTAGAAGGTTATACAGTGAAACCCAGCGTTTTAACCGAAAACGTCACCACCAGCGGCAGCATTCTGGCTGCTGAAGAAACGGAACTCCACCCCGAATCCTCCGGCCGTGTCGTCCGCCTCAATTTACCGGAAGGGCGCAGCGTCCGAAAAGGAGAATTGCTGTTGAAAATCTTTGATGAAGATTTGAAATCGCAACTGCGCAAATTAGAAACCCAAATAAAACAGGCGGAAATCACCGAACAAAGGCTGGCCGACCTGCTCAAAGTGAAAGGGGTGAGCCAGCAGGAGTACGATCTCGCCGTGCTGCAAACGCAGACCCTGCGCAGCGAGATGGAACTGACTAAAATAAATATTGATAAAACAGAGCTGCGGGCGCCTTACGACGGCATCATCGGACTTCGGAATATCAGTCCGGGCGCGTATGTGACGCCTGCTACGGCGGTGACAGTACTTCGCTCCGCAACGGCGCTCAAGCTGGATTTTTCCGTGCCCGAAAAATACAGCCGGCTGCTGCGAAGCGGACAAACGGTCACTTTTAAGGTAGAAGGCAGTGCTGCCGACTACACGGCTGTGGTGCAGGCTACGGAACAAAGTATCCAGGCCGACTCCCGCAACCTGCGCGTAAGGGCATTGGTTCGGAATGGCAAAGGGCTGCTGCCCGGCTCTTTCGCAGAGGTAAACCTGGCATTGGGCGAAAAACAGAAGGCATTATTGATTCCAAATCAGGCAGTTATACCACAGGCCCGCGATAAAAAAGTAATTGTAAGCAAAGGTGGCAAAGCACAGTTTGTAACCATAAAAACCGGGGTACGCCAGGCTGGAATGATCGAAATTACAGAAGGCCTTCAAATTGGCGATACCATTTGTACCACCGGTATTCTCTTTTTACGCCCCGGTTCGGCTGTGACTTTTTCTAAAGTTGACTGATGCGCGTGGGAGCTTTTACAAGTTTTTACCGTCATCATATTGCCCGGTCTATAGGGCTTGTTTTTGCCGCAACCGGATTGCTGTATGGCACCTGGTCGGCACTGATTCCATTTGTAAAAGAAAAGTTCGGACTGGATGAAGCGCAGCTGGGCTTACTTCTTTTATCGCTTCCTGCGGGTGTAACAATTATGAACCCTTTCGCCGTGCCTATTTTACACCGGTTCGGAGCGCCCAAAACAGCGCTTTTTTCGTTGGCCCTGGCATCAGTATTATTTGTGGCGCCTCTGACGGCCACTTCCGTCTGGTTGTTGGCCGTTTCGCTTTTTTTTGCCGGCGCGGCATTTTCTACCACCAATGTTGCTATGAATACCTGTTCCACCATGTTGGAAGGTCAGCAACAAATACGTATCATGTCTACCTGCCACGGTTTGTGGTCGGCAGGAGCCATGTCGGGTTCGGCGCTCGCAAGTGTTTTCACCGGCTTGGGTATATTGCCGTTGCTGTACAGTTCCATTGTTGCAGGTTTATTAGTATCCGTTGCGCTGTTGTTGCGCAGGCCGCTGCAATTTTTGCGGGAAATCAGGCAGGACGGAGATGAAACTGCGCCCGTCGGCAAAAAATTTACTTTTCCCAATGCCCTGCTTTGGAGTTTGATTGTTATTAGTCTTTGTACCAACCTGGCAGAGGGTACTATGGCCGACTGGTCAGCAGTGTATATGAAAGAAGTTTTGGCATCTCCACCTTATATGATCGGCTGGGGATTTGCCTCCTACGCATTTTTTATGGCCGGCGGTCGTTTTGTAGGCGATGGACTGCTGGTGCGATATGGCGAGCGGGTCGTACTGATGGGCGGCGGGATCGTCGCAGCCATCGGTTTATTGTTGCCAGTCATTTTCCAAAATACAGGCGTGGCACTGCTGGGTTTTGCTATGGTGGGCGCCGGGGTTTCATTGGGCGCCCCTGTTCTTTACGGCGCTTCATCCCGTGTGCCGGGCATGGCGCCTGGCGCAGGATTGGCAACCATGAATACCTTTGCAATGGCCGGATTTCTGGGAGGCCCTGCACTGATCGGTTTTATTGCCAAATACTGGAGCCTTCCGGCCGCTTTTGCGCTGGTATCTTGCGCGGCCCTGTTCTGGGCCTGGCGGGCGCGACAAACGGTGGCGATCAAGTAGTTTGATGGTTTGAGAAGGTTTGATGGTTTGAAAAGTTTGATGGTTTGAGGTGGTAACTCATGGCTTACAGGTTACCACCTCAAACCATCAAACTTTTCAAACCATCAAACCTTCTCAAACCATCAAACCCCTTCAAACCATCAAACTTTCTCAAACCACTCAACCAACAGCACTTTGCAGATTATTTTTGAAGATTATTACCTGTTAGCGATCAACAAGCCGGGCGGACTTTCGTCCGAGAGCGGAAAAGAGCGGCACCCATCGGCGGAGCAGGAGGCATTGATGTATTTTACCCAGCAATTGCAAAAAAACTCCAGCTCCAAACGGCTCAAAGAAACGCCCTACCTGCGGGCGGTACACCGGCTCGACCGGGCTTCGAGCGGTGTGCTGGTATTTGCCAAAACAAAACTGGCGCTTTCTGCGCTCATGTTGCAGTTTGAACAACGCAGTGTCGAAAAAGTATACCAGGCCGTGGTAGAAAAACGCCCGACCGAACCGGCGGGGCATCTGGTCCACTGGCTCCTGAAGGACGAGAGCGGCCGGAAAGCGCTGATCTCCGAAAAACAGCTACGGGATAGTCAACACTGCATTTTGGACTATATCACCCTGCCATCGGAGGATAAAACCATCCTGCTGGAATTACACCCTCAAACGGGCCGTTTTCACCAGATTCGCGCCCAATTGGCGCATATTGGATGCCCGATCGTGGGCGATATCCTGTATGGCGGAAAGCCCTGGCGCGAGCATCAGATTAAACTGCATGCGCAGCGGCTGCGTTTTAAACACCCCAAAACGGGCGAAGAGATGACCCTGGAGGCGCCGTTGCCCGAGGGTTTCTGAGTGGAAAAGGCAAAAAGCAAAGGACAAAGGGCAAAAACATGCCTGGTATTTTGCTTTTTGAAATAGCCGGTACACAAGATTTGAGACTTCTGCTCGTTTTAAGCGTCTTTTAGGTCTATGAAAATATTACTGTTTTGCTGCGCTGTTTTGTTTTACCCGGTTTTACTTGTTGCTCAAAGTGAAACGGAAAACAGTGTTTTCGACGAAGACATCCGAACGGTACAACTGCAATTAGCGGGATCGCCGCTGTCGTTGCCGATGGTGGATTTGCCCACCCGCTTCAATTCCCTGATACTCGATTTTGACCATATCGGCGACGAAATCAAGGACTATAAGTACACGATTGTGCATTGCAATAGCGACTGGCAACCTTCTGAACTGGTTGATAATCAGTACATGGACGGTTTTCTGGAAGATCGTATCACGCTGGTGGAAAGTTCCTTCAATACCCTGACGCAGTACACACATTACAGGCTCCCGCTTCCCAACAGCAATATACGCTGGAGTAAGTCGGGCAATTATCTGCTGAAGGTATTTGATGCCGATGAAGACGACGAACTGGTATTGGTGCGGCGTTTTATGGTAGTGGAACCCATCTGGCGCATTTCGGCGCAGTTTGTCAGAACGGCCAAAGTAGACAAATACAATACCCACCATGAAATTGATTTTCTGGTGAAACCCAAAGGTGAACGTATTTCCAACCCGCAAAACGACGTAAAGGCTTTTGTTTTACAAAATGGCCGCTGGGACAATGCCATCGGGCCGCTAAAGCCCTATATCACCCGCGGCGAAGACATCGTGTACGATTACCAGGATCAGATTGTTTTTCCGGCAGGCAAGGAATTCCGCTTTTTTGATATGCGCACCCTCGATGTTCGCGGCGAACGGGTAAAAATCATTACTGAAAAATATGATTATTACGAAGTGACCCTTCAACGTGACGAATCGCGTTTTGACCGCGCTGCCATATTCCGGGAAGACGCCGACGGGCGTTTTGTGATCGATAACCGCCATTACAACCAATCACTTTTGCAATGCGATTACGCAAATGTATTGTTTTCCGTCAGCCGGAATGCGCCCTTAGACGATGAAGATATTTACGTATTCGGCGAACTGACAGACTGGCAACTCAAACCGGAATTCAAGATGGTGTATAATGCTGAAGCCCAGGCATATTATTGCGAAGCGTTCCTCAAACAGGGTTATTACAACTATCAGTATATGCTGGTCGATCGGGCAAGCGGCGAACTCGATTCGGAAGGATTTGAGGGCAACTGGTATGAAACGGGCAATCAGTATACCGTGCTGGTTTATTTCCGGCCTTTTGGTACCCGGTACGACCGGCTGATGGGCGCGGCTACTTTAAAAAGCGGCAGACCGTAGTAAAAAGGTAAAGGGCAAAATTGCAAAGAGCAAAAAGCAATGTAAGTCATTGATTCACATTGCTTTTTGCCCTTTGTTATTTTGCCTTTTTTAATTAACAATTAACGCCGCATCTTTGCACTATGATTCGCATTTTTATCGCTGATGACCACGTCATGTTTGCAGAAGGCGTGGAAAGTTTATTGGTAGGTGAGCCGGACTTTTTGCTGACCGGCAAAGCCGGCACGGCTGCCGACACCCTCCAGCACGTCCGGCTGAATCCGCCGGATGTTATATTGCTGGACATCAACCTGCCTGATCAGTCGGGGCTGGAGGTCTGCAAAGTATTGCGGGAAGAACTGCCCGATTTGAAAATTCTGGTGCTGTCCATGTTCAGTGAAGAAAGTTATATCACGGCCATGCTGGGCCTCGGCGCGCAGGGTTATTTATTAAAAAACACCGGCAAAACAGAACTCTGTACCGCCATTCGCACCCTGGTTGCAGGCAAAACGTATTTCTGCCAGGAAGTGACCGATGTGGTTATGCGTGGACTGATGCAAAGCAGGACGGCTTCTACCGCCAAAGAAAATCCCAAAATCAGCCGGCGGGAAAAAGAAGTTTTGCGATTGATCGTTGAAGAAAGAACCACGCAGGAGATCGCTACGGAATTATTTATTTCTGAAAAAACAGTGGAAAGCCACCGGGCTGCCCTGCTTGCCAAACTCGGCGCCCGAAACACCGCCGGCCTGGTGAAATCTGCCCTGCAACTCAAATTGCTGGAAGATTAGGGAAACGACAAAATTGCCAAAATCAAAGCACGGCCCGCGCTTCAAATTCCTCATACGTATGAATATTCGCCCCGAATGGTATCGCCTGCAACAGTCGGCCCGATGTCTGCTCCGCAGCGGAATGTTCCTGTTGCTTTGCCTGCCGGTTTGTCTCCGGGCGCAATCCGAATTTGACGAGCATCTCACCTTCGATAGTATACAGCGATTGCTGAAAGCAGGCATCGATGAGCGCGATACGCGAAAACAGGCGCTGGCCTGGTTTCACTGGGCACATTACGACGAAACCCAAACGGGTATTACCGATTCGGCTTTTCAATACTTAGCCAAAAGCGCCGAACGCTTCGGCCAGGCAAAAGACACGCTGGCTTATCACCGCGTCAGAATGGATCTGGCCGACCGGCTTGCGGACAGGGGTTTGCTCGACGAAGCGCAGCGTATGCAACAGGAGGCGCTGGCTTATTTTAAATCTACCGGCAACTTCTTTCTGGAAACCCACGTTTTGGCGCGACTCAACCGGGTTTATTTAGCCCAGGGCGATACCGTGGGCGCCTTGTTGTTAAAAAGGTCTTTTGTAAATAATAACAAAATCCTGAAAGATACCGTCCTGGAAATCAAGGTGTTAATGGATGAAGCCAGCCATCTTTTCCAAAAGAAAAAGTACAGCAACGCCCGTTTTACCGCAGGCATTGCCTTGCGGCTGGCCGAAAGGTGTAATTATGAATATTTAGCCAATCGCGCGCGTGTTGCCATCGGCCAGTTTTGTTTGTATGAACGGGATTATAAAACATCGATTTTTTACCTGAAGAAAGCCGAAGCCAATGCATCCCGCGCGGATGCCTCGCAACGCTACCAGATTTACCACTTTCTTTCCCAGGCTTATGCAAAACTCGACAGCCTGCCGCCCGCTTACCATTATGCCATTCGGTATGCCGAATTGGGCGATACGCTGCTCAACAGGGACAAGGCCACGGCGCTTCAACGGCTCGCACTGCAATTCGATACCCGCCAAAAACGGATAGAAATTGAAACGCTCGAACGCGAAAAAGAGGCCGTTGAAACCCGCGCCCAGGGTCATCGGCTTACTGCGGCAGCGCTCGCGGTAGCTTTGTGCGCGGTGTTGCTCGCCATGTTTTTTATCGTTCGCGACTACCGGCACCGACTCCATACCGACCAGGTGATTGCCATGCAAAATGAAGAACTCAACAAGCGCAAAATCCGCGAACTGGAAGATAGCCTGCAGATTGAAACCATGCGCAGTATGCTGGCGGGGCAGGAAGGGGAGCGCCGGCGCATTGCGCAAGACCTGCACGACAGTGTCGGCGGTATGCTGGCGGCCACCAGGATACAGGTGGAAAGCCTGCTGTCAAAAAATACCCAACTTGCTGATAACGAGGATTTAAACAAAGTAAAAAACCTGCTCGATGAAACGGTTTCCGAAACGCGGAACATTGCCCGGAATATGCAGCCCGGCGCGTTAATGGAGTTTGGGCTGACCAAAGCCGTGCAGGATCTGACAGGCCGCGTTTACGGCGAAAGCGCGCCGAATATTACTTTTGAGCACTTCGGCGACTGTAGCGACCTCGATCAGACCATCGCATTAAATTGTTACCGTATTGTACAGGAATTGTTGCAAAACAGCCTTAAACACGCCGAATCCAAAGAAATATTGGTGCAGATTACCCGGACGGAAGGCCAGCTCGCCTTATTAGTCGAAGATGACGGCGTCGGGTTTAACCCACAAACTGTACAAAAAGGGATGGGTACCGGTAACATTGCCAATCGGATTCAGTTCCTGCGTGGCGAACTGAATATTCAGACCGCTCCGGGTAAGGGAACCAGTACACTGGTTACTATTCCTCTGGAACATCAGGGAAAACCCTGATATAAAATACAGGTTTTTTACGGATAGAAAAACCCCTATAACGCCGATACCTTTGCATATCAATTGCAAAAACCGGTTTTAGTGTCCCTGACACGTTTTCAGTCTTTTGCAAGCGCTCCCCCCAAGTTGAGATCCCACTCAGTATTTTCCCGATCAGCCATTGACTACGAAACTGTCAACATGTTCTTCGGAGCAATGGCATGATTCCCACTTTCAATCTCTTGCGGCCGATAAAGATTTGCCGTTATCCACCCCCCCTTGTTTAATCCGCATAAGAACCGATTTGATTTTTGTTGATTAGCAACAAATCAAGTTGGAAATAAATTTCCATACTATGTCAAAGCCAGGCGCTCGTTGTTCGACAGAACGGCGAGCGCCTATTTTTTTGTCTGTGTCTAAATATGTGCTTTGCATGAACTTCTTACTTTTGACCCTGTTCTAACGATAACTGTGCATATTTCAAGACCATTTAAACATATAAAGACATGGCATTTACACTTCCCAACCTTCCTTACGAATTCGCTGCCCTGGAACCGCATATTGATGCGCGTACGATGGAAATACACCACGACAAGCACCACGCTGCTTATGTCAATAATCTGAATGCCGCTATTCAAGGCACGGAACACGAGGGAAAAAGCATCGAAGAACTGCTGGCCAATATTTCAAAATTGCCGCCAGCCGTGCGCAACAACGGCGGCGGTCACTGGAATCACTCCATGTTCTGGGAAATCATGGCGCCCAACGCCGGCGGTAATCCAAGCGGCGACCTGGCCTCTAAAATTGATAAAAATTTCGGCTCCTTTGACGAGATGAAAAAACTGTTTGCCCAGGCGGCTACCACCCGCTTCGGATCCGGATGGGCCTGGCTGTGTGTGGATGCCGACGACAACCTGTTTATCACGTCCACGCCGAATCAGGATAATCCGTTGATGGATGTTGCCGAGAAAAAAGGGCTGCCTGTGCTGGGCCTCGATGTCTGGGAACACGCGTATTACCTGCACTACCAGAATCGCCGCCCGGACTACATCACTTCCTGGTGGAATACGGTGAACTGGGAGGAAGTAGGTCGCCGCTACCGGAGCGCTGTGCGCTCGAACTGATTCGTGGAATTTTGTACCACTTTACAAAACGACCCGGAGCGCCTTTTCCAGCAGGGTAAATTCGACAGGGGTTTCGCCTAAAAATTCTCCATCCGCTTCCAGTAGTGTGGGGTGGGCGCCTGTTTGTTCCACGCGGATGCTGCGCGCCTGGGCACTGCCTATTTTAGGATGCCGGAGCAGCGTACCATTGTAAAACCGGGGCGTCTGTATCAATACTTCCAGCTTATGCAGGCGGCGTGCATACGTGAGGGCAAACAAGCCGTCATCGGGAACCGCGTGTGGCACAAATTGCATCCCGCCGCCCGAAAAGCGGCACAGCCCAATGTTGATGGTATAAAACTCGTCTTCCACTGTTTGCCCGTCGAAGTTGATTTTCGCCCCTGTCAGGCGATACTCCAAAAGATATTGGGCCACCATGAGCAGGTAATGTGCACGGTTGGACACCGGGCGTTCGGTCAGTTTTTTGCCGATAAATCCATCGTAGGCCATACCGGCAACATTCACGAAATAGCGCTTTTCGGGATTCCCATCCCTGAAATAATCTACGATTCCGACATCCTGCAAGGTTGTTTGAACGGCTTTGAGCCTTTCGAGGCGCTGTCGCGGATCGCAGGGTATCTGGTACTCTCTTGCCCAGTCATTGCCGGTTCCAACCGGAAGCAGGGCGTAATGGACATCTGCCGTTGGCGCAAAGGATTGCCCCAGAATGCCGTTGGCAATTTCGTGGTTGGTGCCGTCGCCACCGATGCCGAGCAAATAACGCCCGCCTTTGAGAATGATGTCTTCCGCCAACCGGGCGGCATGGCCCCGCCGTTCGGTAAACTGGACGGAATAAGAGAACCCCATCTCTTGCAGGAGTTGCTCGATCTGTGGCCAGCGCCGCTCCACGCTGCCGCCGCCGGCTGCAGGATTGGCAATGATATGCCAGAAGGGAGGTGTTTCAGTTGTTTCCACAGGCGAACCGAAAATTTCGTGACTGCCAGCCGGTTCATTAACAATCAATCTCCTGCAAATGTGAAAAAAACCGAACACTTCCTGTCCAAAACTTATCTTTGCCGCGTGTTACTCGAACTTGATCTTCTGACTTTCCAACCTCGTCTCCGCTTATCGCAATCGGGCGGCAAACACTTGGTTTTTGACCCGATCCGGCGAAAGGAAATGGTGCTGACACCGGAAGAAATGCTCCGCCAGATGGTGCTTCTGTATTTACTGGAACACAAAAAATACCCCGCTAACCGGATCCGGGTCGAAGTGGGCATCGAGTTAAACGGGCTGAAAAAACGCTGCGATATCGTCATTTTCGACCCGGAACTGCGGCCCTGGCTGCTACTGGAATGTAAATCGCCCAAAGTATCGCTTAACCAGGCCACTTTCGAGCAGGCTGCGCGCTATAATCTACAACTGCAAGCCCCTTTTTTAGTCATCACCAACGGCCTCTCTACTTATTGCGCCGGGCTGGATTTTGAACAACAAAGTTTTCAGTATTTGGCGGAACTGCCCGAATACTTGACGTGAATCGTGAGTCGTGAATCGTGAGTGGCATTCCCTTGAAAGACAATTGAGTACTTTCTTCAAACGGAATGCCACTCACTATTCACGACTCACCACTCACGATTCACTACTCTCGACATCAATGTTCCTCCGCCCGTCCGATGATCTTCCCCCCGTTGAATGTTTTTTGCAGTTCTTCTTGCTCTTTGCGTTCCTCTTCCGTCGGCAAGGGAATGTCCATGCGCGACATATCCGGCTGTCCGGCGTCTACCCAGGCGGTGTACCAGGAAGAACTGACTGCGTGGATGGCAGCGCGCATCCGGCGTTCCACCATGTTGTTGAGCGCATCGGAGTAGGCAGCCGAGAAATCGCGGCAAGGCGCCAGCACAGCCCTGCCGAGGCGCATATCGGGACATGACTGCCGGTCGGGCGGGAAGGTAATGCGCAAGGCCCGTTCTATCGTTAACACGCTGTCTACCATCGTGTTACTGGCAAAAACCATGTCCCAAAACCAGTCTGTCGAACGCTCGACATATGCCGGTTTGCCGACAAAGTAGTCGTAACTTTCATCCGCAAAGAGTTCGGGAATCCGGCTTTCCCAAAAACCGTGAATACCGTGTTGGCCGGTCTTTTGTCCATTGTAATTGCTGGTCGTATGAAGCGGCACATGCGCATCTCCGATATAATGCCCCATATCAGCGCATAGGCGCAGGATACGTTTCGCATCGCGGCGGCGAAAGGCTTCCGTCAGGTCGCGCTGCATCCGCTGTAAATGCCAGGGCAAAACGCCATGCAGGGCCATCTGATCCCGGAAAAATGCCGCCTGAAAATCGGTTGCCATGCCATGCCGGTTCAGAAAGGCTGCCAGGGAATCCGGATCGAGTGTTTCCACTTCTTCATACAGGCGCGGCAGTACCTGGGTATTAAAATATTTTTTGTAATCAGGCTGTATGTCGGCAGCGACAGGCATTTGTCTGCCAAAGAGTTGCACCGTATCTCCGGTGTTTTTCACCACCCATATTTCCGTAAAATACTGCATGGCATCCACGCGCTGCCGGGGGAGATTATCGAAGGGCGGACCGTAATTATCCAGGTCGATGAAGTGTCTGGGGCCTTCGTGTTTGGAGGCATACCGGCGCATATCGGGATCTACCGCATGATCCGAGATATAGTCGATATTAGGTTTGAAAAACACCATCATCTGCGGCGGCAGGGTCAGCACAGCCAGGCGGTTGATGCGTTTGTGCGCGAAAAAGCCCCAGTCGGGGGTAGCAGGCGCTATCGAATGAAAGGAACTCAGGCTGAGTAACAGCACGAGAGCCGCAAAAGGTAGAATCGGTCGCAAGGCAATCATTTTTTTGAACGAAAGATAGGGAATTTAATAAACCCCTCGCCTCAACTGCCGTATACTTTCCCATTTCACCCATTTAAAAAGCAGTAGTCCCGGCAGACATGCAGCCGCAGACAGGGCCATTTTTATATACCAGATAAAAGAGGTTTTTTCAACAATTAGGATATTTATCAATAAGATAAACAGCACATAACCAATTACTTGTGCAATTGACCCCATGCCCGGCCTCCACTGGAAAGTATGCAGGGCAAGCCCCACCATACTCGCTGCTATGAACCCCTGTGTAGCCACTGCCGCTATGGCCGATCCGAAGGCCTGCCAGTAGGGAATCAGCAGCAGGTTGAGCGCAACGTTCAGCCCGATACCGGCAATAAAAAAGCGATTCATCATAGCCACCTTGCCATGCGCGGTCAGTAGCGTACTGAAAATATACGTGGTGCTGACCGGCACAAAAGCCCAAATCAAAACGCCCAGCGTATCCCAGCGATAAGGGGAAGCCTGCCGCGGCATCATCAGGTGCAGCAGATCTTCCCGGGCAAAACAGATCGCCATAGCCAGGGCCACACTTCCAGCCCAGATGAGCCTGAAACTCAGGGATAAAAGCGGTTTTACCAAATCCGGTTTTTTTTGCAGGCGGGCAAACATGGGCAGCAGCAGCGAAGCAAACAGGTAGCCGAGCATATTGCAGGCATCGAGCACCCGATATGCGCCTGCAAATACCTCCGCATGCGCTTTTCCACTGAAACGCTCCAGTAAAACGCCGTCGAGGCGGGTATAGGCAAACATCAGGAAAACGACCAGCGCATAAGGCAAACTCCCGCGAAACAGCACAATCAGGGTCGGAATGCCCGATCGCCAGTTGTCCGCCCAGGTCGGGCGCACCCGGAATTTTACCTTACTGCGCAATATGCCGAATGCGATGGCTGCCGTCAGTGCCAGCGGAATGGTTTGGGCCAATGCGAAGTACTCAATTCGGAACAGCCTGCCTGCCGGGTATGTCCACAACAACAGACCGCAGGTGAAGAGCATCAGCAATTTATCAAGGGAGGACAACACACTGTCCGTGCGGTAATGGCCCAAGCCGGACAGGTTGGAACGCAGGAAAAAAATCATCTGCACCAGCACCTGGTTGGCCAACAGGATCAACAGCAGCAACAAAGCGCGGCTGTCGTAACGCATCGTCCAGGCCAATACCAGGGAAATCAGGATATAGACAACACTGAGCAATATCTTGATTGCCAGCAGGTTGGGAAAATATTTCGGGAGCAGTTGCGGGTGCTGGCTGATGTGGCGGTTGTTGAAACTCTGAATCCCGAAATCATTGAGAATCTGAAAAAGGTACGTCAGATTCATCAGTGCAAAATACAAACCGTATTCCTGACCCGTCCGGTTTTGCACCGTCAGGTCGATCCCGAAAATAAAAAACGGCTTTATCAGCAGGTTGATAAAGAGCAGGAAAAGAATGTTGACGATAAATTCGCGGTTCACGGGGGCAAAGGTAAGAACGAGACGCGGATTACGCGGATAAGGCAGATTTACGCGGATTTTTTACCACAATAGGCACATAGAAACTCCACATAGATCATATAAGATGCCTAATGTGATCTATGTGGAGTTTCTATGTGCCTATTGTGGTAAATTCTACCGGTAATAAAACACGACTGCAAACGTGATTACCAACAAAATAACCGACAGGACACGGTAATTCTGGTACCATGGAACGCCCACCAACTCTGCGGAATCTGCATCGTACACCGCTTTGTTCCAGGTAAATCCGACTAATTTATGAGCGGGAGGTATCGCAGTCGCCAGACTCACGGCCACCTGAACCACAGAACAAATGGCAAAAATGATCGGCGCTTTCATCAAAAAGTGTACGCTGTTCCAGGCAGGAGAAAGCCCCGTCACTTCACTGGCTACTGTGAACAACGCGATGACTAATCCGGTCATCAGCGCTGCAAAAGCGCCGTCGGCATTGGCCCTTTTCCAGAACAGTCCGATCAGGAAAATAGCGACGACCGGCGGGCTGATCAGTGCCAGTACGCCTTGCATGTAGTTCATCAGCGACTCAAAATTGGCGATTTGAGGCGCCCAGGCTACCGTAATCACCATAAAAACAACTGTGGAAATCTGACCGGCCCGAACAAGTCCTTTGGAATCCATATTCGGCCGGAATTTTTGAACAAAATCCATTGTAACAAGGGTGCGGGCCGAATTGAGTGTCGCACTCACCGCAGATGCCATCGCAGCCAGAAAACCGGCCACAACCAGACCAACCAGGCCGGCCGGCAACAACTGGAACACCAGCGTTGGGTAAGCGCCATCCGCAAAGTTTTTTAACTGACCGGCGTACATATCCTGCAAGTTCGGGTACAATTTCAACGCCGCCAGCCCGGGGAAAACCAGCAAAAACAGAATGGGAATTTTTAACAATGCTGCAAACAACGCGCCTTTGCGGGCCTCATTGGCATTGCGGGCGCTCAGTGCGCGCTGCACGATAAACTGGTTGTTGCACCAAAAATAAAAACCCAGCAAGGGCACACCCAACAGCAGTCCCGGCCAGGGCATATCCGGGTGATCGATCGGCTGCACCAGGTGCATAAATGATGGGTCCTTGGCATTTGCATGAGCCACAATGGCATCATAACCTCCCGCCTTATCGTACACGATGAAGCACAAAATCACCGCCGAAATCAGTAAAATAATCGTATTCACCATTTCCGTCCGCATCACAGACGACAGTCCGCCGAAAATCGTATACCCTGCAGCAAATACGGCTAACAAACTGACAATCAGCAAGGTATTCGCTTCCGGGTAGACTAATTTGGCAATTACCACCCCGGCAAAAAGCGTCCCTGCTGTGTCGATAAAAATATTGCCGACCAGGGTGATAAAGGAAAAATAGTAGCGCGAGCGCACATCATACCTTTTTTCAAAATACTCCGGCATAGTGTACACCTGCGACTTGAGGTAAAACGGCAGGATAAACACACAAAAAAAGGTGAGCACCACCGAGGCCATCCATTCGTAATTGAAAAATACAATGCCGCCTTTGTACGCGCCGCCGGTAATCGCAATCAACGAGTTGGACGAAATATTGGCCGAAAACATGGAGATGCCGATGACATACCAGGGCATGTTGCGCCCTGCCAAAAAATACTCTTCCGAACTACCTGCTTTCCGATGATATCCGACAATAATGACTAAGTCGAGGGTGGTAAATGTAAAATTCATGAACTGAAAATGGGTTTAGTAAATCGTGGATGACAAAATAGTCGGAGAAGGTTGGATGGTTTGAAGGTTGGATGGTTTGTGGTGGTAGCGCATGGCTCAGGTTACCACCACAAACCATCAAACCTTCAAACCATCCCGTTCAGACAAATATAGCAATGGCAAAATTTGATTTTGATGTATTGACAATAAAGGCGGGCAATGTTATGCAAAGATTTTTAAATCTGCTACAAAATACTGAAATTCAGCATGGACTTGTTTCGTTACACCGCTAAACCGGGTTTGAACCCAATTTTATAAGTATGCTGCCACGTTTTTTTGAACGAATTCATTTGTAAAGCATTGGTTATTATTGCTTTTTGCCCCTTGCTTTTTAGTATCCGGGCGCCAAACTTTCCCGTTCTTTGCGCCTTCAAATGCAACGCACCGACATGCCTTCCCGCCCGCCTTCTTCTTTCGACTGGTTTTTGATGTTTGTATTAGCCTCCGTTTGGGGCGCTTCCTTTATATTTATCAAACATTCGGTACAAATTTTTAACCCCGTTCAAATGGCCATGTGGCGCATGGTGATGGCAACTATGTTGTACCTCCCCATCGCTGCGGCATTCTGGTCTAAAATCGACTGGACGCGCTGGAAATCGCTGCTGGTTGTGGCTTTTTGCGGCTCGGCCATTCCTAATTTTCTGTTTGCCCTGGCTCAGCAGCATGTAAACAGCAGCCTGGCAGGCGTACTGAATTCGCTCACGCCGTTGTTCACGCTGCTCCTCGGCGTGGCTTTTTTTAAAATGGAATTTACCCGTAGCAAGGTGCTGGGAGTCACCCTCGGACTCGCCGGCGCTTTCATCCTGATTCTTTTTAACAGCAAAAGCGCCGTCACCGGCAATGCCTTTTTTGCAGGACTTTGTGCACTGGCTACCGTGTGCTACGCCATCAATGCCAACGTAGTCAATAAAAACCTGCGCGATATGCACCCGGCGGGCATCGCTTCGGCAGCATTTGTGCTCACCGGGTTCTTTTTTATCATCGGGCTTTGGTGGTCGGGAGGATGGCAGGCCGCACAACAACACGAACAAGGCTTAGAGGGCCTCGGGTATATTTTTTACCTGGCAGCCGTCGGCACGGTGGGAGGCTCTATTTTATACTTCTGGCTGCTACAGCGCACAACGGCAGTTTTTGCTACCTCGGTCACCTATATTTTACCCATCGTTGCCATGTTGTTGGGCGCCTTCGATGGAGAAGTGCTCGGCCCCATCGATATGGCCGGGGCTGCCGTGATTTTGACAGGGGTGTATATTGCGCGGAAGTAAGCGGTTATTGCACCCTTGTCCAGTATTGCGTCCGGTAAAACGGCCCCACGTATCCGCGTACCACAAGCGTATTGTAGTCGCCTTCTTTCATCCACATTTTGCAGTCGTACCATTTCCCTTTTTCCGGATCAAGGATATTGCCGGATTGCAGCATACCATCCTTTACAACCATATCCACCAATAGAATCATGCCCATCAGCGGCTGGTTTTTGCGTTCACCGGGACATTTTTCGCAATGGGTGGGGGCATTCGCGCGGAGCAACTTGTTTATTTTACCGTAAACTTTTCCGCCGGACTCATAAATCTGAATATGACTTTTGACTTCACCCGTTTCATCATCTGTCGTTTTCCAGATGCCGAATAGGGATTGCTGCGCTTGCAGTTTTCCGAAAATACACAATACGAATAGGAAAATCAGTTTTTTCATTGGAGCAAAGGTTTGAATTTTTGTTGTGTAGAGGTACTTAGAGATTTGTATGTAGATCACAATAAAGGAGAGTGTTCAGAAAAGTGTGGCACACCTAAATTAGGGTACTGATAATCAATGTAGTAGCAGAGGTGTGCCACACTTTCTTGAACACTCTCCAATAAAGGTAATATCACGTCTCTCTATGTGCAAATACCTGCCTGGTATTTTTTTAATTTGCTATATGGCGGTGCTGCCGAACCTTTTGACACAACCCCGACATGACACAAAAAAAGCCTTGCCGATCAAAGTCAGTAGGCAAGGCTTTTAAAAAGGACGCATCAAAAAATTAATTGGCTGCAGCAGCCTGTTTTTTGATGATGGTCTTGAGTTTTTCTAATTTCGGACGGCTTTTACCGTGCGAGCCACGCGTAATTTTACCGCGTTTGGTTCTTGCATCACCTCTGCCCATGTGGTTAGATCAGTTGAATGTGTTGAAAATAATGAATGGTATAATAAACGACCGGCAAAGTTAAGCAGTTTTTTATCAAAAAGGAGCGTTTTGACAAGGTCGAAAAAAAATGGCCATAGAGTGTTACCTCCACAGCCATCTTATAGTGGTTTTTTTATTCTTTATCGAAGCGTATTTCCTGAATGCTCAGGTTATTGCCGTTTACTTTCAGGTAGAGATACACCCGGTAATTGCCGGAAGCGCCCACCATGTTACCAATACAGTATTGATCGCTGTTTTCGCGGCTGGTACCTTTATGCACCTGGGTAAAAGACTTGGGCTGATTGGAGCCGAAAAAAGAACGAATTACCTCGGTTGCTTTCGCTTTAGTATATGTTTGCTCTTTATCCTGAATGGAAATTTCAACATTATCGGCAAAATATTTTGAAAGCGCATCGGCGTTACCATCGCTCAAAGCAATAGTGATTGCATCGAGGCTTGGATTACCCTGACCGGCAAAAGCAATAGCAGGGGTTAAAAGCAAGAAGAAAAGCAGATTTTTCATTGCGTCAGTTGTAGATTTGATGTTCGAAGAAACGAACGTTTGAATTTTAAACGTCATTCTTAAACAATGTAACTGTCAATAGTGACTTTGTAGTGTCAATACAAAGTTAATGCCGTTTCTACTCGCTATAAGATGTTGAGTGTTAAAGTTTTAGAATTTTAACAATCTTGCGGTATTTCATACTATTTACGGATAAATAGTAAGTGCCGGCCTCCCAGTTTTCCGTCGGTATCTGATAGTTGCTGATACCGGCAGGCAGGTTAAGCGCCGATGACCAGATCGAGCTCCCGGACAAATTGTATGCCGTCAACTGGTATTGGCCGGCCTGCTGCAGGTTCAATTCCAACTGTGCCACATCGCTTACCGGGTTGGGGCTTACGCTTACAAGGGGGACAGCGGATACCTGTTCATCGCCCGACGAAAGCGTAATTTCTTCAAAAAGCCGGAGCGAGGTATTGGATGCGCCATCTCCGTCACTGTTATTATTTCCATTGACGGCATTTCCTGCGGCGTAAAAAGTAACACTTCCGGTTCCGGCTGCCGGAGCCGTCCAGCGCACATTAAAGATATTGGAAGCGGATGTATTAGCATGTTCAGCATAGGTACGTCCATTGTTTATGGTAGCGATCTTGTAGTTATTGGGATTAATATCGCTGAATCCGTCGAGGTCGATGTTGCCGGTGTCGCGAAGCGCAATCATCTGGAAACCATAACCTGATAAACCCGTGCCGGAAGCATTGACGCTTACCCTTGCATTGTATAATCTGCCCGGCGTATAATGTGTAATGGCAACACCGCCGGTGTCCAGCACCTGCACAAAGACGATGGAATTAAAGGCGTTGTCATCATGGCATCCGGTGCAAGTGAGCGGGGCGCCGTTCAGGGTTTGGTCGCCGGGTGCGCCGGTATTGCCTGCGCCCGATTGAGAAGCCCTGCCGTTTTTGTTACCGGACAAGGTTAGCAGGCCGATAAATGCCAGGAAAAAGAAAACAGAAAGGCGGATTTTCATTTTAAAAAAGAAGATTGGAAAGTAAGGATGAAAAATGTTGCTGCTGTGTTGCGCAATGCTTGGACAGCAAACGCCTGCAAAAGTTGAAATTCCGGCGGGAAATAAATGTATATTTTCATCCAAATGCCCGATTCTTTCAACGAGCCACGGTGTAAAATAAAAATCCCGGATTGTTCTTCGGGGGAAGAAAAATCCGGGATGAATCGGCAAGCGGCATCAAGTCAGGACTGTGCTTCCAACATGGATTTGGCACTGTACTGCAGGATGTTGTTCAGCGTTCCGGTAGCCGGTACAAACTGAACTTTTGGGAACTGGGCTTTTGCTGAAGCAAGGCCGTGAAAAACAGCCAGCATTTCAATATCGTCTTCCAGCGAATTGGTCATCTCAGTAACTTCCTGAGCAGACAGTTCATGGTAGAGAAATTGTACCAGAGCATCGTATGTGTATGTTTCTTCCATAGGCCCTCTAAGGCGTTTTAAAAATTTATAATGTTAAAAACGGTAATTAAACAACAGGTAGCGGCGGTATATTGCTTTCCAGCGGTTAATATTTTGAATTTTAACATTAGACAAAGAAATCATCTCATTTGCTTATCCCCATTCAGGATGAACAGATGATGCTTGATGCAATCTCCGGGGAAATAGTTGTCTGCTTCTGCGCAATCAGCGAATATCCCATTTTTTCGTTTTAAAAAAACGAACCATTAGGTACAAAAGCAGGCCTGCCGGGCCGGTGAGCATGGTGAGCAGCAGGCTGGGAATGACAAAAATGTGTCCGATTTTTAGTTGCCGGGCATCGTGGGTTTGCCAGGTACCCACCAGCAGGCAAAACGACAGGTAATTGAGCCAGCCGGTCAGCAGCATTTCCTTGCTGCGGAATAAATTTTCAAAACCCTCTAAGGATAAAAAACTCCCTCCCCCCTCGCTGCGGGTCAGGTAGCGAAACGTAAAAATGGCGGCGGCGACCAACAAAATAGTGGCCGAGCCGAAAGCGATCGGCTCGGTAAAACGACCATTGGGCGCCAGAATGAGCAGCAGCCAGGGTAGAAAAATAAGAATACTCGCGTACCAGTAAAAATTGTCGGCAGACATGCGAAGGTTAGTTATTAGTTATCCGTTATTGGTTATCAGTGTTGATAATCAAGCATTTACAGCATTACGAAAGTGCGGCTCAGGCAATTTTCAAGCTCAGATCCAGCGGCTGCGCGGAATGTGTGAGGGCGCCCGCAGAAATAAAATTGACGCCCGTTTGGGCGTATTTCCGCACATTGTAGAGGTTGATTCCGCCGCTGGCTTCCGTTTCAAACAGATCGCCAACCATGGCAACGGCTTCAGCCAGGATCGGAATTTCAAAATTATCGAACATAATGCGGGTGATACCGCCGATTTGCAGCACTTCTTCCACTTCCACCAGGTTGCGCACTTCTACGGTAATGCCCAGTTGAAGGCCTTTTTCCTGCTGGTATTGTTGCGCCCGCCCGATGGCATTGCGGATACCACCCGCAGCGTCGACGTGGTTATCCTTGATCATCATCCAGTCGTACAGACCCCAGCGGTAATTTTCGCAGCCGCCTATTTTGACCGCCCATTTTTCCAGAAAACGAATGAGCGGGGTCGTTTTGCGGGTATCGAGCACTTTTACAGGCAGGTCGCCCACCTCAAAAGCAAAACGACTGCTCAAAGTGGCGATACCGCTCATGCGTTGCATCGCATTGAGAACAAGGCGCTCGGCTTGTAACAGGGCGCGGGAATTACCTTCCACCTCGAAAGCCACCTCGCCGAAAAGCACATCCGTTCCGTCGGGTTTATGGACGGTTACCTTTGAAGTCGGGTCGATGTGTTTAAAAATTTGTTCTGCCAGTTCCACGCCGGCTATCACGCCGTAGTCTTTAACTTTTAACACAGCCCGGTTGCGGCTGTCCGCCGGAATAGTAGCAAGTGAAGTGTGGTCGCCTTCCCGAATGTCTTCGTATAAACCGGCTACGATAAAGTCGTGTATCTGCTGATCGGTAATCTGTGCTGGTCGCATTATTTAAAAAACTTTAATAAGGTAACAGGGTGATTGGAGAATGATTTTATGCAAAATGTAATGAAAATCAGGGTGTTGCAAAAAAAATGTAATAAACGAACCTTTCCTGCTTACGCTGTTTTCCACTTGATATTACAGCCGCCCGAAGCTCGCTGCATGGAAGAAACCGGTTGATCGGCTAAAACGGCGTCCAACGCTGCCCGAAGATCTTCGCCGGTGCTCGGAATGGGGTTTCGTTTGGGTCGGCTGGGGTCGAGTTGTCCGCGGTAGACTAACTTCCGCTCACTGTCGAAAACGTAAAAATCCGGGGTGCAGGCGGCCTCGTATACACGGGCAACAGCCTGCGATTCGTCGTAAAGGTACGGAAATGTATAACCTACTGACCGGGCGTGTTCCGGCATTTTATCCGGGGCGTCTTCGGGGTAGTTGTCGGCGTCGTTGCTGTTGATACCGACGAAAGAAACACCACGTGTCTGATAGTCGGAAACGATCCGCACAATCTCCGGGTTGACATACAACACATAAGGGCAGTGGTTGCAAAGAAACATCACCACTGTAGCGCGGCCTTTCGGCAGACCGCTGAGTCGCAGCGTCCGGCCTGTTGCAGGTTCGGGCAATTCAAAATCCGGGGCCACTGTACCCAGCGGAAGCATATTTGATTCGGTGTAGGCCATTTTTGTTGTTGAGGGTTGATAGGGTTGATGAAGGTTGATGTACATCCGCTCGAAAATGAAACGATTTTACTCATTTCGAGCGGATGTATATCAACCTTCATCAACCCTTATAAACCTTCATAAACCCATAAATATCATTCATTTACACTGTTGATTGATCCCGCCCACATAGTGCTGTATGATGCCGATTTCGGCGGCCAGTTCGGCGCCTTTAAATCCTTTGATGTCGCTTGCTGTGATGGTTTTTTGATATTCATCCAGCAAAGGTTTGCTCAGGGGCGTGTATGACCAATGCCATTTTTCTTCGTGGTAGCCATTCGGGCGGCCTGCCGTATAGGGTTGGCAGAATCCGTATTCGTGGGCGTGTTCATTGAGCCAGGCATATACCTTCTGGTATTTTCCGCCGGTTTCGAAGGCGGCATTGTTCAAGTCGTTCAAATCAATGTCGCTGCCCCAATGGTGGCGCGAGGAGCCGGGCATGGAAGAAAATTCAAGAATTTTGAGGGCGCGGTTTTTGGGCAGCGGGGCGTCTTTGGCAAAACGTTCCCATTTGGCTTCCCAGATGTTTTTTTGTTGCCCGAAACTGCGCGTGGAGGAAATGATTTTCAGTACAACTTTATCCTTTTGGGCCGCTGCCCACATTTTTTTAAATGCTTCGAAACTTTCTTTTCGCAGCATCATGCCTGCCCGGTCCGTATAGGGTTTGCCAACTTTTACGAAGTCGGGATGTGTGGCCGGATCAAATTTGCCGAGCAGGTAATCGCTGTCGGCATCGGGCACAGTTACGGCTGCGGCGCTTGCTGCCGCGCCGGCAACAAGTGTAGCGGCCATAGTATCGCTTGCTACCGGCGCGGCGACTTTGAGCGGCACACCACTTGCTTCCGATGATGGGTCGCTTCCCTGGCAAGCCTGAAAAAAAAGGCTGAACGCCCAAAAAAATATATACATCTCGTATTTCACCGTTTGTAAAATTAAGTGCGTATTCAACACTGATAACTAATAACGGATAACTATTTACTTACTCGGCGCTTTCAATTATTTTTTTCAACGCTGTTTTGGTTTGTGTCCCCGCTTCGCTCCAAAGCAATTGCCCGTTTTTATACAGCATAAAAGTAGGAACGCCCATTACTTTCATCTGTACGGCCAGGTCTGTATGCTCGTCCACATCAATTTTTACGATCTGCACACGATCTCCCAATTCGGCTGTTAATTCATCCAGTATGGGAGTCATTGCACGGCAGGGGCCGCACCAGGTCGCCCAAAAATCAATGAGCACAGGTACGTCAGACTGGATGATCTGATCAAAAGAAGACGTCATGTAGTTATCAGTTATTAGTTATCAGTTATCCGTGTTGATAATCAAGTATTTGTAAAAAATCTAGGCAAAACTAATTTTACACACCTGCATTTGTTTGTATCTATTTGCCGCATAGTTCACAGATGTTAAAAGGTAATCAAAACGGGCTATGTGATCTATGTTTTTTTCTATGTATCTATGTGGTAAACAATAGATGATGACCCAAAACGGGCGCAAGATAGGGCTTTGTTATTACCTGCCCTAAAGCGGTTGAATACAGAGCGAGAGCGGCTTTCCGGCTATTTTCGCCGGCGAGGTCGGAGCGAATTTCGATTTTTGACCATTCCTGTTAATTCAAACTTTTCTGTACAAATCCTTTTTTATGAAAAACGTTCGATTCCCCTTACTTGTTCTGTCTTTATGCCTGGTATTGCCGCTGATGGCCCAAAAAGAAGAGAAAAGTGAAAAAGCCATCAAGGCCGTCATCAACCAGTTTTTTGAAGGGCTGGAAAAAGGCGATACGGCATTGCTGAAAAGCACCTGCACCAGTCAGCCTGTTTTACAAACCTATATGGCTGACCGGGATGGCAAATGGCAGGTTTTTACCGAAAATTTTAGTGAATTTGTGACATTCGTTGGAACGCCTACCAAGGACAAATACAAAGAACAAATCGAATTCGACGCCGTGTTGAGCGAGGCATCGCTGGCAAGCGTCTGGACGCCGTACAAGTTTTACCTCAACGGTAAAATATCGCATTGCGGCACCAATTCTTTTCAGTTGGTGAAAATGGAAGACGGCTGGAAAATCCAGTACATCCTGGACACGCGGCGAAAAGCTTGCAAGTAAAAGTCCAGATGTGATGCAGGTGCGCTAATTTTGCAAGATGAAATATTTATTCCCTATCCTGCTCTGGAGCGTTTTTATCGGGAAAATATACGCTCAACCTGCCACATTCCGCCCGATCACACTAAGTGAAAGCCTGCACCTGGCGCTCGAAAACAGTGCGCAACTACAGAAAGCCCGCCTGGACCGGCAGGGCATAGACAAACGTATGCAGGAAGGACGCAGCGCTGCGTACCCCCAGATCAGCATGGGATTTGGAATAGATTATCTGCCTGTGCTGCCGACACAACTCCTTCCAGGTCAACTGTTTGGCATGGCTGACAACACCTTCCTGCCGGTACAATTTGGTCAGCCCTGGCAACTGACCGGCTCCATCCAGTTGCAACAACAACTTTTTAATGAGTCGATGCGCAGGGCCGCCCCAGCAGCCAATGTTACCAGAAACATCTACGATCTGCTGATTACCCGTTCGGAGGAAGAGGTAGTTTTCACGACTGCCACGGTTTTTTATCAGACCCTGCAAACGGAGCAGTTGCTGCGCGCCATGAACGCCAATCTCGATAAATTAGACGCCCTGCAACGCATGGCAGAATTACAATTGGCCAACGGTTATGCCATTCCAACGGATGTAAAACGGATCAAAGTAGCCCGTACGAACCTCGAAACGCAGCGCCAGAATTTGTATACGGCCATCAGCGGCTTGCGTCAGACCCTGCAATTCCTCTGTGGCGTTCCTTTTGAAGAGGCATTCGATCCGATGGAAGAGATGTCGGCGCCGGCTGCCGACTCGGCGCGTTGGCAGGTGCTGGCGCTGGAGCCGGAAAACACCACCGAATTTCGCCTGTTGCTGCACCAGGTAGAACTCAACCGCATTCAACTCAGCAGCCTTCGGGCCGAAAACCTGCCCAATTTTAGTGCGCATGCGAACGCTTTCACCCAAACATTCCGCCCTGACGCCAATTTTTTCGACCTCGACAGGCGCTGGTATGGCGCAGTTGCTTTTGGCCTGAAAATGCATATCCCGATTTTCGACGGCTTTCGACGCTTACATAAATCGAGTTTCCTGGCCATTGAAGGCCAGAAATTAGCCGAAGACCGCAGGCAACTGAACAGCGCAAAAGGCCTGGAATTCAGGCAGGCCCGCGAACAACTTCAAAATGCCCTGCGCTCCCTGCGTACCCAAACGGATAATGTCGGTCTGGCCAGGGAAATCAGCGACAAACTGATGCTTCAGTATAGAGAAGGCGTTGTGCCACTCACCGACCTGCTCAATGCTCAAACAGCCCTTTCCGAAGCAGAAACCAACTACTGGCAACAGGTTTTTACCTATAAACTCGCTGTTTTAAAACTGCTTAAAACAACCGGGAAACTGGAGGAATTGAAGGAAAAATGAAGATGGTTTGATTGTTGGAAGGGTTTGATGGTTTGAAAGGTTTGAGGGTTTGAGGTCGTAACGTAAAGCCAAGAGTTACCACCTCAAACCCTCAAACCTTTCAAACCTTTCAAACCATCAAACCCTTCCAACCATCAAACTTTCCAACCTTTTCCGGCCTCATAAATCCTTATCCACACAATCCCTGCCATATTATGCCGTTTCAGGCAACCTATTCCAGCAGACGTGCGTCATTCCAGCCGTTTGTAAGAGTAATAGAATAGACAAATCCACCTGCTTTTTTGAAAATGACGAAGAGGAACTTCCTTCTTGGGGCTATATGCCTGTTTTCGGTTTGCGCCCTGTATGCCTTCTCTTATCCGGAAAGTGTGCGCAACAACTTCCTGACGATTTTTTTCCCGGACAGAACGTTGCCTGTTGCAACCGACCATTCCGCCGATAAAAAAACGGATGATGCGGAAGATATAGTAGCTGCCGGCCTGGTCGCTGCGCCCGATACGCTCCCGCCTTTACGGGATCGGTTTGATGATTTTATTCATTCCGGCGATGCTAATCCGATCGACCTGAAAGACCCCAAAGCCATCGAGCAACAGGTCGAGTACGACCCGGAAACGAATATGTATATCATCAGCGAAAAAGTTGGCGATGATTTCTACCGGGCGCCGACCTACATGACTTTTGATGAGTATGTGCGCTGGCGCGATCAGAAGCAGCAAAATGAATATTTTGACCGTTTGCAGGGGGTTGTATCGTCTGATAAAAAAAGCAGCAGCGGCATCGTCGATCCGATTGCCAAGTTTGATATTAAAAATTCGCTGATCGATCGCCTTTTCGGCGGCACGGAAGTCAACATCAAACCGCAAGGCAATATCAACCTCACTTTTGGATTTGATTACCAGAAAATTCAAAACCCGATCCTGACCCTTCGCCAGCAGCGCAACGGCAACTTCGATTTTGATATGGACATCAATATGAGTGCTGCCGGCAAAATCGGGGAAAAACTGAACCTCAATTTTAACTATAATACCCAGGCTACATTCGATTTCGATAACCAGATGAAATTGAACTACGATACGAAAGGGTTTTCAGAAGACGAGATTGTACAAAATGTAGAAGCGGGTAACGTATCTATGCCGCTGCGTTCTCAATTGATCAAAGGCGCGCAAAACCTGTTCGGTATCAAAACGGAGTTAAAATTCGGACACCTGCGTACCACGTTGATAGCCAGCCAGCAGCGCTCCAAACAGCAAAGCCTGACGGTGCAGGGCGGATCTCAGGTTCAAACGTTTGAAAAACCCATCGACGAATACGACGAAAACCGCCACTTCTTCCTCAGCCACTGGAACCGCGACGAATTTGAGCCGGCCATGAAGTGCCTGCCCGTCCCACAATCGCTTTTCACGATTACCCGGATGGAAGTCTGGCTCACCAACGACAAACTGGCTACCGAGCAGTTTCGCGACATCGTTGCCATCACCGACCTGGGTGAACCGATCAAAATCGACTCGACCTGGCTCCTGGCCGCGCCTCCTGCTTTGGACATCAAAAACCGGCCGCTCCCCGATAATAACAACAACAGCTTGTACGCCGAATTGATAGACGGC
This sequence comes from Lewinellaceae bacterium, assembly GCA_016711435.1. Taxonomy (GTDB): domain Bacteria; phylum Bacteroidota; class Bacteroidia; order Chitinophagales; family Saprospiraceae; genus M3007. The sequence continues at coordinate 165,188 of JADJSY010000083.1, forward strand.
CTGGAAAACGACTCTACGGGTCGATACAATGACAGGGTAGTGCGCCGGCTGACCAACCTCGGCCTGACCCCCATCAAGGATTTTGAAAAAATGAGCGGTCGTTTGCTCTCTCCTTCAGAATATACGTACAATGAACAGCTTGGTTTTGTGAGTATTAACCTGAACGTACAGCCCGACCAGGTGATCGGGGTGGCCGTCGAATACACTTATAATGGTATCCCCCATAAAATCGGGGAATTCTCCAGCGACATTCCGCGCACCAGTAGCCAGGACTCCCTGAATACCAATGTGTTGTTTGTAAAAATGCTGAAAAGTACCACCGCCAATATCCAGTATCCTATCTGGGATCTGATGATGAAAAACATCTACGCGATCGGTACTGCCAACGTGGACCCGAACGAATTCCGGGTCGATATTTTTTATGAAGATCCGGGTAAAGGACAGAAACGTTTCCTCGGAGGCGAAGGCAGCCCCGACATCCCGGCTTCCATTCGCTCCAGACCCCTGCTTCAATTATTCGGCCTCGATAACCTGAACCTGCAAAGCGATCCCGGCCCCGATGGTATTTTCGACTTTGTGCCGGGCCTGACCATCAACCTGCGTTCCGGGCGTATCATGTTCCCGATATTGGAACCTTTCGGCAGTTACTTAGCCGATACATTGGCCGGCGCCGGCGCACCCCAACCGGTTGTGGATAAATATGCCTACCGGCAGTTATACGACCTGACGCCCTTTTTGGCCCGTGAATTCCAGCAATTCAACCGGTTTGTCCTGAAAGGTTCTTATAAATCCAGCACCTCCTCTGATATTTCCCTGGGTACTTTCAACCTGCCGCAGGGTTCCGTTCGGGTAACAGCCGGCGGTCAACTGCTCCGCGAAGGCGTCGATTACCAGATTGACTACAACATCGGTAAAGTGCGCATCCTGAACGACGCCATTTTGCAGTCGGGCCAGAATGTAAACGTCAGTTTTGAAGACAATACCCTCTTCGGTTTCCAAAGCCGCACGATGCTGGGCGCCCGTTTCGATTATGAACTGAGCAAAGACATCAATATCGGCGCCACATACATGAACTTGTTTGAGCGCCCGCTCACGCAAAAAAGTCAACTTCGGCGACGACCCCATCAACAACAAGATGTACGGGCTGGATTTCAGCATCTCCAAAGATGCGCCCTGGCTGACTAAAATGGTGGATAAAATTCCATTCATCGAAACCAAAGAAGCCTCCAGTATTACGGCGCAGGCGGAAGTCGCCTTGCTGCAACCGGGCCACAATAAAGCCATCAATCAGGGCGGCGATAAAGGTGGTACGGTTTATCTGGATGACTTTGAGGGCAGTACGGCCAATCTGCCGCTTTCCAACCCCGCCAACTCCTGGGTGATTGCCTCGGTTCCACAGGGCGACCTGACGGAATTCCCGGAGGGCAGCGACACTACGCTTGCGCTCGGCGCCAACCGGGCCGGACTTTCCTGGTACATTGCGGACCCCAGCGCCCGCGATGCTGTGGATGGTACTAACCCATACACCACCCAGATACAATTTCAGGACATTTTTCCCAACCGCCAGCTCACACCCCTCGAACAATCGGCGCTGCGGCCTTTGGACGTGACGGTTTATCCGCGTTCCCGCGGGCCGTACAATTTCGATTTACCGGATGGTTACCACGGCCTTTCCGCCGGTCTCACACAGTCGGGCGAACTCGACCAGCCTGCTACCCGCTGGGCGGGTTTTATGCGCGGACTGAATACCAATGACTTTGAGGCGGCCAATATCGAGTTTGTCGAATTCTGGATGCTCAACCCGTACATGGAAAAAGGAGATGACCCCGATGTGTCCGATGACGGTAATATGTTCATCGACCTGGGCACCATTTCTGAAGATATTATGCGCGATTCGCGCCAGTATTTTGAAAATACCCTGCCAACCGGACCTGGCACCGGCGCTACGGCGCCAACCCCCTGGGGACGTGTGCCCGTGCAAACACCGGTGGTAAATGCCTTTGATAATGATCCGGAAAAACGCGCTTTTCAGGATATAGGGCTGGATGGCCTGAACAACGAACAAGAGCTGGCGTACTTCGGCGCCTATGTCAACGCCATAATGGCTTCTTCGATCAGCCCCAACGCTAAGACTGAAATCCTGGCCGACGTATCGAACGACGACTTTGTGTATTTCCGCGATGACCGTTTCAACGGCGTCAATCCGGGTTTGCTGGCGCGTTACCGCAAATTCAACAACCAGGAAGGTAACTCTCCGGTGAACAACACGGACAACCTCAACCCATCGGCGACCAACCTGCCCGATATGGAAGACCTCGACCGCAACAACTCCCTGAACGAGAACGAGGCTTATTACCGGTATAAAATCAGTTTTAAAAGTAAAACCCATCCGCTACCCAACAATGGCCCGATCATCAGGGGGCTGGATATGGAATCGCTTGAATTACGAGACCTTATCACCGATACGGTTGTTTTCCAGCGCAATGGAGAATACTACGTGTGGTATCGTTTTAAACTGCCGCTCGACTACACGCAGCGCCAGCAGATCGGCGGTATCCAGGACTTCCGTTCCATGCGTTTTGTGCGCATGTTGTGGAAAGGATTTACCGAACAGACGACCTTCCGTTTTGCTACCCTCGAACTGGGTCGCAACCAGTGGCGCCGTTTTAAACAACCGCTACCGCAAATCGATACCCCGACCGGGACGGTCTGCGACGTGGGTTTCAGCCCGATTCCTTTCGATATAAATGCGGTGAGTATTGAGGAAAACTCTGCCCGAACGCCGTTTAATTACACGATTCCGTTCGGTATTCAGCGGGAACAATCGGTGGGCGCGTTTCCCGATATCCTGCAAAACGAGCAATCGCTTTCCATGAGCGTGTGCAGCTTGGGATATTGTGATGCGCGGGCTGTTTTCAAAAGTCTGAACCTGGATTTGAGGCAGTATCAAAACCTGAAAATGTTTGTACACGCTGAACAATTAGATGAGAACAATTTCCCATTCGACAGCACAGACTTGTCGGTGTTTTTGCGCCTCGGTTCCGACTATGTGAACAACTATTACGAATACGAAATACCCCTGCACCCTTCCACTATTGATGGATTGGCAGGTAACCGGAATCCCGACAGCCGCTCCTATAAAGAAGAGGTCTGGAAAATTCAGAACAGTTTCGATTTCCCGCTGGAACTGCTTACGGATGTAAAAAAACAACGCAATGCAAGCGGTAACACAGACCTTATTTTTGTGATGCCGGATCCGAACAATCCGAGAAACAAAGTAAAAGTAGTGGGCAATCCGAACCTGGGGTATGTGAAAGGTGTGATGGTCGGGTGTGCGCAATGTAGATGAGCAAAAACAACAGCATTGCGTGGAAGTCTGGCTCAACGAGCTGCGTCTCAACGGTTTCAACGAACAGGGCGGCTATGCAGGTCTGGCACGGGTCGATATGAAATTAGCCGATTTTGGCAACGTTTCGATGGCCGGCAACTATACCAGTATCGGTTGGGGCAGTATCGAACAGAAACTGATCCAGCGCCAGCGGGAAGAAGTGATGCAGGTAGATGTATCCACCAACCTCGAACTGGGCAAGTTTTTACCGGAAAAATCGGGCGTAAAGGTGCCGTTCTATGCGCAATATTCCAACATCACCCGCAACCCGGAGTACGATCCGTATGACCTGGACATCAAATTGAAAGACAAGATCAATGATGAGACGGATCCCGCTAAAAAAGAGGAAATCCGCACCCTGGCTTAGGATGTGACGGTGGTACGCGGATACAATTTTACCAATGTCCGCAAGGAACGCAAAGGAGGAAGCCGCAAAATTCCATTGCCCTGGAACATCGAAAACTTCAGCCTCACCTATGCTTTCAACCAGCAAAAACGCCGCACACCGTTTTTAGTCAATGACCAGCAAAACCGGTATAAAGGCGCCCTCGACTGGCAATATGCAACGGGTATGAAGCCCATCATGCCATTCAAAAAATTGATTAAAAATGATAAATACCTGAAATTTATTTCAGAGTTCAATTTCAATCCCTTGCCGAATACATACGGATTCAATACCAATCTGGAGCGTTTGGCCGGTGTGACAACCTATCGTTTTGCCGGGGAAGACCCGTCGTTGAATACCTATTACAATCGCCGTTTTACCTGGGACCGCAACTATGACCTGGGTTGGGATATTTCCAAATCCCTGCGTTTCAACTACGATGCAACTGCCCGCAGTCTGATCGACGAGCCGCTGGAATATAACGTAGACGGAAGCCGTGTGACCAAAGCGGAAAGGCGCGATTCCATCCTGTCGAATATGCGCAACCTGGGTCGCCCTAAAAACTACAACCACACCGCCAGCCTCAACTGGACGCTGCCGTTCAAGGTGATCCCAATGCTGGACTGGATTTCGATGAAGGCTTCCTACACTGCCGGTTACACCTGGTCGGCACAGTCGCTGAAACTACAAAACCTGGATGCCGGACAATATGCGGAGTTCAACAATTCCCGCAATCTCGGCAATGTGATTCAAAACAACAATACGCGGCAGATCAACGGGGATATGAACTTTGAAAGCTTGTACAACAAAAGCAAGTACCTTCAAAAAATAAACAAACCTGCCAAGAAAGGAAGTAAAAGTAATCCTTCCGGCGGGCCGAATAAAAATACTGCCCCGGGAGGTATTTCACCCGATGAGGAAGGCGGCGGTAAAGCAGCCGGTGGGCGGAATAATAAAAAGGCCGGTGGAAAAGACGCTGAAAAAGGGAAAAACCTGCCTGCTGACAGCAAGGACGTAACGGAAAAAAACAGCCGCAACAGTGACCGTAAATCAGCAGAAGGTGTAAAACCGGTGATAGGCCCGGATGGTAAACCCATCGATGGTCTCGTTGAGGATGCCGGAGGAGAAGAGGATAAAAACTCGAAAAAAGACGATAAAAAGGCAGAAAAAGGTAAAAATAAAAAAGACCGCGTACCTTCTATGGCAGAACGTATTGCTTTGCGTCCGCTTATGCTGATCCGGAAAGGCCGCTTTACCTACAGTGAAAATTTTAATACGGTCATACCCGGTTTTACACCCGATACCAAACTCATGGGTCTGAGTGAAGGTTTTGATGCGCCAGGCTGGGCATTTGTTGCCGGTATTCAACCCGGCAGTGACTGGCTGGATGAAGCGGGCCGGAACGGATGGATCACCCATCGCCCCGAACTCAACCAGCAGGTAACGCGCAACTATACCCAAAATATCGATGCTGGTTTAACGGTCGAACCATTTCAGGATTTCCGTATCGAACTGACGGCTAATAAACAGTACACGCGCAATGGTACGGAGTTGTTCAAAGACCAGGATTTCAATCTCGACCCCACTGCCACGCAGTTTGAACACCGCGCTCAACGCGATATCGGCAGTTATACGGTATCTTATTTCGCGATGAATACCCTGTTCGGAAACGACATCAACGGCCTTTTCGACCGTTATGAGCAATACCGCCAGACTATTTCACAACGCCTCGGCGTAGAATCCGGGGCAACCGATCCGCACGAATCCGATCAGGGATATGCCCAGGGATACGGCAAAATTCAGCAACAGGTGCTGGTTCCGGCATTTATTGCGGCGTATTCCGATGCCGATCCAAATACCGTTGGACTCGATATCTTCAAAACGCGCCCGGCCATCAACTGGAAACTGAATTACAACGGTTTGTCGAAAGTGGGTAATTTAGACAAAATTTTTGCCAGCGTTCAGATTTCACACGGGTACAAAAGCACCCTGACGGTCAATTCCTATAACACGGATATTTTCTACGATCCGACGAATCCGTACACTATTGATCCGCTGAACGCCAATTACATCGCGCGGTATGAAATTCCGCAAATCGTTATTACGGAGCAATTGCAACCGCTGCTGGGTGTGGACATCAAGTTGAAAAACGAAATGACCTTTAAAACGGACTTCAAAAAAAGCCGTACCCTGGCCATGTCGTTTATCGATTACCGCCTGGCCGAAACACAGTCGGAAAGTTATACCGTCGGGTTTGGTTACCGGATCAAAGATGTCAAAATCGGTTTCCTGATGGGGAAAAAGGCAAAAAAATCGAGCAGCAAGTCGAAAAAGAAACCGGCCACAGATGCCGCTTCCGGTACCAAACCTCCTCCCGGCGGTGGCAGCGCCCAACAGTCCAATGACCTGAACATCAAGTTCGACTTCGAGGTGCGCGACGACATCACGATCAATCACCAGCTCGACCAACTTGTGGAAGCCATTCCTACCCGCGGCGCCCGCACCATCGCGATCAATCCCTCGGTGGAATACGCGCTCAATCGCCGCCTGAAACTGCGGCTGTTCACGGACTATCGCAAAACGGTGCCGAAAACATCGCAATCGTTCCCGATCACTACCCTGAGTTCGGGGGTGACGGTGCAGTTCCAGTTGAATTGACGGGGGATTTCAGATGGGTGTAAAACATGAGTCATCCCGGATTTTGTAGCGACTCTTAGTCGCGCCGGACAATTTCTTATTGATGATTGCTTATTGACAATTGATGATTTTTGATGTAAGGTGGCATCTTCGCACATCAAAAATCATCAATTGTCAATAAGCAATCATCAATAAATAAGAGTTTGACCTCTATGTGGTCGTTTTGGCAAAATCTGGGATGACTCATGTTTTTGCGCCATGTAATTGCCCCTACCGTACCATGGAAACCGGCATCTTCGGATCATACGTTCCTTTGATCACCGGGCTTTGCCGGTTGCCGGTGTATTCGCGCACATTGCGTTCGATAAAATCGAACAACTCTTCCACGCTGACTACTTTGTCTTTATTGGTATCCGCTTCTCCTTTCAGTCCGCGGATGAGAAAGTGGCTGAACACACCCTGCCGCAGGCCCGACGACTCCAGGGAGGTCTCGTCGGCTTTGGAAGACATCAGCAGGGCGGTGCCCGAAACAGCTTTGGCCAGCGTCTGGTAATACTGCGACAACACAGGTTCCGTTTCACCGCTGCGCATAGCAATCAGGCTGCCGGAGTGGCAGGCGTCGGCCAGGCAGAGTTTAAATTTGGCCTTACATTTATTAAAGGCAGCGGCGATTTCTTCGTGCGCGATTTTGTTGTTGAATCCGTCAAAATCAATAGGTAGAAAGGAGCCGTTGAGGCCGTGACCGGAGAAGTAAAAGACGACTAAGTCGTTCGGGCCGGCCATGCTGAATACTTCATCCATATTACCCAGGATATTTTCGCGGGTAGCCTCTTCATCTATCAGGATGCGCACCTGTTCATCGGGCAGCGCGCCGCCTTCCACACTTTTCAGGAAAGCATAGAAGCGATATGCGTCATCGTCCGTATAGCGCAGCACAGGCATGTGATCGTAAGAAGCGACACCGATTACAATGGCCCACACTTTAGTTTGAGCAAATGGCGTCGGGCCGGCATTCACCGGTTTTTCAGCAACAACGGCAGGCTGATAACCATCGGGTTGATCTTTGCCGATGTACTCACCGTTGCGCCAGAAACCGTCAACTACCGTTCCGTCACGGAGTGTCAGGGCGCCTTTACCGCCAAATGCTCCTTCGATCCATTCCCCGTCATACAGGTCGCCATTGGCATACGTGCAGGCGCCTATGCCGTGTGGCAATTCATTTTTGAATTCCCCCACGTATTTAGCCGAACCGGCTTTGTAAAAATAGGTACCATAACCATTTTCGCAGTTGCCTTGTACACAGCCTACTTTCCCACTTTCTGCGAGGCTGCCGCCGATGAATTCGCCTTGTTTCCAGGCGCCTGTTTCCTCGCCGCCGCTTTTGAGGTAGCGGGTACCCTGGCCATCGGGGTAGTTTTCTTTGAAATTACCCATATAGCGGTCACCGGAAGCAAACCAGAAACTGCCCGCGCCGTCAAATTTGCCATTGAGAAAATGACCCTCGTATTTGCTACCGTCAGGGTAAGCGTATATCCCGTGGCCGTTTTTACAATCGCCCGCAAGACAACCCGACTGAATATTTGTGCCGTCGTCCTGGCGTTCTTCTTTCTTTTTCGCGATATATTCTTCGAGCACAAGGCCCTGCTCGTTTACCGGTTTACCTTTTTTCCAGAGGCCGGTGCGGGTTGTGCCGTCGGAATAAGTTTTGGTGCCTTTCCCATCGGGGTAGCGGTTTTTCCACTCGCCGCTGTATTTGCTGCCGTTGGTGTAATAACAAACGCCGATGCCGTGGATTTCGCCGTTTTTGAAATCGCCGATATATTTTGCGCCGGAAGGATATTGGAATGTTCCTTTACCATTCGTACAATTACCTGAAACGCATTGTGCGGAAAGGGTGGCGGCAAAAAGTAATAAAAATACAAAAGAAAAAACCTGTTTCAACATTTCAACCGCTTGGTGGTGTGATGAATCGGTACTCCGGGATTTGGAATAGCAAGTCTATAAACTTTTCAATACAAGATTTAGTACGTGTGCCATCAACTAAACCTTGATTTTCGTGATTGATGCAACGCGGATGGCACAGGGTTTTATATCCGGGCGACCCTTGTGGTCGCCCTGTGGCACAAAAAATCCCGGATTTTTCATGGGAGAAAAATCCGGGATGATTCATATGGACGCACTTATACAGTTTTACAATTTATCTCAACACGAAATCGCCGTAGCTCAATCTTGCTTTCACGACGCCGCGCGCATTGGCGTCGCCCACAAATCCTTCGACGGTTTCGTGTGAACCCTGGTCGTCACGGCGGCGGATGGTGGCGCCGGTAGGTGTACGCATACCGGTATAATTACCTTGAGCGTCAAATCGGAAAGCTGCGCCGCGTTCGGCGGCAATGATCACATCGGTGTATCTGCCAATGATATTGACGCCATTGAAATTACGGCCCAACGATTCAATTTTCAGGCTGCCGTAGCACATATCGGCGTCGATGGCCTCTCCGACGTTGACGATACGCACATCGGTGTACTGGGTAGTGAAAAATGCCGCCCGCGCTTTTTGCAGTTTCAGGTTGGAATATTTTGTCTGCAACCGCAAGTCTTCCAGGCTGCCGAATACCAGGTCGTCGTTTTTGGAGGTAAGCCGCACGTTGGAGGCGTGTTCTACGTTGATTTCAGAATATTTGCTGTCAAACTGGACATCGCGGGCATCTACCAGGCTGAGTTTGCCATAGCTGAGCTGGCCGTAGAGGTTATTGACTTTGGTCAGGTGGACTTTCCCGTGAGCGATGTTCAGGTCGGCGTCATTGCTGATGGTTTCCGTGCGCAGGTCGCCGTATTTGATTTCGGCAGTGAGTTTGCCACTCATATTGGCGACATAGGCATTGCCGTACTTATTTTTCAAATCGAGTTGATTACCGGAAGGCATCTAGACTTCGTAATTGATTTTGAAATCTTCATACGTGTTGTCTTCGACCCACCAGCCCGACTTTGAGGCAATCATGGTTTCCGCTTTGACATAGCCCAGGGCATTGGCAAAATTCACTTTGATACGGTCAAACATTTTGTCGGCCTCGCGTTGATCTTTGGCATTGACGATGATGGTAATATCAATTTTAACAGAATTATTGCCCCATGTTTTGACGTTGACCGTACCGTATTTGTTGTAAACTGCCGTCATGCCATTGGCCGTAGTACTAAATTCGCGGTTGATGGAACGGGAGAACTCCTGCTCCGGTGCGTTGGCAAATACCGATAAAGTCTGGGTTAATAAAAGGCCCCAAAGAGTCATTAATCGGATGGAACGCACAGTGGCGTTAGAGATTTTTAATTTCATGTCCTGCATCGCTGTTTTCGTTATCGGGCTGCTGCCGGGTGGTGTCCAGATCTTCCAGTACCCTTTTTAAAATTGCTGTTTTGGCTTGATAATTTTCAATCATGGCCCTGACAACCTGTTCGCGGTTGCCGGGGGGGACGTCGGCCAATTCCTGGCGAAGTTCCTGCATCATCTGATCTAATTGTTCGAGGTCTACTTTGACTTCTGCGGGTCTGTTTCCTGTAAACGTAGCTAATTTTTGCTGTTTAACGGCTATATCGCTTTGGTAGTACTGTTCGAGTTCTGCGTATTCGGACGAAACGTCCGCCATTTGCATGCCGTCACTGCTGTACTGGGCATACCAGGTGCCGATACCGATACCTGCTATGAGCAGTGCCAGGGAAGCGGCCACGCGAAACAGACTTCGCTGCCAGTTGATACTAATTATTTTGGCTACGGGTCGGTTGGAGGCCGGAATAACTTTTTCAATGTTGCTCCAGATGTTTGCATCCGGTATCGCCATATCCAACTCCTCACGATTCAGCCGGATATAACATTCGAGTGTGTCGGTTGATCCATGCTGGCCATCGAGGTGCGCGCTGATATTTTCCCACACGCATGATGCGGGCGCTTCCGTATCCAGCAAAACGCGGTTGATAGCCATGTGTTGTTCCAGCAAATCGGCGGATTGCAGGCGGTCGAGCGTACTTTTAACGCCCGTCCAGCCATGTGCTCCCGGCAACATCCGGATCGAATGCGGCGCGATGTTTTTGGATGAAATTTTTTATTACGTCCTGCATTTTCACTAATTGAAAAAATGAAAAAGTGTTCAAAAAGGATTAAAAAATCGAACGATCGAGTGGGCTGTAAAAACGTTGCGGCCTTCATTGCCTTTGTCTTTGCAGTTTTGTCCTTTCACTTACGTTGTCAGCGCTTCCCTCAGTTTTGCTTTGGCTCTGCTATATTGTGATTTGGAAGTGGCTTCGGTCACACCCAGAATCTGTGCGATTTCTTCGTGATCGTAGCCTTCCACAGCATACAAATTAAAAACGACCCGGTAGCCGTCCGGCAAATCGGCGATGGCCCGGTTGATTTTTTCAACCGTGTACACCGGCTCCGTTTCCGGCTCCGTTTCTTCTGCTCTGTCGTTGAACACAGTCAGCTCAGTCAGTGCTAACCGGCGGCTCTTGAGGAAGTTGATACATTTGTTGATGGTGATGCGCTTGATCCAGGCCCCGATGGTACTTTCGTACCGGAAAGAATCGAGCTTGGTAAACACCTCTACAAAAATGCTTTGCAACAAATCCTCGGCATCGTGCGGATGCTGCACCATACGCAAAGCCGTGTTGTACATAGCCCGTGAATACAGGCGGTACAACTCGAACTGTGCTTCGCGGTGCCCTTGCCGACAACGTTCAACCAGGTCGCGGTGCGTTTGTAGTGCGTCCATTTCGTTATTTGAGTGTAATGACATCGTTTTCAAAAGAGGGTTGCATTCCGTTTTAACATTTTCTTAATTTGGCGGTTAAACCTTTATTTTTGTTTTTTACCACATAGTTCTCAACATTCTCAACGCTCAACACCTCAACCCTCATGTCCACCCACCGTTTCCTGGAAGTTTTTCAAAGTGCTTTTGAAACAGGTCATTTGCTCAAATGTATCCTGAGCAAGCCCACTGCCGGCGCAATCCCAGACTTGAAAAATATTCATATCCGGCTGGTAACTTTAAAAAACGGTGTAAAAATAGCCTTCAATTACCGCTATCAAACCCGCGACGAGGTAAAAAATTACACCCTGCCGGAAGCGCTCGGTCATTTACAACACCTGTTGGGTACTTCTTTTCAAAATGCAGTACTGCTTACCACCGAACGCGATTATTCCCTGCGTTATGAAAAAGACGGAACAGCTTTGCTCAGCGATAATAAACCAAGTATGACCAGTCCCATAGATACAGCGCACAACCGCGAAAAAAAGCGCCTGCTCGACCCCGCTGCGCCCTGGTTGCACGCGCTCGGCATCACCAGCGCCAAAGGCGAGGTGCTGGCTGCTGCACAAGATAAGTGGCGACAAATCAATAAATACCTGGAAATTATCGAAAACCTGCTCCGCAGCCACCCGCTGCCGACGGATGCGCGCATTGCCGACATGGGTTCCGGCAAAGGGTACCTGACATTTGCGCTGTATGCTTTTTTAAAAGACAGCATGGGCCTGCAACCACAGGTCACCGGCATCGAACTCCGACCCGCTTTGGTGGATTTTTGCAATAAAACGGCCCAAAACAACGGTTTTGAAGGGCTTCAGTTTGTGGCCGCAGATATCAACGACTACCACCCCGAGCGGCTCGATATGCTGATAGCGCTGCACGCCTGCGACACGGCTACCGACCTGGCTTTGGCAGCAGGTATCCGCCAACAGGCACAAATTATCGTCGCGGCGCCCTGCTGCCACAAACAGATCCGGCGCGACATGGCAACCCGCAATGAAATGGCGCCTGTACTGCGTTTCGGTATTCTGGAAGAACGGCAGGCCGAAATCCTGACCGACGGCATCCGCGCCCTGCTGCTGGAAGCGAACGGGTACAAAACCAATGTTTTTGAGTTTATATCCACCGAACACACGGCCAAAAATGTGATGATTACCGCTATTACGAGTAAAAAAGAAGCGCCCAAGCAGAAGGTTTTGGACAAAATAGCCGCGCTCAAAGCCGGATTCGGGATTCGGGAACAGGGGGGGGGGAGGAAATAGCACACGGATAGGAGGGGGGACACGGATTTTTTTGCTTCGTAGCGGATGGCACACGGATGAATGGATGGGCGGATTAAACGGATTTTCCCGGGCGATAACTATACTCGCGTTTCACAAAGGGACAAAGCGTAGACTCGCGGGTCCCGCTTGGTATTTTCTGTAAATCCGGCATCAACATCACAAATCGCCGGAAGAGTGTGGTCAACTCTACGCTTAGTGTCCTTTGTGAAAACCACTTGGTGTACTTTGTGGTAAAAAAAACCTTGTGTGGGTATTGACATAGGTACTTAACGCTACATAGGGAAAATCCGCGCAAACCCGCCCAATCCGCTAAATCCGTCCCCATTACTCTCTACGAGGGAAAAATCCGTGTCTTATCCTTCCAATCCGTGTGCCATCCCTCTACGCGGGAAAAATCCACACCATTTATTGCCAGGTTCACTTTCTTCCATTTTCAATCTGTTTTCCATTACTTTTGCGCCTCGTTTTCAGGTGATCATAATAACAAGCAAATCGTTTAGATCAAATTCTTTGCAAATGCCTGATTATCAACCCTGATAACGAATAACTAATAACGGATAACTACCTGGACCATGTATCGTACGCATACTTGTGGCGAATTACGCCTTTCGGATATCAACAAAGAAGTCACCTTAGCCGGCTGGGTGGCCATCGGACGCAATCTCGGCGGTCTCACTTTTGTGGACCTGCGCGACCGCTACGGCATCACGCAACTGGTGTTCGACATGGACGACAACGCCGAACTCTGCGAACGCGCGCGCCGCCTGGGCCGCGAGTTTGTGATTCAGGCCAGCGGAACCGTGCGAGAACGCACCAGCAAAAATGCCGACCGCGACACGGGCGCTGTCGAAATTCGCGTCACCGAATTCAAAGTGCTGAACGCCGCCAAAACACCGCCATTCACCATTCAGGATGATACCGACGGCGGCGACGACCTCCGTATGAAATACCGCTACCTCGACCTGCGCCGCAATGCCGTGCAGCGCAACCTCTTGTTCCGCTCCAACCTGGCCATCGAAACACGGAAATACATGTCTGCTCAGGGATTCGTGGAGGTGGAAACCCCCAACCTGATTAAATCCACCCCGGAAGGCGCCCGCGACTTCGTGGTGCCCAGCCGTATGAACAAAGGGCAATTTTACGCCCTGCCGCAGTCGCCCCAGACCTTCAAACAGATCCTGATGGTGGCCGGTTTTGATAAATATTTCCAGATTGTCAAATGCTTCCGCGACGAAGACCTGCGCGCCGACCGCCAGCCGGAATTTACCCAGATCGACTGCGAAATGTCTTTCATCCACCAGGAAGATATCCTGAACACGTTTGAAGGACTGACCAAATACCTGTTTCAGGAAGCGCTAGGCATCACGCTCGGCGATTTTCCCCGCATGACCTACGACGAAGCCATGCTGCGATATGGTTCCGACAAACCCGACCTGCGCTTCGGGATGGAATTCGTGGAACTCACCCACTTAGCCAAAGGCAAAGGTTTCCCGGTGTTCGACAGCGCCGAATCGGTGATCGCTATCTGCGCGCCGGGTTGTGCCGAATACACCCGCAAACAACTCGACGAACTGACCGAATGGATGAAACGCCCGCAAATTGGCGCTAAAGGCCTGATCTACGTCCGCTACGAAGCCGACGGTAATGTCAAATCTTCCGTGGATAAATTCTATTCGCCGGACGACCTCAAAATGTGGCTCGACCAGTGCGGCGCCAAACCTGGCGATATCCTGTTCCTGCTGAGCGGGGAAGACGAAAAAACGCGCAAACAACTCTGCGAACTGCGCCTCGAAATGGGCAGCCGCCTGGGACTACGCCGCCCGGAAGACTTCAAACCGCTTTGGGTGGTCGATTTCCCACTGCTCGAATGGGATGAAGACGAACAGCGCTTTTTTGCCATGCACCACCCTTTCACCAGCCCGAAACCGGACGACATCGTCAAAATGGAAAGCGACGACCGCAAGGTGCTGAAAGGCATCCGCGCCGACGCTTACGACCTGGTACTCAACGGCGTGGAAATCGGCGGCGGCTCCATTCGTATCCACGACCGCGACCTGCAAAGCCGCAATTTCAAACTGCTGGGCTTCACAGCGGAAGAAGCGGAAGCGCAATTCGGCTTCCTGCTCGGCGCATTCGAATACGGCGCACCGCCACACGGCGGCATTGCCTTCGGTTTCGACCGCCTGAACGCCGTGATGAACGGCGCCAACTCGATCCGCGACTTTATCGCTTTCCCGAAAAACAACCAGGGCCGCGATATGATGATCGATGCGCCGGATTCCATTAAACTGAAACAGTTGGAAGAATTGGGGATTCGGGTGGTGACGGAGTGATCGTAAAGATTGCTTTCGATTTTGGAACACGGATTTAAGGGATAGGACACGGATTTTCGCGCTTCGCGCTCGTAGGAATAATAGCAACGCGGATTGGACGGATAACGCGGGTTTTCGCGGATTTTCCCGCTTAAGAGTTGACCTTCTTTTTTCTAAATGTGGACATATTTGATCCGCGTCAACTCTAAAGCGGGAAAATCTGCGAAAATCCGCGTTATCCGTCCAATCCGCGTTGCTATTATTCCTACGAGGGGAAATCCGTGTCCAATCCTTCCAATCAGTGTTCCATTTTTCATTTCAGGTAAAAAAATCAAAATCGGAGATCATAGTCTCCGATTTCATATGAATTCGGAGATTATATTCTCCGAATTACATGATTCTGTCAAATAGTATGGATCGTCTTGAGATTCAGAACGTTAAAAAAAATCTAAACCCTACTGATTGAAGTGGCGTTTGCAGGTTTTCCACGTTTTAGAAAGCATGCCCGTTTATTTCGGGTATTTGGCTCATTCAAAAACAATTATAGTTAACACAAAGTGGTTTTGAACAAGATGGTTACCAATGCTTTCTCAACCTTCAACATGCTCAACCGCTCAACTTTCAGTATACCATGTTCAAAAAAACACTCCTTTTGTTCGTCGCGCTGCTGAGCGTACACCTTGCACAGGCGCAATTTGGCGACGCGCTCAAAAAAGCCAAAAAAGCGGTCGGCCTGCCTGAAGGTAACCTGACCCAGGAAGAAGTCGGCAACGGCCTCAAAGAAGCCCTGAATAACGGTATCGGAGATGCCGTCGATTTTCTGTCGGCCAAAGACGGTTATTTCAAAAGCCCGTACAAAATCCTGGTCCCGGAAGAAGCGCAAAAAGTAACGGACAAACTCAAAGCCGTGCCCGGTTTTGCCAATGTGGAAGCCGACCTGACCGAGCGTATGAACCGCGCTGCCGAAGATGCCGCCACGAAAGCCAAACCTATTTTTGTAGCAGCCATCAAAAGCATGACTTTCCAGGACGCCATGAACATCCTGACCGGTAATACCGACGCTGCTACACGTTACCTCGAAAAATCGACTTACCAGCAGCTGTACAACGAATTTAAACCGATCATTCAGGCTTCTTTAGATAAAGTAAATGCCCGCGAGTACTGGTCGAATGCTGTGACGACTTACAACAAAATCCCGTTTGTGACTAAAACCAATCCGGAATTGGACGACCACGTGACCAAAACGGCGCTCAAGGGCATGTTCAGCCTTGTTGAAAAGAAGGAACAGGGCATTCGTTCGGATGTCGGCCAACGCAACAGCGAGCTGCTGCGCAAGGTGTTTGCGCGCCAGGATAAGAAGTGAGGCGTTGTTGTTTATAAAGGTTTATAAAGGTTGATAAGTGCTACTCTGTGAAGGGAATTTCCACCTTTTCGAGCGGCTCTTATCAACCTTTATCAACTTTTATAAACCTTTATCAACACTTTCTTGAGGACTAGACACTCATTTTTTGCCAATTTTCCTCAAAAAAAGATTATCTTCGCGGCCTTTTACACGCATTTTTCCTACACAGGAATGCTGCGTCTCACTTATCATTCGACCCAATCTGATCTTTACTGTGAAACGTGTACAACTCACAGCCATTCCTTATGGAGCATCATCCGGCACGCTAATCTTTTTGTCCGACAAAGCATCCCTCGATCAGCTCAGCACCGTGCTTTCCACGGACGAAATGGCTTTTTTACGGCAAGCCGCCGAACAGGATACCCACACATTTTTCTTCCCGCGATCGGATGCTTCCGTTCTGGTACGACTGCTCAAAAAAGAGCATACGTCCGCCGCAACTGCCGAAAGCGCGCGCATTGCCGGCAATGCCATCCTGCGGGAACTTCGACAATACAAAATTTCGTCGGTAACCCTGCGCAACACCTGCGAGGATGATTATTCCCTGGCATTCGCCGAAGGGCTGGCTTTGGGTAGTTACCAGTTTTTAAAATATTTTACCCAGCCCGCCAAAAAGGAAAAAGTATTAAACGACATACAAATAGAAAGTGCATTGGAAGCAAACGTTGCCGAGTTGAATGCACTGCTGGAGGCTGTTTTCCTGGCCCGCGACCTTGTGAATGAGCCGTATTCTTTTCTCGATGCTCCAAGGTTAGCCGAAATGGCTGCTGAAACCGCTCAAAAATTCGGTTTTGATATTGAAATATTGGGCAAGGAAAAAATAGAAGCCCTTAAAATGGGCGGTATTTTAGCCGTCAGCAAAGGGAGCGTTGCGCCGCCGCAGTTTTGTATCCTTGAATACAAACCCGAAACAGCCAAAAACGCCCAACCGGTGGTACTCATCGGTAAAGGTGTGGTGTACGACACCGGCGGACTCAGCCTCAAACCTTCGGAGGCGATGGATTACATGAAATGTGATATGGCAGGCGCTGCAGCCGTCATTGGCGCTTTTGCCGCAGTGGCTGCCAACCGGCTGCCGTTACACTTAGTCGGACTGCTCCCGTTAACTGACAACGTAATCGGATCCGGCGTTTTTGCGCCGGGCGATGTGATCAGGATGCACTCCGGCACTACCGTAGAAGTGCTCAATACGGACGCAGAAGGCAGGCTGATTCTGGCGGATGCGTTGCATTATGCCAAAAAATACACCCCTGAACTGGTTTTAGATCTGGCCACCCTCACCGGCGCTGCCGTCAGGGCTTTGGGTACCCAGGCCATCTGTTACATGGGCACAGCACCCAAAACAATCAAAACCTCGCTCGAAGACAGCGGCTGGGAAACCTATGAGCGGCTGGTCGAATTTCCACTGTGGAAAGAGTTCGATGAAGAACTAAAAAGTAATATTGCCGACCTGAAAAACCTGGGCACACCCAATGCTGCCATCATCACTGCCGGAAAATTTCTGGAACATTTCACAGGGGAATATCCATTGTCGCATTTAGACATCGCCGGGCCTGCCTATCTTCGCACCGCCAACGGCTACCGAACCAAGGAAGGAACGGGCGTTGGTGTACGTCTTTTATACAATTTTTTGAAAAAACAATACGTGTAGCAGTTTGTGCTCAAGCAGAATACACTTGCATCTGGATTTTGAAAATCAACCAATTATGTGAGGCGCGCCACTTTTTTGGGGCACAGCACACACAGCAAAAGCATCAAAATGAACAATATTACAATAGGCATATCCTGCGGCGATATTAATGGCATCGGTCTGGAAGTGGTGCTAAAAGCCCTGGCCATTAAAAATGCGGCGCCTGCATATACCACCATCATATACGGCAGTACCAAAGTGGTGGCTTACCATAAAAATATTATCACCCAGGAAAATATCCAGTTCCATTCTGTGCAGTCCGCCTCAGAAGCGCTGCCCGACCGGATTAACATCATCAATTGCTGGCCGGATAATGTGAATATCACGCTCGGCAAACCAACTGATCTGGGTGGTAAATGCGCTTTTCAGGCACTCGAACGGGCTGTCAAAGACCTGCGCGCCGGCGAAATTGATGCGCTGGTTACAGCTCCGATCAATAAAAAAGCCATGCAAATGGCAGATTTCCCCTTTGTCGGGCATACCGAATACATTGCGCATGAATTCAAGGCCAAAGAATCGCTGATGCTGATGGTATCCGATACCCTGCGGGTTGGATTGGTCACCAATCACTTACCTATTAAGGAGGTGGCTGCCGCTATTACCAAAGAACGGGTATTGCGCAAAATTCTCATTATGGCTGAAACGCTGCGGGTCGATTTCAACGTCCTGCGCCCGACCATAGCCGTGTTGGGTCTGAATCCACACGCAGGCGATGAAGGCGCAATTGGGGAAGAAGATGACAGCATTGTGCGGGTAGCGATTGAAGAAGCCAAAACAAAAGGTATACTGGCTTTCGGGCCTTTCCCTGCAGATGGTTTTTTCGGGTCGGGCCAATACAACAAATACGAAGGTATTCTCGCCATGTACCACGATCAGGGCCTCGTGCCTTTCAAAGCACTCTCTTTTGGCGCAGGCGTGAATTACACCGCAGGCCTGGCCTCTGTACGTACCTCGCCGGATCACGGCACCGCCTACGATATTGCCGGTAAGGGCGAAGCCGATGAAAGTTCATTTATCAAGGCCCTTTTCCTGGCTGCCGACATTGTTCGGAACCGCAACGAATACCTGGATATGCACGCCAATTCCCTCGAACGCCGCAAACAAAAAACATTACTCAGTGAAACCGGCGAAGACGAGGTGGTGGAGAGCGTTTTCCCGGAGGAGTAAATACGTGAGTGGTGAGTTGTGAATCGTGAGATTACAACCACTCGACAAAAAGGCAGAACGGATATCTCAAAATCACAACTCACGACTCACGATTGACCACTCACGACTCACAACTCACAATTCACGACAGAATATGAACGCGATTCTCGGTATCGATGTCGGCGCTTCCGGCATCAAAGGCGCATTAGTGGATGTAGACAATGGAAAGCTCCATGGCGAGCGTTTCCGGGTGCCTACTCCCCATCCCTCCACCCCCGATGCGATGGCTGCGGCGTTCGCTGAAATCGTGGAATTTTTCAACTACAAAGGCCCGATCGGTTGCGGCTTCCCGGCTATTGTCAAACACGGCGTAGCGCAATCCGCCGCCAATATCGACGCCGGCTGGATCGGTACCAATATTGAGGAGGTTTTTGGGAAATCCAGCGGATGCCCCGTTTTTGTCACCAATGATGCGGATGCCGCCGGTGTTGCCGAAATGCGTTACGGGGTGGGAAAAGGGGAAAACGGACTGGTACTGCTGATTACCATCGGAACAGGTCTGGGTTCCTGCCTTTTTTATAAAGGTATGATGATCCCGAATACGGAATTGGGTCATGTGCTCTGGAAAAATGGAAAATCTGCCGAAGCGCACGCTTCATCGGGCGCCAGAGAACGCATGAAAATCAGCCGCAAGGATTGGGCCGACCGGTTTAGTGAATACCTCGTTCATCTGGAGCGTCTTTTTTCTCCCGACCTGTTTATCCTGGGCGGCGGAGAAAGCAAGTTCTTTGAACAATACAAAACGCAGCTCCATACCCAGGCCAGGGTTATTCCTGCCAAATTGCTCAACAATGCAGGTATTATCGGCGCTGCGGCGTATGCAGCAGAGCAATAATTTCAGAAAAACTCAACCCCTCAACTCAACTAGTTAAAAGGCAAAGGGCAAGGGCAAGGCACACATTGCCTTTTGCCTTTTTAATTATATCAGTCCCCTCGACTTCAACTCCAGGTACTTATTGATGGTATTCAGCGTCAAGTCTTCCGGTCGTGTCAATACGCCTTGAATACCGTATTGGCGCAGTTTGGTAACCATTTCCTTTTTTTCCTGTAAAAACTGGCGCGCTACGGTCTGCCGGTAGATGTCAGCCGTTTTTTGCACTTCCTCCAAAGCAAGTTTTCGGATTTCCGTGTTTTCAAAAAAAACAACCACCAACAGGTGCGAGCGATTGAGGCGACGCAGGGTAGGAAGCGCCCGTTCGAGGGCGTAACTGCTTTCAAAATTGGTGAATAACAGCAACAGCGAGCGCATCCCGATCAGCCGGCGCACGCCCTCGTACAGCAATTCAAAGTTGGCTTCTCCGGGGCGCTCTTTTTCCCGGTACAAAGCTCCATGATGCGTTTCAGTTGTCCGGTGTCGCGTTCTGCTTTCAATGTTGCGCCGATGACGTCTGAAAACGTGAGCAGGCCTGCCTTATCCTGTTTTTTCAGGATAATATTGCTGATGGCCAAAGCGGTATTGATGGCATAATCCATCAGACTCAAACCATCAAAAGGCATTTTCATCACCCGGCTCTTATCGATGATGCAATACACCTGCTGGCTGCGTTCGTCTTCATATTGGTTGACCATTAGCGTTGCACGGCGGCTCGACGCTTTCCAGTTGACGCTTCGATAATCATCGCCTTCCACATAGTTTTTGATCTGTTCAAACTCGTAACTATGCCCGATCCGGCGCATTTTTTTGATCCCGGTTTCGTGTGCAATATGCTGCATGGCCCGCAGTTCATAGCGCTTCATCTGTATGATGGAAGGATACACATCAACCGCCTGCGGCTGCTCGAAAACCAATTTGCGCTCGGCCAAACCGAGCCGGGTGGATACAAATACATTGATATTTCCAAACAAATAAACGCCCCGCGACAATGGCCGCAATGTATGGGTTGCCACATAGGGTTGTCCGGGCGGCAGTTGGCAACGAATCTCAAAATCGCGGCGCTGAAATTGTACGGGCAATTCATCGGCTATCGAGAGGCTGAAATACAAATTACCCTGATTTTCAAGCGATAAACTGACTTCATTGGGATCGCTGAGCGAAAAAACGGTACTGAGCCGCCGCTGACAGGAAATTTTGGGTCTTCTCAAAAAAAGCAGCAACACATCCGCCAGAACGAGTCCCAAAGCGGCTACCAGGGCGATCTGAGCCATCGGAAAAAGCCAGCCCAAGGGGAATGCCAAGGAAAAACACGCCGTCACGGCGCCGAAAACCCAGAAAAAGCGGTTGGTTAGATACATGCTAGTGTTTCGTGTATGGTGTTTCGTGTTTGGGGGTGCGCTGCCTTTGGCCTGTGTTTGGTGTTTAGTGTTTGATGTTTAGGGCGCTTCGCTTTTGGCATTTGTGAAAATTTGACCAAAATACAAACTACTGCCAAGCTCGAAGCGCCCCAAACACCAAACACGAAACACCAAACACCACTTACTTGTTAACAATCATTTTCCCGTCTTTCATCACAAAAGTCACCCGCGTCATGGCTTTGATATCATCGAGCGGATTGCCGTCAACTGCTACGAGATCGGCAAATTTACCTACTTCTATGGAGCCGATTTTGTCCTGCAAATGCAGCATAGTCGCGGCATCGAGCGTTGCCGCCCGCAGAATTTCGGTGTTTTTCATACCGGCTTGTGCCATAAAAATAAACTCCAGGTTGTTTTTCCCGTGCGGATAAACGCCGGCATCGGTACCGAAAGCAATTTTCACCCCTTTGCGGTAGGCGCGTGTAGTGGTTGCCTGTATTTGCGGGCCGATTTCAAGCGCTTTTACACGCACCACTTCCGGGAAAAAGCCCTCTGCATATTTTGCGCTGTCGCTAACGGCAAAACCGGCGGTCATGGTGGGAACGTACCAGGTGCCGTGTTTGATCATCGCATCCATCGTGGCGTCACTCATAAAAGTGCCGTGTTCGATGGTGACCACACCGGCTTCCACAGCTCGGCGCATGCCTTCGTCGCCGTGTGCATGGGCCGCGACATCCACGCCGAGGTCGCGGGCCGTTTTTACAATAGTCTCCAGTTCGTCTGCTGCGTAATGGGGAAGCCGTCCGTCGCGGGCGAGTGATAAAACGCCGCCCGTTGCACAAACCTTGATACAATCGGCGCCGCGTTTGATCTGGTTGCGCACGGCAGTGCGGCATTCATCGGGACCGTCGGCGATACCCATTTCCGGCCCCGGAATGTCGAATAAATCCCAGCGGGCGCCCGTCGCAGGGTCGCCGTGGCCGCCTGTAATACTCAGGGCTTTACCGACGGCAATAATACGCGGTCCGGTGGCCCAGCCGGCATTGATCGCATTGCGCAGAGCAATATTGACCCCCGAACCGCCGAGGTCGCGAACGGTAGTGAAGCCCGCTTCGAGCGTTCGCCGGGCATACACTGCGGCGCGGAAAGCAATATCGGCCTCATTATAAATAAAACGTTCGTTGTAGGAATTCCTGTTTTGTTCAAACTCCAGGTGAACATGGCAGTCGATCAGACCCGGCAATACGGTTTTCCCTTTTAAATCAATTACTTGCACGCCGTTCGGAGCAACAGAATAACCTCTGTCTATCCGTGTAATGATCTTGTTTTCCACCACGAGGGTGACGGCTGTTTGCGGTTCGCCGCTGATCGGAATAATACGTCCGCAATACAAGTAAATTGTCTGAGCGGCAGAGGGAACTGCAAGGAGCATTAAACCCGAAAACAGCAGCTGAAAAAAGCGGTTGCGTGTGGTGATGTGGCGCATTTTATTCATCAAATTTTGCGCCTGTCGGCGGGCGATACGGTTGAAACGGGATTTTTAACAGGTTACCTACGCTGGAATGTTCCGCTTCCTCCATATGCGTATCGATGCCGAATACGATCTTTTCGTCTTCCAGTCGGGAAAATGTGCCAAACAAGTGATCCCAGATGGAAAATATATTACCGTAGTTGCTATCCGTATAGGGCAGGGTGTAGTGGTGGTGCACCCGGTGCATATTCGGCGTGACGATCACCCAGCTCAGCCAGCGATCGAGCTTGCGCGGAAACCGGATATAGGCATGGTTGAACTGTGACAGAGCGACAGACAGGGACTGATACAGAAAAACAATGTAAATAGGCGCTCCCGCCAGCACCACGCCGGCAACGGTAAAAACAAAACGAAAAACACTTTCTCCCGGATGGTGCCGGTTGGCCGTGGTGGTATCTACATGCGGATCGGTGTGGTGCACCAGGTGAAAACGCCACATCCAGCGTACTTTATGTTCTGCCCAATGCACAAAATAGGCGCCGATCAGGTCGAGGAGGAGCACACCGGTAATCAGGTACAGCCACATCGGCATGGGTGGAAGCCATTGCAGGATGCCGAATTTTTGTTCCACCACCCAATCGCTCGAACGCAGCAGGATAACCGCCATGGCAAAATTAATCAGCACGGTGGTCGCTGTAAAAAACAGGTTGATCCAAGTATGCGACCATTTATTGTATGGTTTGCGAAACAAGGGAATACCGCTTTCCAGCAATAAAAAAATAGTCAGACCACCCAGCAGGATGGCGCTGCGATGGGAAGAAGGGATGTTGGTAAAATACTGGACGATGGAATCAATCATAGCGCAGCAAAAATTTTGAAGCGCTAAAATTAGATGAATCTAATCAAACGGCGGTCGTTACCTTTTTACAAATGGACAAGATGCTCAGGTCTTTTGGTGCTTTTTCTTCGCCGCCGGAAACAGAATATTGTTCAAAATGAGCCGGTAGCCGGGCGAATTGGGGTGCAGGGCCAGGTCAGTTGGAGGGTCTTGTACATAATGCCGGTAATCTTCCGGATCGTGGCCGCTGTAATACGTGAAGAAGCCATACCCATGGGTGCCGTGAATATAGCGGGCTTCACTGGCCGGTTTGTTTTCACCCATCGTCAGTACATTGGGTTTGATGTACTTTTTCTGGAAAGCCGTTGCCTGTCCCATAAAACCTTTAACGGTGCGGGTGTGGCATTGGGTGAGCATGGTTGGGACGGGATCCCATTTTGCCGAAAAATCGAACAAGGTGAAATAGTCCTGTTCCGGCGGTATGCGGCGGCCTGTTACTTCGCTGTGGTCGATGGTGGAATGCTCGTAAATACCGGGGTCGGTGATCACCTGGAAGTCCTTAAAGGCAAACGTTTTGGAATAATCCAGTTTGCTCTGGCAATTGGGATCAATCGGATCTCCATCAAAAGGAGTGGCACAAATATCCGTGCCTTCCGCCGCCAAAGCAATATCATATGTATCGGTAGCCGAGCACATGGCAAACATAAAGCCTCCCAGGTTCACAAACTGTCCAATCTTTTTTGAAACGGCCAATTTGAGTTGACTGACCTTGCTAAACCCGTTTTTGCGGGCCAGGCCTTCCATCATACGGACATGCTCGCGGTACCAGGGTTGCCCGCCGTAGCTCGCATAAAATTTTCCATACATGCCTGCAAAATCTTCGTGGTGCAGGTGCAACCAGTCGTATTCTGCCAGTTTCCCCTGCAACACTTCTGTGTCGTACAGCACTTCGTAGGGAATTTCTGCGTAGGTGAGTACCATGGTCACCGCATCGTCCCAGGGCTGAATAGCTTCTCCTTTTTCGTTTTTATCGGGGGAGTAAACCGCAATTTTCGGCGCTTTTTCCAGTTTGATCACATCCTGGTTCACCTCCGGGTTGAGTATGTCATTCTGAATAGCGGCAAACTGCACATCAGACATGACTTCATAACTTACATCGCGGGTTTTGCATTCTTTTTCAAATGTTGGTGAATAGGCAAATGCAAAACTGCCGCCCCTGTAATTGAGCAGCCAATAGGCTTCCACGCCCTGCGAAATGACCCAATACGTGATACCGTAGGCCTTAAGGTGATTGCGTTGGCGGGTTTCATCCATCGGAATCAGCATGACGGAAGCGCGTATCTGTGACAGCACACTGATCCAAATAAGCAGCAGAACTAAAATTCGGCGCATAACGTAAGGGTGTTTTTATGGGAGCACATTCCCGTTGAAAGCAAAAAAGAACTGGTAAAAGGCAGGCTGGCTGTGACATACTTTTGTTGCCGGGCTTCCTGCAATTCCATCGTATCATTCAAATACCAGACACGTTCCGGTGTAAAAACGCTGAATGGAAGAAAAAGATTTTGTACAAAATTATAAAACCCTGTTCAATATTCCAGGAGTTGCGGCAGGCCCTCCTGTTGTGCCAACAACCGGGTAGGACTAAATGCCCAGATGAACTGTAGCAATTCGTTCATATCCTTTCTGAATTCAATATAGTAATCTTCGTGTAGCGCTGCCGCCTTTTTCAGTATCATAGCCGTTCGCCGCACGACATAAGGCGCAAAGGTATCGCAGCGCCGCTCCGGGAAAGAGCGCAACATCACGCTGTGCCGCCGAAAGGATTCGGCCAGCAGAAAGGTAGTGAGGATCACTTCACCCGGCTTGTCTTTAGTGGCCTGCACATGCTCCGTAATGCGGGCATTCCAGAAACGTATCTCGAGGAGCAGCACACCCGGCGTCAGGTATGCCGCTCCTATTTGGGGCAGTTTTTGGATAATTTGTTCCCGCAATTCCTCGGCCCGCTCGTTGCGGGTTTCACCGCCTTCGAGCAATTCAAAAATCAGGCGCCGTACCAATTTATCATCCTTCGTAACCAGGCGGAGCAAGAGTTTATCCTTCTCTTTGACCGGCATTCGGACAATAGCAGCCTTTAGTTGTTCATCTAATTTGCGCATACCGTTATTTTTTATTGATGAGGGATGAGGAATGAGGGATGAGGGATGCAAAAAAAACATAACTTTTTGATTATCAATTTTTTAAATAAAATATAACTATCGAAAATTGTATCCCAATTGATCCGGGCGACCACAAGGGTCGCCCCTACCCAATTATTGATTTGAATCCAATGTAGGAAAGGTTTTGGTTTGGTAGGGGCGACCCTTGTGGTCGCCCGGATCAACGGGATACAATTTTCGATAGTTATATTTTATTTAAAAATTGATAATCAAAGTGCCATTCCTCATCCTCATCCTCATCCTCATCCTCATCCTCATCCTCATCCCTCATCCTCATCCCTCATCCCTATCCCTTCGGGCTGGCCGCAATAACTTCCGGCTTGGCCTGGTCTTCGTATTTTTTGAAATTACTGATAAATTCCTTGGCCAATTGCGCCGCTTTGAGGTCGTATTTGCCTTTATCTGCCCAGGTATCGCGCGGATTTAACAGATGATCGGGCACATGCGGGCAGGAGGTCGGGATGGCCATGCCGAACACCGGATGATGATGGTACCCAACTGAGTCAAGTGATCCATTAAGCGCTGCCGTTATCATGGCGCGGGTGTAGGAAAGTTTGATGCGGCTGCCTACTCCATACGAACCGCCGCTCCAGCCGGTGTTTATCAGCCAGACGGCAGATTTACTTTTTCGGAGTTTTTTACCCAGTAAATCGGCGTATTTGGCCGGGTGAAGCGGCAAGAACGGAGCTCCGAAACACGCCGAAAACACCGATTTGGGTTCTTTAATGCCAACCTCCGTGCCTGCAACCCGGGCAGTATAACCACTGATAAAGTAATACATGGCCTGTTCGGGTGTGAGCCGGGAAATGGGCGGCAATACGCCATACGCATCGCAGGTCAGGAAAAAGATATTTTTAGGGTCGCCTTCCGCACGGCTGGGCCTGACCGCATTGGGAATATGGTAAATGGGGTACGACACCCGCGTATTTTCCGTGATACTGCGGTCGGCATAATCTACCTGTCGGGTTCCTGCTATAAATTTAATATTTTCCAGGATAGCGCCGTGGCGAATGGCTCGGAAAATATCGGGTTCTTTTTCTTCTGTCAGGTCGATGGTTTTGGCGTAGCAGCCGCCTTCAAAATTGAACACCTCGTTGTGTGCCCAGGCGTGTTCGTCGTCGCCGATAAGGGCGCGGTTGGGGTCAGCGCTCAGGGTTGTTTTACCTGTGCCGGAAAGGCCGAAAAAGAGGGCGATATCGCCGTCTTTACCTACATTAGCCGAGCAGTGCATTGGCAGTGCATCGGTAGTGCGTGTCGGCAACACAAAATTGATGACGGAGAAAATACCTTTTTGATTTCTCCGGTGTAGCCCGTTCCGCCGATCAGCAACTGGCGTTTTTTTACGTTGACAATCGCGAAATTATGTTGCCGGGTACCGTCTGTTGCCGGGTCGGCTTTGAAGCCGGGAACGCAAAGCACTGTCCAGCGCGGCTCGAATCCAAGTATTTCTTCGCGCTCTGGGCGCAGGAACATGTTGTTTGCAAACTGGCTGCTCCAAGGGTATTCCGTCACCAGGCGCAGGCGCAACTGATAGTCCGGATTAGCGCTGGCATTGGCCCGCAGGTCGCGCACATAGAGGTCTTTCTTTTTCAGATACGCACAGCATTTGCGCCAGAGTTTGTCAAATTTCCGGGCATCAAACGGGATATTTACCTTTCCCCAGTGCACTTTGGAGGCGGTCATGCTGTCTTTCACGATAAAGCGATCATCTGGGGAGCGGCCCGTAAATTCGCCGGTGTAAATCACCAGCGCGCCGCTATCGGCCAACTGCCCCATACCTTTCTGGATGGAGTGTTCCATCAGTTCTTCCGGAGAGAGATTCCAAAAGGCGGTTTTGTAGTTTTTCAGGCCTACGGATTCAAGGCTGGCTAATGGATTTTTTAGTCCAAGTTCCTGCATAGGTGTAGTTTTAAATAGTTAGGGAAAGAATGAACGGCACTGTACAAGATAATGTAAGGTGTGGTGGAGATGTACAATGAGGCTGCAAAGATAGAATGGGGAAGGGACTAATTAAAATTGCAAAATTGCAAAGGGCAAATTGCAAAAGGCAAAGGGTAAAAAGTATTATAAATCAATGAGTTACAAAAGACTTACCTTGCCCTTTGCCTTTTGCAATTTTGTCTTTTACTTACCCGGCAAACGGCCCGTCAAATTTAGGTTTCCAGGTTTCCGCAATCGCATATCCTTTGAACTTGGCTGTATCTGCCGTGGGTCCGGCAAACAAATCGTCTACGGACGATTGAAAAAGCGACACCCAGCGGTCAAAATGCGCAGCAGTGAGCGGATGTTTCCGGTGCAAATCGAAGTGCTTTTGAATCGGGTTGCCCCGGTAGCCATCCGGCGAACCGAGCAGCAGGAATTCCCAGAATGCGTACATGACCTGGAGGTGCGCCGGCCAGTTTACCTGTGCGATATCGTTAAAAATATACCCGATGACATCATCCTGCTGCACTTTGCCGTAGAAATGATCGATCAGGGTTTTGATGTCGGAAGCATTCGTGATGTCGTGCATGGATAAATAGTTATCCGTTATTAGTTATTGGTTATCAGTAGTGATAATCAAGTATTTAGAAATCGCATAGGTGCCTATTCTTTTTCAACCAGCGTTCTTTTTCTTCGTAATCGGGCATGTGTTGTGCCACCAACGCCCAAAATCGGTCGGAGTGATTGAGTTCGACGAGGTGCGCCAGTTCGTGCAAGATAACATAATCCTGCACCTCCACCGGCGCGAACAGCAGCCGGGTGGAGAGGTTCACGTTGTTGCGGGCCGAGCAACTGCCCCAGTTGCTGTGGTTGTATTTCAGGTTGATACTTTGAATATGCTGACGAAACGTCCGGTCGTTCCAGTCCTGCACCCTGCGACGAATTTCAGGGTAAAAATCGCCTGCTACCACGCGACTCAGCAGCGACTTGATGGCTTTTGTCCGGTTCAACGGCGTCGATCGGTCGCTGATTTGCAGGGAAATCATATTGCCGTTCATTTTGGCGGTATGTGTTCCCCGCGTTTCTATATTGACCTGTAGTATATAGCGACGCCCGCCAACTTCCAGCACATCACCGCTGCGGTAAATTTTTTCGGAAAAGGCTTCTTTCAATGCCGGCTTTTCTTCAAAAACCTTACAAACCCAGACCTCCAGCGCGCTCAGTTGCTGCCGGATGGCATCTGCCGTCACGCCGGTTGGCAGCCGCAGCGTCACCCGGCGTCCGGTCATACCGAAGCGGGTATCCTGCCTGCGTTCCAGCGTAATATCTACCGGCAGTTCGAGGCCCTGCGGGTGGATGGTGGCTTTGTACTTCTGGACTTTTCTCATCGTGAGTAGTGAGTAGTGAATTGTGAGTAGTGAGTAGTGAGTGGCTACTGCTTGAAGAAAATTGAGTACTTGCTTCAAGCAGGATGCTACTCACAATTCACTACTCACTACTCACAACTCACATTTTTCTTTTGGCAAAATCCGCCATCAGGTCGGCGAGCGCCTGTACGCTGGATTTTGGCATTGCATTGTAAATACTGGCCCGGAAACCACCCACAGAGCGGTGGCCTTTGAGGCCGACCATACCGTTGGCTTCCGTTTCTTTCAGGAATTCTTTTTCCAGCGAAGCGTATTTTTCCTCCATAACAAAACAGACGTTCATCAGCGAGCGGTCTTCCACGGCAGTGGTACCTTTGAACAAGGGATTGCGGTCGATTTCCTGGTACAAAACTGCTGCTTTGGTTCTGTTGCGGCGCTGCATTCCTTTGAGTCCGCCGTTCTTTTTGATCCAGCGCAGGGTCAGCAGGCTGACGTAAATCGGGAATACCGGCGGCGTGTTGTACAAGGAATTTTCCTGGATAAACGTGCGGTAATCGAGCATGGAAGGCAGGTGGCGCTGTACGGTACCGAGCAAGTCTTCGCGTACAATAACCACCGTGACACCGGCAGGGCCCAGGTTTTTCTGCGCGCCGGCGTAAATCAGGCCGAACTGCGTCGGATCGAACGGGCGGCTGAGAAAATCGGACGACATATCGCACACAATGGGAACAGGCGATTTCGGAAACTTGTGCAGTTGCGTTCCAAAAATGGTGTTATTGCTGGTCAGGTGCAGGTACTTCGCGTCTCTGGGTATTTTGTACCCTTTTGGAATGAAGTTGTAATTCTGCTCCTTTGAGGAAGCAACCACTTGCACATTTCCAAAACCTTTGGCTTCTTTGATCGCTTTGTTGGCCCAGGTGCCGGTATCGGCATAAGCAGCCGTTTCACCGGCATTCAGCAGGTTCATCGGCGCCATAAAAAACTGGGTACTGGCGCCGCCCGAAAGCCAAAGCGTCTGATAACCCTCGGGCAGTCCGATGATTTCCTTCATCAGTGCATTGGCCTCTTCGATAATGGCGGTGAACTCCGGTCCGCGGTGCGACAGTTCGAGCAAGCTCAGACCCATACCCTGGTAATTCACGGCGGCTTTACCTGCTTCTTTCAAAACCGGCGCCGGCAGGATGGCCGGTCCGGCAGAAAAATTGTGCTTTTTCATTAATAGTTATCCGTTATTAGTTATTGGTTATCAGTGTTGATAATCAAGCATTTCGATTGTGTTTGGTGTTTAGTGTACTCCACTTTTGGGGGGGCAGGAGGAGACCGGCCCGGGGGGGGGAGCCAAAAGCGGAGTGCCCTAAACACCAAACACCAAAAACTAAACACCGTTTTCAACTTTCCCGTTCCAGCAAGTCCTCTATCATTTTTCGCAAAACATCTTTTCGCCCGGGAGCCGTTTGAACGGCTTCCAGATGGCCAAACGCTTCTTCCTGAAATTTTTTCTTTTCTGCAGCCATCAGGCGGGGAATATCATTGCGATCAAAAATAGCGCGCACGGCGTTTACCTTTTGTTCCGGGTGTTCGGCGCCGGTTTCCATCCATTGCAGCAAGGCTTCCACATCCGGCTTGGGCGCCATTTCAAGCGTCTTCAGCACCAGCAGCGTTTTTTTGTTTTGCAAAATATCGCCCCCCACTTGTTTGCCTAATTTAGCGGGATCGCCGTAGGTATCGAGCAGATCGTCCTGTATCTGAAAAGCGATGCCGGCAAGCCGGCCAAAATCGCTGAGGTGGGCAGCAGCGTCCGGCGAGGCGTCGGCACAAATTGCGCCCATTTCGAGCGCAGCTCCCAGCAATACAGCCGTTTTTAACTCGATCATGCGGATATATTCAGCTATACTGACATCGGAACGACTTTCAAAATTAACATCCATCTGCTGTCCTTCGCAGACTTCCGTTGCAACGCGATTGAACGTCTGAAGGAGCGACAACACAGTACTGGCATCGTTCATCCGCGCCAGATGATGATAGGCATGAATCAGCATAACATCGCCGCTGAGGATTGCCGTCGTGGTATTCCACTGGGTATGCACCGTGGGGCGACCCCGCCGGAGCGGCGCTGCATCCATAATATCGTCGTGCATCAGGGTGAAATTGTGAAAAAGTTCCACCGCCCATGCCGCCGGAAGCGCCCGCGCTACATCATCGCGAAAAAGTTCGAAGCCCATCAGCAGGATAGCCGGACGAAGTCGTTTGCCACCGAGGGTCAACATGTATTCGCAAGGCTGATAAAGTTCGGGCGGCGTAACCGGAAAAGGATGATCAACCGCGTAATCGTTGATAGCATCGAGGAGGGAAGAGAGGCTGCGCATTTTTCTTACAGTAGGCGGCAAAGATAAGATTATTGTCCGTTTTGCATGGTTTGAAAGTTTAGAAGGCTTCGCAGGTTATTACACGGAACATAAGCCAAAAGCAATAACCACCTCTCACCTCTCACCTCTCACTTCTCACTTCTTGTAATCACGCCGCTTTCTTCCCGCAAAAGAGCCAGTTCCTGTTTGCGCTGTACCCTGGCGACCACGAGAATACTGATTTCATAAAGCATGTACAATGGAATGGCCACCAAAGTTTGTGACACTACATCCGGCGGGGTAATGATCGCGGCAACAATCAGAATGATTACGACCGCATGTCGCCGGTAAGTGCGCAGGAAACGGGCGCCGATGAGGCCTGTTTTGGCTAAAAAATAGGCAATAACGGGCATTTCAAATATCAACCCGGTGGGCAATGTGAACATAGTCATATACGTCACATAGGAGTCGAGGGTAGGCGAAACAACAACGCCTTCCATCGTATAACCTGCCAAAAAACTGATGGAAAACGGCGCAATAACATAATATCCGAAAGCAACACCCAGTAAAAAAAGAAAGGAACAGATAAACACGACGCCGCGAATAGCCTTTTGCTCCGTCTCTAAGAGTCCGGGCTGGACAAATTTCCAAAACTCCCAAAAAATAAAAGGGAAAGCGCCGATGAACCCCAGCCAGAAAGAAACATACAGGTGCTGCATCAACACTTCGCCCAGCACCCGGGTGATGAGGTCGAATTTTGGAGGGGTAAAACACATCTGCTCTCCAGCGCCCACCGTGTGAGAAAGATTGCACAGTATTCTGAATGTAGGAAAATCAGGATGACGAGGCCCAAAAATCACCTTTTCAAATACGAATTCCTTATTCAGGAAACAAATGGTTCCGACTGCAAAAATGGCTAATACGGAACGCAGGATATGCCTGCGCAACTCTGTAATATGTTCAAAAAAAGACATTTCCCCGCGATCCTTCTTCAGGCGCTCGTGTTCGTGATCTTGATCGAGTGGCATAGATTAAGCAAATTGGTACAGCGGCTATTCATTAGACCGGGCAAATGTAAAAGGTTAAGTTGGGGCAATCATAATTCGGGAAATTTAAAATCCCTTTTATCGGGTATGATTTGGTTAATTTTACAACAAGTAAGCCCGTGCGACGTTTTTTGACGAAATTTGCCCTTTGTATTCTTAAAATCCGATACCCACCCACTATGCACAAATTTGCTTTACTCCTTTGTTTGCTCACAACTTTTAATCTGACAGCGCAGCGCAATATCAACAATCGATACTTTGAAGCGGGCTTTTTATTCGGTGTCACCAATTATTCGGGCGATATGGTAGAAAAAGATATCGCATTATCTGAAACACGTATAGGTTACGGCGCTTACGGTCGTTATCACCTCAGTTCCAACTTTTCGATGAAAGCCCATGTCTATACAGGAGCCATTTCGGGTGATGACGCTAATTCGAGCTCCCGCCAGAGACGGAGCCTGCGCTTTTCAACCAATATTGTCGAACTTGGACTGGTGGGTGAAATCAATTTCGGTGGGCGTCGCAACCGCTTCACCAGCACCGGTATCCATAAATTTTCGCTCACACCCTACATATATGCCGGGTTCGGCGCCACATTCGCCAATGCGCAAGCGGAATACTACGGCCCCGCCGACCAACTGAATGAAAACCTGAAGGTACCCCTGCCGGAAGAAGGGCTTGCAGATCGCTTTTTGCTGGTTCCTATGGGCGCAGGCGTCCGGGCTGATATATCGGAATTTTTTGTGATCGGGCTGGAAGTTGGCTGGCGTCCGGTTTTTTCGGATGACCTGGATGGGGTGCGCTACAATGGCAACCCGGAGAGTGGCGACTGGTACTATTTCGCCGGCCTTACAACATCCTTTATTATCAGTAATAATAAAAAACGCTGAGAGCGGCTGCTGTCCTATCAGGGGCTGCTTGGCGATAAGGCTTTTTTTTCGTTTTCGCCAGAAACTTCCGGTTTTAAACGAAGTTTGGCACTGAAAAAAAATGCTGCTCTCTTTTGGGTTGTTTAGATACTTGTTACCGGAATTAAGCAGGTGTGCAAAATTAGTTTTGGCAAAATTGTTTGTAAATACTTGATTATGAGCACTAATAGCCAATAACTAATAACTACTTAACAGCACTATTTTTTGTTCAGGTCTGCACAGGTAAAAATATCCACTTTCTGGTTAAAAACGGAAGGTGGCGTCCAGCCGCCGCCGGTCAGAAACTGATTGCCGGAAACTGCTCCTGCACCGCCACAGCCGGTAAAAGACAATTGATCCGTAGTCCAGGTCTGCGTTTTCAAGTCAAATATATCCACTGCATCGCTGGCGGCATTGATAAATTTGTTATCCCAATTGAAGGTGCCGCCGCCGGCAAAAATGACTTTGCCGCATAGAGTGCCGGTCGTCATCCAAACCCTGGGGGCCGAAAGTTCAGCGGCACTCCACACCCGGTTGACAGCGTCCCAGATATCTACTCGTTTCACATACTCGTTGTTTTCCGTTTGTCCGCCGGCGAACATGATTTTATTGCCTGCCGCTGCTACGGACACTGCAAAACGCGCAACTGGCAAAGAAAGGGTATCCCAGCTGTTATCCGACGCGTCGTACACGTCGATGCGGGTTGTGGATTTTCCATCAAAACCAAGCCCGCCGACAAAGTAGGCTTTGCTGCCACTTACGGCAGACCCCATATAATCACGCGGTAATGACAGTTTTTGAACAGACCAAACCTTGGTGGAGGTATCATATATATCAACCACATCGGAAGGCGCGGTAAGCGGGATGCCCGGCGATCCCACTCCGCCACCGGCAAACAGGATTTTATTACCCACTGCAACGGCCATAATATTATGCCGGGCCTGGCTGAGCAAAGCTGTTGTCCAGGTTTTAGTGGGTACGTCGTATATGTCTATCACATCTGACTCCTCTTTTGTTTTGAGGTTAGACCCACCAGCTACGTAAATTTTCTGACCCGCAGCGACGGCAGCGGGGCCATGCCTGGGCGCCGACAATTGGGACTGCTCCCACTGGCCGGTTTTTACATCGTATATATCGACTACGTTGGAAGGCAAAAACCCGCGTGTGCCTCCTCCGGCGAACATAACCTTGTCGCCGGAAGCCGCAGCCGTTAAATAAAACCGGGCTAAGGAGAGTTGGGTAGAAGCCTGCTGGGCGTTTAAGCCGGTAAGAAAAAATAAAAACAGAATCGTGTATAAAATGTGTTTCATGCAAAGGTTTTTTAAATCGGGGACAATGTAATCTTGTTTTTAACCCTCTGGAGACGCGACTGTATACTTGGCAGGTCAGGTTGTATAGTTGGCGGTACCAGGTGAATAGATTGTCTATATGCTGCTTAATCGCTCCAGCAGCCCCTCTTTTTGCGAGCGGGAAACGGGCACCCGTTGCCCGTCCTTCATTTTGAGTTCGCCATTGCCGCTTCTGATAAATTGCTCGACATGTTTCAGATTGACTAAGTAGGAATGGTGCGACCGGTAAAAAGTATCCGGGGGCAACAATTCTTCTATTTGATGGAGCTGTTTTGTAAACAGTTCCGGTTTCTCCTGATGCAGGCTGAATACCCGGGTGTAATTACCTTCGGCTTTGCAATACAGGATGTCGCTGATCGTAAGAAACAGCAAGCCATCGGCTGTTGACAGCGCAATTTTTTCCCGAACGGGCTTAGCCGGCTGGAGTACATCAAACAAAATATCGCGTTGCTGGGCATGTTGCCGGATGGTCAGCAGTTGCTGCGCCCTTTGAACCGCTTCTTGTAGTTCCTCTTGGTCAACGGGTTTTAGTAAATATCCGATGGCGCTGTATTTAAATGCCCTGACTGCATATTCATTGAAAGCCGTGGTGAAAATCAGGTGAAAAGGAATGTCCCGGCATGCTTCCAATACTTCAAAACCATTGATATCCGGCATCGCCACATCGAGGAAAACCAGTTCCGGGCGCAAGGCGCGAATGGCCGCTATGCCCGCCTCCGGTTGATCGTATTGTCCGATGATCTGCAATTCCGGACAATATTTTTGAATAAGCAGGGCGAGGAGATCGAGGCCGTCCGATTCATCGTCGATGAGCAAACACGTCATAAAAAAGGTTTAAATGTCAAAACGACCCGTGTTCCGGTGGGTTTGCCTTCGGTATCGCTCAGGTCAATAATATCTATCCGGGCATTGTTTTGATGCTTGAGGTTGAACAACGCTGTCCTTTCAGCCGTGACGTTCATGCCGTGGGATGGATGAATGTTGAGGCTTTTCTTTTTATGATCCATAGATGCAACCCTTCCGATACCATTGTCTTCCACGATGATCCGGCACTCCTCCTCCAGCATCCCAACCTGTAAAAGCAGTTTGCCTTTATCTTTTGTTTTGTATTGCAGGCCATGCCATATCGCATTTTCAACATACGGTTGAATGATCAGGGGCGGTAATTTGATTTCGTGTACAGGCACCCCGGGATGTATGTCTACCTGAAAGTCAAAGTTTTTGTACCGCATTTGCTCTAACTCCACATAACGTTGCAAGGTATCCAATTCTTCCGTTAGTGGAATGTCGTCCGACTTGGCCTGATCCAGTACCTGGCGCAACAACCTGGAAAATTTACTGATGTGTACGGAAGCCTTCTCCGTTTCATTTTTTTCCACGTACGATTTCAGCGATGACAGGCAGTTGAAAATAAAATGCGGGTTCATCTGCGAACGCAACGCTTCCATTTTCGCCTCTGCAATGCGCCGGTTCAGGTTGGCCCGAATAGATTCCCGTTCCCGTAGCTGGCCGATGCGATACTGGTAAAATGCAATGACCAAAGCCGCAAAGGATAAAAAAGTCAACGTCAGAAACCACCCCGTGCGCCACCAGGGGGTTAAAACCGTGATATGCAGTGTCGCTATTTTATCGCCCCAAATACCATCGCTGTTGGTTGCTTTCACCCGAAAAGTATAGTCGCCCGGATCGAGATTGGTGAAGGTGACGCTGCGTTTGGCGCCGACCTTCTGCCAGTCTTTATCAAATCCGATTAACTGATACGCGTACTGAATGGTACGGGGAGAAGAAAAGTCCAGGGCAACGTAATCGAATGTAATAACATTCTGATCGTATCGGAGCTTGAGATGCCCGGTATGAGAAATATCTTTAGGCAATGCAAACCCGCCGGTATCCCTGCTGCTTCCTGCAATCGGTACGGATTCGTTGAACAGTTTAAAATCGGTGATCCAAACGCGCGGATTAAAATTGCTCACCCCAATGCTGTCCGGATCAAAGTAATCGATGCCATTTTTGCCGCAAAAAAACAGCAGTTTGGAATCTCGGCTTCTGCCGTACAGAAACCCGTCGTATTCTTTGTTTAATAAGCCCTGCTGCTGTGTATAAACCTGAAAGGAATCCGTCGCCGGGTTGAATTTGGAAATGCCATTGTAGCCCAACATCCACAGGTTGTCTTTTTTATCGGGCAAAAGGCTGAAAACATTGTTGTTCAGCAAGCCGTCAGCGGTGGTGTAATGTTTAAATTTTCCACTTTGTACATCTAATTTATTCAACCCACCGCCATAAGTGCCGCACCAGATGCTACCCTCCGCGTCTTCATAGATGCAGAAGGCCGTGTTTTCACTCATGGATTCGAGATTGTCCTTCATTTTTTTATACACCTGGAATGTATCGCCGGGTTCGGAATATTTTAATAAACCACCTCGTGTACCGACCCAGATATCGCCGTTGCGGGTTTCAAAAACAGTACGGGTATAGGCGATTTTTTCGGCCTCCTTTTCCTTTGAACTGTTGTACTGCACCACCGCCATAGTGCTCAAATTGATTTTAAAAATGCCGTCGACCCAGGTTGCCACCCAGAGGTTGTTCTTTTTGTCGCGGTGAATTTTTCGGATGGCCAAACCTCTTAACTTTGTAAAGTCCCATGACCAGTCTTCCGGATTAATAAACCGCCTCTTGTTTTTATCAAACAAAAACAAGCCGCCGCCTGTGCCCATCCAAAGCAGTCCGTCCTTTTCTTCCAAAAAACAAGTGAGGCCATCCTTCCAGCCTGCTACATTGTAGGGGGGCTGGTGGGGGAAGGGCGTTGCCTTACGGGTGTAAATATTTAACAGGGAAGGGCCGTTTTTTTGAGGAATCAGTAAAATGCCCGGGTTGTATTCGTATAGTTCAAATAATTTTCTGGCAACTGATTTCAGGTCTTCCAACAACTGAATCGGGACATGCCCAAAGCGCAATTTGCGGTTATCCACTTTGTACAGACGTCGCATGGCAGAGCTCAACCAAACGATACCGGAAGCGCTGTTACATATTTGTGCAAAACTTTCAGCCTCAATCCGTTCTCCGTTTTTTTGCAGGGGAATGTTTTTGCGGCATTCCCCGGTTTGGGTGTTCAAGACAGACACCCCTGTTCCGGTTCCCAGCCACATTTCGTACTGCGCGTTTTCTTTACCTACAAAAGAAACCGGCTGCCTGTAAAAGGCCGGATGGGCAATGATGCCGTTGTCAGAAAGGGGTTGGTAGGAAAACAGACCCAGGCCGGTGCCGATCCAGATATTGCCAGAATGGTCTTGTTGAGTCGAAATGTATTCTGTTGGCGCCTGCGCGTAGAGTGTTTTTTTTGACAGTATAGCGACCGTTTTTCCGGAAACAACATCCAGATGGAACAAACCCGGTGGCGAACAGAAATAAATGCCCTGCGCAGTTAGTTCAATAGCATGTACGGATGGAACAAGCGCCGTATCCCGTTCTGCCGGAAATCTTTTCTTAAATAATCTGCTTCCAGGCTCCTTTTGATACAAGCCATCTGCTGAGGCTACCCAGATGCGACCCTGTTCATCCTGTTTCAGGTCATAAATTTCAACGTCGCCGATGCCGTTTTTTTCTTTGTTATTGTAGTGCTGAAAAGTTTTTTTCCGGGTGTCAAAATAATTGAGGCCCATCTGTGTACCCACCCAGATATTACCATGCCTGTCTTCCAGTAATTTTTTGATTTTGTTGTCGCTGATGGTAAGCGTGTCATTGGGATTGTAATAAAAGGGCGTCAGACTATACCCGTCAAACATATACAACCCGGAATAGCAGCCCAGCCATAAAAACCCGCGACTGTCCTCGTAAATACAATCAATGGTAGCCAGCGGCGGCGCATCCTGAATATCCAATTCTTCCAGCCTGATCTCTGTGGTTTGTGCTGTCAGGCTGAACGGGAAAAACAGTCCTGAACAATATAAAAGAGCGTTGATTATTAATCTTCTCATGGCGGGAGCATAGAAATTTCAGTTCATTTTGCTAAACTTGTTACGGTACTCCACCGGCGTCAGTCCCGTAATTTTTTTAAATACATCCCGGAACGCCTTGTTATCGGAATAACCCACGTCGAACATCACTTCGCTGATACTTTTCCGGCTATTTTCAAAACAGCGTTTGGCGGCTTCCATGCGCACACGCTGGAGGTATTCGACGGCGGTATTATTCGTGGCTTTTTTGAAACGCCGTTCAAAACTCCGGCGGCCGATAGCAAAACGGTCAGCCAGTTCCTCCACCGTCACTTTATCCTGATAATGGGCCTCAATATACTCCTGCGCCATTTTTATATCGTTGTCTACGTGGTTTTTCTGACCCTGAAACATCATAAAAGCCGACTGGCTGTCGCGGTCAATATCCACGGCAAAAAACTTGGAAGTAAGGATGGCCATTTCGCGATCGGCATATTTTTCCACCAAATACAACAACAGGTTCCAGTAGGAATGGGCGCCGCCGCTGGAATAAATGTGGTGTTCTTCGGTGATCACGCTGCCTTCTTTCAATTCCACCTGCGGGAACATTTCCCGGAATTCATTGGCATAAGCCCAATGTGTGGAGCATTGTTTCCCGTCGAGCAAACCCGTGGAAGCCAGCAGGAATGCGCCCACACACAAGGAAGCCACTTCGGCGCCCTGCTTATATTGTTCCACAATCCAGGGGATAGCCTCTCTGTTCTGTTCGATAGCCGACTTCATATCGCCGAACAAGGCCGGGATAAATACCAAATCGGCTTTTTCTACCTCTACCAGCAAATAATCGGTATGAACGGAGAACAGGCCCTCGTTCAGCCGAACCTCGCGCGAAAGCCCGACCAATTGCACGTTGAAAAGCGGCGGCTGCCCTTTCGATTGCAAAAACTGGTTAACAGCGGTAAACGCATAACGCGGATCAGCGATGGCTTGCATCACCGAAGATTCAGGGACGAGGATAGCAATATGTTTCATCAGGCAAAACTACACAAAATGTTTGTCGCAAATAACCTCTTTATTGTCGTTTTTGCCATTATTTTTTATTTTAAAACATTTTATGTTTTCACTGTAATTCAACTTCTTTTTCACCTATACATTAACAACAATGAAACCTGTTATCGGGGGGGGGGGGGGGGGGGGGCGATGGGCGAATCACCGATGGCAGACAAGATGCCGCCCGAAATGAAAGAGTCCATCCTGCACTCAACGCTCACCAAAGGCAGCCTCATCCTGATGGCTTCCGATATGATCGGCGACAAAGGTCTGATCAAAGGAAATGCCGTTTTGCTCATGCTCGATTGCAGCAGCGAAACGGAAACCAGGACTTTCTACGAAAAACTTTCGGCAGGCGGACAGGCGACGCATCCCCTGGAAAACACTTTCTGGGGCGCGCTTTTCGGTGGCCTGACAGACAAGTTCGGCAACCAGTGGCTACTGCATTTCGATCAAAACGCCGAACAGGTTGAGGTTGTGGAGGGTTGAGTATGTTGAGAAGACATGCTCTAGGCAACCCATTATTCGTTTAACTACTTAAAAACTTAAGCAATGAAAAAACTCACTTTTTCTATCCAAATCAATGCACCCAAAGTACGTGTCTGGGATATTCTCTGGGCCGACGAAACCTACCGCGCCTGGACCACTGTTTTTCATCCCGGTTCCCATGCCAAAAGCGACTGGAAGGAAGGCAGTAAAATCCTTTTTGTCGGTGGCGACGGCGGCGATGGCATGGTCAGTAAAATCGCTCGCCTGATTCCCAACGAGTTCATGTCCTTTGAGCACCTGGGCGAGATCAAAAACGGTGTGGAAGATTATGACTCTCCCGCAGTGAAGGCCTGGAAAGGCGCTCATGAAAATTATACGTTACAGGAAAAAAGCGGCGGCACGGAATTGAGCGTCGAACTGGATGCCGACGATAGTTTTGCGGATTACTTTCAAGATAAGTTTCCGAAGGCGCTGGAAAAAGTGAAGGAGTTGGCGGAAGCGGGTTGAGGTTGTTGAGGGGTTGAAAGGTTGAGCATGTTGGGAATAGAGCTTGGCGCGAGCGTGGCACGTTTCCCAGCATTTTCATAATTCCGGAAACGATTTGATCTTTGCTCGATGCTCAACCTACTCCACGCCCTCACTGCCGGCTGCGCGTTTTTCCTTTCCTTCCTGGTTTTCAGCGTTCGGATGGATACCAATACCGTTGCGAACCGATGGCTGGCTGCCTTTTTATGCCTGCTTGGTTTTTTTATGATCGACGACAGTCTGGCAGTGTTTGGAATTTACCGCCAATACCCCTGGCTGTATGGCTATCCCTCTCTGGCTACTTTTGCATTGGCGCCTACTCTTTTTTTATGTGTCACCCATTTCGTATCTGTTGATAAAAGATTCAAAAGGAGTGAATTATGGCACTTCGCCCCTTTCGGGTTATTTTGTTTGCTGAGTTTGCCTTTTCTCTTGTCCGGTAATGCAGTAAAAATGAAGGCCATAGACGACCTGGGCGGTCCGTTTGACCCGGTTGATCATGTTATGCTGGGTATGGTGCTCGCACAAGTCATTTCGTACTGGTTGTTATCGCTGCTAAAACTATTAAAACACCACAAAAACATCGGTCAAATTACCGCCTCACCAACTGAGTTCAACCTCGACTGGCTGCTTTGGGTACTCTACGGTATCGGTGCTATGATCCTGATCTGGATGATGGATTTATGGTACTATACCCTGGTACTGGATGCCACTCCGGCTACACCGGTATATCTTGTATTGATCGGATGGCTTGGCTATTTCGCGCTGCGTCAAAAAGAAATATACCCTTTTACACAGGCGGAGGCTGAAGCAGTTGATGAAATCATGACAGGAAATAGTGAACTCACCACGCTCGCTCGCCGCCCCATGTTCTCGGAGGAAAAACTTGAATTACTCAAAAAGCGGCTCCTTGAAAAAATGGAACATGAAAAACCATATTTAGACCCGGATATCAATCTGCCTGAACTGGCCGGGTACATGCAGTTGAGTGTGCATGAAATGTCGCAATTGGTAAATGAGGGTTTTGCAGAAAATTTCGCCCAGTTTATCAACCGCTACCGGGTGGAAGAAAGCAAACGCCTATTGCTTTCAGACAAGTATGCACACCTGAACATGGTCGGCATTGCTTATGAAGCGGGCTTTAATTCTAAAACGGCATTTAACACGGTTTTTAAAAAACTGACAGGCGTTTCGCCGAGTGCATTTCGAAACAACCAAGGTGAGGTGTAATGTTTTTGTCGTTCCAAATTATCAATTGGAACACTTGTGCCACATGGCGGGAAGATTTTTGTGCCAGTAATGATCCAAATATTTATTCACAAAAATCAACACCCGATGAGACATTTTCTGTTTCTTTTTATTGCGCTTTTGTTCCAGACAAGCGCTCTTTTTGCACAGGCACATCTGCTGCAACAATTACCGGTAAAACCACATTCCCTGTCGGCCCGGCAGCCACCTGCGCTCATTCAACGGGATTTCAACGGTACACTCACCGAAACCCTCGACTACGTTTTTGACAGCATGACGGCGCTGACACCGATCAAAGGTTTTAATGCCGCGATGTTGCTGCCTGATGGTTCGATGTGGAAACGAGCGTCCGGCCTGGCAACAGAACTGCCGACCAGTACGCCACTCACAACCGAGCACCTCATGGGCATGGGGAGCATTTCCAAGTCTTTTGTCGCCACCACCCTGTTGTTGCTCTACGAAGACGGACTCCTTGAACTGGGCGACAGTATCGGGCAATACGTGGGGCCGTACCCGAATGTGCCGGGTAGCGTAACCATACGCCAGTTGCTGAGCCACCGCTCGGGCATCAGCGATTACCTCAATGAAAACCCGGCTACAGGAAATGCATGGCTGGAAAACCTGGACAGCATCTGGGTATCCGACACGGTTTTAAGTTATTACGTACTCGCGCCTAATTTTCCGGTTGGTAGCGATTGGTCGTACTCGAACACTAACTACTTGCTGGCAGGACGCATCATCGAAAGTCTTACCGGGCAGCCCTGGTACGAGGTGGTACGACAACGTCTGCTCGATCCCCTGGGACTGACGCACTCGTTTGTGTATCCCTGGGAAACACCGGAAGAACAACCTTTTTCTCATGTTTGGGCTGATTTTGATGGCGATGGTTCCGTAGAAGATTTGCAGGGAATCGGACTGCCGGACGCAGGACTTTTTAGTATCGCCAATAGCGCAGGATGCCTCATCAGCACACCGGAAGACCTGGCGCGATTCAGCGAGCGGGTATACGGCGGCCATGTGCTACAGCCCGCTACGCTGGCGGAAATGCAGACGGATTACGAACAGAGTGCTTCCGGTTTTCTGTACGGATTGGGCGCAGCATCGTTTCCCATTCTTAATAATGTCGAAAACTGGGGGCATGACGGCGACCTGCTATACAAGTCAGTTGCCTTATATTTTCCCACTGAAAACATGTCGCTCGCTGTACAACAAAATGACGATCGCGTTTTTGATCCCGCTGATGCCATACCGATACTTGATGTGTATGTCGTTTATG
Source organism: Lewinellaceae bacterium (assembly GCA_016711435.1). Taxonomy (GTDB): domain Bacteria; phylum Bacteroidota; class Bacteroidia; order Chitinophagales; family Saprospiraceae; genus M3007. The sequence continues at coordinate 208,502 of JADJSY010000083.1, forward strand.
AAGCACTTCTGGAAGCCTACTTGAATTATTCGCCGGCTTCAGGAACAGACGACGCATTACAAGCAGGGGCGTTTGTCATGTACCCTAACCCGGCAAGGGATTTCCTGACTGTGAAATGGAATGCATTGGACGAATCTTTTCCCTCCACAACTTGTACACTGATGGATGTAAACGGTAAAATATTTTTCTCACAAATTGTTCAAAACCAACAAGTTGATATTTCCATTGCATCATTACCTTCAGGCATATACTGGCTACAGATAGGCGGAATTACGAGGAAAGTAGTGAAGATATAAACAGCGTTTAATGACTTATGCGCTCGCGCCGGATTTTGTTGGCGCGAGCGCGTTTTTTTTGTTTACAAGCTTCGATACAACACTTTCATGTTTGATGTTCAAATATAGATGTATTCATCTTCAATGGCCAGTCAGGCAATGAATAATGAGCGCCTCATTTATTAATTCCCCCCCACGACCCGTCCGCTCGCCGGCGCTGCCCATTACTACTCTTTCACCACCTTCATGGTTTTTACCATCCCGCCACCCATTTCCCGCAGCGATAAGAAATACAGCCCAACAGGCAGTTGGGCATTTTCAAAAACCTTCGGCGCTGTGCTGTTCCAGGTATCCGACTCGATTACGCGTCCTTGTATATCAATTAGTTGTACAACATACACTTCTCCCTTGCTTTCCGGCGATTCTAAGCGCAACCATTGCCCAAAGGGATTAGGATAGACTTTGAATGTATCGGTAACGTCATGTTCGGCAGTTCCAGTGGTGGGCGCTAACGACTCGACACAGGCATGCAGGGTGCTTTTACAGCCCGTGGCATCGGTGGTGGTGACTTCATACACACCTTCCGGTAAATTGCCCAGGTTTTGGGTGTTTGCGCCATTGCTCCATTCAAAGGTAAATGGCGCTGTACCACCATCGATTACCACGCCCGCCTGCCCTGTGCTGTCTCCGTATTCCGTTGGCGCAGCGGTGATAACAGCGGAGAAACAATCGCGGTAACTCCATAGTTCGTAACCATGGATATCATCATTTCCATTAAAATACATTTTCGAGCCGATGACGATGCCTTCTCCATACACGCCGTCACCGCTCAACGGACTAATATCGGTCAGGCGCTCCGGCTGGTTGTCGGAGAGGTTAATCCGGTACCATTCCGAGCCATATTGCCTGCCGTAGCCAAGGCACAAGAGTTGCTGATTCAGGGAAGCAAGCGTCCAGAATCCTATAGAAAAAGGCGCCCCTTCCACGACCAGCAGCAACGTGTCGCCCATGGCATTGAATCGATACAGGTTACTTTCTGTGAATGTACCTTTAGTGATATATAATTCACCGAGGTGCTCCACAGCATAAAATTCCAGATAACCGTAACCGTCTGCTTCCGAATGGACAACCATCGCAATGTCCAGCGTTTGCAGATCGAGGCTGAACAAACCACTCCGTATATACTCCCCGGTCAGCGTATCTGTGATTTGCTGCGCAAAAAACAGTTTCCCATTCCAGAAAAAAGGTTCCTGGTAATAGAGATCGAGCAGATCTATGGCGCCGGGAATTTGTATCCAGGCTGCACCGTCGAAACGATACAGTTTTTTGTTTTCGGTAAAAACAAAAAGTGCGTCTTCATTGGCAACCAGTTTAATAGGCGAACTGCCCAGCACGCTGATATCCAGGTTTTGAACGGTCTGATTCACAGGATCGTGCCACAGGATTCTGCCTGAAGAGGACAAAGAATCTGCAACAAAATATGTTTTCCCTTGAAAAGCGGTGAAATTGTATCCGCCGAAAAAATAATTGGGCAGAAAATGTTGCAGGCTGTCTGCCGCAGGATCATAAACGCTCATTCCGTAGCGCTGTCCTTGCGAGATGACGCGGCCGAGGTACAAGCGATTGTTCACTACATGCATACCACTGATAATCGGGGCAGTGCTCTCGATTCCCCATTCCGCATTCATCCATGTAGGATTCGGTGTGCCCGTAGTGTCAAAACGTACGATGCCTTGTTGATTCACCCAAAGATAGCCGTGTTCGCCCAGGTGGTCTATTTTCCAGATATCAATGTTTGCTGTAGCCCTATTAATGTCCTTCAATACCGTGGAAGCGGTATTCCCTGGGCTGTATTCCCAGAGCGCCTTGGCGCCGTTGTTATCCGTTCCCTGAAATATATATTGCGTGCCTATGCGCTCCAATTGGTTGTTTTTCAATGCACTACTGGTCATGGCGGCACTCACTGCTGTTACCGGTTCAAATACTTGGAGGGCAGCATTCCAGCGAAAAAGTTGATTAGCGCCCCCGCCGGTAGGATAGGCTTCCACATGAAGCGCTCCATCCAGAATTGCAACAGCAGTGGTTTTTTCATCCACACCTGGCAAAATGTCGAAATTCGCGAAAATTGCGCCGTTCACCGGGTTGATTTTTTTCAATTTTTGGCCGCTGGCAACATAATATACTTCATTTTCAAAACAGGCACTCTGGGTACCAGATATATTTTCGTAACCCAATGGTTGTAATTGATCGGTGGCGTCATTATAGGCGCACAAAGTATACTCCGGTGGCGTTGTAAAATTGAGGTATAAACTGATTACCAGTCTGTTACCACAGGAAATCATCGACCGAAAATTCAGGCTTGCGGTAGTACCGGCCGGCATCGGCAATTCATGCAGGGTACCTGAAGCAGGTTGATAACGAAATAAACGAGCGAGATCCTGGTCATTTTTTGCCTGAAAATAAAGCGCGTTGTTGTGCACAAGGAGCGCCGTGGGATTCCAGTCATTTGTACTGATACCGGCTGTAAAATTGATTTCTTCCATTGATTCGCTGCTCAAATCCAGGCTATATAAGCTGCGCCCCTGTGCTGTAGCAGCCATATAATACAACTTCCCGCCCAGCAATACGATGTTGTTGTTGGCCATCCTCTGATCGGATATTTGCCGGAGCAACCGGGATGCCGGATCATAGCAGTAAATACCCTCATAATTACTTCCGTACACCTTGCCTTGGTACCCTGCCTGCATCCAAAGGTCGCCGCTGCCACCACCTGGCTCCAGGTCGGCTATCATATGGGTTTCCGTTGTAGCAGGATCATATACCCAGGGTTCCCAGCCATGACAACCGTCGTCGGCATTGAAATAGAGCCTGCCTTCATTGACGAACATTTGCTGGATTTCAGGATCGCCGGGAGCGGTGTTGAGGTCAAATTCGAGATGGGCCTGGGCCTGTAGCGGCACTTGCGCAACCAAGAGCAAAAAGGACAGTGCAATAATGTATTTTCCCATAATTAGTTATCGGTTATTAGTTATTGGTTATCCGTGTTGATACTTAATCATTTGTAAAGAATTTAAGCAAAACTATTCCCTGAGATTTGCCCGCTCTGCCTCGCGCGAGCAGGGGGGTTATTTCTTAATCGCCACTACCCGTCCGCTTGCCAGCACCGCACCTGCTTCATTTTTCAGTGCTACAAACAGTATCCCCTCCGGCAAATCGCCGCGCTCCACCAGCATTTTATCACCCGAAAATGCCTGTCGCCGCAATACGCGCCCTGCGGCATCGGTGATTTCGAGGTTCAAACCCAGCGTAGTGAGGTGGTGGCTTGAAGCCACCACCTCACTTAGAGTGACCCAAAAACGCTCCGAAAACGGATTGGGCGAACACAGCAATCCCGGTATTTTTTTGTTTGCAACATCCGAAACACCCGACACCTGCGGCAGCCCCACCGTGTGCCAGGTTTCATTGGTGATGACCGGCAGGTTAAAATCGAAATAAATGCCCGCGCGGTTGCGGATCACTGCCCCGTCGGGATTATCCGCTTTTTGCCGGATCGCATATTTTACAAAACCGTGCGAGTTGACTTCATTGATATTGGAATCGGGCAGCATGATGTTGTTGAAAGAAAAGACCAGTTCGTTCGAGTCCCGCACATTCACCAGAACGGCGTGGCTGGCGGCGCCGAGTTGCAGTGTTTCAATATTCAATAAAGGCGAAATCGTATCCCGAATCACCACCGTAAATGCCGTATCCGTACCCGTGTTCTGGAAACGGATGAGGTATTCCAGCAGCTCCGTTTTTTCAATGTGATGCCCCGCCCCGACGCCTTCCGGGAAACCGGTTTTGTCGTTGGGATCGAAGGAGCCGATGTTGCGCAGGCACAGTTGGTCGCGGCTGGGCTCGTACACCTGGTATTCGTAGGTGTAGGGCAGATAGCCGCTGTCGTCGCAGTGCAGCAGCACCGACTGCGCATAACCCGAACCGAAGGGGTAACCCACTTCCTGCGGTACCCTCAACAACAGCGTTGCATCGCCTGGAGTCGCTATTTTTTTGGTAAAAATGCCGCCCGCCGGGAGTTGGAAATTGCCTTCCGTTACCAGCAAAGAATCAAAATTAGTCCAGATGCCGCGCCAAATCTGCCATTTCCGAGGTAAAGGCATATCACCGACACCCGTGTTTTTTATTTCCAGTAAAATGGAATCACCCAGACATTCCATGCGGGTGCTCATCACAGGGCCTTGCCAGCCCGAGCAAATCACATCGGGAAAAATTTTAGCTTCCGTGCAGTGCATCTGGCTCAGTGCCGCGTCGCAGGACACCAGAAGATCGAGGTAAATCGTGGCTTTGGCATTGGCTTGTACGACACCGAGTTCAAAAACCAGCGTATCGCCCGACTGCGACGCAATGGGCGCAGGAGTGCCCATCACTTACAGGTATGGATCGAGTGCCAGTTCGATACGCGCATTGGCGGCGGCTTGTGTGCCTGTATTCCGGTACGACACCGCCATTTTGGTCTGGAAACAACGGCGCAGCAGCGGCACCGCCACATCTACTTCGAGGCGCGGACAAAGCGCTGCGGGTTTTATGGCGATGTTTTTACCGCCAATATTGCCGGAACTCGGCATTGCGGGCACCGTCACGGGCAGGGTGCAAGGCTCCCAGAGTTCGTTGGGCGCAATAGCGCTGAGCTGGTATTCGCCGGCCTTTGACAGCAGGCGGTAATATCCCGTTTCATCGGACATGCCGTATTTGGTCTGGCCGTTGGCGCCGACCGTTTTGACCATAAAACGGCTCAATCGCGGCTCGGAAAAAGCCAGGGCGCAGTCGTCGACCAGGTCTGTGCCGACCGAACCGCCGATGGTCAGGAACTGGCCGCTCGGCTCGCCGGTGCGCCACACACCGTCGCCGCTGGCAAACCAGAACCGTTCGTCGGGCGCCATAAATACATAATAGTCGGCCCAGTAGCTTTGCGGCGTATTCATAAACTGCCAGGTTTGGCCATCGTCGACCGACATCAGCAGCAGGTCCCCAATTTGGTTGCCGACCACAAACAGATGCCCTGCTGAATTGACTAAGGTGGTACCGACATTGGTCATGTAGGTCTGGTTCGTGGTAGTCCAACTCGCGCCGTTGTTGACACTTCGGTGAATTTTTCCGCCGCCGAGCAACAGCAGGGCGCCGCTAGGCAGTGGGAAAATTTTGTGCTGATTACTAACGGGCGTGCTGACAGGTGTCCATGTGAGGCCGCGATCGGTCGATTTTTGAAGCGTACTGCCGTAGTTATAGGCCCAAAATGTACCGTCGGCAGCCATAGCCGGCGGGTTGATCTGTGTAGCACCCAGGTCTTGCCAGCTATTCCCTTCGTCTTCCGAGCGGAACATAACGTCATCGCCTGTGGCAAAAAGCACTCCGTCTACTTGCCGGATGGTGATGTATGAACTGCCGGCCGGAATACCGGCTGGGGTGATTTCCGTCCAGCTGATGCCGCGGTCGGTGCTGCGCATGATTTTATTATCAAAAACGCAACAAATTGTGCCGTTGGGCAAAACGGTTGCCTGAACGGATGTTTCCATTTGGTCCAGGGTATTGTACCGGATTTCCCAATTGGTAGCGGCATTCGGGCTGTAAAAAACGCCGGTTTGCGTAATGGCAACCAATCCGTTGTCGGGGTAAAAATGCAAGGTCACGGGCCTCGTGTGGTGGTTGATTCCAAATGCCGAAAACTGCCAGGAATCGCCGTTGTCGTTGCTGCGGTATAAGCCGCTGAAATTGTATTCGGCAAAGATGGTACCATCGGGCATCACGTTAAACCTGGACATCAATCCATTGGCAGCGGGATACCAAGTGTCGCCATTATCGTCGGAGTAATACGTCCGATGGGGCGGTCCGGCGTATAAAGAATCAATCATGACACGGCCGCTTAGGGTAACGGCAGCATCTGCGGCGCGCATGGTCGTCTGCGTCCAAGTAGCGCCGTCGTCGGTACTGCGCAGCATCAGTTGATCGGTGGTGACAAACACAGAGCCATTGGGGGCAAATACCATGCGGTTGATCGTTCTGCCCGTTGTGAGCGGGTCGTTTTCCCAGATGCTCCAGTTCAGCCCGCCGTCGGTGCTGCGGTATATTTTATTGATCTGACCGGCCACCGGCGCGGTTTTCCAGGAAAATATATGCCCGTTGGCGGGGTTGTAAGCCAGCGCGTTGAGGCCGCCCGCTACCGGAAATACCGTGGTGAGGGTCTTTCCGAGATTGGTACTGCGCACAATGCCCGTGCCTTTTGCGCCGAGCATGTTTGCACTATCGAGCATAAGTGTTGCCAGGAAATCGTTTTCGATCCATAGGGAACTATCGGCTTCTGCTTCCGCCCAGTTGCGGCCGTTATCGGCGGAATGTAGTACCTCATCCCGGTTGAAAAACCACAAGTGGCCGTCGACAGCAATGTGCAGGGCCGCTTCCGTGTGAATCGAAGTCGGCAGCGCATTCCAGCGCCAGTTTTGTCCGCCGTCGGCGCTTTCATGCACACCGATGATGGAGCCGCGCTGCAGCCATTTTCCGCCTGTGCCTACGGCAAAAGAGCCGAATGAAAATCCGCCGGGCGGACCGGGCATACGTTGCCAGCTGAGCTGGGCGGAGAGGTGTTGCGTACAAAAGATGCAGATCAATAAGAATGGTATAAAGCGCAGGAGACTTTGAAGGGAAGGTTGATTTTTCATATTATTTTGATTGTCAGTTTTTTATGTAAAAATAATAGCATCGCCTCGCGCCAGCGACGATAACCTTTTTCGCGGGCTGTTTTATTTTACTCCAACTTAAACCGCACAGGCATCGTGTACTCCACCCGCACCGGTTTCCCGTTTTTCTTTCCCGGGGTCCACTTCGGCATGGCTAGCACGAGGCGTTTGGCTTCAGCACCGCAGCCGCAGCAGGCGCCCATTTTGCCGTCTTTTTTCACTGCCATTATGGTGTCGAAATTGGGCTGCACCTCATCGTAAATGGCCGGAATTATGATGTTCCATTCCTGGTCCCAATAACCCCATTTACCCGTGTCGGGATCTGGAAAACGCGACTGAGCCGAAAGCCCGAATGCGGTCAGGCAAACGAGAGAAAGTAAGACAATTTTTTTCATAAGTAATTGATTTTTAAAGGTTATAGTTTCAGGATAAACTTTGTTTCGACGTACTGTTCATCCGAAACCCGAACGATCCATGCTATCGCCGGCGCCCTATCAAGATACGGAAAATCAGGCAGTTTCCGGGTAACTTTTCGCTCGTTTTTTTCTAAAAAAAACGTGTTTAACATACGTCCGTCCAGGCTTAAAATTTCCACTTTTACCTGGCCGATATAGTCGTTTTCCAGGACGATAGAAGGCGCTGCGCCTGCGGAAACCGGATTCGGGTAAAATGGATAAATCCGTGTTTTTGCCCAAAAAAGCAGTTGATATGACATCCGGGCATTCCGGCAGAAGATCCGCAATGGTCCTGAAAACCGAGTTTGTAATCACCGGCGCATTGAAGTCGAAATAAATCGCCGCCCGGTTGTTGATTGGTGTGCCGAGTGGAACATCGGGCTTCTGCGCTATTTCAAATTGCACAAAACCATGCGAGGCTGCCTCGTTGGAAAAACTATCCGGCAAATGAATGTTGTCAAAAACGAAGGCCAGCGTCGAGGAATCCAGGCGCTCGACCGCCATCGCGTGGCCGGCCGCAAGCACGCGCAGGGTATTGAGATCGAGTTCGGCAGGCAGGGTGTCGAGGATGCGCACATTGATGGCCGAAGCCGTGCCGGTGTTCTGAAAACGAATGGAATAGGTTAGTTTTTGAGTCGGTAAAATGGCTTGTTCTGCACAAGCGCCCGCCGGAGCAGCCGAGATATCATTGGGATCGTAAGAGCCGATGATGGTATCTCTCAACAGTTGAACATTGTTGAAAAGCGAGGGTTCGCCGGACGTTTCGGACCATGCGCGCAGGTGAATGAGATTGCCGAGCACGGCGATGGCGGGAAGGTATGTTTGAATGGCGACCTGCAAAGGGCTGTCAAAATCCCACTGCGGGCGGAGCCAGATCAAGGTGTCGCCCACGATGGCATCGGGTTGCGGTTGCGCCGACAAATACTGGAGTGCCGGATCGAGCGCTATTTTTACCGTTCCGTCTACCGGATTGCAGCCCCGGTTGGCCGCACTGAAAAAGATGCTGTTTGAAAAACCGGGGCGGAATTCGGTTGCAAAAATGGGCCGGGTTTCAAGATCGAAAAGCGTCGGGGTATTGTCGGGCACGCCGTCTATCCACAGCTGGCGGCGGCGCAGGCAACCCGCAGAATCGGTCATTTGCAGGGTATAGTAGCCACTTTGTGTAAACTGTGCTACCGAATCCACCTGCGCCGGTTGCGTCTGCCACTCAAACGTGTAGGGCGCAGTACCGCCGAATGCCACCGCCCGCGCCGTGCCGTCGGCATCGCAACCTACCGGCGCTACATCTAAAAATTTCAGGCCGAGCGTAGGGCATTTTTCATTGAGTTTGACCCAGAACAACCGCTGCGGGTAGGGGGCGACCGCTGCATAAATCTGCTCGGCCGAGCCGGGATCCAGATCGATAATGCCTTCAAAACTACCTGTTAGAAAGACATTATCCAAAGCGTCGACCGTCAACGACAGACCAGCCGACCATTTGGTGGCGGGGAAGCGCAATTCCGACAATAGTTCACTTGTTTCTCCATCTATTTTTCTGTAAACGGCGTCGTACAGGTCGTGCGTTGCACTCGGTTCAGGCCGCCAGCAATGCAGGTTGCCCGCCTCGTCGACCCGGTATTGCAGGTGTTCCAGCGCCGAAGCGCCGAGGGTATTTTCACCGAGATCGTAGCCATTGTCCAAATTGCCGGTCGGACTATATCGATACACTTGTACGCCCCCCGTAACATGCGTGGAAATATAGCCGTTGCCTGCGGCGTCCGTTTCGATGCGAGGGGGCAGGTTACCACCGGTCTGGATGCGTTGCGCCCATTGAAAATCCAGATCATCGTCGCATTTCATCAGGTATCCATTGTGAATCTGCCCATTTTGCAGGAAAAGCCAAAACGATTCATCGTCCGCCGGATCAACATCGCAGTCGCCGAAAAACATTCCACCCACAAACAGATTGTCTGCCGGATCGCCTGCAATCCCGTAGCAGTAATCCTTTTGAGCGCCACCAATGCGCCGACTGCGCGTCTCCATCACGTTGTAATTAAAGGGGTTGTACTGGTAAATAAAACCGTCGGTCTGCCCGGCGCTCACCCGCAACCTGGATGCGCTACCTGGGGAAGAGGCTGCCTTCGAAAAAGCCCACCACCGTCACCCGCCCGTCGGGATGCACATAAAAATCGGTGCTTCGGCAGGTACTGCTGCCAAAAATCAACTCTGCAAAAACAAAATCGCCCGCCGGATCGAAGGTGAGCAACACATCGGAGGCGTCTGTGTTAATCGTATCCGTTTGGCCGGGATAGATAAACAACTTTCCACTGGTGGTATTTTGTACACTAAACAAGACATGTACATATCCGTCCGGACCAACCTCGATATTGTGGTTGCCGGGGTTGCCCGTAGCCGCCGGTCCAGTGAAAAGCATGCCTGCATCGGGCGCTCCTACGCTGCGCAGCCAGAGGGGTTGGCCTGTGGGGTCAAATTTGGCCACAAAACCGACGGCCTTGTTCGAAGGTCCGGGAATAGCCCAAACGGCAGGCCCCGGATCAATATCGTGATTGCCCAGGTCTATGCCGGCCAGGTAAAGATTGCCCTCGGCATCTACGGTGGTCGACATGTGCGGCGAAAACCAGGCGAAACCTTTTGCCCAGATGAGGTCCTGCGCGTAGCTTGTTTGGGTAAAAAAGAAGGCGAAAAGGGCAAAAAGTAGTTGTTTTGTCATTTGTGGTTATTTGTTATTCGTTATTCGTGTTGATAATCAGGGGTTTGCTGAAATTTAATCCGTGTCTCATCCGTTACTTGCTTGCGCAAGGCTCTGCAGGAACTTTGAGTTGTGGGCGACCACAAGGGTCGCCCCTACAACAAAACATAAAAACCTGGCAAATTGCAGATCAAAAGCCTGATTTGGTAGGGGCGGCCCTTGTGGCCGCCCTAATTCCCGGGCATTTTTAAGGTTCCAGACACCAATGGGCAGAGCCTCGCGCGAGCAGGGTATTTTCAAAATCCGTTTTAATCCGTGTCACATCCCTTCCATCCGTGTTCCATTTCTCTACGGCGCTCAACCAGACATCACCTAAACCCCACTCAATACCAGCATATTCGTCCCGCTCCAACCCAAACCTTACCATCAAAAACTTCCAATGCATACACGCCGGGTAGCAGCTCGTTTCGCCGCAGTACCACACTGTCTCCCTGAAACTTTTGCTGCATCAGCATCCTGCCGTAAACGTCGGACACTCGGACAGCTCCGCTTTTGAAAAAATGGCCCGGCATGGAAACCCGTATCCAATCAACCGCAGGATTGGGGAAAACCGACAACAAAGACGATGCACTGGTTTCCAACACCGCATCCACCATATTATAGGCCAAAAAGCCCGTATCCACCGTGTGAAATACGGTATTTGTAATAATCGGATCGTTGAAATCGAAATAAATACCAGCCCTGTTTTCCAGCAGAGTGCCCAGCGGCGTACTGTCTGCCGGCGTTATTTTGAACGCCACAAAACCGTGCGAAGCCACTTCATTCACATTCGAATCGGGCAGCATAATATTATCGAAAACAAAAGTCAAAATACCCGGGCCGCTGATGTCCCATTCATAGGCATGGGAGGACGCGCCCGATCGGAACGTCGCCACATCCAGCCAGTCCGGCAAAGTGTCGCGGATAACCACGGTGAATGCCGTGTCATTTCCCGTATTTTGAAAACGGATTTTGTAATCCAGTTCCGTGCGCGGCCAGATGTAATGCTCGGCTTTCACACCTTCCGGCGTGGCGGATTTATCGTTGGGGTCGAACGAACCTTTGATGACCGCGCAGGTTTGTGTGTAAAACGGCGATGGGTTGTCAAAAGGATACTGCGCAACAAAAGAACTGAAAGGCTGCCCGTTGCAGGCCTCCACGGCGGCGCTGACCAATCCGGGATACGGGTGGCCGGGTTCCTGGGGCAGTTGGATACGCTGGTAGCTGCTGCTCACCGGGAAAGCGATGGTTACGGAGTCGCCCGCAGGAATTTGTACCGGGGCGATGCGCATAATGACCTCATCTTCGATGATGACGTAATCCAGCGCCTGGATCATATCGCCGAAGCCCTTGTTTTGGAGCAAAAAATAGACGGTATCGCTGGTGCATTCCGCCGAAGCATGCAGGTCGGCGCCCGACCAGCCCGGACTGCCCTGGCAAAGGGTGTCGGGTGAAATATGGGCTTGAACACAGACGGAGGCGCTCAGTTGCGCATCGCAAGCCGGTAGCACATCCAGGGTAAAACTGCCACAAATACCCTCCGCTACGTCGCCGAGCGCAACCCGGATTTTTCCCGGAGACAACACATCGTACGGCAGGCTGAGTGCCTGTACTTCCAGTTCCGGGGGAATATCCAGATCGACGATCGCCTGGCTGGCCGCCGCCGTCCCGAAATTGCAATACCGCAGCTGGTACCGGGCTGAAAAACAACGCCTTAAAAAAGGAACGTCGAGTTCTATGTTCATCAGCGGGCAATCGGAGAGGCTTTCCCCTGCAAAATCGATTGTGTCGGCAGTTGCCTGGCCCAGGTTAAGCGTTTGTGCACCGTCACAATCGCCCCAGACCGAAGCAGGCGGTAATAATTGCACTGTGTACGCGCCACTGTCCAGGTTCAGTTCATACTGCCCGTCAGGGTTGGTAATCGAATACGATTTTTCGCCCGATGCGTTGATGGCGCGTGCAATCCACCGGGGCAGCGGCGGCTCGGGCGCAGTGGGCAGGCAGTCGCCGTTCGTATCGCGGCGCAATTGGCCGCGAAGCCAGCTGGGCGACCATTTGAACGAGAAAAAATCATACGTACTGTGAAACCACATCTGCCCGTCCGGCCCGGCTGCAATGGCGGTTATAGCGTAGGAACTGATATTGCTGTTGTAATGAAAAAAACTGCGCCAGTTGCTGCCGTTAAAAACCTGTAGTGCGCGTTGGCTGGTTCCATTGTCCGCAAAACTGAGCCAGAGATCGCCCCCGGCGTCTATCTTCATCCTGTGGAGGCCGTAATTGCTGTACAGACCGGAATTTTCCTTTGAAAAAACAGTCCATTGCACACCATCGTAACGCAACAGACCGACGTTTTGAATAAAGGTCCAGACCTGGCCTTTGCGGTCTGTTTCAAGATGAAAAATCGGGCTGCTTATTTCAGTAAATGGATACCCCGTTGTTATGGAATCAAAAACCGTGATTGTGCCGTTTTTATACCGGTAAATACGGTCGAATGCCGGCAGCCAGACGGCGGTATCAGGCGTGATCGCCAGCCCGGACGTTGTTGTTGGGAGGGGAATATGCTGCCAGTTGCCGCCGGAAGCGCGCACGGCGAGGGAGCCTTCAAGGGTCTGTCCGTTGCTGGTAATCACTACAGCCCACACGCTGTTATCCGGCGCGACCTCCACGTTCACTACGGCAGATGCCGGGTAGTTTATCGGTAATGCGACATCCCAGTCCTGCCCGTCAAAGGCCCAAAGGCCAGTTTCCGTGGCGGCATATACCGTGCTGTCGTAAGGCGAAACGGTCATATCGTGTACGGTCCCGTTAGCGCCGAGCGCCTGGTGTCGATATTGATCCGTCGCAGGGTCGTAACTGCCTATAAAACGAGGGCCGCCAAAGTAGATTTTTCCATCCATACCGACCGCCCCGGCATAACCCATTTCCGAAAAACTGTTTTCATACGCCTGCCAGCCCGTATCGTCGGCATATCGGTACAAAGGGTCGGCATTGATGCGGCTGCTGATCCACATGGAGCCATCGGGATCGGGCGTCATGCGTGATTCCGAGTAGGCAAACAGGGGGAAAGGACTGTTGGTATGGCCGCCCAGTTCGGTCCAGGTATCGCCGTCGCGGCGGATAAAATTGAAGTCGAAGCCGGCGATACCGAGCCAGATACGGCCCTGGGCGTCTATGGCAATGGACTCGGCATAAAATATGGGCGGATTGCCGGACTGGGCATATTCGGGGATGGCCACGACCAGTTCCGGCTGGTCGAGATCGCCCTGCGGAAATTTCCATATTTCCGGAATATTGAAATTTTGCTGGTAAAAAATGGCAAACAGATCGCCGTTGGTGTCCCAGGTAAAATCAAAACAAAACCGTTTGTTGGGTAGGCTGACTTCCGAAGTGGTCCAGTTGACGCCGTTGTAACGCGCCACCAGGCCCCCACCGTTGATCCACAAATCGCCATCGGGGCCCCGTTTCAAACGATTGGCTACGAAGGGCAAGGGGATTTGTTCCCAGGCAGTACCGTTTTGTCGGTAAATGAACATACCGCCGCCACCCAGCACAATCCTGTTTTGGTCATCCACCACCATATCGAAAAACGAAAGTGGACCGATCACCGGCGTAAACGGATCAGTGATGGTTTCCCAGTCCGTGCCGTCGAAACGCCGGATGCCCCAGAAATCGGAATAGGTCAGCAGGCGTCCTTGGTTGTCCTTGGTGATCACACTCGGGCTACCTTGGAGGGAAGGAAACGCCTCCCGGGTCCAGCGTTGCAGCAAGCTGCCATCGCGCAGCATTTTGACCACGCCGTTGCCCGTACCCAGCCAGACGCTGTCCGCATCCAGCAAATAGCCTTTCGTATGAACCTGCTGTTGCGCAAAACGAAATTGGGCCTGCGCTGACAGCGCTGTCAGCATGGCTACAAAGAATAATACGACCCGCAATATGGAATTGCCTCTAAACACTTTTACATGGATTGTAGGTCCAAGGTAAGGTGTACCCGTGAGCAGATGCGAAAACAAATATTTAGATTTGCAAATAATTTAATTATTCAATGATATTTTAAAATATTGATTATCAATATTTTAAAAACAAAAAAAATGTATTATTGCAAATAAAAAATTGCAGATTTTACAATAAAAAACCGAGGCAATGCAGGTATTTGATGTCATAAAAACGCTGGAAACAGGAGAAATCAGGGATATTCGGATCATTTTGCGTTCCGACTGGTTCAATTACCGGGAGGATGTTCGGCAGTTGTTCGAGATTCTTGTGCGTTCGGTCGCTTCCAGACAAGGCGAAATACCCGAAAAGACGGCTATTTTTAAAAAAATATACCCGGAAAAAGCATTCGACGACCGTTTGCTGCGGCTATTGGGCAGTTGGCTGACCGATGCGATCGAGGATTATATACGCTGGAAATCCATTGCCGGAAATCCTGTGGGCAGCTACATGGTACTGGCATCTGCTTACCGCAAAAAGAATTTGCCCGGCCTGTTTCAAAAAAATATCCGGCTCGCTCAGGAGCGGCTGGACCAGCAGCCCTTCCGCAATGCCGACTATTTGCGGCAGAAACACGATGCGCTGGCGGAAAACTTCCGTTTCGAAGCAGCCACCAAACGCACGGAAGCGCTCAACGTACAAGGCATGTCGGATGCCCTGGATGTGTGGTTTTTTGCCCAGAAACTGCGTCAAATCTGCACCGCCTTGTCGCATCAGAACGTATTCAAAACGGAATACAAGTTTTCATTGCTTGAAGTTATTCTGGAACAAATAGCGCGCGATAATCTGCTCCAATACCCTGCCATCGATTTGTACTACCATTGTTACATCGTATTGACTCAACCGGACAACGAGGCGGGTTTTGCCAGGTTTCTGGAAAAAATCGTGCAGCACGGCGCTTGTTTTCCCGAAGAAGAACTGCGCGACCTGTATGTGCTGGGCTTGAATTTTTGTACCCGCCGCATCAACGAAGGTTCGCAGGCGCATGTGCGGGCCGGTTTTGAATTGTACCGGGCCGGTTTTGAAAAAAAAGTATTTGTAGTGGATGGCGTTTTGTCGCGGTTCACCTACCGCAATGCCGCTGCGCTGGGTTTGTTGCTGGGCGAACTCGCTTGGGTGCGCGCCTTTTTGGATGAATTTCGCGCTTTTATTGAGCCGAAATACCGGGACAGCAACTACCATTTCAACCTGGCGCGCTGGGAGTACGAAATGAAAAATTACGATGCCGCGCTGTTGTTGCTACAACATTCGGAGTCGGAAGACCTGCTGGCTGCACTGGCCTCGAAGACCCTGGCCGCCAAAATCCTGTTCAATATCGGCGCTTTCGACGCGCTGCATTCCCACCTCGATGCCATGCAGATTTTCCTGAAACGGCACAAGGAAATCAGTTACCACCGCGCCAATTATGTCAATTTTATCCGCTTTACCCGAAAACTGGCTTCTGCTACTCCTGACCAAAAAATCGAATTAAGAACTGCGATTCAACAGGAAAAGGCTGTTTCGGAGAAAAAATGGCTGATGGAAAAGTTATGAGGGATGATAAGTGAGGAATGAGGGATGAGGAATGAAACCGAGCGCTGGAATTCCAACATCACGCGCGGGCATTTCATAACTCATAACTCATAACTCATCCCTTATTTAGCCCTTACCCGGTTGTTCTTCGCATTGTGCTCCAGTTCCACCAGTCCCAATTCCTCCAGCAAGGGCGGAACATACATGCCGAAACGCCCGCGGAATCCTTTTTTCAGACCGTACCAGCCACCGACCGGATTTTTCAACGAGCGCCCCCAGGCTTCTACGGTACCCAGTTTGGGCTCTTTGCCTTCGTCGGCAGCGCCGAGATCCATCCAGTCGCCATGTTCCTCTAACATTGTAATCAGGTCTTCGATACAGCGCAGATCGTAATGTAGGGTGGTGGTGCCGACCTTGCAAACAAGTATACCTTTTTCTTCATCGCGGTACATCGTGTACTCCGAGGTGCCGGGCGCTGTTTTCAGTTCCCAGGGATTTTCTTTTGTTCCTTTTTCCATTGTTGGTTATCAGTTATTTGTTATTGGTTATCCGTTTGGTAATGAAGCATTTGTAACAAAATCTGGTGTCTCTGATGGGAAGGCCTTTGCTTTATCTGTCAAGGTCAAATTCATTCATCATTCATCATTCATCATTCCTTACCAATCTTCTCCGCTTCCATTTTCAAGTCCGCAGCAAAACGATCGAATGAAGCATCGAAGGGCGGTATGTATTTCGCGTACATCGGAAACATCAGACCGCCGATTTTCTCCATCATGGAAAACGCTACGGTTCCGTCGCCGTTCGGGGTCAGGGTGTATGTGCGGTTACCTTTGCTATCGCCCCAGACCAGGTTTTTTTCGGGTTCAAATGTTTTTACTTTCAGTTTAAACGTGCGTTTCGGATCCAGTGTCGATTTTAAGCGGATTTTTTCACCCGGCGCAATATCGCCTTCTATAGAAACGACTGTGGAGTTCCAGCGTTTGTAGTCGGCGGCGTTGGTCAGCAGCGCCCAGACAAGGGCAGGATCGGCTTTGATGACGGTGCTGACGGACGTTGTTCGGCTGAATGTTTTGCGAATAGTGGTAGCCGGGGTGTTTTGTGCGGAAACAAATGTAGGAATTGTCATGAGGAAGAGCATTAAAAATTTTTTCATGGTTGTGAAATGTTTTATGCTTCGACGGTAGAGCGGAGGGAAATGATAGGGGGAATCCGTTTTTTTTACAAATACCCCTCCATCACCTTCCGGTTATGCTCCAGATGGTGCAACTGCAATGCCGCAGCGCCCGACTCAAACGGGTCGATGCCCCGTAACACCTGCATACGCAGGTCGAACAGGTGCTCTTTGTCTCCACTTTCGGCGGCGCGGGCCATATCTATTTTCGCCAGTTCCTCCTGGGCGTTTTGTTTGGGGTTAAAAATGCCGTTCAGTTCGGTGCACTGGTGGCAGACGCCTTCCTTGTTGATGAGGGCGCAGCGGCGGTCGAACACCTCGATCATTTTACTGCGCGCCGTGTGGAGATAGTACTTGGTCATGGCTTCGGACAGGGACATGATCTCGGCGATTTCCTTGACTCTAAATTCATACACTTCCTTGAGTAACAGCGCGATCTGTTGTTCGAGCGGAAGCGATTTGGCAATGCAGGTAAAACAAAACGCAATATGCTCCTGTATCTCGAAATGACCCTGTGGAGCATTCATACGAATATTCATGGCCTCTTCAAAAAAAGCGCGATTGCCCAGTGCGGCCTGCCTGCAAATGTCGGTACAGTCTTCCGTCCAGCGTTTTTTGAGGCGCAGGTGGTCCTTGGCGAGGTTGGAGGCGATGGCGAACAACCAGGTTTTCAGGGTAGAATTGCCCTGAAAGGAGGCCTGGTTCTGGCTGGCTTTAAACCAGGTTTCCTGTACAATATCCTCGGTATCCGCAACGCTGGCGGTGATGCGCAGGATATAGGAGCGCAGTTGGGGCCGGATGGTCTCGAATTCAGTAGTGAAGGTTTCCAGCATTTGAAAGCACTTTGTCTTGATGTATTATTTAATATCTGTCTGGCAAAGGAAAAAATACATCCATTTGGCAATGTTAAATTTTCAGGCATACATAAGACAATATTCCAGCATAACTTTGGAGCAGTAAAAAACCAACTTTTCACATATCATCACATCATTCCGCCATGTATCAATGAGATTAAAAGTTGACTGTTTACTCGAATATAACGCGCGTTTTGAAACCCCGTTCATTTTACTTTTACGGCTTCACGGTGGATTGTCGCAGTCTGTCGTTTATGAATCCTTAGAAATGACCCCGCAGGTGCCGATGACAGAGTATGTGGACCACTATGGCAATTACTGTCACCGGTTCATTGCGCCCGAAGGAAAATTTTCGATCAGTACCAGCGCGTTGGTGGAAACCGAAGAAAATGCGGAGATGGATACTGACGCAAATTTCACCCTGATCCAGCATCTGCCCGACTATACGCTGATTTACCTGCTGCCCAGCCGCTTTTGCGAATCCGACAAATTGAACTGGAAAGCCTTTGAAATTGTGCAGGACTATATGAATGGCTACCAGATGGTAGAGGCCATCCGGCAATGGGTATATGCGCATATCAAATACGAATACAATCACAGCACGTCCTCCACTTCGGCATTGGATACCTTGAGCGCCCAGCACGGCGTTTGCCGCGACATGTCGCACCTGGCCATTGCGCTTTGCCGCAGTATCAATATTCCCGCGCGTTTTGTGACGGGTTATCTGTATCAACTGAAACCCATGGATATGCACGCCTGGTTTGAGGCGTATCTGAATGACAGGTGGTACACATTTGATGCCACCCAACCATTTGTGACAGGCGGCAGGGTCATTTTAGCGTATGGCAGGGATGCGGCTGACGTTGCTACGGCCACTTATTTTGGCGATATTCAATTGGAAAACATGAACGTGGTGGTGGAAGTCTCACAAAGTTGATGGTTTGCATTCCAAACACGAAACACCCTACATCAAACACCTAAAAAAATGTTTGAATTTACGAAACAGCACCCCGACCAAAGTCCCAATCCCTGGAAAACCCACCGGATCGACGAACCCTACAACAACCCCTGGATCAGGATCACGCACCGGGAAGTAACCAATCCTTCGGGCGGGGCGGGCATTTACGGCGTGGTGCATTTTAAAAATGTGGCGACCGGTATTGTGCCGCTCGACCGCGAAGGTTATACCTGGCTGGTCGGACAATACCGCTATACGCTGGAGCAATATTCCTGGGAAATACCAGAAGGCGGCGGCCCGCACGGCACCTCGCCGCTGGAGGCTGCGCAACGCGAATTGCTGGAAGAAACCGGCATTACTGCCCTGCGCTGGACACCCTTGCTGGAAATGCACACCTCCAACTCTGTAACGGACGAATACGGCGTGGCCTATGTGGCCCAGGAATTGATCTTCGGCGCTGCATCTCCGGAAGAAACGGAAGACCTGAACCTGCGCCGTCTGCCTTTTGCCGAGGTGGTCGAGATGGTCATGGACGGCGAGATTACAGATGCACTTTCCATGATCGCTATTTTGAAAACGAATGAGTGGCTGAGGAGGGGGGAGTTGGTGTTTTAAGTTGATGAGGGTTGATAAAAGTTGATGAGGGTTGATAATACAGCCGCTCAAAATGGGGAGAACCAACACTTTCAGCGACGATTATCAACTTTTATAAACCTTTTTATCAACCCTCATCAACCTGACGAAATACCTTTGCAATTTCGCCCTTTTACTTATGGAAAATCACAGCCATACCGACGACCCGACGCCGCCCGATTGTTTTCGGATGGAGGAACTTGAAATATTTCAATCCTTTGAAAACCAGACACTTGTCGATGTCAATTATTATCTCTGGCTGAACCAGGCGGAAACGGAGGACGGCATTCCGCTTCGGTTTTTATACGCACTGGAACTGCTGTTTGAATCCAACGAATCGCTGATGCTTTCTTCCGGCGAAGATTCGGCAGCCATCCGACTCATCCATGCCGAATCGCTGGTAAACACCGCCCGGCAACTTCAGGAACTGCACGGGAAGGTACTGATTCAGCGGGTATCGGCAGTTGCGCAACCGCTCTGGGAGGGCGTTGCCTGGAAAGTGCTGGAAGCGATTCATCTTTCCCGCAATGAAGCGGGGTTGTACCACAATGATGCGGTGCTGCTGGATTTTGGGAGCAAAAGGATTCTTGTCAGGCTGAGTGAACGGGAAGGCTTGGAATTGGAGCCATATCAGGAATGAGGAATGAGGGATGAGGGAATGATTACAGCCACTCGAAGACGGAACTAGGATTATTTATTAGAGTGGCTGTATTCATTCCTCATTCCTCAATCCTCATCCTTCTCATCCCTTAAATGGTTCCAAAAAAATCTCCGTTTCAAACAACGGTATCTCCGTAACCGCCTCAATATCAATCGTTACATTGATGTCGTCCAGCCAGTTATCGCTGCGCAGCGCAAAAAAGAAGGTGCCTTCCAGCGGTGAGTATCGGCGCTGTACATCGACACTCATGCCCGTTTGCTGCATATAGGCGTTGTAGTTTTCATTTTTGGCAAATTGTTGCCAGTTGTTCCAGTCTACCAAAGCGTAGTCCACGTCTTCGCCGCCGGTGGTGACCGTCATGTCGATGGCCATGCCGAGTGCAAATGCCGCCAGGGCCGTTTGAGGTTGTATGCCCATGATTTTGACGGCGCCGGATTGCAACATCGATTTCAGTTTGTCCGCATCCTGTCGCCGGGCCTCGGTGACCGCCTGTCCGACAGAGATTCGATAAGCCCATTGCAGGGTATTGGGTGGCAGGGTAAACTGGTAGGCATTCACAGGTTTTTTAGTAAAAAATTTGCTGGCTGCTACGGTCACCTGGCCGCCCAGCGACATCACTTCGGTTTTTTTACCGGTCTGTACACTGCGTTTGCCTACCCGAAACTGTGGATTCTCACGAATATCCCAGCCCACACGGGTATTCATACGCGCCGATTCTGGACCGGCGGCCGTACGGTGCAGGGTGAAGCGGCAAATTTTTTTATTCATTCCAACTTCCTGAAAACGCAGCAGGTAAATGCCGGTTTTGGGAATCGTGATGGTTTTGGTCAGCACAGAATCCAGATCGTATGCCCGGAACAAAGGGTAGTCCGGGTATTCGGAAAATTCGACGGCCCTGATTTTTTTGCCGGTCAGCTCTTGTACGTACAGATGCACCTGATCGCCTTCGGCGAAAGCGTACAGGTATTCGCTGACGCCTTCAAGCCGGAAGGTCTGATCTGCTACGAACAAAGGAGGTGTTTGGGCAAAAAGCCCGGCGGGAATGAAGAGCAGGAGGAATAGGATTCTGTTCATAAGTAGTTATCGGTTATTAGTTATCAGTTATCCGTGTTGATACTTAATCATTTGTAAAGAATTTAAGCAAAACTAATTTTGCACACCTACTTATGTAGTAAAAAAACTCATTTCCAGTTTTCAAACCAGTCCGCTATTTTCCGGTCGTTTGACAGGCGCGGCACCTTGTTTTGCCCACCCAGTTTGCCCTGCGATTTCATATATTCCCGGAAAGCGTCGCGTTTCAGCGCCGTGATTTTCAGGGTGCGCAGGATGCCGCCTGCAATCAGGTCGTCGTAGTAGATATTTTGTTTGCGCATGGCCACATCCACCAGCATGGCAAAAACCTCCAAATCGGCAGGCGCGTTGTCAAACTCGATAAACCACTCGTGGTAAGGCAATCCGCCCTGCGGCGGGTTCACCTGCGGCGCTACGGTAAACTCCACAATACGCACACCGGCGGCATTTGCGACCGGCAGCAGCGATTCCTCCACCTCCTTGCCGATGACGTGTTCGCCAAAAGCAGAGATAAAGTGTTTGACCCGTCCGCTGACAACAATCCGGTAGGGGTTTTTGCTGACAAACTGCACCGTGTCGCCGATGTTGTAACCCCAAAGGCCGGCATTGGTGTGCAAAATGACCGCGTAATTCACGCCGATTTCCACATCTTTCAGCCAAAGCCGGGTGGGAAGATCGTTCATAATTTCATCCGCCGGCACAAATTCAAAAAACATACCGGCGTCTACATTCAGCAGCAGGCCCTGGCTGGGGAAACAGTCCTGGAATGCGATGAATCCTTCGGAAGCAGGGTAGGTTTCCACACTGTCCACCGGACCGCCCACGAGTTCTTCCAGTTTGGCGCGATACGGTTCAAAATTGACACCGCCGTATACAAACACCGAAAAGTTCGGAAATATTTCCAGGATCGTGCGTTTGCCGGTGCGTTCCAGCAGGCGCTCGTAGTACATCTGCACCCAGGGCGGAATGCCCGAGATCAGGCGCATATCAGCGTTTTTGGTTTCCTCGACAATCTGTTCCAGTTTTTCCTCCCAGTCTTCAATGCAGTTGGTTTTCCAGGAAGGCAACTGGTTGGTGCGCAGCCAGCCCGGCACCAGGTGATTGGAAATGCCGCTCAGGCGTCCTGTGGGGATACCCGCCACTTCGTCGAGTTCGGGACTGCCGGAAAGAAAGATCATTTTACCGTCGAGCCATTGGCCCTTCCCGGTGCGGGCAAAATAGTTGAACACGGCATTGCGGGCCGTTCCGAAGTGCAGCGGCGTACTTTCCTTGCTCATCGGGATGTATTTCACGCCGGACGTGGTACCCGATGTTTTAGCCAGATAAGCGGGTTTTCCGGGCCATAACACGTCGCTTTCGCCGTTTTTAATACGTTCGATATAGCCTTTTAAATCTTCGTAATCCCGAATCGGAATGGCGCTTTTAAAATCCGCATAGCTGCGAATTTCGGAAAAATGGTGGTCGCGACCAAAGGCGGTGTCGCGCGCTTTTGCAACCAATTGGTACAAAATCTTCTCCTGGCGGGCAATGGCATCCGAGGACCAGCGGTCTATCGAACGGGCGATGTTTTGGGCAAACGGGCGAATAAGGAAGGAACGAAACCCCATGTGGATGGTATTTTTCCGACAAAAGTAGGCCTTCTTATGTTATTGCTTATCCGTTATTGGTTATCGGGTGCATACACCCTGACTTTGAAATGCGAAAACACGTCGATTGTCATTGCTAAAGGTGATACACGTCATTTTTAAGATTTGCCCCTGTCGGGCATCTTTGAACTGAAAATCAATCATTAAAACAAATTTGTATGATTAAAGAAGTAACAGGAGATATCACCCGGTCGAAAGCTAGTGCCATTGCGCACGGCGTTGCACCGAACGACCATTTTGACAGCGGATTGGCCTTGAGTCTGCGCGAGACCTTTCCGGCGATGTATAAGGACTTCAGGCATTATTGCCACCAGTTTCACCCAAAACCCGGCGGCGCTTGGATATGGAGTGGCGTGGGCAGTCGTGTTATCAGCCTTTTTACGCAAGAACCGCCCCAGACGGAGCGTTCGCATCCCGGCAAAGCATCCTTGGTTCACCTGAACCACGCATTGAAGGAACTTTCAAATATGATAACGGAAGAAAACCTGGAAAGTATCGCTGTTCCGCGCCTGGCAACTGGCATCGGCGGTCTGGATTGGGAGGAAGTAAAACCATTGATTTACAAACACTTAGACCCATTGCCTGTAAAAGTGTACCTGTATTCGCATTTTACGAAAGGGGTGCAGGCGGCTGAAAATTAGTGGGCAAAGCGTATTTGTTGTCATCCCAAACCATTTTACCTCATAGCATCTCTTACTGGCGCGAAGGGCGCGAATCCGGAGAAGGGGGTTCTTTAGGACACGATTTTTGCCGGTCAGGGCAAAGTTGCGAGGGGGGGGGGGGGTCTGGGGTTTAACCGTTTGGATTAATGGTGGAAGGGCGGCGGGGGCGGGGGGGCGCGCGGGGGGGGGGGGGGGCGGGGGGGGGGGGGGGGGGGGTGGCCCCGTACCAGCGCGGCGCCGGGCTTGAGTGAATGGGAAGATAAGGAATACCTGCCGGGGCGAAATAATACCACCACGTTTTCACTTACTCATGTTTTCGGCTCGGCTCTGTAACCGGCTATCCAAAATATTACTGCCAGGACACCAAAAAACACAAGAGAAAAAATTATTCTCCAGTTTAATTCGCCGCTCAGCGTTGCTTTTCCCGACGCAGCGTGGTATTTGACCTTTACTATTTGTCCCTCCTTAAACCGCTTTTGCGCGTAATCGGGACCACTGATCAACACCGGTACATAGCCCATTCCAACGTCTACATACATATGCTTGACTATGCTTCGGTATTTTTGTTCCGGCACGTTTGCGACCACTGCGTCCATTTCAATGCCTACCCATCCCATCTTGCATTCCATATAGAGTTGGTGCAGGGGCTCCAGAGTCAAAAACGTCAGTAGGGCGGCATAACCATAGAAGTAAATCTTATCCCAGGACATGGTCGGCATTTTGAAGGTTAGGCGAATAACGGATTTGGATTTATCTAAATTTTATTTCGACGGTTTTGCGTTTCGGCTGCGCTATTTTATGCTGGGCCTTTTAACACAACTCGGCACAACCACGATTCTTACTTAACTCAAAATATAAAACCTGCCTTAATCCATTTTTTCTTGATTGCAATGGCTTTATAATCGCTTCGCTTTTGCACAGGTATATACTCGACACCCAATCTTTCGCAATTTTCCAAAAAGTCGACCATACCAATGGCCTCTCGCCTTTTTATCAGGTTTTCTTCATCTGCTATCGGATACAATGCTAAAGGAATATCATTTCGATTTTGCCCCGGCTCTATTTTTCGAAATGCCTGGGTTCCATAAATTTGCAGGTGTTCGGTATATGCTAAATACCTGTCGATCATCATAGCCGCCTTTTTGATATCCGCTTCACCCGCTTTTGCAACAGCAATAAACTCAGGCAACACATTGTTCATGTTTTTTGCATCATCATGCTGAAAGATAAAAAATACAGCATCGCCCGCCTCTATTCCAACTTCGCTGTATTTTGGCCAGCCGGTATTTTCAACAATTTCCTTTAGCCTTGATAAATGTTTGTTGTGTTTTTCTATATCAGTAATGGGCCGGCCCTCTAGTTTATAGTTCTTTTTTAAGGTCCGGTACCTTTGATCTTCTATCCACATGAGCCAAAGTTCATAACCAAGATCTACTTTTGAAATCCCCGGATTGCGTTCAAAATATTGTGCTTTTAACAAGGCATCCACTTCATTCCATCTATTCCAATCCTGTTTTAAAATATCGAAGTCGGTGTCCGTAATTACATCTTCCCCCCTTTGCACCTCTTTTGACGGCCTCTTTTAAACAATTGAAAGCCTTATCGTAGTTGTTCAGCAATGAAAAATAACAGGCTGCCTGGTAAAAATTGTCAGGTCCCGCATCGCCTGTTTCTATTTTTTTTAAATAATACTCCACCGCGGTGCTATAGTTTGCAGGATCCCTGAATGTTGTGGTATCAGCCATTGCTTGAGCCGAAATGGTTAGCGGAAGCAGGGACAGGAGTGTACAAATGAAACGCTTCATACATGGAAATTTAATTTGAAGGATTGTTTCTGACATCATCAGGATCTTTTGTTTCCAGCCATTCCCGGTTTGCAGGAGCATTCCGGTTTTTGAGGTGTCATCCGCGACGCAGGAGTGGGTGACATCTCAAAAACACGTGAAGTAACTTCGGAGAGGGCGAAAGTATTGTGTTGTGCGTTTGTCGGCGCGGCAAAGCCGACGCGCTAGCGCTGAGAGGGGAAAGGGTTGGAGAGCCTATGCGCCAGCGAGGGTGAAGCAATAGATATATTCATCTTCAAACGCCTGGTTCTTTGTATTTTTGTACTAAATGTTCAGAACCATGCATCCTATATCAGACAATAATATCTTGTTAGAACGTATTACCGTCAACCCCGCTATCATGCTCGGCAAGCCTACTATTCGGGGTACACGCCTTACCATTGAACACCTGCTAAAAGCAATGGCGGGAGGATTAAATTTTGAGGAACTACAAGAAGATTATCCGTTCCTCGAACCGGATGATTTGCTCGCTTGTCTTCTGTATGCTGCTAAACTTGTAGAAAATGAAAAGGTCTACGCAGTCGCTTCATAATGCATGTATTGAATGAATATTCCAGCGAAATAGAAGGTAAATTTTCTGTTTTTCAAAATGGGCGATTGCGAATCAGGCAATGAAGAGTGAGCGCACACTATTTCGCCTGCCGAAGTCAAAGTATAGCCTCCTGCTGTACGTTTGCCGGCACAGCCGGCGCGGATGAGGGGCACGCGGCAAAGCCGACGCGCCAGCGCCGCTCGGGTTAAGGGTTGGGCAGCCTATGCGCCAGCAGGGGAGCGCGGAAACACCTGGCGAGGCAGGGAAAAGCCCTCAAACGGAAGCGTCTGAGGCTTTTTTGTAGGATTTGGCGTAGTTTGGCAAGTA
Source organism: Lewinellaceae bacterium (assembly GCA_016711435.1). Classification (GTDB taxonomy): domain Bacteria; phylum Bacteroidota; class Bacteroidia; order Chitinophagales; family Saprospiraceae; genus M3007. Next base: position 234,549 of record JADJSY010000083.1, read on the forward strand.
ATTTTGTTTTTTCACGAATCCCAATCTTATAATGAGAAAATTTCTAATAGAACACGGCTATGTAATAAGCATGATTGTTTCTGGTATCTCAATTCTATTTTGTATCTTTAGTTATATTGTTTATGCCAGTAATGATGGAAGAATAACAGGAGTAATTGATTTGTTTCAGTCTTATACGGGGTAAAAAACATGATTCAGGATAGTTTGTCTCCGTGAAATTGAGAAATACCACAGTTGGGCGAAGTGCAGTTAGCAGATCAAATTGGTCGAGAATCAGATTTTGTAATTGGATATGTTACCGTCCTCTTTGGTTTTTTTGCAATAGTTGGGGTATCCTCTTTTATCATCTATTTTGATAGGATGAAGGAAGATTTTAAAAAACAATGGGCGGATCAATCGGCAGAACAAGATAAATTAAAATTAGAGATTGACGAAACCAGAAATAATGTTGAAGAAAAGTTCAAAGAATTAAAAGGTAGATTTGATAAGGATTTCAATGACTGAAGATTGAAATAAATAATGCAATTAGCATCCTTTCATATCACATTTATCATACGATATCAGAACGCGAGATGTATTACCTTTCAATTGGACAGTGGTTAAAATCTATACATTTTGCACTGAAGTCGTTGCCTTTGATAAGTGAAGATCAACATAAAGAAGTAATTGAGAAAGAAATTCTGCAACTGCAAGGTGTAGATGATCAATTGCAAATATTTATAGATAATCCTACATCTTGGGAAGAACTTGTATCAAATCATAAAGATGAAAGTGTCAGTCCTTTATTAGATAAAATTTACGATGTCAAAGATCAAAAGATTAAAGATTTAGTCACAGATCTTCGTATTAAGTTTTAAAAAATTCGGGATGAGCAGACCAAAAGGAACGTCGATAAAGATAAAGGAAAAGAAAAATAACTAGTTCGTCATCCCCTGTCCTATCCCTATCTCCCCGGCACCTTTGTCGGCATGAACACCATCATCCCCGCTCCGCCATGCTGGCCGCCATTGTGGCCTCAGGCTATGGGCCGGATCGCGTTTTGGCACCCTACATTATCCGCTACACTTGCCGGCACAGACGGCGTGGCCATTTCCGCACGATAGGCCTGCAGTTCGCTGATGTCCTGATCCAGTTCGGCCAGGCGCTCTTTCAGGCCGGCTATGATCTCTGTTATAATTAGTTTTGATCCATATCACTGTTGGTCTATGTACTCGGCAGCCTACGTGGCAGCAGATCATTTGCCACTTACGTTCAGTTTGCAGGGAAAATGAACACTACGGGGGTGTTGTGCTTCCCCTGTTTGCCGGCACAGCCGGCGCGGATAGGCGACACGCGGCAAAGCCGACGCGCCAGCGCTGTTCTGGTTAAGGAAGAACTGCCGTTGCCCGAGCGGGTCATAGCCTATGTGATCTGCATTTATTGAATACCCAAGTAAGGATGCTAATGCTTTGAATTTTAAACCTCCTGTTTTCTAATCTCATATTTAAAACTTTATTCTTTTTTTTCCAAAATTAAACTCATATTCAAACTCAAATTGATCTAACTAATCTCACGCCCAAGGATTGAAAGTGAAACTAAATGATCGATAAAATATTCTAAATATTCTGGGCTTTCTACTTTTAATTAAATGCAGTTAAGTATTTTTTGTAATTGTTCAATGGAAATGATTTCGTCAGAGCCAACTAAACCATACATAAAATCTTCCATTTGTTTAATAGTTATTCCATTTTCAACGATCATTGTTTTTTAAAAACCCAAGTCGAATATTCTGAATAGGCATTTTAAAGTCGTCAGCATTCATCATACTGTGCCCTCGTGCAATTGCAATCTCTTGTGATTTAGTAAAGAAAAATATAACATCTCTAGGGCGAGGCAGTATTCTTTCTAATATAAAGTCTTGAAGCGCCTGACCATCAACTTCAGCGGTTGCATACTTGCTCCAAAGTTCTGAAGCGTCTTTATTGTTTAAAACAGAAAATCTTTCCTCAATTATTCTAAAAAACACTTCGTAATCTGTCCATTTTAACCATATTGGGTTTATCTTATCAGGTTCCGTTGCATATTGAATAATATTTTTGTAAATATCACTGCGTAAGAAAACGCTTAACTTAACACTTAACTTTATAGGGTTTTCCCTTATCATTGAAATATCCCTAACTATCTTATCAGCAGAATTTACTAAGCCAAGAATGATCTTGCTTACAGTTATTATTTTGCTATCTCTCCGCCAAGATTTATCCAAGTTATCAATTAGCAAAATTATTTTTTTGTCCTTTCCAACAATATTGACAAGGTGTCTTTTAGTAATGTAAATAGTATCTGTATGAAGGGCTTCGGTCATTTTATTTTTAAAATCTTGTTGTTTTAATTTAGCATTTAAGTTGTTTTTTACCCTTTCAATTATATTTTCTAGTCTTATAGATATGTCATCGTGATATAAATCTTTGTTTTTGTCAATAAAAGCGATAAAATCACTTTCTGTTTTGATGATGCTTTGAACTGGTTTTTCTTTAAGTTTTTTATATAGATTCAAAGCTATTTCTGTTATAATAAGAAATTTCCAAATTGCTTCTACTAAAAAATTTTTCTCAAATTCTTCAGAAATATTTTCTATTAGACTTACCAAACCATCGATTTCAAAATTTTCAGGTTTTATTATGCATACAATATTTCTTTTATCATGCCTTAGTTTTTCACTTGTGTATAAGAGGGTCGCGGACTTCCCAGCACCTTTACGACCAACTATGATATTTAAATTCCTTTTGTTTATATCTTGGGAAAGATAAGTTTCTATAAAATAGCTACTCAGTTCATCTTCCTCATTCTCTGCTATGAAATCACCGAAATTTATGTTTTAGAATTCACTTCTGTTTTTAACTTTTCTTCCAAGAGTATTTCTGGTAGTTAATATTTTTACAATATTGTCTCTTAAAGATTTAATAAATGGCAGTACAATATTTTCACATCTGCTAGGAGAATTATATTTTAATAAAATGTCTCGATAGTCAATTGGGGTTTCATATGGCTCTTCGCAGATTATTAAGGTTTGTAAACGAGGCCATGAGCAAGTCCAGAAATAAAAGCGGCTTTAGAGTTTTGAATTTCAAAGCCAGACCTACTTGTAGGTAGGAATTCACAAAGTATGGCGTGAACGTTTGATAACTGCTCAATATACCATCTTATAGACTGAACTTTCGTCTCAGCCGCATCATCGGTAACAACTGGTATTTCATGATCTCTAATAATAGATGGAATCTGCTTAGAACTCTCTGTTAGATATGGAGATTTAACATAGAGCAAGACTCGCTTATCAGCATTTTTAGCATACGGTTTTATGAGTGTGTTAAATGATCCTACTAAATCTTTCGATGCAAAATCATAAAATGCATTAACTATATCTGTACTGTTTTGATAAGACTTATAGCCTAATGTTGTTAATAAGCCTAATTCTTGGAACCTTCTGGATGATTCTATTATCGAAGGATCAAAAATAACAAACAAAGGCTTGTCTTTTGAAATAGCGTAGCCTAACTCAAATAGAACATTGTCATTCAAACCTGTTTCGATGCATGCGAAAAACCTTTTTCATAAAGTTAATTAAATGCGTTTAGGGTTATGTGATTTCATTTAAGCGAACAACATAAAGAAGTTATTCAAAATATACTCTATAAGATTAACCTTCATTCATTTTCAGAGAGGAAAATGAATGAAGGGCCAGCAGGTTTAAGAGATACAAATTTCATTAGTTTTATGGTTGTTGGCGCCTAAGGTAAGGGCATATGTAGTGAAAAAACAATACCCCTTGTATAATTCGTCCCAAACGTCCTATCTTTTCGCCTCGGCAGGTGTTGTCTCCCCCTTTAAACCCAAACCCCGCGCCGCGGCTGGTCTTTTTCGCCTCGGCAGTTGTTCCCGCTTCCCCATTAAACCCAAGCCCCCCGCTGCGGCTGCTATCGTATATACTCATTTCGCGCACAGTTTTTTTCCGCCTCGTCAGGTGTTCCCGCTCTCCCTTTAAACCCAAGCCGCGGCGCGGAGCTTGAGTTATTCCGCCTCGTCAGGTCTTCCTCCCTCCCACTGCTGCGGCGCTGCGCTTGGGTGAAGTGGGAGGGGAGGAAGACCTGACGAGGCGGAAGATGTGGTAGAGATGAGTAGCGCTACTGTACTGAAGGACGCTTCTGCTGCATCCATCTATGGTGCATGTACCGCTGACGGTGTAATCGTAATCACTACTAAATCAGGAAGTTACAAAACGGCTTTCTGGGGAGGAGATGCCGCTAACGGTACACCAATGTGATCGTAATCAACACTAAATCAAGGAGATACACTAACGAAGACACCTCTCTCATTATCTACACAAGTACCAGTAACAGGTTGCTCAGATCACACCGACAATAACTTATCCACCACCTCTTTTTCGCCTCGGCAGGTGTTCTCTAACTACCTTTAAACCCAAGACTAGCCGCGGCGTCGGGCTTTGAGTTGGTGTGAAAAGAAGGAACGCCTGACGAGGCGAAAAGACCTCTAACGCTCTACGATTTGTAAATGAAAATATTGGATTCGGCTGGGGTCTCCTACGTTGTCGAACAACGGCTCCCATGCAAAGCAAAACTCCCCTGTAGCCGCCGACCAGTATCCCCGGCCGGCCCGGTCAGTTTGTTGCAGGTTGAAGGCCTGGTACAATCGCATTTTGTCGGCCAGTAAAAACTGGATGCCGCCTTCTGTCTCGTACGGATCGGCGTAAGCGAGTGCTACCCATTTTTGGTCGGGCGAAAGCGCCGGCAGACCATAAGGGTAACCCAAACTACCTAAAGTTGTCCCGTCGCGCCGATCCAGAAAAAAAATGACATTCCATTCGTACCCCCACAACTCAACAACGTATTGGCCAATGCCAACAAACTGCCCGAGGTACTTGTACGTCACCGTATTCTCCCCATCAAACTCGGGCCGAATGGTGTCTTGAATAATCCGCTGGCTGCCATTGTCAAAGTTCAGAACGATGGTGGTGTCGTTGACTTGGTGCTCGATCGAGTCTCGAAGCAGGTCATTTTGCGCGATCAGAGCGCCTTTTTCGAAGTCGTTTTTGCTAAGTGGACTGATTTTCAAAAAATCTTCTTGTACACTGGCCGGACTGACCCCTTCGGGCAAATACACCGACGACACCGCCACTGCGCCGCCGTAAACCCAGCCAATTTGTGCGGAAGCACCGGTAGGCGACACCTTGTACCAACGCGCCTGGTGGGGCTCACCGCGCAAAGTCACATCTTCGAACGCGCCGCCGGTTTCGCCGAGGTACAACAACTGACTGTGTTCGGGCAGTTCGGCAATGACCGCAGCACTTTTGTCGGGCTTGGCCCGCAAGCGCAAATGGTCGACGGTAGCGCGTAGCGAAATAATCGGTTTGGTTGGGCTGTTTTGCCCCCAAACGCCGCAGGCCGTTAGTAAGAGCAACAGCATAAAAGCATGTTTTTTCATGTTTTTCGTATTGAAAAATTACAGAAAGCATGTTCCTAACTCGCTTTGGGACCCGTCGCAGTTGTTCTCACCTCGGCAGGTGTTCCCGCTCTCCCCTTTAAAAAAAGTGCGAAGTCGAGCCATAAAAATGACCCTGCGCAACAACAAATAAAAAATCCCGAAGGTTATGGCAACCAACGGGATTTTATCTGTGGTACCTCCAGGAATCGAACCAGGGACACATGGATTTTCAGTCCATTGCTCTACCATCTGAGCTAAGGCACCAGCCTGCCGTTTAAAGCGGGGCAAAGATACAGTCGTGTTCTCCACATTTTAAAGCCCTGACTTCTATTTTTTCAAAAAACTTGAAAAATACCTGCCGAACCGCCACCTTTGAACCTGAAAATAACCGCCTATGTTCTCCAATTACGTTGCCCTGCCTTTTGTCCTGCTTTCTCTGGTGTTTTTGTACCTGGCCTGGGATGTCGATAGCGACTATGCTTTCTGGATCATGCCCTCCGTGGTGATGAGCGCGATCGTGTACATTTTCAGCCCGCAGATCAACTGGTGGTGGTACAACAGAAATCCGCCGGAATTATCGCCCGGACTACGCACCCTGCTGGAGCGTTTCAGTATGTTTTACAACCGCCTGGATGCGGCCGGGAAATTGAAATTTCGCCAGCGCACGGCCCTGTTTACCATGGGCAGCGACTGGGAACCGATGGCCTGGCCCGAAGAAACGATCCCGCCGGATGTTCAGACGGTCATAGCCGCCCAGGCGGTGATGCTGACTTTGCACAAGGACAAGTTTCTATTTGAGCAGTTTGAAAAAATCATTGTGTATCCCGCGCCTTTCTCCACGCCGGAATTCCCCTTCGACCATGCTTCCGAGTTGTATGCGGAAGACGGTTGCCTCCTTTTTTCGGGGCGGCAGGTGTTGACGGCTTTTATGCAGCCTTTGAGCTGGTACAATGTGGCCTTGCACGAATACGCCCGGGTATACGAACGCGCTTACCCACTGGCGCCCTGGCCCACATTTTCTGATGAAAGTATCTGGGAACAACTACAGGAAATAAGCGGTATGCCCCGCGCACATGTCGAATCGGTGATCGGGCTGCCCGGCACGGAGCCGCTGCCGGTGGCGATTCACCATTATTTTACGTTCCCGGAGGCGTTTGAGAAGGTGCTGCCGGAGGTGCATGCTGTGTTGGATGGGATTTTTCTCTCGTAGAGCAAGATGACAGGGAGCAGGGAATGGAGGAATGAGGGATGACCGAGCGTGATGTCCGACATCACGCTCGGCCATCCCTCTCCTCATCCCTCATCCGGCAAGTTAAAGCAGCCGGTACATCTACTTCCGCCCGAAATCCGCCGGAATCTCCCCCCAGTACTTCGTTTCCCATTTCAAAATGGGATTGGTGACGGTGTTGACCGCCAGCCATTTTTCCGCGCGGTCGATGAGTTCGAATATTTTATCGTTCCTGCCGCTCGCTTCCAATTTCGTGTTGCATTTGCCTTTTTTGACCCAGCCTTGCGCCGTTTTGGAGTCCGAATAAATGGGCATTTTGGGTTTGCCTTGTTGCTTCAGCATCGCCAGTGCATGCACAATCGCCAGGAACTCGCCGATGTTGTTGGTGCCGTCTTCCAGCGGCCCGATATGGAACAGCCGTTGCCCGGTGGAGGTCACGACGCCCTGGTATTCCATATCGCCCGGATTGCCGCTACAGGCAGCGTCGACGGCGATACTTTCCTGAATAATGGCCGATTTGGGCGTTTTGCCCGTAGCGGTTGCGGCAGGTTCGGCTTTTTTGATGAATTTCCAGTAATTACTTTTCAGCGCCGCTTCGGCTTCGGCCTTGCTTTCAAAACTTTTGTACTTCGCCCCATTGAAGCCGTCCACCTGTTTTTTACAGGCATCCCAGGTCGAGTACACGCCGGGGCGGTGGCCTTCCCATACGACATAGAATTTCTGCTTCGCCATTTAGATTTTCAAAAGATTCACGCTGTAATAAGCGGACACGCCGAGGAAGGAAAGCCGCCCGTTGCAAAGTGCGGGGGTAGGGCAATCGCGGTCGAACAGGTTGTCGATATTCGACAGGCCGAGGTTGGCGCGGACGCCGAGGATGCCGCCGAGGTCTTTTTTGCCGATATTGAGTTTGTATTGAAAACCGCCGGTCAGACCGATGTCTATTTTTTTGAAGTCGTTGTAGGGATTGAACAGTTTGTTTTTAGCGCCTCCTTCAGGCAGCACAATGCCTTTGGTCTTGTTGCCGATCAGGATGCCCATATAAGGGCCTGCCATAACGGAAAGCCTGCCTTCGCGGCGAAAAGTGATTTCCGGTACGGCGCCCAGGGTCAGCCAGACGCTTTGGTAGGTGACATCGCGTACGTACAAAGTATCTGCCTGAAATTTTGAAGTTGCTGTCGCATAACGGCCGGCGATACCCACTTCCACATTGATAGTGATAAAACCACCGCGGCCTTTGAAAGAAGATTGTGTGCCGAAATCCCAGCCTGCTTTGCCGGTGAACACCGGTTTGTCTTCATTGGTGACGGAGCGGAAAAATCCCGTTTTTCGAATGGTATTAAAATTGCCGCCTGCTTTCAAACGAAACTCGACCGCTCCCGGCGTGAATTCGCGCTCGAACACAAATTCCTGCGTTACCGGGCGGCCACTGCGTTTTCCTTCCGTAAAGACCTGCATTTCTCGTTTGCCGAGCAGGCGGTAGCGTATTTTCTGCGGATCGTCGTGCGCAGGATTTTCAAAAACATAACCTTCGTAATCGGCTGTGGTCAGGCGGAAAGGAATCGGTTTGTTCTGGTTTTGCCCGCGAACGATGGCATAATAGGTAATGGTCGTATCGCGCAATTCGAGCCGCATGGTTTCCAGCGTGACCGTGTCGCCATTTTCGGGTTTGATCCGCATACCGCGTCCCGTGTAGGTGCTGTCATCCTGAATCGACCAGGATTCGAGGCGGTCGCCCCGGTCGGTCGGCATAAACCAGGTACCGTCCAGATCGCGCAATTCGCGGAAAATAGCAGGCGCTTCATCCGCCAGGATTTGAGTAAAAGCCCGTCCGGGCAAAAGCAGGAATAGGAAGGCAAGTAGCCGCAGGGCATTTTTCATGGATCAATATTTTCGGCAAAAGAACGAAGAAGCGGGAATTCGCAGATAACAAATCTGCTTATTGCATCTTATCGCCCCGCAAAATGCGGTAGCGCTTGCGGGCGTCCACCGCAAAAACACTTCCCGAATAGTCGATAAATATTTTTTCGTACAGCGTTTGCGCCTTTTCCAGATCGCTCAGTTTGGTCTCGTACAACTGCGCCATGGCATACAGGGCATTGTCGGCGCGAATTTCCTGGGGGTATTTTTCTACGATTTCCAGGTACAGCGCAGCGGCTTTTGTGTAATCGCGCTTCTTTTCATAAATCTGCGCTTCGAGATACAGAATATCGTCTTGCAGGGAGTGTTCCGGGAAATCGCGTCGCAGGGTGTCTAATTTGAGAAACGCATCCTCAAACCTGTTTTGGAACACCATCATTTCAGCGCCGGAATAGAGTGAAATAGCCTCCGAGGTAGTGTCTAAGTTCAGGTTATCCATGATGAACACCGAGAGATCCAGCGCATCATTGGCAATAAGCTTGGACGTAGAGGCCTTCAGCACATCAAATTGTGCCTGCGCCCACTGGAAATCGCCGTTGAAATAGGAAAGCCGGGCATTTTTGAAACGGGCTTCCTGTCCGATCTGTTCCTCTTTAAACTCTTTGTCGACCTGGCTGAACAACAGTGTGCTTTCCCAAATATCGCCGCTCATCATGTAAAAATCGGCCAGGTTGATTTTGGTGCGCGCCAGGGTATAGCGATCGAGCCCGTGCATCAGTTTCATCCCTTCCAGCAATTCGATGGCTTTGGGTAAATTATTGATGTAATATGCTTCTAAATCAGCGAGTTGCAGGATGATAGAAGAGGTCTGACGACCCTTGCCGTACTGCGTCAGGAAATTTTCGTATTCCGTTTCCAGTATTTGCAGGTCCGTCGGGGTATAGGCAAATCCTTCCGTTATTTTTCGGCGCCGGCATTCCATGGCGGCCTGTTTGGAATCAAAAAAGAAAGGATTCAGGTGGCCTTTTTCAGCCACGATATAGTCGTAAGCGGCAATGGCGACGTCGTAATCGCGGGCGTCGGAAGCTTCTTCTGCCAGTTTAAAAAGGCGCTGACCGTTTTCGCCGAGGCGCTGGTCGAGGGCTTTGTACTGCCGCAGGGCGCTTTTAAAATCCTTGCGCTGCACGAAAGACCAGGCCAGCAACTCCACAAAATCGGGGTTTTCCTCTTTCTGGATGCGTTCGTACAGTTGTGCCTGCAAACTGGCAAAATCAGAAGGCGCCAGAAAACGCGCCATGCGGGTCTGCACGGCAGCCAGTTTGCCCGGATCGGCGGACAGCGCATTGAGGTAGCAATCCACCATTTTGTCGGTTTCACCTTTCCGCTGGTACAGGTCGCCGAGGTTGTAGGCGAAGCGGTTGGGGTCGCGCATCAGGCTCGCGCCGCGCTCGTAGGTTTTTACCGCCAGGTCGAATTTGGAATTATTGACAAATGTATTGGCCAATCGTGTGACGGAAGCATAATCGCCCGCCATTTTGCCAATGGCTTTTTCATACTGCTGGGCGGCTTCCTCTTCTTTTTCCTGCCGTTCATAAAAATTGCCATATGTCACGTACAACATGACGTTTTCAGGCATTTTTCGGAGCCTTTTTTTGATAAATTTTTCGCCTTCCTCGTATTTTTCGAGGTTCAGCAGGCTTTCCATGAGCCGGTTGAAAAAGTACTCGTTTTCTTCATCCTGTTCGGAGAGCCGCCCGTACAGGGCTGCGGCTTTTTCATATTCGCCATCCATAAAATACTGGTTGGCCAAATTGGGATCCTGCGCTTTTAAATCTGTACTGTATATGCCGGGCAGCAGGCAAACCGCCGTCAGGAAAATCAACAATCGAAGTCTCATGTGCTTAATATGTTTGCAACAACAATGCTATAAATCAAAATAGATACAAAACGGCAATGATAACGCAAAGACAGCAAGATGTGTTTCAGCGTGGCGTTTTTACCCGGAAAACCGACAAAATATAGCAAAAATCCAGCCAATGCCAATTCCCCGTGCGTGTTAAAATCCATTTTGATGGGTTCGGCTACGCCCCTCGTAGAGTGATGGGAAGGCGGGTTAAAGGTTTGCGGCCTGCGGCTTGATTTCGGGGGCCCCCCCGGGGGGTCAAATCTATGGTTTTGGTCTCGCCTGCCCGCCTTGGGCTTTATCGTGAAAAATCAAAAGAAGTGGCCGTCAGGCCACCAAAAATCCGTTTTAATCCGCCGCATCCGTTCAATCCGTGTTCCCATCACTCTACGAGGGGCGTAGCCGACCAAAACCAAAAGCATTCACAGAATACAGTGATTTATGGGTTAATCACACCTCCAAAAGAGGTCGCCGCAGGCGAAGAACAAACAAAATCTTTCGACACGACCAACTCACGATTCACGCCATACCACACCCCCAAATCGATCCACATATTGCCATTTCCCCTGCACCACCACCAAAGCCAGTCCGTTGCTGAACGGTGTTACCTGATCGAACAAAGGTGGAATGGAAATTTTTCCTTCCGTGTCGATATAACCCCAGCGACCGTTCACGCGTACCTGCGCCAGCCCGTCGGAGAACACGCCGGCGTCTTCAAATTTGGGCATAATGGCCAGTTTTCCCGATTTGTCAATGTAACCGTAGGCGCCGTTGATTTCTACCAGCGCCAGTCCTTCGCCGTAATCGCCGGCCAGGTCAAACATGGGTTCGATGGCAATTTCACCCTGCTGATTCACAAATCCGTATTTGCCATCCCTGAAAGACAGGGCCATGCCGTCGAAAAATTCTCCGTAAGCATGGTCTTGTACGAATGAAAACTGGGGAGCCACCCGTTCGCGACCCGAGCGGTCGATGAGTCCACACTGCGTGCCACGGCTCACTACTGCCACGGCGCCCTGGAACGACTGTGCCATATCCCATTGTGGATCAATAATATAAGCGCCATTTTTATCAACAAAACCCCACTTTCCATCTTTGCAGGCAGGCGCAAGGCCTTGCTGAAAAGGGCCTGTTCCGGAAAACGCCGGTTGAATAACAAACTGACCTTCCGGATTGATAAAACCCGCCCTGCCGTCTACTTTCACGGCAGCCAGACCTTCGCTGAAATTATCCGCTTCTTCAAAAAAAGGCAGGATCGCTTCATTGCCCTGCTGATCGAGGTAACCCCATTGGCGCACAACCTGCACCCGGGCCAGGCCCTGCTCGAACGGCCCGATATAACGATAAAATTTTTTGAGTAACAGCCGCCCCATGGCGTCAATGGGTACCCACTGGCCATTAAGTTGTACGGACGCAAAACCATTGTGGAAAGTCCCTGCTTCCAGATATTGCGGCAAAATAACTACCTCTCCCCGGCTATCCATAAAGCCGAAGTAGCCATTTTCACGAATTTTGTACAGGAAGGTATGGTGCATGGGGGCAAAAGTACGAAGATGGTTTGATGGTTGGAAGGGTTTGATGGTTTGAAAGGTTTGATGGTTTGAGGTGGTAACTCAAGGCTTTAAGTTACCACCTCAAACCATCAAACCTTTCAAACCATCAAACCTCCTCAAGCCCTCAAGCCTTCTTCAATTCAACCGCTCATATATCCCCGCAATCCCCTGTCCGCCGCCCACACAAGCCGTTACCATGCCGAATGTCTGATTGCTGCGGCGCATTTCGTTCAGTATTTGAACAGACAGTTTGGCGCCGGTGCAGCCCAGCGGGTGGCCCAGCGCGATCGCGCCGCCGTTGACATTCACGATGTCCGGGTTCAGGCCGGCTTCTTTGATAACCGCCAGGGCCTGGGCGCCGAAGGCTTCATTTAGTTCAATCGCTTCAATCTGGGAAAGCGACATTCCGGCCTGTTTCAAAGCTTTGGGGATCGCTGCGCAAGGCCCGATACCCATATAAAGCGGTTCCACGCCCGCTACGGCGCAAGAGACTAAACGCGCAATGGGTTCGAGACCCAACGCTTTCATCATGTTTTCAGACATCACCAGCACAAATGCTGCGCCGTCAGAAGTTTGGGAAGAGTTGCCCGCCGTCACCACGCCGCCTTGTGCAAAAGCCGGGCGCAGTTTGCTTAAACCTTCCAGGGTAGTATCGCGGCGTACGCCTTCGTCGGTGTTCACCACAAAATCGCGCTCTTTGCGCTTGTCGTTTTCCACCCACACTTCCTTGACGTTTACCGGTACAATTTCATCCTTGAATTTGCCTGCGTCGATGGCAGCGGCTGCCAGCTGGTGGCTGCGCACCGAAAACGCGTCCGCTTCTTCCCGGCTGACTTTATATTTTTGAGAAACCGCCTCGGCAGTCAGTCCCATGCCAACCAGGTAATCCGGCGTATTGGAAGCGATATTGTAATTGGGCGCCAGTCTGTAGCCTGTCATCGGGATGGAAGACATGCTTTCAGCGCCGCCTGCGATGTAGCACTCGCCCATGCCTGCCCGTATTTTCGCCACCGCAATGCTGATGGTTTCCAGGCCGGATGCGCAATAGCGGTTGACGGTCATTCCCGGTACATCCTTGCCGAGTGCGCGTACCGCAATCAGTCTGCCGATTTGCAGGCCCTGCTCTCCTTCGGGATTCGCACAACCCACAATCAGATCGTCCACCATTTTCGGATCGAGCTGGGGCGTCTGGGCAAGCAGGTGGGTAATGGCATCTATGGCCAGATCGTCGGAGCGATAACCTTTAAATCCGCCTTTGCCGGCTTTGCCGACTGCCGTGCGATAACCTTTGACGATATATGCTTCAGGCATAATGTAGTTATTAGTTATTGGTTATTAGTTATCAGTGTTGATAATCAAGCATTTGTGAAGAATTTAATCTAAACTAATGTGCCTGAAATATTTACTTTTAATTGAAATGAAAAATGTTGGTTCTGGCAAAGCAGCGAAAAATCGCTCCCGTACACAGGGCGAAGTTAGGAGTCTTTTATAAAACAAACGGGGAAATAATTGGTTCCGGGAAAAGAATCAAGCCCATCAGGCCCATCCTATAAATCATGGTCCAAAATCAGGGTCAAAAAAAGCCGTCCAAGCATTGCGCTGGGACGGCTAACCTCAAAAAACCAAATGAAAACAATCTTTCTTTTATAATATTACAGCCTCGGAATGTAATCGGTCAGTTGGCTGCATTGCTATCTTTAAATACACCATTTATACGAAAAAACGGCGATTCGTCACAGTGCACTTTGAAAATTCTCCTTGCGAAAACTTTCTACCCTGTCTGGAGTTTCTACCTTTGCTGATTCTCAACCATTTACAAGACAATATGTATTCGATTTTAAACACACTCCACTCGTACAACCGTTACCTCTTGCTGGCGGCACTCGTTTTCGTTTTGTACCGCTCCATTTCAGGCTGGATGGGCAAAAAGCCATACCAAAAAGCGGACAACGCAGCAGGCGCCGCGTTGACAGGCTTCTCACACCTGCAATTGTTGCTCGGGCTTATTTTGTATGCCGGCGTCAGCCCATACACCCAGGCCGCGTTTGCCAATATGGGCGCAGCGATGAAAGATCCGATGTTGCGCTATTTTGCTGTGGAGCATATTGCTGCCATGCTTATTGCCTGGGTTATGATCCAAATGGGTCGCAGCCTTTCCAAAAAAGCCGCTGATGACAACAGCAAACACCGCAAAACGGCCATTTACACCATTATTGCAACGGTTATCATTGTTGCAACGCTTGCCCAAAAAGGGCTGCTTTTCGGCACGGTCGCTAATATGGCAGGCTGAGGTATTATCGGTTATCAATGCTGATAATCAAGCATTTACAAAGAGGCTAAACGAAACTATTTTGCCTGAAAACATTCATCCGTTAAAAACAGCCGTTCATCGCCGGAAACACGCCCAACGTCCCTGAACCCGGTTCCATTTTTTCGGATCACAACATGGCGTTGTAAAAGTTGTTACACTTGCCTCAAAATTGTACTAAATTATGTTTGACAAAAATGAATTTCAAAAGTATGCCGTAAAGCACCGCGGCATGAGCAGTATGCACCTTGAAAAATACATGGATGCTACGACGCCCGATATCAAAGGATTTACGCCATACGTCATTGAAGAACGCCTGATGAACATTCAGCCCTTCGACGTATTCAGCCGACTGATGATGGACCGGATTATTTTCATGGGCGTACCCGTTACAGAGTACGTTTCCAATGTGATTCAGGCGCAGTTGCTGTTTCTGGAAAGCACGGATCCCAAGCGGGATGTCCAGTTGTTTATCAACAGCCCGGGCGGATCGGTGATCGACGGACTTGGTATTTACGATACCATGCAGTACGTATCGCCGGATGTCGCGACGATTTGCACCGGCCTGGCCGCTTCGATGGGAGCGGTTTTGCTGGCTGCCGGCGCAAAAGGCAAACGCAGCGCATTGTTCCACAGCCATGTGATGATTCACCAGCCGATGGGCGGTGCGCAGGGGCAGGTTTCGGACATCGAAATCTCGTACAAGCTGATTAAAAAAATGCAAAAATCGCTGTATGATATTCTCGCACACCATACCGGACAGCCGTACGAAAAAATCGAGCAGGACTGTGACCGCGACAACTGGATGAGTGCACAAGATGCCACCGAATACGGGCTGGTAGATGAAGTGCTGGATCGCAACAATCCAAAAAAGGCGAAAAAAGATTAAAAATGGTTAGCCGCAGGTGTCGCTGCTCTATTTGCGTGAAAGGTAGAAATCAACCTTTTTGCCTGAAAATACATTGTTTGTCGACGCTTGCACAAATATCCCGTAGAAACGACCGCGTTTCTACGGGAGTTTTTTTACTATACCGTACCTTTGCATTTCTTTCCAAACTCCGAATCCATTCACCCGTCTGTTCTTGACAGACCCATCATTTAAGGTATCCATGATTAAGCGCGGCAAATCCACCCAACATCGCTGCTCTTTCTGCGGCCGCAGCGAGCAGGAAGTAATGATACTGGTATCCGGAATGGATGGCCAGATATGCGAACTTTGTACGGAAAAAGCCCAGGAGATCATCGACCAGGAGCTCCGCAAGGCAGGCGTCAACCCGGATCGTACGGACGAGTCGGCTCCTAAAAGCCAGAAATATAGCGGCCCGCTTCATTTGATCCCGCCGCGGGAACTAAAAACTTTCCTCGATCAATACGTGATCGGGCAGGATACTGCAAAAAAAGTATTGTCTGTGGCAGTGTACAACCACTACAAACGTTTGCAACAGGCGTCCAAATCAGCCTCAGACGATGTGGAAATTGAAAAATCCAACGTCCTTTTTGTGGGTCAGACGGGTACCGGTAAAACCCTGATGGCAAAAAGTATCGCCAAACTGCTGAATGTGCCGTTTACGATCGTGGATGCCACAGTCTTTACGGAAGCCGGCTACGTTGGGGAAGATGTGGAAAGTATTCTTTCCCGCCTGCTGCAGGTATGCGATTACGACGTAGAAGCGGCCGAACGCGGTATCGTTTACATCGACGAGATCGATAAAATTGCCCGCAAACAGGACAATCCGTCCATCACCCGCGACGTGTCGGGCGAAGGGGTACAGCAGGGTATGCTGAAAATGCTGGAAGGCGCGGAAGTTCAGGTGCCTCCCCAGGGCGGACGTAAACACCCGGAGCAAAAACTGGTAAAAGTCAACACGCAGAATATTCTGTTCATCTGCGGCGGCGCCTTCGACGGCATTGAAAAAATTATCGCCCGCCGGGTAAATACCCAGGTGATCGGCTACAATAAAAAGGAGGTAGAACGGGTAGATAAAGAAAACCTGCTCCAGTATATCACGCACCAGGACGTCAAAAACTTCGGGATTATCCCTGAATTGGTGGGCCGCCTGCCGATTGTCGTACACCTGGAAGCGCTCGATATTGAGGCGCTTCGCCGCATCCTGACCGAACCGCGCAACGCTTTGCTGCGGCAGTACGAAAAACTATTCGCCTACGAAGGTATCGAATTGGTGCTCGAACCCGGCGCGGTCGATTTCATCGCTGAAAAGGCGCTCGATTACAAATTGGGCGCCCGCGGCCTGCGCTCCCTGTGCGAAGCCATTCTGACGGATGCCATGTTTGAGCTGCCTACCGGCGTAAAAGGCGCCAAAGACAGCAAAAAACAATTCGTGATCGACCGGGCTTATGCGGAAGCAAAGTTGGAACGCTCACATATTGGCCGCCTGAAAGCGGCATAAGAGAAGTGAGAAGTGAGAGGTGAGAAGCGAGAGACTTCCCTCTAGGCATTTGGTTATATTTTGGGTTGAGTATTTCAGGCCTGTAATTGTGAGTGGTGAGTCGTGAATGGCATCCCGTTAGAAGAAGGAACTCAGTAATACCTCTACCGGGATGCCTCTCACGATTCACGATTACAGGCCTGAAACTCCCATGCTAAAACCAGCAAGGCGGCCAAACGGGACGCCTCTCACTTCTCACCTCTCACTTCTCACTTCTGTTTAATGGACGTTAAAACCTACTACGACGATACCCGCTTCGATTATCGCGTGATCTGGAATCACCCGGAAAATGTAGCGATGCACTTCGGCTATTACGACGAACACGCCGATAAACACCGCGCCGCTTTAAATAACATGAACCGCGCCCTCGCCGATCTGGCGGCAGTGCAAGCGGGGGACAGGGTACTCGACGCGGGTTGCGGCATGGGAAGCGCCTGTTTCTGGCTGGAAGAAAACCGGCAGGCACACGTGACCGGTATCAGTATCGTCGCCAGCCACCTGGAAGACTGCCGGAAAAACGCCCGTAAACGCAATTCCACGCTCACCACATTTATTGAGGCTGATTTTTGCAACACGCCCTTCCCGGATGCCTCTTTCGATGTGGTTTGGGCCTGCGAAAGCCAGTGCCACGCCGACAACAAAGCGGATTTCTACAAAGAAATGTACCGTGTGCTTCGCCCAGGCGGACGCCTGGTTGTGGCCGATTATATGCGTGTGAGCCGCCCGGTGAGCGCGCTCGGCGAGTCGCTGTTGAAGGACTGGCTTCGGCCCTGGGCCATTCCCGACCTGGATACCCGGGAACATTTGACTAACCCCCGCGCTTTAGCCGGGGGAATAAACGGAACAAAACAGATGGGTTTTAACCCAAAATGAGTGATCTGGGGTTAAAACCTCGTTGGGTTGGGTTTCTTCGATTCCCCCCGGCTAAAGCGCGGGGTTAGTAAAATCGTGAACTTGTTTTTTAAACGTTACCAATGGACAAACAATGTATCAACCCAAAAGAGTTGTTTCCCTCCGTTCAATACGGATTTTCACAAATCGTCGTGAGCAATCCCGGCAAAATGATATTTATTTCGGGCCAGGTAGCCTGGGACGAAAATATGCATATTGTTGGGGCAAATGACCTGAAAGTCCAGACGCAAAAGCGATAGACAACTTGAAAATAGCCATGGAATCCGTAGGCGGAACGTTGGAAAATATCGTGGTGTTACGCATTTATAAAGTCGATTATAAAAGCGGCGACGGCACGATCATCAGTGAAATTTTAAAGAAAAACTTTGGCGCGACGAGTCCTCCCGCCAGCACCTGGGTAAGTGTAAAAGGTCTTGCAAATGAAGGATTTATGATAGAGATAGAGGCGCAGGCGGTGCTCTAACTTTTCCGACTAAACAGGATTGGAGAACGGATGAAACGGATTTTAAATGATTTGAACGGATTTATCTGTTCAACACATTTTAATAATCCGTTTTAATCTGCCTTCATCCGTTTCATCCGTTCTCCAATCCTGCGCGTATACTACCAGCTACCGCCCCCGCCGCCGCCACTTCCACCGCCGCTGCTACCACCCCCGCCGCCACCGGAAGAACTGCTGCTGGGCGCGGAATTGAACACAGAGCCGATATTATCCACTTCATTGGGGAAACTTTCTGCAAAACTGCTCCAGCCATCGTTGAAATTGCTCCCGGCATAACCCCTGCCGTGGTACCAGGAAGGCGGCTGCGACAATAAGCCGCTGAATTGTTTATTCCAGCGCGCCAGGTACCCGAATGCCAAGGCAAAAGGCATCGTTTTGTCGTAGTACATCGGATCTTCCTGCAACAAGCGTTCGATGACAGGACGCTCGGCTTTTTTGACAAACTGCCGGAAACCCTCCAGTTGCTGATAGGTTGTATTGCCGCTGACGGTGCGTTTATTAAACTGGGTTGCCATAACAAACATCGCAATGCCGACAACGATCAAGGCGATTCCGTCTAAGTTTTCCTGTCCGAAAACGGCATAGCCGCCCCAAACCAGCGCCACTAATGCAGCGATGGAAACCACGCAGCCGAGCGTTTTCTGATCCGGCTCGTACCAGCCCTGGCCCTGTATCCAGGATTTGACGTTGGTTCGCACAGCGCTGAGATGCACGTAAAACTTGTCTTTCAGATCGGCTAATTCTACCCGGTCGCCCGTAGCAAACAAGGCATCAAAAAACTGTTTTTCAAAAACCATCAGATCATCGCCCGCTTCTTTCAGTTTGAAAAAAGTGATCTTGTCTTTTGAAAAAAAGCCGGAACCTTCCTCCATTTCCAGTTTCAAATAACCTTTGTTGGCTAAATGCGGGATCAGGCTCAGCACATCGTTGTTATCCACACTGTGATCGACAAAACCGCCGGCCACAACAGGCGATATCCCCTTCGGCGGAAAATACTCCGTCATAATGGGTACGCGGCGGTTGCGGGCCATAAAAACGGCCAGCAAACCCGACAATAGGAACAGAATGGGCGCCAACAATAATCCGTGCTGCTCCCGCAGGTACTCCCAGTCACTCATGGGCTGAAAGGCTGCTCCGGGCAAGCGAATGGCCAGTGTCACGCCCTCTTCCGGCATGAGTTTTTGGATTGCCCGTCCACTGATACGGTTGGAAAACACCTGCAACTCCGCGCCCTGCTCCGAGGGGCCGCGCGGCCCGCTGAAACAGCGAACATCAGCGTTATTCAGCGAAATGCGATCGGGCAGGCTGACTTCAAATGCAAACGCTTCCGTCACCACCGGCCAGGAATTACCCATCAGGTCCCAGTAAAACTCGCTGTGTTCCTCAAAAAAATTCAGCGGATTGAGCACCCGGTAGGTAATGTGGTACACCTGCCGCCCATCCACATAGATATCGGGATCACCGATTTTAAGTACCAGGTTATTGCCTTCTTTGGACGTGGAAAACTGGAATCCCTGCACCTTTATATCCCGAAGAATACGCACCACCGTTTTGCCGTTTACCTCACTTTTTAAGGGAATCTGGCGGAAAATGCCGTGGCGCGGCTCCGAAAAAAGCACTTCGATCGTTTCGGTAAAATCGGCATATCCCTCGTCGGTGATGACGACTGCTACCCTGTAATTTGTAATGGTAAAATATTCCGCCCGCAAGGGGAAGCCACCGCCCAGCAGAGGAGCAGGCCGAGGAAAACGCGTTTCAGCATGAGGCTCAAAATTGAACTTTCACATTTTGGGTTTCGGCTTCATCTACTTCAAAGTAGTCCATTTTGCTGAACCCGAACATACCGGCAAACACATTGCCCGGGAACATTTCAACCGTATTATTCAGGTCGCGTACCGAAGCATTGTAGTAGCGGCGGGCGCGTTGGATACTTTCTTCCAGCCCGGTCAAGGTTTCCTGCAATTGCAAAAATTCCTGGTTGGCCTTGAGGTCGGGGTAGTTTTCCGCCAGGGCAAACACCGATTTCAAGGCGCCTGAAAGCGCGTTTTCTGCAGCGCCGCCATCCGTGCCCTGGGCCGACATGGCCTGGCTGCGCAGTTGCACGATTTTTTCAAGGGTGCCACTTTCATACTGGGTATAGCCCTTAATGGTATTCACCAGATTGGGAATGAGGTCGTAGCGCTGCTTCAGAAAAATATCGATGGATTTGAACGCTTCTTCGGCTCCGTTGCGCAACTTGACAAGCCGGTTGTACAGGCCGATCAGGACAAAACCGATCAGGACAAGAATGATCAGAAAAATAAAACTGCTGCTCATGGGTTGGTTATCCGTTATTAGTTATTGGTTATCAGTGTTGACAATCACGCATTTACAAAAAGATTTAGGGGCTTTGTGTACCGGATGTTGAATTAATATTTCTTTCAAAACCACTTTGTCTGCTGTAAACGCTGCGAAAGTGGCCGTGGAATCAGAGCCACGCCATGTTTTTATGATAAATACGGCTAAAACATCTGCGAATGTACTGATATCGCACTATTAATCAGTATTCAAAACAGAAAGATAATTGCTGCCTTTTTCGCTGGTTATCCTGTTCAAAACTTATAATTTTGCGGCCTGTTGTGTTTATGGTTGAGATGTTTATAGGTTGAGGGTTGAGGTGATCCATACCAACTCATCTTATCTCAACCCTCAACCTATAAACATCTCAACCATAAGCCTCTCAACCCTTTTTCATCACCATCCACCACTCAATAATGCCGGTCATTGAACTTAAAATTCCCAATCTGGGAGAATCCATATCAAGCGTTACCTTTTCCAAATGGCTCAAACCCGACGGTTCCGTCGTTGGCATGGACGAACCGCTCTGCGAAATTGAAACCGAAAAAGCCAACCAGGAACTTTCCGCCGACTCTGCCGGCAAGTTGGTCTGGGTAGCCAAAGAAGGGGAAGACCTTGCGGTAGGAGCCTTGTTTGCCAAAATAGATACGGATGCAGGCGCAGGAAGCAGTAGCAGCGCTCCTGAAAAACCTGCTGAAGCACCAAAATCGGAACCTGCTCCGGCCATAAAAGAAGCGCCTGCCACGACACAACAACAAAATTACGCCACCGGAACACCCTCGCCTGCCGCGGCAAAAATACTGGCAGAAGGCAGTGTGAATCCCGCTGATGTAGCCGGCAGCGGTCGCGACGGCCGCATCACCAAAGACGACGCGCAAAAAGCCGTGGAAAATAAATCCGCAGCGCCTGCGCCAGTCGCTCCTGCTGCGCCGGCCCCTGCACCGACCACTCCGTCAGTCGCATTCAGCCGCAACGACAACCGGCAGAAAATGACCCGGATGCGCCGTACCATCGCCAAACGCTTAGTCAGCGCCAAGAACAATACCGCCATGCTCACCACTTTCAACGAAGTGGATATGAGCGCACTGATAGCCCTCCGCGAAAAATACCAGGAGGCTTTTGTAAAAAAATACGGCATCAAACTCGGCTACATGTCGGTGTTTGCCAAGGCCTGCGCCAAAGTCCTGCTCGAAATGCCGGATGTCAATGCGTTTATCGACGGCGACGATATTATTTACCACGATTACGCCGACATTAGTTTCGCCATTTCCACGCCTACGGGTCTGGTGGTGCCGCCGATACGGAACGTAGAAAGCCTGCATTTTTCAGATGTGGAAGTAAAACTCAAAGAACTGGCGGCTAAAGCCCGCGACGGCAAACTGTCGCTGGAAGAAATGAGTGGTGGCACATTTACCATCACCAACGGCGGCGTATTCGGCAGCCTGATGAGTACGCCGATCATCAACGAGCCGCAAAGCGCCATCCTCGGTATGCACGCCATCAAAGACCGCCCCATCGCCGTCGACGGCCAGGTGGCCATTCGCCCGATGATGTACCTGGCGCTGAGTTATGACCACCGCGTGATCGATGGCTCCACTTCGGTGACCTTTCTGGTAAAAATCAAAAACCTGATTGAAGACCCGATTACCCTTTTAATGGATTTATAAACGACCATGGAAAGTTCAGTAAAAAAAGTGCCGCTCCGGCAATTGCACAACCGGGTAAACCGCCGCGAACTGAAGGAGCGTATGCGCCAGAGTACGGAGCAGCGGGTAACACTTTCGTATTACAGGTATACCCGGATCGAAGACCCACAACAGTTTCGCGATCAGTTGTTTATGCAATACCACGAACTGGGCGTCATGGGACGTATTTACGTCGCTCAGGAAGGCATCAATGCACAGATTTCGGTTCCAAATGAACATTTCGAGGCATTTCGTCAGTTGATGGACAGCTACGAGATGTTTCAGAACCTGCGCCTGAATATTGCAGTCGAAGCGGATGGCAAATCGTTTTTCACCCTCATCATTAAAGTGCGGGAAAAAATTGTAGCCGACGGCATCGAGGACCCGAACTTCGATCCCGGTAAAACAGGCACCCACCTCGACGCGGCTTCCTGGAACGATCTGACCGAAGACCCCAACACTATTGTAGTGGACATGCGCAACCACTACGAAAGTGAAATAGGCCATTTTGAAAAGGCAATTACCCCGGATGTGACCACATTCCGGGAGGAATTGCCCTTCGTGGCCGATATGCTGGCCGAAGCCAAAGACAAAAACATCCTGATGTACTGCACCGGCGGTATCCGCTGCGAAAAAGCGAGCGCCTACATGAAATACCGAGGTTTTGAAAATGTATTTCAACTGGAAGGCGGCATCATCGAATACGACCGCCAGGTGAAAGCCAGAGGTTTGCAGAACAAGTTTATCGGTAAAAATTTTGTGTTCGATGAGCGCCTCGGAGAGCGCATCAGCCCGGACGTTATCGCGCATTGCCACCAGTGCGGCGAACCCGCTGATACGCATGTGAATTGCGCCAACAGCCATTGCCATATTCTTTTTATACAGTGCGAATCCTGTGGCAATGAGTTCCAGGGCTGCTGTTCTGTCGAATGCGCCGATTTTATACAATTACCCGAAGAGGTTCAAAAAGAACGTGCGCCGGGGATGGTTTTCAATGGTTCCAAATTCGGTAAAGGCGCCTACAAGGCATTTAGAAAATCAGCACAATCACTGAAAGCACCTGAATAAGTAAAAGGGCAAAATTAATTGATGGTAAATCTTTTGTAACTCATTGACTAACATTGCCTTTTGCCCTTTGCAATTTTGCCTTTTTCCTTAGTCCCGTTTTTTTCGTTTTTTCGCGGGTCAAAATTTTAAACCGACTGATTCGGCTATGTCCAAACAGCGCAAACCCGTACCACCACGTCCCCAGGCCGTCCGTCAACCAAGCGCCCGCGTATCAGCGCCGCGTCCGATGATGGAACTGCCCGCGTTTTTCCGCAACACCCTGATGCAAAGCGGGCTTATTTTTGCTTTTTCTTTTCTGCTGTACGCCAACACGCTTACGCACGGTTTTGTGCTGGACGACGCGATTGTCATAACAGACAATATGTATACCACGAAAGGGGTGGGAGGCATTCCCGGCATTTTATCCAAAGAAACCTTTTTCGGGTTTTTCAAAGTGGAAGGAAAAGAAACCCTGGTATCGGGTGGGCGCTACCGCCCGATGACGCTGGTTTTGTTTGCCCTGGTTTATCAGGTCGCCGGAGCAAATCCTTTTCTTTTTCACCTCCTGACGGTGCTATTGTTTGCAGCTACCTGCGTGGTGCTGTATCGCACACTATTGTTGTTGCTGGCGCCACGCGGCGGTGATTATGCCGCTTTGTTTGCCTGGCTCGCCGCCCTGCTGTTTGCCGCGCATCCCATCCATACGGAGGTGGTAGCCAATATCAAAGGTTGCGACGAAATCGTCACGCTGCTCGGAAGTCTGGGAACCTTGTATTTAACCTTCCGGGCTTTTGATACCGGCGAAAAAAAATGGGGGATTTTGGCGGGGCTGGTTTTCTTCCTGGCCTGCCTGTCGAAAGAAAATGCCGTGACCTTTGTCGCCGTTATTCCGCTCGCATTGTGGGTATTCCGATCCGCCTCCGCCGGGGCCATTATTCGGCATACGACGCCCGTTGTTGTCAGTTTTCTGGTGTTTTTCATCATTCGGGGGACTATTTTGAACTGGAAATTTGGCGGTGCGCCGATGGAATTGATGAACAACCCTTACCTCAAAATTTCCGGTGCGGAATGGGTGCCATTTGCGCCCGCCGAAAAATTAGCCACCATCTTTTTCACCCTCTGGAAATATGTGCAGTTGCTTTTTGTGCCGCACCCGCTTACACACGACTACTACCCGCGCGCCATTGAGAAAATGACTTTTGCGAACCTCGCGGTATTAGCGAGCGTGGCGCTGTATGTCGGAATGGCCATTTACGCGATAAAGGGTATCGGCAAACGCGACCCTTTGCGCTTCGGCATCCTGTTTTATCTGCTGACGTTGAGCATCGTTTCCAACTTTGTTTTCCCGATTGGCACCAACATGGGCGAACGTTTTGCGTTCATGCCTTCCGTCGGATTTTGTATTGTGCTGGTTTCCCTCCTGTTTGCATTTTGGTATAAAAACAACAACCTGAATCTATTGCTGGGCATCTTCGGCGGAATTATCCTGCTTTTTTCTGTAAAGACCATCATCCGAAACAATGCCTGGGCATCCAATGAAAAACTCTTTTTCACGGATGTGCATGTTTCCAAAAACAGCGCAAAAATTCGAAATGCCTGCGGCGGCGTGTTGTTTGAAAAAGCCTCCAAAGAAACCAATGAAGTGCGGCGAGATGAATTGTGCAACCAGGCTATGCTACACCTCGATAAAGCCATCGAAATATATCCGAATTACAGCGATGCGTTTGTCAGCCGCGGCGGCGCGCATTATTACCTGAAACAATACGAGGAATCTATTGCCGACTATCGCCGCGCGGTGGAACTATCATCCAGTTCTGAACGCTGGAAAACCTACTTAGCCCTGGCGCTGCGCGACGGCGGCCGTTTTCAAGGCGAACAACGAGGCAACCTGCCCCTGGCAGCAAGATACCTGAATGAATCCTGGCAGATCAATCCGACCGACGCAGAGACGGCGCGGCTGCTGGGGGTTTCGCAGGGTGTGCAGGGCGATAATGCAGGCGCGATCAGGTGGTTTACAAAAGCCCTGGAACTGGCGCCGGATGTTGCGCTGTATATGTACGACCTTGGACAAGCCTACTCAGCCTCCGGCGACTTAGCCAGGGGAGAAGCGCTGCGGCAACAGGCTTTGGCGAAGGATCCGAAACTGCTGGAAGGAAGGGGGCGATAAAAAAGGCAATTAAACAAAGGGCAACGGGCAAAAATAAGGACTCGAAACAGCATCAATCATTGATCCATAAGTCGCCCGCAGGAGCGATGGTCGTAACTATTCCGTCATTCATTACCTTTTCCTGCTGGTTGATACCTTCCTGGTGAATGGCTTCCAGGAACAGGCTGATAAATTCGCGGCTCAATTCATTTTTTTCCGCTCTGCGGCGGCAGGCATCTGCCAGGGCGCGCCAGCGTTCGGGCTGGAAAATGGCGATATTTTTGTCTTTTTTGACATATCCGATTTCGCGTACCATTTGCATGCGTTGTGCGATCAGGTGGATGATCTCTTCGTCGAATTCGTCAATTTGTTGCCGAAAATTCTCAATTTTTAACTGGTAATCGGGATCATCGGAAGTGGCTTTGCGCTGAATCAGCGCGCCGGTCATCTGTCCGAATTGCTCGGGCGTAATTTGTTGTGCCGCATCGCTCCAGGCTGTATCGGGCGTGGGGTGGACTTCCACCATCAGTCCGTTGAAATTCAGGTCGTAGGCTTTTTGGGCGGTTTCAGCCAGTATATCGCGTCGTCCGCAAATGTGGGAAATATCGCAGATCACTTCCAGTCCGGGGAACTCCTCCATCAGGTCGATGGCCATTTGCCAGCGCGGCACGTTGCGGTATTTGGAATCGCCATATGTGGAAAAACCGCGGTGAATGGCGGCAATGCGCCGCAGCCCAACTTTATACAGGCGTTCTATGGCCCCGACCCAGAGTTTGTAATCGGGATTCACGGGATTTTTAACGATCACCGGCATGTCGGTACCTGCCAGGGCATCGGCAATTTCCTGTACCGAAAAAGGATTTACTGTGGTGCGCGCACCGATCCAGAGTACATCCACGCCGTATTTGAGGCATTCATACACGTGCTGGGCATTGGCCACTTCAGTCGTGGTTTTCATGCCCGTTTCCTCCTTCACCCGGCGCAACCAGGCTAATCCGGGTACGCCGATCCCTTCAAATGCTCCGGGCCGGGTACGGGGTTTCCAGATGCCCGCCCGAAACAGATCAGGCTGGAACCCTTTCAGGCCGTGGGCGGTGGTTAGTACCTGTTCTTCCGTTTCTGCCGAGCAGGGGCCGGCGATGAGGATGGGGCGCTTGTGTGGCGGAAAAACGGGTTGGAATTGCATAGTGGTAGTTTTTTGGGTGTTGGTTTGAATAATTTATGGAACGTAACTGTTTAGCCGTGGGATGGAGGGCGGAATTTATTCCGCCTTTTAAGGCTCAGATCCTTTGAACGCGGAATAAATTCCGCCCTCCATCCCATACAATGGAACACGATTAAACGGATTAGACACGGATTTTCAAACATTTAACAGTTTTTACACAGCCTCAGTTGTCGGACTAAGCGCTTTTTTCAATTCGAGCAGGTAATCATCCAACGCCCCGTTTTGCTGCGCTTGTATCAACGCCGATCCGATGATCGCCACATCCGCCACTTCTGTCACAAGAAGTGCCTGTTCCGGGGTTGAAATGCCAAAACCGATGCCGACTCTTTTGGCCGGGGAGGATTGTTTGATGCGGTCTATCACTCCCTGCAATCGTGGATTAAGACTGAAAGTGCTGCCGGTTATTTTAAAATCGGACATCAGGTAATAGAAATCGAAATCCATGGCCAGGAGTTTTTCCAGGCGGGCGTCGGAGACGTTGGCGGCAAGGACGGGAACTAATCTTAAAGAGGAATGAGGGATGAGGAATGAGGGATGATCTACGGGCAGGTCGGGGACGATGAGATGCCTGATTTGTAGTTCGCTCATGGTTTCTACAAATTTTTTCAGGCCATAGGCATACACGCGGTTGACATAAGACATCACCATGATTTCCTGCTCTGGGTATTTGTTGCGGATGGTTCGGATGGCTGCAAGGCTGTCATCCACACTGACATGCTGCCGTTCCACCGCTTCCTGACAGGCTGCGGTAATCACCGGCCCGTCAGCCGTGGGGTGCGAAAATGGGATTTGTAGTTCCAGGATGGCTATCCCGGCCGCTATATACGTTTCCGCCGTCCGGATGCTCTCTTTCAGCGTGGGGTAGCCCAGTACCAGGTGCGCCATGACGGGTATTTGTTGAGATACCAACCTTTCCATATTTTTTGATGTCTATTTGAAAAACGATTGATTATGAAATCCGTATTTTTTTTGTTGATTTTCGCTGGTATTGCGCTCATAGCCTGCCATGCAGATACTACCGCTAATATGAAAGAAGGCCAGATTACCGGCCCGGATGGGCGGAAATGCGCTTGTTGCGGCGGCTGGTTTTTGCAGACTACCGACACCACTTTTCTGCTTGTTGCTGTTCCGCAAGGCTCCAATATTGACCTGCAAAACGCGTCTTTTCCTCTTCCAGTTAAATTCAATTATGTGCCGGATACCAGTTTTTGCAACGGCTTAATGAATCGAATCACACTAACCCATATTGAAGTGCAGTAGTACTCATTTTAAGAGATGTTTCGCATAAGCAATCAGGCTGTCTTCCTGAAAATGCCGCATGGTAATAAACAGGTCTTTTTCACCGCGCCCGGAGGCATTCACGACCACAATTTTATCTTTCGGAAGCGTGGCGGCCAGTTCGAAGGCATGGGCAAATCCGTGCGCCGATTCTAAAGCCGGGATCAACCCTTCCATACGGGCTAAGCGCTGCACAGCCGCCAGGGCCGCCTCGTCGCTTGCCGTTTCAAAGTGCACCCGGCCTTCATCGGCCAGATAAGCCAAGATCGGGCTGACGCCGCAGTAGTCTAATCCCGCCGAAACGGAATGCGTAGCGGCTATGTTTCCGTCGCCGTCCTGTAAAAAATAGGAGTGGTAGCCTTCAAAAATGCCGAGTTGACCGTGCAGCACTTTCGCCGCGTGTTCGCCCGCCAGTACGCCGCGTCCGCCCGCTTCCACACCGATCAGCCCGACTTCTTCATCGTCGAGGAAATCGTAAAACATGCCCATCGCATTGGAGCCGCCGCCGACGCAAGCCACGCAATAGTCGGGGATACGGCCAGTAGCGGCTATACACTGGCTGCGAATTTCCTCGCCCACTACTTTCTGGAAAAAGGTGTTCATGGCCGGGTACGGGTGCGGTCCTACCGCCGATCCGAGCAGGTAATAACTTTCGGGATTGGCTACCCAGTCCTTAAAAGCAGCAATGACCGCGTCGTTGAGCGTCTGGCTGCCGTCTTCCACCGGCACTACTTTTGTGCCAAGCAATTCCATCCAGTATACGTTGGGGCGCTGCCGCTCGTAGTCTTTTCGGCCCATGTACACCGTGCAGTCCAGCCCGAAACGGGCGCAGACCGCCGCTGTGGCGTAGCCGTGTTGCCCGGCGCCGGTTTCGGCGATGATGCGCTTTTTGCCTAAGCGTTTGGCCAATAATATCTGTCCGATGCAGTGGGTGATTTTATGCGCTCCAGTGTGGTTCAGCCCTTCATTTTTCAGAAACAACTGAGCGCCACCGATTTCTTCCGTCAGCCTCGGCAGCGGCGTGAAAGCCGTCGGGCGGCCTGAAAAAGTATGCAGGGCGTCGTGGAATTCAGCCAGAAACGCCGCATCAAATTTCAGTTCGTCAAAAGCGGCGGCTATCTCCAGTAGCCCGGGTAGCAGTACTTCCGGCACAAAACAACCGCCGTAAGGCCCAAAATAGCCCTCGGATTGTAAAATCAGGTCTTTGTATGCAGTTTGAGTGGTATCCATTCTTTGTTGAGATGGTTGAGGGTTGAGGATGTTGAGTCAAACCGCTCAGCATTATTCATTTTGTATCATTGTATCAGTACGATGATACAAAGGTACGATAAAGGTTATGGGAAATGCAAGGGGTGGGTGGAAAAAAATTGGTGTCACCTCCTTACTTCGTCAGGAGATGACACCAATTCACTTCGCTTAAGTCAACGAAATTGGGATTTAGGCTGCGCTATCAACCAATACGGATGACTCCTTTATTGCCTTTTTTACATGTGTGACTCCCACCAGTCCTTCACCTGTTTTCCTTTCAAATACATCACCGGCAGGATAATCAGGGTGATAAAAGTGGCGAAACTCAGACCGTAGATAATCGTCCACGACAGTGGACCCCAGAAAGCCACCGAGTCGCCGCCGAAGAAAATTTTCGGGTCGCCATGTGCAAACAGGGTTTCAAAGTCGATATTGAAACCCACCGCCAAAGGCAACAGACCGAGGATGGTAGCAGTAGCAGTCAGCAAAACCGGCGTCATACGGATACGCCCGGCTTCGATCACGGCCTCTCGCACACCCATACCCCGCTCGCGGAGATTATCGGTGAATTCGACCAGCAGAATCCCGTTTCGCACCACAATGCCGGCCAATGCCACGATACCTACACCCATCATAATGACCGAGAAATCCATATTCGTGAAGTACATGCCAAGCAGAACACCGATAACGGAGAATACTACTTCGGAAATGATAATCAGCATTTTACCGAAGGAGTTGAACTGTGTTACCAGGATCAGCAGGATCAGACCGATAGAAATGAGCAGGGAAGTACCCAGGAAAGTAGCGGCATCGATGAATTCTGCGTCTTCGCCTGCAAACCCTACTACGGTACCATCCTGTTGTGGCAGTGCGGCAACGCCTGCTTTTACGGCATTCACGACTTCGGTTTGTTTCGGTTGATATTCCGCTGTAATGTTAGAAGAAATCGTCACCAAACGCTCC
This sequence comes from Lewinellaceae bacterium, assembly GCA_016711435.1. GTDB lineage: Bacteria > Bacteroidota > Bacteroidia > Chitinophagales > Saprospiraceae > M3007. The sequence continues at coordinate 264,663 of JADJSY010000083.1, forward strand.
TGATCCTTGCGGCGGATACCGCCATACGTATTGGTGTATTTCACATCAGCCAGTGCCGCCATCGGTACCGATCGCAGTACGCCGCCCATGTTCATGTCACGGAAGGTAATGTTAAGGTTTTCAACGGAATTGATGTTTTCGCGCTGATCTTCCTGCAAACGAATTACCACAGGGATTTCATCTTCTCCATCTTTAAATTTGGTAGCTTCTTTACCCAAAATTGCTGTTCGGAATTCACCGCCGATCTGGGCTGTCGAAATACCTTCTCTGTTGGCGCGGTCGCGGTCGATTTGAATGCTGATTTCAGGTTTTGATACGATCAGGTCGCTGCGCAATTCTTCCACACCCGGAATAGCCAGGGAATCCAGGTAGCGTTTCACCATCGTAGCGGTAGCGATCAGTTTCTGGAAATCGTCGCCGCGTATTTCAACAGAGACTGGTTTGGGTGTGGGTGGGCCGCCCTGCTCCTGATCTACTACAATTTCTGCACCGGGGATGATACCCTTCGTAGCATTGCGTATTTTATCCATGTAGGCTGCCGTGCTGACCCCGTTGCGTTGGCCGAACTCGACAAATGCGACACCTACTTTTCCTTTATTAGAAGTTGCAGAACGGTCGAATTGATCTTCAGAAGCGCCCAATGCTACGTTAGAGATAACCGATTCCACGATGGGGTTATTCTCGCCCAGCACTTCTTGTACTTTGTTTTCCATGATGCGGGTGAGCGAATCCGTCACAGAGATATCGGTACCCACCGGAAGCGTCATATACACGTAAATGAAGTTCGGATCAGCCTTGGGGAACAGTACGATGTTGGGTGAGCGCGAGAGGGTAAGACCGCAGGCGCCGATCAGCATTACCATCATACCCAGCAGCATTTTCCAGGGGTGATTCAGTACGGAAGACAGAAAATTGGCATAAAAATTCTGGAAAGCCGGCCAGGCCTTGTTCTGGAACCAGATGACTGCCTTATCGAGTACAAAACGGTAGAACACGATAAACAGGGCGCAGAAAACCATGAAATTGCCCATTGCTATGCTTCCATTTGCATAGAAAAACAGCGTAGCTAATGCAAATACCGCATAGGCAGCATAGGTGCGGTTGCGCACTTTTTTATGGTCTACCCGGCGCGATTCATCACCTTCTTTTTTCATAAACCACACGGCAAAAACCGGGTTGATGATATAAGCCACCAACAGGGAGGCGGTCAGCGTAATAATAATGGTAACCGGCAGATAATGCATGAATTTACCAAAAATACCGCCCCAGAATACCAGCGGAACGAACGGCGCCAGGGTAGTGGCCGTGCCGGACAATACCGGCAGGAATACCTCGCCCGCCGCTTTTTTGGCAGCGTGTACGATGCCCAGGTCGGCTTCTTCATGGTAAATCCGGTGGGTGTTTTCGACCACTACAATGGCGTCGTCTACTACAATACCCAGTCCCAGCAGGAAGGCAAAAAGCACGATAAAGTTCAGGGTAAATCCGATACTCGGCAGTACCATAAACGCGATAAACATGGAAAGCGGTACGGCCAGGGCCACAAAAACGGCATTGGTGCCGCCCATGAAAAACATCAGAATCAGGGCTACAAGAATGAAACCGATGATGATGGTGTTGATCAGGTCGTGCAGGGTGACGCGGGTAGCGCGGCTCTGGTCGCCGGTGATGGTTACCTCCAGATTGGCCGGAAACTCGCTTTTTTTCATCTCGTCCACCAACTCCTTGATTTTATCGGAAGCGCTGATCAGGTTTTCACCGGTGCGTTTGATAACATTGAGTGAAATGACGTTGCGCCCATCGAGGCGGCTGAAGCTCTCCTGTTCCTTATGCCCCATTTTCACTTCGGCGACATCCTTCAAATACAACATGGCGCCCGACTGTGAAGCGACGATGATGTTTTTGATCTGTTCTATATCTTTAAAATCGCCTCGAATGGAGACCGAACGGGTCATGCCGCCAATATCGACATTGCCTGCCGAAACGGTCATGTTTTCAAATGCCAGCGCGTTTTCAATATCGCGGAAAGTCAGGCTCGCCGCGTTCATTTTATACTTGTCCACGTTGACCTGCACTTCTTTTTCCAGCGCGCCTACGAGGTCAACGCGGGTGATTTCGCGCATTTCCTCAATGCGGTCTTTCAGACGATCTGCGTAATCTTTCAACTTATCGAGGTCGAAGTCGCCCGCTACGTTGACGTTCATGATCGGGATTTCGGAGATATCGAATTCCGTCACAGTCGGGTCTTCCAGCAAGTCGGTCGGCAGGTCGCGTTTCGCTTTGTCCACACCGTCTTTTACCTTCTGTTTGCACTGCGCCACATCGAGGTCGGTGTTGAATTCGACGATGATATTGGAGAAGTCCTGGATAGAGTAGGAGGATACTTTTTTAACGCCGCTCAAACCCTTGAGTTGTTTTTCAATGGGTTTGGTGACAAGTTGTTCCATGTCGGTTGGCGACGCGCCCGGATAAATGGTGGTCACAAAAATCTGTGGCACGGTCACATCCGGGAATTGTTCCTTGGGAAGGGAATTATATGACATGATCCCCGCGAGTGTGATGATCACCGTTATGATGAAAATCGAAGTGCGGTTATCAATCGCCCACGAAGTAGGTTTAAATTCTTTCATTTAATTAGTTATCCGTTATTTGTTATTGGTTATCCGTGTTGATAATCAAGCATTTATAAGGAATTTAACCTATTTTGCATGATGGTCTACACAGATTTCTGTTGCATCAGTTCAGCCATCTGGCGCGATGCCCCGTCCGGGCTTTCCGCCAAATGCGCTATGATCCTTTCCCGTTCACCGGCTTTTTTATTCTGACTGAGCTTTTCCTTTCCTTCCAGTTGTGAAACGTTCAGCCGAAAGGCCACAATTCCTTTCACCATCGCATTTTTATATTCCTGCGGCAGCCCAGACCATTGAATAAGGTATTCTTTTTCAAAGGTTTGCATCTGCTTTTCGAGCAATTCAAAAGCCTGTGCTTCGTCCGTAATCAATGTTGCCTGGCCATAAGCATGCACGGCAACATAGTTCCAGGTGGGTACATTCAGTTCCTTTTCATAGAGCGACGGTGAAATATAGGCATGTGGTTCGCTGAAAATGACGAGCGCCGTTTGTGCTTCCAGGTTTTGCCATTGCGGGTTTGCCTTGGCAAAATGCGCCAGCAGTGTTACCTGCCCATCTTCGGAGTGCTCGACCACGAACGGTAAATGCGTAGCGAACGGGCGCTCTGCTACTTGCGACACAATGGTAGCAAATGAGAAACGCCGCATAAAAGCCACCAGGGTAGCCGTATCAGTCTGTGCGAAGTGGGTGGGAGTGTACATACCGTAACCGGATCGGTTCGTTTTAAAAAGCCACAGTTTCTCCGTTGTTCACATCCTGAAAACCGGTGGAAATTACCCAGTCGCCTTTTTTCAAACCGCTGAGAATTTCTACCAGTCCGTTGTAATTGCTGCCTTGTTTGACCAGTGCTTTTTTGGCAATGCCCGACTTTTCCCCGGTTTTTTCAGCAATCATGACAAACTCGCCGTCTTGAGCCGTTTGAATGACATTTACCGGCACGGTAATGGCATTCGGGTTTTGGTAGTCCACAATTTTCATCACGGCAATCTGGTTGGCGCGGTAGTCGCGGGCATTGGGCAGGGCGCATTCCACCACAAAAGTCCGCGTCATCGGGTTGATGGTTTTGCTGACATACGTAACACGGGTACTGATCTCTTTTTTCAAATCGGGGAAAAATACCTGTACCAGGTCGCCTTTGCGCACTTTGGAAGCATACGCTTCCGTAACCTCACCTTTTACTTTTAAATTACTGAGATTCAGGATGTTGCACAAAGGCATTCCCGGAGAAATCATCTGACCCTGCTTGAGCAATACCATATCCACAGTGCCGCTGGTGGGCGCATAGATTCTCGAATAGCTCATGTTTTCTTTTAAGGTGGCGATGCTGCGCTCGAGGCTTTCCTTGCCGTTTTTTGCCTGGATCAATGCTACTTCGGTGCCGATTTTTTGGTCCCACAAACCTTTCTGGCGATTGTAAATATCGGTGGCAGTAGCGAGTTGGCCGTCCAGTTCGGCGAGGCTTTTTGCAGGACATTGTCTTCAATTTCTGCCAGGAGTTGGCCTTTGCGGACTTCATCGCCGTTTTTGACATACACGCGCTTGAGCGCACCCGGCATTTTGGAAGTAGCCGTTACACTTTCATCGGCGTCTACTTTGCCCTGCAAGTCGATAAAGTGGCGAAATGTACCGGTACTAACCTCGGTAACGCCGATGGTTTTGATACGAATGGCGGGGCCGTTTGCGGTTCCAAGTTGCTTTTCAAGCGCGCTGATCTGGGTTTCAATCTGGATTTTCTGGTCTTTTAAAGCGGCAAGTTGTGCAGCGGGGTCGCCGGATCCACCGCCGCAGGCCGACAGCAGCAAAATGCTCAGGCCGATGGTTGCAAGAGAGAGGAGATTCTTATTGTTCATGTTTAATTTTTTTAATAGTTGATTGTTTTGGTTGAGGGGTTTATAAGGTTGATGAGGTTTATAAGGGTTGATGAGGTTGATATTCATCCGCTCGGAAATGAAGCGATTTTACTTTTTTCGAGCCGATGAATATCAACCTCATCAACCCTTATAAACCTTTATCAACCTTTATAAACCCTCATCAACCTACTTATCCAGTCCCAAAGCCTTTTTGATACTAATCCGCGCACTGAGCAGGTCATAACGCGCCTGCATCAGGTTTTGCTGGGCGGTGTACAGTCCCTGTTCGGCCTGCGTCACTTCAAAACTGCTGCCAACGCCGGCTTTGTATTTCGTTTGGGTGGTATCGTAAATGCGTTGAGCGAGATCCAGGTTTTTTTGCTGGTTGGCCACACGTTCCTGCGCGTTGGTATATTGTTTGCGCGCGTTTTCAACTTCGAGCGCGATGCCATTTTCGAGCGTTTGTTTTTGGGCGTCCAGGGTTTGCAGGTTGATGAAAGCCCTTTCGCGCCGCGCTTTAGCGCCGCCGCCGTCCCAGATAGGTACATTGACGGATACGCCGGCTACTGCCGATGGAATAAAAAACCACTTGGTATCGTCCCCAAATCCACCCTGATAGCCGGGTTGGTACTGGATAAAACCGGAGATGCTCGGCATCCAGGTTTTGCTGTTCAACTCCACTTCGAGCGCGCTCAGTTCTCTGCCTTTCAGCAGTTGAATGTATTCGGGGCGGTTCATCAGATTGGGTTCCGATGTGAAGTCCGCATCGGTGTGCAGGGTCATCAATTTTTGAACGTCATCCGTCAAAGTGATATCCTGTCCGCCGGGCATACCCATAGAAAATTTGAGGGCATTGACCACTATTTCGCGTTGGCGCACCAGGTTGCCGCGTTCGCTGCGGAGGGTGGAAAGCGACAAATCGAGCCGGTCTACATCCAATTGTTCTGCAAAACCCGCTTGATTGATGGCCCTGGTTTCAGAAAGCATTTTGTCTAAGTTGGCGATGTTTTTATCCAGCGTGGCCAGGTTGTCCGAAATCAAAAGCGCCGGCAGGTAAGCATCCACCACCTGGTTGTGAATCGCCCGTTTGGTTACGTTCAATTGCTGTTCAACGTAATTGCGGTAATACTGTGCTGCCTTTTTTGCAACACGATAGCTGTTGCTGAAAAACAGTTGATTGTACGACAAAGTGGGTGTCAGGCTGTGTATGGCACTGAAGGCGATTTTTTCGTCGCTCGACCCAAAACCCAGCGCATTGGCCGGAATGCCGGGACGTTGAATAAAATACTGATAGGCGAGACTGCCGGAAAATTGAAGGCAAAGCCGTTGAGGTGTTTTCCTTGATACGCCAGTCGGCATCCAGTACCTGGAGTTGAGCCACCTTGATGTCGGGGGCGTTGGCCAGGGCATATTGAATGCAGTCGTCGAGCGACATAGCCTGCTGCGCTTGACTGGGGCTGAGCAGTCCTCCCAACAAGAGGAGTGTAAATAGAGTTATACGAAGTTGCATATTGAGAGTTTTGTTACCTTGATTGGAAGGATTCGGGGATTACTTGATTCATTCTTGTTAAGTAGGTGTGCAAAATTTGTTTGAATTAAATTCTTTGTAAATACTTGATTATCAATACAGATAACCAATAACTACTTATGAAGTGAATTTTTGTTTCAAATGAGCCAGGCCTTTTTCGGAGACGATGCCGTATAAATAATGCACCATGAAGGCGCGGAACACTTCATCATATTTGTAATGGGCATGGGGGAAAATATCTTCGTTGAAGAGCTGTATAGAGCCGGAAATATGGAGCTTGGTGATAATATCAACATCGAGGTCGGCGCGGTACAAGCCCTCGCGCATGCCGCGTTCGAGGTTATTGCGCACCACGGAATACAGGAAACCGCGTTGGTATTCGCTCACCTTTTCCCATGCTTCATGGTGGTACCGTTGCAGATCATGAATGATATTTGCTTTCATTTGTTTCAGTTGTTGCGTATCGCCTTCAATTACGACATACATCTCTTCCAGGGCATTGCCCGCAGCGCCGAAGAGCATTTTACAGGTTAATTTCTCCTGTTCAATATGCCGGGTAAGCATCTTCTGCACCAGGTCATCTTTACTTTCTACAAACTGGTACAGGGTTTTTTGGAAATGCCGGCTCACGCGCCACATCATCCATCGTGATACTCTTGATGCCAAATCGGAGAAATAATTCCTCCACTCTTTTGAGCCATTTTTCCTGCTGTTCTATAATCATTACGCAAAGGTAAACTGTGGAAACATTTTTTGCATCAAACGTTTCCTACGTTTACATTGTTTACCGACGAACGAACTTTTTTGTCGCACCGGAGATAAAAAATATCGGCCAAAAGTAAAAACTCTCTATTTAAAAACAAAAAGTTTTATTATTAAAAACAATTTATACTACTTTTGCTCGTCTGTTATACTGAAAGTTGAGCGGTTGAGCATGTTGATCGTTGAGAAAGCATTGGTAATCAGTGGATCAATACACCTTCTCGTTCAAAACCACTTTGTGTTTACTATAACCCATATTCTACATTATGAGCACTCCTTTTCTCGGCCTCCGCACCTGCATTTACCGCGTCACCGATCTCGGCCGCGCCACCGAATGGTACAGCCAGTTTCTGGGTATTCGCCCGTATTTTGAACAACCCTTCTACGTCGGTTTTGAAGTTGGCGGATACGAACTCGGCCTCCAACCGGAGGAAAACGCAAATAGTTCCCGGGGAGAAAATATTGAAACATATTGGGGCGTGGAAGATATCGACGCCGTATTCGCCCAATTGCTCGCTGCCGGCGCTACGGCGCACGAGGAACCGACAGAAGTCGGCGGCGGTATCCGGGTGGCCACCGCAAAGATCCCTGGGGCAATACATCGTGGTATCATTTATAATCCGCACTTTCGCGGGGGATTGTGATGAGGGGAACCCCGGAAAAACGGGGGGAAACAGGGTTTTAAAGAGATTCCCCCGCCGAAACTCCGTCCCCCCCCTTTTTCCCCGTTCCAACGAAAAAAAATTCAATTAATCAAAATCACATCAAGGTCAGTAATGGCAAAAGCAAAAAAGATACTTCCATACCGCCTACCACCTCCGCCGGACACGAGGACCATATCGTCACGCTCTCCGGGATGTACCAGAATTATTTTCTGGATTACGCCAGTTATGTGATCCTGGAGCGCGCAGTGCCGGCCATTGAAGACGGATTGAAACCGGTGCAACGCCGCATTCTGCACGCCATGAACGAGCAGCACGACGGGCGCTACCATAAAGTGGCCAACCTGATCGGCCAAACCATGCAGTTTCACCCACACGGCGACGCTGCCATCGGCGATGCCTTGGTCAATATGGGCCAGAAAGACCTGCTGATTGACTGCCAGGGCAACTGGGGCGATTACCGTACAGGCGACTCCGCCGCCGCGCCACGATACATTGAGGCACGCCTCACCAAATTCGCGCTGGACGTCGCCTTCAATTCGGACACCACTGTCTGGCAACTCAGTTATGACGGACGCAAACGCGAGCCTGTCAACCTGCCGATGAAATTTCCGCTGGTGCTGGCACACGGCGCCGAAGGGATTGCGGTGGGTCTGAGCACCAAAATTATGCCCCATAACTTTATCGAAATTATCAAAGCGAGCATTGCCGCGTTGAAAGGCCGCAAGTCCGGAACTCATCCCCGATTTTCCTACCGGCGGCCTGATCGACGCCGGCAACTACAATGGCGGTGGCAGGGGTGGCAAAGTACGCGTACGAGCCAGAATAAGGGAAATAGACAAAAAAACGCTGCAAATTACCGAGATACCGTATGGCGTCACAACGGGCGATCTGATTGAATCGATCATCAAAGCCAATGAAAAAGGGCAGATCAAGATCAAAAAGGTGATTGATAAAGTGGCGGCCAATATCGACATCGAAATCGAGCTGCAACCCGGCGTCAGCCCCGACGTAACGATCGATGCGCTCTTTGCCTTTACCGACTGCGAAGTGAGCATCAGCCCCAACTGCTGCGTCATTATCGACAATAAACCGTTGTTCACGGATGTCAACGAGTTGCTGCGCATTTCCACGGAAAACACCAAGGAATTGCTGCGCATGGAGTTGGAAATCCTGCAACATGACCTGGAAGAAAAACTACACTTCGCTTCTTTAGAGAAGATTTTTATCGAAAAACGCATCTACCGCGATATCGAGGAATGCGAAACCTGGGAGGCCGTGCTGACTACTATCGACACGGGTTTGCGGAAATATGTGGTCACGCCCGACATGAAACCGGCGGCCAACGACCAGCGTATCCGTCTGTTGCGTGAAATTGTGGAAGACGATATTTTGCGCCTGACGGAAATCCGCATCAAACGGATTTCCAAGTTCAACTCCTTCAAAGCCGATGAAGAAATCAACAAACTGAATGCGGAGCTCGAACAAACCAGACACCACCTCGAACACCTCACGGAATACGCCGTTGCCTACTTTGAAAACCTGCTGGCCAAACACGGAAAAGGCCGCGAACGTCGCACGGAAATAGCCGCTTTTGATACCATCCAGGCCAGCGCAGTGGTGGCCAACAATGCCAAACTGTACGTGAACCGCCTGGAAGGTTTCATCGGCATGGGCCTGAAAAAAGACGAGTTTGTCCAGGACTGCTCCGATATCGACGACATCATCGTGTTCCGCCGCGACGGCGTGATGAAAGTGGTACGCGTCGGCGAAAAGATATTTGTCGGCAAGGATATTATCCATGTCGCGGTCTGGAAGAAAAACGACGAGCGCACCACCTACAACCTGGCCTATCTCGACGCCAAAACGGGGCGCTCTTTTGTCAAACGATTCAATATAACAGCCATCACCCGCGACAAGGACTACCAGTTGGGTTCCGATGCCAAGAGCTCCAAAATCCTGTATTTCACCGCCAATCCCAACGGAGAAAGCGAAGTGGTGCAAGTGACGCTTACGCCCGCCAGCACCGCTAAAATCAAGATTTTTGACTATGATTTTGCCGAATTAGCCATCAAAGGCCGCGACTCCCTCGGCAATGTGCTGACCAAATATCCGGTCAAACAAATTCGCCAGAAAGAGGTTGGCAAAAGCACCATCGGCGCACAAAAACTGTGGTTCGACGATATCACCGGCCGCCTCAACACGCTGGAACGCGGCGCCTTGCTCGGCGAGTTCGATACGGGCGACAACCTGCTGATCCTGTACACAGACGGCTCGTATGAAGTCACCGACATGGACGTGCAGCAGCGTTTCGAGATGAAGGAAATCCTGCACCTCTGCAAACACACGCCCGACCTGATTGTGAATGCCGTTCATTATGACGGCCACAAGGGCTGGACGATGGTGAAACGCTTCCGCATCGAAACCAATAAACTCCGCGAACGATACAGTTATCTCACCGATCACCCCAAATCCAAACTCCTGTTCGCTTCGGTGAAAGAAAATCCGCGCATTTCTTACACCCTGAAAATCAAAGGCAAACCCATGACCGGGGAAGTGCTGCTCGGCGACTTTATGGAACCCAAAGGCTGGAAAGCCTTAGGCAACCGCCTCAGCGATCAATTGCTGGGCGCTGTGAAGGAAATTGCGCCGGGCGCTTCCAAATTGTCGCCGCCACCCAAAGAAGAACCTGCCGCTGCACCACAACAGGTCAATCTGTTCGGAGAAGTGGATACGCCGGAGGAAAGCGGGGCCAAAAAGACTTTTAAGGCGGGGGATACGATTGAATTTGATTGATTTTTTTTTTTGGTGTATGGTGTATGGTGTTTAGTGTTTGGGGCGCTTCGCTTAAGCTACTCACTGTTGCCTAAAGCAATGCACCCCCAAACACCATACACCATACACCAAACACTCAATTCGTCGCCACGACCCGGATAAAATCATAAGTAGTGGAACTGCAATCGGCATAACTGGCATTCACAAAGGGAACGGATATGGCAAACGACTCATTGAATACCTGGGCTGTGAAAAAATTGCCGCCGGAGAAGTTACCGGTAAATACCCCCTGGGCCTGGAAATTGGTTGCTTCAAATTCGTACCGTTTGAACCAAATCACGGGAGCCATACACCAGATGTCTTTCACGATTACCAATTGATCAAAACCCGGGCCTTGAAGCCGAACGCCTATTTTCGATTCGGCTTTTCCAAAACCTCCAATGGCGAAAGCAAATCCCCAGGCTTCTGCATTGAACTGTCCCGAAACGGTTATTTTCTGAAAAGTGCCTGTGGGAAGTTCCACTTTGTCGCCCGTCCAGCCCTGGCTCCGGCAACCACCGTCGAACTCGGTTATCGCGGTCGTAGAAATGGCGCAGTCATTGGCGAAGCCGCCGCAATTCGTCACCAATGATTGGCTAACCAGATCATCAAAAACACTAAAAGGGCATATCAACTCTACGTCGAAGCGCAGCGGAATGGGGCCGGGTGGCAGCAATGATTCACTGCTGATACCGCCGAGTGCATCCATCTGGAATTTGTTGTGGCCCAGGATTCCGGCCACCTGGTTTTTCAGTTCCGTCAGATTAATCTTTGCTGTGGTGAAAGCGTTTTTGATAAAATTGTAGTGGTTGCGCTCCAACTGGTCGGCGAGTGCCTTTTTTCGGGCCGGGTCTTTTTCCCTTACCAGGCGCTCCATGTCAGTCTGGTACGTTTTGTACTGGCCGGATTTGTCGGCTTCCAGGATGTCGGCCACCTTTTTCCGATGCGGCGCCATCAACTTGTCAATGGACTGCGTTTGTTTTTCAGTGGGCGCCGGCACGATCTGCGCCCGGCAAAAGGACGTGCCCGCGAGGAATGCGAGCAAAATGATTGTTTTTTTCATTGGTTGACATCGGTTAAGAGAAGTGGAAAACATATTTGTTCTCTTTTCGTGTCGCCACTTTGAAAAACCTAATCAGGGGGCGTAAAAAACGCTCACTCCGGATTTGGCATCAACGGCAAACCCTTGGGGAGTTTAAATGCCGCATCTTCAATGCTTTTTCGGAGTACCGAAATGGCAACCGTTTCCATGTATTGATTCCGGGCATCTACCACCATTTTGAGGGGCAGGGCGCCCTTCGTTAAGGAAAGACTTACCTTCCAAAATCCATATTCATGCCTCGAATAATCTGCCGGATTTACCTTGAATTCAGGGCTGTACCAATATTGTATCAAACCTTCTTTCGATTTGATTTCCAACAGATCGCAAGTATAACCCGCTATTTTTTCCTGAACCGGTTTGATCACGTATGAAAGCAGAGAGTCCGGATTGCGAAGGGCGTCGATGAATAAAATAGCGTTTACGCCTTTCATCAGATTATACAGGGTATCATGCCCGGTATATATTTGTGTGGCTTGCACCAGGCCATCCATTTCACTACGATACTGATTGCCTTTAATCAGATATTTTTGTTTTGTACCCAGAAACTGGATAGCCTGAGCATCGGTCATCTGTCCGGTTCTGTCCTGGTATTTAAGCGTGTAGATGATCTCACCTTCAAACCCGGATGATTGACTAAACGCAGGAAATGAAAATGATAAAATCAAACACGTTAAAATGAAGTTTTTCATGGTTTTTATTGTTTTTTAAAATTCATAGTTTCCCAATCTGGCAGAAAGCCAATTACCTGGATTTTCCATCACTTTTCAGGCGGCTCGAAACAGCCTGAATTGACAGGATCAGAAAACCCACAAAACCTGAAAAATAGGTCCAACTGTCTGACAATTGAACCATTTTGCTGATACCTGCAATAAATACCAGCAGGCAGATAGCTGCGATAACGACGCCTGTTTTTTGCATATTTTAGAATTAAGTTAAACGAATATTCAAAGGTAAAAGTCCGACGCAAACGACCCTGGTTTATTCAAGCACTTTGCCGTTATCTGACAGATAGGATAAATAGCCAAAGCCTCTTACCCCATCCAAAAACGGCCATAAAAAGAGATACCCTGAATGAGCATGTTTTTTACTGCGTACGCAGTAAAAAACATGCTCATACTTTCGGCACTCTCTTTTTATGGCCTCAAACACCCTACTGTTTCCCCACCGCCACTGTATTCCGAATCATATCCTGCATAATGCGGAAAGACTCGTACAGTTGAACGTCTTTTTTCTTGTCTTTCAGCCAGTCTTCGTTGCGGGCGATGCGGGAAGTATCGCTCTGGATTTGCGGCATATCGGCAGCAAGATTTTCCAGGACAAATCCGTTGATCGGCAGGAAGAGGTTCTCGAATTGCTCGGCGTCCTGATCCTGGCGTTTGTTCCAGGTACGGAATTTTTCTACCTGTAAAGGATATTGCGACTGGTCTTTCTGTTTGCGCAAACGCATGGCGTTGTCGTTTACCTTTTTGAAAGTTGCATCAGAGGCAACACGGGCTTCGCTGTCTGTTTTCAATTTATCCAGGTTACCAATCCGGTAAGTGTTTTGTTTGAACGGCACCGCGTCGATCGTCGTGGAAGCGAGCGGATAATCGTTTTCGCGTTCGCCGATGTCGATGAAATTGTAGAAATCTGGCAGCACGATATCCGGGGTGACGCCATCAAGTTGGGTGGTTTTACCCGTGATGCGGTAAAATTTCTGGATGGTCAGTTTCATTTCACCCAAAGGTTTGACGGAATCGTCGCCGGTAGCGTTGTCGAGATCAACAAAACGCTGTACAGTGCCTTTACCGTAGGTGCCGGTGGAGCCAACAATAATAGCGCGGCCATAGTCCTGCATGGCAGCGGCCAGAATCTCTGAAGCCGAAGCGCTGAACCCGTTGACCATGACGATCAGCGGACCGCCCCATTGTACGCGCGGGTCGTTGTCCGACATGATTTCAGGCGTTTTGGTGCGGCTTTTCACCTGTACGATCGGGCCGTTTTCGATAAACAGTCCCGACATCTGCACTACATCGCGGAGCGAGCCGCCGCCGTTGCCGCGCAGGTCGAGGATGATACCTTTGGCATTTTCTTTTTTCAGTTTTTCCACTTCCTTGGCCACGTCGGCAGCACAGGAGGTAACGCCCTGCGGTGTGAAGTCTGCGTAAAATTTCGGCAGGTAGATGTATCCGACCTTATCCTGGTTTTCGCCGCTGTTCAACATCAGCGATTTGGCAAAACCTTCTTCCATAATCACCACATCGCGGGTAATGGTGATAACTTTCTCCATGCCGTCGGCTTTGCGGATAGTGAGGGTCACTTTCGATCCTTTGGAGCCGCGAATTTTACCGACGACATCATCGATTTCCCATCCCATCACGTCAATCGATTCGGCATCGGTAGCGCCCTGGGCGACTTTCATAATCACGTCTTTCGGCTGGAGGGTTCCTTCTTTCCAGGCGGGCCCGCCGGGTACGATTTCAGTCACTGACGTTTTTTCGCCGTCGCTTTGGAGGCGCGCGCCGATGCCTTCCAGTTTACCCGACATCTGAATGTCGAAGTTTTCCTTTTCGCGGGGCGAATAGTAGCCGGTGTGCGGGTCGAATACGTTGGTAATCGCATTCAGGTAAGTCTCCAGGCGGCGGGTACGATCCATTTTCAGGATCTGTTTCTGGCGTTTTTCGTAGGTGTCGAGCACTTTTTTGCGCATCTCTTCTTCCAGTTGGGCGAAGGTTTTGCGCTCGCCTTTGAAGTCGGCTTTCTCCTGTTTTTGCTCTTCTTCCACAATGCGGCTGAGCACCTCAAATTTCATCCATTTTTCCCAGCGGGCGCGCAGTTCGGCGTCGTCTTTCGCCCATTCGAGTTTTTTGCCGTCGGCTTCCAGCAGGTCATTTTTGCTGAAATCCATGGGTTTGCCCAATATTTCGCGGTACCAGTTCTGTGTTTTCGGCAGTGCCTGATCGAACAATTGCATCGAAAGATCGAAAAACTGGAAAGTGCCTGCATTGGCCTGGTCGTCCAATTGCAGTTCGAACTGTTTCAGTTGTTCGACGTCGGATTTGGTCAGGTAGCGCTTGCTGTTATCGATATCTTTGAGATACAGATGGTATACTTCTTTGGAAAATCCATCGTCCAGTACTTTGGGCTGGAAATGGAGGCGGTTGAGGCCCTGCAGGAGCGCCTGCATCAGTGCGGCCTCTTTTTGTGGATTGGGTTCCGGCTTCTGGAAAGGATTGAGTGCCTCCGTAAATATAACGAGACCCACGATTCCCACGAAAGAGAAGAGCAGTAGGGATGATTTTAATTTCATATCCAAGAAAAATTTGTCAAGGTCAAATTTGCCAAAAGGCCTGAAGGAATGGAACATCGCTCGGTAGTGTGTTTTTGAATGTACAAAGATAACAACGATTCGCAGGTTTCGGGTTTTACACCATTGCTCAATTTTATGTGTCGCAGCAGTTCAAACGAAAGATCGGCTACTTTGTGTGCTCCGCTCCCATTTTTTCTACAAACAAACGAAACTAAAGGCTTTTCGTTGCATTTCATGCAGACGCCATGTGACTTTCAGACAAACAACAGTAAAAAGGGTCACCGGGTTCGGTTTTTGTTCGCCAAACTATTTGGCATTACCTTTGCCCTTAATAAGTGCGAAGTCCGAAGTGCGAAGTTGTCAGTCCGTAGAGTACGCCGTTGCAAGTGCGAAGTTGTCAGTCCGAAGTCGTCAGTCCGTAGAGTGTGCCGTTTCATATTTTGGAAATCCGGTTATATAACGGCGCACTCTACAGACTGACGACTTCGGACTGACAACTTCGCACTTGCAACGGTGTACTCTACGGACTTCGGACTGATGACTTCGGACTATTACACGAATACGCTATGATGGATTTCGGATACCTTTTACGCATTTTAGCCCGTCGCAAGTGGCTGATCATCGGTGCTATGGCAGTAGCAGCGCTGGCTACTTATATGTTTATCGGTTTGCGACCGGAAAAATACAAGGCTTCGGTCATAATGGCCACAGGTATTGTCAATTATAAAGGTATTAATTCCGACAATTCCGATGCTTTTGTGCAGCAATACCAGGTGCAGAATGCCTTTTCCAACCTGATCGAGTTTGTGCAGTCACGTTCCAGTATTAAAATCCTGACAATCCATATGCTTCGGCACGACCTCTCCGCGAGCATCAACGGAGTGGAAAAACCTTTCAGAAAGGCCAATCCGAACTTTGCACAGTTTAGTCAGGAAGAACAAAACCAATTGTTGGCAGAGCTCTCCAAAATCAACCTCGACAGCATCAATGACCCTTCTTTCAGCCAGCAATTCGATTATTTGCTCGACAAAATTGCCCGTGGATATGGTTACGACCACGATGCGATCCAACGCAGCCTTTCCGTAAAACGCAAAGGTGAAACGGACTATCTGTCCATTGAAGTGGTAACGGAAGATCCCCTCCTGTCGCAATACATGACCAATACCTTTACCACCCGCTTTTTGAGGTATTACCACAACATTTCCGTGCGTGAAAAGCGCAAAAACGTGGAAAGTTATACCAAGTTAGCCGCTGAAAAAAAGTATGTGGTGGATTCCATCAACAACGTCCTCTTCGAATACCTGAAAGCAAAAGGTTTGCCAGTTCTCGGCAAACAAAGCGAGGAATTGGTCGGGCAAATTACCAAACTCGAAATAGAACGCCAACGCGCCGAATCCCTCAAAAAATCGTCAGCGGGATCGGTCGAACGGATCAAAAAATACGAAGATACCCGCGAATCGCGCGATGCCAGGGAAATCCAGAACAGCGTGGAAGAAAAAAACAACACCGTCGACCAGATGGAACGTGTTCGCGAACTGACGCAGAAAAGCCTCGAAGCAAAAGGCAAAGACCCCGATGTGGAGGCAGAACTGGCCGATGCAAAATCGGAACTCAACGCTTCTGTCCGCGGTTCCGCCCGCATCCAGGGCAAACTGCGCACAGAAGATTCCAAACGCACCAAAGAAGACCTGTACAAGGAACGGGTCGCTTCCGACCTCGACCGCATCGACGCGGAGGAAAACTACTCCCAACTGAACAACGAAATCTGGTCGCTGAAAAACAAACTCGGCGCGATGGTGGTCAGCGATGAAATTTCAACCCGGCTGAAAACGGAAGAGGCGCGCGCGGTAAGTGAATTTGACAAAGTCAACGAAGAACTCATCAATGCCAAACTCAACCTGGAAAATGCTGAAAATCCGCTTTCCATCGTTGAAAATGCACAACTGCCCGAATGGCCCGAACCCAACCGGCAGACTTTGCTCAGTATTTTTGCAGCTATTGTGACCGGCACCCTGGCCATCATTGCTCTATTTCTGCTGGCTTATTTAGACAGCAGTCTACAGTCGCCCGATCTGTTTAAAAAATACACCAACCAGTTGCCCTTGCTCGGGTCTATCAGTGCCGTTCCGGTGAAAGGCCTGGATTTTGCAACGCTTTTCGCGGCAAAAAACGCAACGCAGCCTGTGACGGTTTTTCGGGAAAGTCTGCGCAAACTGCGTTCTATTTTGTTGCAAAATCCCGAACGTATCTACATGATTGTCAGCCTGAAAGACGGGGAAGGCAAAACGTTTGCCATGCACGCGCTGGCACATTCGCTGGCTGCCAATCACAAGCGCGTGTTGATGCTCGACACCAATTTTAAAACCCCCTTGTCTGAAGAATATTCCGACACGCCTACCCCCAACAGCGCTATACTGAATAAAATCATTCGCGACAATGGCCTCGCTAATATTTTCCTGATGAAAAACCCCGCTGAAGACCTCAAAACGGAGCAGCGGGTAGATATTATCGGCAACGTAGGCATTCAAAAATCGCCCTCCGAGATACTCGATCCGGAGCGGTTCCGGCATTTCCTGGCCGAGCTGAGCGGGCATTACGACTACATTTTGATGGAAGCGGCCTCGCTCAATCAATATTCTGATGCATACGAATTGGTGTCCTTTGCCGATAAAGTCATTGCGGTGTTCAACGCCAAATCGAACATCAGCCATGCCGACTCAGAAGCGCTGGAGAACCTGCGGGAACTCCGGGAAAAATTTGCCGGGGCCATCCTGACTGAGGTGGACGCAAGAAATATGAACTAAGCCGGCCATGCCAACTGCGTCGAATTACTGGCTTCGTTCCGGCTTTTTCACCCTGTTGGAAAAAGGTATGGCGCTGATATTCAGCCTCGGCACAGCAATGTTGCTGCTGCGCATGCTGGACAAGGAAACCTTCGCAGCCTGGGGCATTTTTACCATCATCGGTTATTTTGTGGAAATGGGCCGCAGCGGACTGATCCAGAATGGTCTGGTGCGCGCGCTGGCGATGCACAAAACGGATCGCCGGGCTTACACGTCCATTTCTTCGGCTTCCTTTGCGCTCAATCTGAGCTTTTCACTGCTCTCCAATGTGCTATTGTGGCTCTGCGCGCACTGGATCGCAATACAATACCAGATTCCGCAATTGTCGCTGTTGCTGCCGGTGTATTTCCTGACCAATTTCATCATGGCGCCTTTTACGCACTGCTCGTTTGTGCAACAGGCCAATTTCGAGTTTCGCGGCGTATTCTGGGGCGCATTTTTTTATCGCGGCGCCTTGTTTGCCTGGATCGCCCTTTGCCGGCTCGGCGGTCATGCCATCGAGTTGCAAGAGCTGGCCCTGGCCATGCTCGCAGGCGGATTGCTGGGCGCAGTCGCTACCTGGTATTTTGCACGTCCTTTTCTTTCTTTCTCCTTAAAGATTGATTTTCAATGGGTTAAATCATTGCTGGGCTACGGCAAATATGTGCTGGGCACCAACCTGAGCACGATGTTTTATAAAAATATCGACAAGTTGTCGCTGGGCTACCTGCTCGGCCCTGCGGCCTTTGCGGTGTACGATGCCGCAGGCAAAGTCACACAAATGGTGGAAGCGCCTTCGTTCAGCATTGCGGCGGTGGTGTTCCCGAAAAGCGCCGAACGCATGGCGCTGGAAGGCGCCAAAGGCATCCGCTCGTTGTACGAGCAAAGTGTCGGGGCGATCCTGGCTATCATCCTGCCTTTTTTGCTGGGGGTGCTGGTTTTTGCAGAACCGATTATACAAGTTTTTGCCGGCGCACAATATGCCGACTCCGCCGATGTGCTGCGGCTGACCGCTTTTTTCGGTTTGTTCCTGCCTTTTGCCGTGCAGTTCGGCACCGTCATGGATTCGACCGGCAAACCGGGCCTGAATTTTGCTTGTACCCTGTTTACGGCATTGCTCAACTGGACCTTGAGTTTTATTTTTGTTCGCCAGTTCGGTCTGTTTGGAGCGGCTTTTGCTACCCTGGCCGGTTATGCGATCAGTTTTGTCGTGATGCAGTATTTTTTATATAAATTTTTCAAAATCAATGCTTTGAATGCATTCCGATACGTGCCGGGGTTTTATAGAAAGGCCTGGAAGATGTTTACAGGGATGAGGAATGAGGGATGAGGAATGACCGAGCGTGAATACCAGGAATGAGGAATGAGGGATGAGGAATGACCGAGCGTGATGTCGGACATCACGCTCGGTCATTCCTCATACCCTCATCCCTCATTCCTTGAATTAATCCGTGTTCAATCACTCAAAAATGAGCTATCCAATCGACATCGTTTTTTTCAGTTTGTTCCGAACGGACAATCCCTATTCCTCCATCTCGCTTTCGATGGCAAAGGAACTGGCGAAAACACGTCGTGTTTTTTATGTCAACCACCCGTATTCGTTTAAAGATATCGTGCATGGCTGGCGTTCAGGCGACCCTGTGCTGCGCAGACGACTGTCCCGGCTCCTGAGCGGGCGGGTGGGTTATGAGTTACTGGAAAGTATTCCGCACAATTTTGTTGCCGTGCAACCGTCGGCCACATTGCCCATCAATTGGTTGCCGCCGGGGCGGGTGTACAACTTTTTTCAGCGGCTGAACAATGGCATCATACTCCGCTCGATTCGGCGGCTGTTGCGCGACCACGAGGTGCGTAATTATGTGTATATCAATTGTTACGATCCGTTTTACGCAGGTTATTTGCCCAAAAAAATGGGCGCGCAGTGCTGCATTTACCACTGCATCGACGACATTACACAAAATGCGTACACCGACAGACACGGTACGGCGCTTGAAAACGAGGCCTGCCGGCAAGCAGATATAACCCTCGTGACATCTACAAACCTGCACCGGCTTAAAGCGCCGTTTGCCCGCCGGATCGTCACCTATTTCAACGCGGCGGATGTGGCTGTTTTTGAACGGGTACTGAGCGAACGATACCCGCGACCCAAAGAACTGGAAACCCGAACCGGAAAAGTGATCGGTTTTATCGGCAACCTCGACGAATTGCGCATCGACTATCCGTTGTTGAAAAAAATAGCGATGGCATTTCCGTCGCACACACTGTTGCTGGTGGGGCCTGTGAATAGTCCTGAACCCCAAACGATCGGTCTGGATGCCCTGCCGAATGTCATTTTTGCCGGAAGCCGTGTCTTGCAGGACTTGCCGCCGCTGCTACAACACATGGACTGCGTTTTGATCCCGTTTTTGCTCAATACCCTGACAAAAAGTATTTATCCCCTGAAAATCAATGAATATTTAGCCGCCGGCAAACCCGTGGTATCTACCGCTTTTTCGGACGACATTCGTACTTTCGCGGAGCATATTTACTTAGCGGAGGATCATGCGGAATTTTGGAAAAAATAAAGGATGCGCTCGAAGACGATGATCCGGGACGCGTGCAACGCCGGGTGGATGTAGCGCGTTCAAATACCTGGGAGGCGCGGATACGGCAACTTTGGAATGAGATAGGGATCAGGGATGAGGAATGAGGGATGAGGAATGACCGAGCGTTATGTCGGACATCACGCTCGGTCAGTCCTCATCCCTCATCCCTATCAAAATTGTAAACTAAGTAGGTAAGTAGGTGTGCAAAATTAGTTTTGGCTAAATTCTTTGTAAATGCTTGATTATGAACACTGATAACCAATAACTAATAACGGATAACTACTTATGAAAGAACCTAAAATAGAACTCACACGTTATCAGCGTTTTATCGAAATCATGATGCACCTGTTCATCATTGTGGTGCTGCTGGGACTTTTTTTAAAAGTATTGGTCATCTGATTTATGTCGCAGATCAACCACGGCGAACTGTTCACCCGTAAGCGCTCCCGCATGGAGCAGCTTCGGGATTGGCTGGGAGAGCGTTTGCTCCTCCAGAAACTCAACAATCCGTTGGGTATGGCGCTGCTGTTGCTGGCTACCTTGCCGGTGTCCTACGCATTGGCGACGCTGGACATTAAACTCAGTCTCATCGTTTTTCTGGCGCTGATCGGTTTCCCGATGGTGGTTTGGTGCCTGTTCAACCTTACGTTTGCGATCGGCCTGATGCTCCTGATTGCGCTGATGGTGCCCTTCGGCGCTAAATTTACCACGGCCCCGATCGGCACCTTGCTCGACCTGCTGATTCTGATCTGTGTCGTGGGTATTTTGCTGCGCCAGATCAAGGAGCGCGACTGGTCTTTGCCAAATTTCCGCTGAGTTACATGATTCTGATCTGGTTGTATTACAACATCATGCAGGTGCTGAATCCCGAAGCGGAATCCAAAATGGCCTGGTTGTACACGGTTCGGAGCGTGGCAATCCAGCAAACGGTGTTTTTTATCGGCGCTTATGCTTTCAGAAATCACCGGCGCGGCATTATGTGGTCGCTGAAACTCATCATCGGCATTTGTTTTGCCTCTGCCCTGTACGGACTGAAACAGCAATTTGTGGGTTTCAGCGCCGCCGAAACCACCTGGATTATGGCCGACCAGGAGCGCTTCGAACTGTACTACCAGTGGGGCATGATGCGTATTCCATCGTTTTGTTTCGACCCGACTACTTTTGGGATTCTGATGGCCTGTTTCAGCATTTTCTGTATCGCTTTGCTGGTGGGGCCGACCAAAAAACAGCAAAAAGTGCTGCTGGCATTGATGGCGATTTCTGCGCTGTGGGTGATGGCCTACACGGGAACACGCACCGCGTTTGCACTGGTGCCCGTGGGCGCTATCTTTTTCTGCGGACTTATTTTAAACAAACGGGTGCTGCTGATCGCCGGCATTTTTGCGGTACTCGGCACTGGATTTATCCTGAAATCTTCCTCCAGCGGGGTGATTTTCCGCATTCAGTCGGCGTTTAAACCGTCGCAGGACGACTCGATGAACCTGCGTTTGGCCAACCAGAAAAAAATTCAACCCTACATACAAAGTCACCCGATGGGCGGCGGACTGGGCAGCTGCGGGATGTGGGGCAAACGTTTTAACCCGGATTCCGAATTGTCGAAATTTCCACACGACTCCAGTTTTGTGCGCATGGCGGTCGAATTGGGCTGGATCGGACTGATTTTGTACACTTTGCTGCACTATTTTGTGCTGCGGACGGGCATTTATTATTTCGTGCGCTGCCGAGATCCGTTGATCAAGTCGATCTACGCCGGTATCACCACCTGGTGTTTTATGCTGACTGTGGCTTGCTACGCACAGGAGGCGATTTTGCAATTGCCGATGAATATTATTTACAATGTATTCCTGGCGATTTTGGTTACTTTGAAAAATTTCGATCCGGCATTTCCAGGAAAAACCAAAAAAAAAAAAAAAAGGGGCCGCGGGGGGGGGGGAATTTTTAATGTTTAGAAAAACCAAAAAAAAAAACAGCAGGGGGGGGGGAAAAAATTTTGTGGTATTTTCGCCCCGCGGGGGGGGTTGCGGGGGGGGGGGGGGGGCCGCACAAAAAAAGTGGCCCCTCGGGGCAATTCATCCAGTTTTATCAACCTTATCCCCAAAAGCCCTCATTTTCAACATCATTCCCATGTACCGTAACCTTACTTTTTGTTTCTCTCCCTTTGCAGCCTGCAATTATCGGCGCAACAGACCGATTTTGATCTGATCGTTCAGCCGGTCGACACCAAAGCCCGCGATTTTTCAGAGTATCTGGTGCAACTCGCCTGGATCAACTGGCCCGAAAGCGCCATTGCCCAGGAAGAAGTGAAAAACGCCCAAAGCGATGATAAAAACACCCGCAAAGAATGGATGCGCGACCTGCAGGCCACCTTCAACCTGAACGAAGCCAACCTGCGCGCGCCGGATACTTCCAGCAATGTCTTTTTTCCGAGGTATAATTTCGGGGTCAACCTCAACTTGTACAACATCCTGAGCCAGAAGGAAAAAAACAAAATCAGCAAACGCGATATCATGATCGCCGAGCACAATGTGAACAAACGAAAACTGGAAATCCGCGCAGAAACCATGTCGCGTTACGCCAGATTTAAACTGGCCCGGGAAATTTTAAAAACCCGCACTTTGGTGGAACAGGATATGAATGCGACCTTTATTCTGATCCAGCAACTGTATAAAAACGACGAAAAAACGCTGGAAGACTACACCACCGCTTCGGCGGCCTTTTTCGCCGCGCAAGAAGCCCGCCTGGAAGCGGAGACCGAAGTGCTCATCACCAAGTTTCAGGTGGAAGAAATGATCGGCTTCAAATGGGAGCAGGTGCAGCACCCGGCGAAGGAGTTTTAGTTTTTTTTTCCGACTTTTGCTCCCCTAAGCAATTAACAACTCAACATAAGCATGAAAAATCTCCCTTTGATCCTGAATATCGTATTGTTTGCCCTCGTCGGGCATTTGTACTACCTGCATTTCAACAAAAACAAAGCTGCCGAGCCGGTCATCACAGCTCCGGCCTCCCAGTCGGGCGGCGTCAAAATTGCCTATGTGAACGGCGACACCCTCGATGCACAGTACATCTGGCTGAAAAAACAAAAAGACGCCATCCAGCAGCGTATGCAGGCCGCTGAAAACAGCCTTGCCGCCAAAGAGCAGGCGCTGATGAAAGACGCCAATGCCCTGCAGGAGCGCTTTCAAAGCGGCAACATGACACAGGCAGACGCTGAAAAACAGCAAAATGCGCTTATGCAACGCGGCCAGCGCCTGGAAGAAGAGAAAGTACGCCTGAGCAAATCTTTGTCCGAAGACCAGAAAAAGGCCTTCAACGACCTGTATGCCAATGTGGAAGCGCAACTGAAAACCCTGTCTGCTCAGATCGGATACGATTATATCCTGTCATTCTCGCGCGGCGGACAAATCCTGTTAGCCAACGACAGCCTGGATATTACCAAACAGGTGCTTGATTTGTTGAATGCGCAGGAACTGGAACAGAAGAAGTAGGGTTAAGGGTAGCATGGCCTTCAGGCTGTCGGGAAAAGGGCATTTATGCCCGTTATAACATTAACATGCGCCATAAATGGCGCTTATCCTGACAGCCTGAAGGCCGTGCTACCTGTACCACTCATTTGCACATCGCTTTCCTATGAACGTTACCCTTCAACGAGCAACAACGCCCGACATTCCGCTCATCCACGAGCTGGCCCACCGCATCTGGTGGGCGCACTACCCGGGTATTATCAGTCCGGCGCAGATCGAATACATGCTCGGGCAGGGATACAGCGATGCGGCGCTCCGGCAACAGATAGAGGATGCGGGGCAGTCTTTCTGGTTAGTGGTGGCCGACGAACAAGTAGCCGGTTTTGTTGCCATCAGCAAGAAAGCCCCCGCGACATATTTTATCAACAAATTTTACCTGGACAATACCCAGCGCGGGCGCGGTGTGGGCGCCGCCGCATTTCAGGCGCTGCTGGCCCAATATCCCGACTTGCAGGAACTGCGCCTGAATGTGAACCGCCGGAATTATAAAAGTGTCAATTTTTACTTCAAAATCGGTTTTGTGATCGCCCATTGCATGGATACGCCTTTCGGAGAAGGGTATGTGATGGATGATTTTCAGATGCTCTATCGGGCAAAGTAGTATTTTAACCACCCCTGCCGAAACAATACCTTCTTCTACCACTTAAACCCGACTTCGGACTGACGACTTCAGACTGACGACTTCGGACTTCGCACTACCATGACCCGTGCCTATCTCGCCCTCGCTGCCATTTGCATAATCTGGGGCACGACCTACACCGCCATTAAATTGGCAGTACTCCACTTTCCGCCGTACCTGCTGGTCGGTATCCGCCAAACCATCGCCGGTTCGCTGGTGCTGGGCCTGGCCTGGATCAGCCGCAAAGCCTATATGCCCGACCGCAAATACCTGCTGCGCCAGGCGCTCACCGGACTGGCGACGATCACGGGCGGCAATGGCTTCATTACCTGGGGTATGCAATACGTCCCCACAGGGTTGGCTTCTATTATCGGTTCGCTGACGCCTGTGATGGTGGTACTTTTTTCCTTGGCCCTGCGCAACAAAGAACGTGTCAACACCCGCGTCATCGCCGGCGTGCTGCTGGGTTTCGGCGGATTGGGCCTGATTTTCAGCGACGGCTGGAAGGATTTCCTGAAACCGGAATATGCCTGGGGGGTTGTCGGGTGTTTTGCTTCCTGCTTTACCTGGTCGCTGGGCACCGTATTGGCCAAACGCTGGAATTCGCCCGATGTGCCGCCCCTGCTGAATGCGGGTTTGCAAATTTCTGCCGGCGGACTGGGCGCTTTGGTGCTGAGTTTTTTCTTCGATACAGACTACAACATAGACCACAGCACAGAAGGCTGGCTTTCCATGATTTACCTGATTCTGATCGGGTCGGCGCTGGCTTTCACGCTGTATATGTACGTTTTGAAACATCTGAGCGCGGCGGTTTCTTCTTTGTACACTTACATCAACCCCACCGTCGCCATTTTGCTGGGCTGGGCCGTGCTGGGCGAGTCGCTCACCACGGGCGCGCTGGTGGGCATGGCCGTGACAATTGTGGGGGTATGGATGGTGAATTCGGGGCAAAGGCAACTTAGACGTGAGACGTGAGAGGTGAGACGTGAGAAGGCGCCCAGCCTTTGGGGTTGGTTTTGTTTTTTTGGAGGAATGGTGGTATTTTTGGGTGGTTGTGGGGGGATATTGGGAGAATAGGCGGGTAATAGAAGTTGGCTGTAACTAAAAAGATAAATAAATATGATAAAATATGAGCCAATAGAAGACTGTAAGGTTTTGGTGAACACCGAAATTCACAAGAAGGCGAAGCTTTCCCGACAAGCGTTTTTGGAAAAAGTAAAAAATGTAAAATATATTCGGACTGGAATAAACCGCCATTATATTTCCTTTTACATCACTTCAATTGAAGAGTATGGAAATCTAAAAAAGTTTCATGAACTAGTAAATAACGGCGTTTTTGATTTTGGAAACTCATACCATGTTTTTGCCGTTGCTATTCCAGACAAACTTTATGAATGGTTTAAGTCGCAAAGATTGGGTGCTATCGAAAGACAGATTACACATTGGCTTGCTTCAAGTTACTTTTTTGAGCCTGAAAGAAGAGAAATATTTGAGAACCAGTTATTCAGGCCTCTACTTGAAGAAATTAAAAAAATAATAAAAACACATTATGTCGGCTATAAACCGCCTTTTTCCGAAGATGATTTAGACAACTTGGAGGAGAAACAATATGAAGATGCAATTTTTAATAATTACCATTCTAAATTACGAAAATATCACGAAGTTTGTCAAATATCATATGGAACCAAACCACCTGCCTTTTTAAATACACCAGGACAGTATGAATATATGTCTGAATATGGTGTGAACGCTTACCATGATTTTGAATTTTTGGAGGCATATTTTACAGAAAGTGATTGGGAAAATATAATAATTAAAGAGAGTATTGACGATTTAGGCAGGTCTGAAAGTCGAGAAGATTTTTGGATAAACTGGAAAAACACATTCTCTCTGTACGACATAAAGAAATCTTTTGTTTATGGATATTATTTTGAAGATTTAAGCCCTATCAAAAATCCGCAAATAAATAAAAGAGAAAGAATTTCTAAAGGGACGATGAACGAGGTTTGGCGAAGGGACGAAGGAAAATGTGCAGAATGTGGAAGTAGAGAGAAATTAGAGTTTGACCATATCATTCCTGTCTCAAAAGGTGGTTCTTCGACTTATCGAAATCTTCAATTGCTTTGTGAAAGTTGCAATCGCAAGAAACATGGCAACATATAATAACATAGCCAACTGTTGGACGCCACCAACGGCGGAAAATTCCTGTATCTTTGGGGTCTAACATAGACTTTTTATCATGACTATCGAACGTACGGCAGATGCAATCATCGTGAAACTGCCACCGAATATTAATATAGAGGAGATTCAAAGATTTTTGAACTACCTGAGATACAAAGAAATTCTTGCTAAGAGCAAGGCTACCCAAGAGGACGTTGACAAACTCGCCAGAGAGGTCAACAAAAGTTGGTGGGAGAAGAATAAGCATCGCTTTCTACCCGGAGAATGAAAGTCGTAGTGGACAGCAATATTGTATTTAGTGCCATGCTAAATCCGGAAAGTAGCATCGGCGACATTATCTTGAATTCTCAGGATACATTCTCCTTTTACGCCTGCGAATACCTGCGGGAAGAGATTAATAACCATAAAAATAAAATAATTAAGATAACGGGATACGAAGAGCGCGAATATGGCGAAGTGGAGTTTTTAGTTTACAAACAGATTGATTTCTTTTCAGAAAGTACGATTCCTTTTGAGTTTTGGCAGAAAGCCGCTGACCTTGTGAGAGACATAGATATGGACGACATAACTTTTGTAGCCCTCAGCCTATTCCTTGACATCAAACTTTGGACAGGAGATAAACCACTGATTGTTGGGTTGACTAAAAAAGGTTTTAAAAACATCATCACAACTCAGGACATGTTGCAATTAAGGCGTGAAATATAAAGTTGATAACTCTGCATGGCTGACAAAAGCCTACAAAACGTGGCTTCTGCGTTCACACCCCTGTCCCCTCCCACCACCATGCCCACCTACCAAAAACACTTCCACCGCATCCTCCAAAAACACTTCCCCCAAAAAAGTACATCCTTGCAAGCGCAAATTGACCTGGAGTTTGCGGCCTTGCAGCAGGACATCCGTTTCGGCGCGACTTCCTCCAACCCGATGGACAGAAGAATGGACATTGCAGGTTATTTCCTGGCGACCATCAAAGCGCTTGATAAAGAAGGTATTGCATACGAAACAATTAGAAGTATCGTCCTGGAAATCGCACAGGAATACGTGAAACCCCGAAGCAGATTCCACCTTTTTTTGAAGCAGTTGCCGCCAAAACTGATCAGTACACGCTTCGGCAAAATGCTGATCAATTACTTCAAAACGAGGTTTTATGAAAATACCCATGCCGAGGGTTTTAAGGTAAAAATAATCACCGATAAAACGGATACTTTTGGTTTCGGCTATGGTTTCGACATTGTCGAATGCGGCATTTGCAAACTGTATAAAAAACACGATTACCAGAAGTTTGCATCCGTTTTATGCGAAGTGGATTATATCACCTCCGGTCTGGCCGGCCTGACCCTCATCAGAACGGGAACCATTGCCAACGGAGCAAAAATATGTGATTTCAGGTTTCAGAAAAATACAGATTATAGTCAGGTTTGAGTAGTTTGAAAGGGTTTGATGGTTTGAAGTCTTCGCTTTCAGGCACTTGCACCGGCCTTTCGTTCAAAACCACTTTGCATTGACTATAAACGGACAACTCTAAGGGAAAGGGAAAAATTAAAAAAGGCAAAAAAGCAATGTAAATCAATGAGTTGCGAAATGTTTGGCATGAACTAATTTTGAACACATACTATATGATGCAGAACGCACCCACCACCATCGATGCATACATCGCCGACTGTCCCAAGGACGTTCGGGAAAAACTGGAACTCATTCGCGCGACCATTCAAAAAGCCGCGCCGGAAGCAACGGAAGCCATCAAATACGCCATACCGACTTTTGTGCTGCACGGCAACCTGGTGCATTTTGCTGCTTTTAAAAATCACATCGGGTTTTATCCGGCGCCGACAGGGCTGGAAGCATTTAAAGAAGCACTTTCGGTGTACAAAACCGGCAAAGGTTCGGTTCAATTTCCACTGGATCAGCCCATGCCTTTAGAACTGATCACCCGGATCGTGCAGTTCAGAGTTAAACAAAGCATGGAAAAAGCAGCGTTGAAGTAAGTCCGAAGTCGGCAGTGCGAAGTGCGAAGTCCGTAGAGTACACCGTCGTAAGTGCGAAGTCATCAGTGCGAAGTGCGAAGTCTGTAGAGTACACCGTTTCAGGTGAGGAAAGCCAAGTATGAAACGGTGTACTCTACGGACTTCGCACTTCGCACTGTCGACTTCGCACTGATCTTCGGACTTCGCACTGACGACTTCGCACTTCGGACTAACTCTGCGGCTTTCTCCGGTGTAATATCCCGTTGCGGGTTCGCCAGCATCTCATAACCCACCATAAACTTCTTCACCGTGGCCGAGCGCAGCAGCGGCGGATAAAACACCATGTGAAAATGCCATTCGGGGTGCGCTGCGCCATCCGTGGGCGCCTGGTGGATACCGGCGGAATAGGGGAAAGAAGTCTGGAACAATTTGTCGAAGCGCAGGGTCAATTCCCGGTAGGCGTCGGCTAATCCGTTGCGTTCGGCGTCGCTCATGTCGGTGATGCGTGGCATGGGGCGTTTGGGCACGATCATCGCCTCAAAGGGCCAGACTGCCCAGAAAGGCACCAGCGCTACAAAGTGATCGTTTTCAAACAGTATCCGTTCGCGCGGGGTGATGCCGGGCGCGCCGTTTAATTCGGCCTCCAGGTAATCGTTCAGCAGTGTTTTGCCGTGTTTTTCCCAATATTGCAGCTGTGCTTTTTGTTTTTTCATCGGCTCGTCTGGAATACTTTCCTGCGCCCATATCTGTCCGTGCGGGTGCGGATTGGAGCAGCCCATGATGGCGCCTTTGTTTTCAAAAATCTGGACGTAGTTCACAAAATCTTTAGCGCCCAGGGTTTCGTATTCCTCCACCCAGGCATCCACCACCTGCCGGATCGCGGAAGTCTCCATTTGCGGGATTGTCAGATCGTGGCGCGGTGAAAAACAGATGACCCGCCCGATGCCGCGTTCCAGCCGGGCGCGGAAAAGTTCGTTGTCGGCCAGTTCGCCAGCGGGTATTTCTTCCAGCAGCGAAGCGAAGTCGTTGTCGAAGACATACACGTTTTTGTAAAGCGGGTTTTGTTTGCCGTTGGCCCGCACATTACCTGCGCAGAGGTAGCAGTCCGGGTCATGCGGCGGACGGGTGTCGGGCGGGAGTTTTTCCACCTGACCCTGCCAGGGGCGTTTGGCACGGTGTGGCGATACCAGCACCCAAGCATCGGTGAGCGGGTTGTAGCGGCGGTGGGGATAGTCATTGAAGATGTCTTGCATAATAGTCCGAAGTGCTTAGTAAGTACGAAGTCGTCAGTGCGAAGTCCGAAGTCCGTAGAGTGTGCCGTTTCAGGCTTGGTTTTCCAAAATATGAAAGGGCACACTCTACGGACTTCGGACTTCGCACTGAAGACTTCGCACTATTTTATAACAGAGGTGCCTGCTGTCAGTTTTACTGGGTAGGTTTTTAATGTGATGCCAAATTTAGTAGCATAGGATACGCTCGTTGTTTGAATAAAATCCTCCAACGCTTCGGTTTTCACCAGGTTGATGGTGCAGCCGCCGAAACCGCCGCCCATCATACGGGCGCCCAAAACCGCCGGATTGTTGCGGGCCGTTTCCACCAGAAAATTGATTTCCGGCACACTCACTTCGTATTCGAGGTTCAGGCCGTCGTGGGTCTGGAACATCAGTTGTCCGAGGGTAGCGAAGTCGTTGCGCTGCAGGGCGGCACAGGCCAGTTCCACGCGGGCGATTTCTTCTACCACATATTTACAGCGGCGGAAAACGACGGGGCGCAGCATTTGTTCGTGCTTTTTCAACAACGCCGGCGACACATCGCGCAGACTCGAAATGCCTGAATCGTATTTTTTCAACACTGCCACACCTTCCTCGCATTCTGCCCGGCGGGTATTGTATTCGGAATCGACGAGGGTATGTTTTACGCCCGAATCGCACAAAACAAGGCTGAAACCGGGCGCATCAAACGGGAAATAAGCGTATTCCAGGCTGCGGCAATCGAGCCGTACCACCGTATTTTCCCGGCTGATGACCGAAGCGAACATATCCATGATGCCGCATTTCATGCCCACGAAATTGTTCTCACCGCGCTGCGCCAGCCGCACGATGTCCATGCGAGAAAGCCCGAGTTGGTACAATTCATTGAGCACAAACATGGTACCGCTTTCCAGTGCCGCAGAAGAACTCAGCCCGGCGCCCAGCGGTACATCGCCGCCGAACACCACGTTCAGTCCGCCGATCAGCAGGCCGTCTTTCCTGGCCTCGCTGATGACGCCGAGCAGGTAATTGGCCCATTTGTGCTGCTCCTGGAAAACAGTGCCTACATCGTCTGATAGGAAATAGTCATCCAGATCGAGGGCATAAAAAGCGAACCGCCCGTCGGCGCGTTTGCCCGCAGCCAGCCAGATGGCCTTGTCGATGGCTGCAGGCAGCACAAAACCGCCGTTGTAGTCGGTGTGCTCGCCGATCAGGTTGATACGGCCCGGCGCGCGGACGGTGATGTCCGGCGCCGTGGAAAAACGGGATTCAAAGGCGGAATTGACGGTATTGGCATTCATTTTTTATCAGGTGTTTTTGTGTTTTAGGGTTTTGGTGTTTTTGTGTGTTTTGGTGTTTTCGGGTTTTAGGGGTGCTCTGCCTTTGGTTCGTGTTCGTGTTTGTGTTTCCTAGAGGGTTGGCAAAAACACAATAAAGCGCCCCAAATGCCAGGAGCACTCACCTAAACGGACTAGGGCAAAAGCCCGAAACGAAACACCAAACACTCATTCCCCCATTTCCACCGGCTCCGTCGGATCAATCACCAGCCACAACAAACAGGCTCCGAACAGCAGCACGGAGATCAGGTAGAGCGGCGCATCGTAATTGCCGCCGGTAAGTTTCACAATATAGCCGAAAACGACGCCCAAAAATACAGCGCCCAATTGTCCGAACATATTCATAGCCCCGGAAACCGTGCCGGATTTATTTTGCCCGATGTCGACGCATACAGCAAAAGAAACCGGCAAAGTCAGGTCTTTGAAACCCCATACCCAGCGCCAGCAGCACCGCCGCCGTTCGATTATCCGTCGTCATAGCCGCCAGCAAAATGACGATGCTGGAAAGCCCCAGTCCCAGTATGCCGACGATGCGCCGCCCAAATTTCAGGCCGTAGCGCCGGGAAAGCCAGTCGCTCGCGAAGCCGCCCGCAAAACAACCCAATGCGCCGAGAAAAAGGCAACATGACAAACATTTTGCGGTCATCGGCTGAAAAGTGCCGCCCTTCTTCCAGGTACCTGGACAGCCAGCCCGTGAAAAAATAAGCGCCCCACATATACAGGTGAAACATCCACATCAAGGCCCACATGTTGCGGCTGCGCAGAATTTGCCGCCAGGGGAAATGATGGCTGTGCGCTTTGAACCGTCGGTTTTCCTCGATGTACTTCAATTCTGCGGGCGAAATTCCGGGCATTTCATGCGGCAAATCGCGGAACCACCAGTGCCACACCAGCGCCCACACAACCCCGATTG
The DNA here is from genome assembly GCA_016711435.1 of Lewinellaceae bacterium. Lineage (GTDB taxonomy): Bacteria > Bacteroidota > Bacteroidia > Chitinophagales > Saprospiraceae > M3007. Next base: position 296,492 of record JADJSY010000083.1, read on the forward strand.
CGCCCAGTACCCAGAACGAAGTCCGCCAGCCGTACACCTGTGCAATGCCCATGACCACCACGGGCGCCAGCACGCCGCCCAGCCGCCCGGCAGCCCAGATAAAGGATTGCGCGGCGCCCGTCTCGCCCGCCGGAAACCAGCGCGACACCACAATCGACGCATTCGGGTAAGCGCCCGCTTCTCCTGCGCCAAACAAAAATCGAATCAGGATCAAATGCAGCCAACTGAAAGCCGTTCCCGTCAGCGCCGTAAAAACCGACCACCACAGCACCACCCGCGTCAGAATCCGGCGCGGCCCAATGCGGTCGCCCAAAACACCCGTCGGTAGTTCAAAAATGGCATACGACAACGCGAAAGCGCTCAGTACCCAGCCCCACATCTCGGTCGAGATATTCAAATCCTTTTTGATCTGACCCGAAACCAAAGAAATGCATACGCGGTCCAGGTACACGATAACGGACAGGAAAAACAGTCCGGACAGGACTTTGTGGCGCATTGGAAATTTCATGCACAAGAGTAAAAGTTTTCAGGGAGAGCCTGCCTATCTTACCTGCCAATCTTTCAATCAACTTGACTTTTCTCTATGGCATCTGGTATTATCGAACAAAAACTTGCGGCACTCGGCCTAACCCTGCCGGTACTGCCCGCCTCCAAAGGCATTTACAAATCCTGCCTCATACAGGGAAATCTCATTTACGTGTCCGGGCATGTTTCGGTGAACACCGATGGCACGTATATCACCAGGAAATTAGGCAAAGACCTCGACGAGGAGCAAGGTCAAAACAGCGGCCCGGCAATGCGGATTAGCCATGCTGGCGTCTTTGTCCAAACACTTAGGCGGCTTAGACCGGGTGAAAGGAGTGGTCAAATTGCTGGGCATGGTAAACGCCACGCCCGACTACGAAAAACACCCGATTGTTATCAACGGTTGCAGCGCTTTGTTTGCCGAACTCTGGGGCGACGACGGCATCGGAGTGCGCAGCGCTGTCGGCATGGGCTCGCTGCCGGGTAATGTGGCGGTGGAGGTGGAGGATTTTGAACTACATGGTAGGAAAGGAATGAGGGGATAGACCGAGCGTGATTGATTTTTAAACACATAGGAACATAGAACACATAGCGTAGAGTACTCTAAAAAACTATGTGTTCTTTGTGCCCATGTGTTTATAATCCGTGTCTCATCCCTTTAATCCGTCATTCCTCATACCTTTCCAACAGAAATTTTCACTATGAATTACAGATTATTCCACGCCATCGACCAACTGGATTCCCCGGCGCTGGTCATTTACCCGGAATTAGTCAGGCATAACATCGCCCTCGCCATACGCATGATCGGCGATGTGCAGCGCCTGCGCCCGCATGTCAAAACCCATAAATCGGCCGAAGCCACCCGGCTGATGCTGGATGCGGGTATCCGTAAATTCAAATGCGCGACCATTGCAGAAGCGGAAATGCTGGGCATGTGCGGCGCAGCGGATGTATTGCTCGCATACCAGCCGGTGGGTCCCAAATTGCAGCGATTTATAGCAGTTATGGAAAAATGTCCGGCTACCCGGTATTCCTGCCTGGTCGACAACTCGGCCGCAGCACAGGCAATGGCAGGCGCCTTTGCCGCCCGGCAAATGGAAGTGCCGATATATCTCGACCTGAATATCGGACAAAACCGCACGGGGATCGCACCGGAAGCTGCGCTGGATTTGTTTATGACTTGTATTTCCATGAAAGGAATAGGTTCTGTCGGGCTGCATGCCTACGACGGCCATATCCGAAACGACGATTTGGAGGCACGTAAAACGGCCTGTGATGCGGCTTTTTTACGGGTTACCGTGTTAAAAAATGCCATTGTAAAAGCGGGATTTACGATACCTCCTGTTATTGCAGGCGGCTCGCCGACCTATCCCATTCATGCTGCGCGGGAGCAGGTGGAATGCAGTCCTGGTACTTTTATTTACTGGGATAAAGGTTACAGTGATCTCTGCCCTGAACAACCTTTCAAACCCGCTGCCATCTTGATTACGCGGGTCATTTCGTTGCCCGATGCGGGTAAGTTATGCCTCGACCTGGGTCATAAATCTGTCGCTGCTGAAAGTCCGATTGACAAGCGGGTGTTTTTCCCGGATGCGCCCGAATTAATACCCCTCGGACAAAGCGAGGAACACCTCGTAGTGGAAGCCGGCGCCGGTCATTCCTGGAAAATCGGCGATGTATTGTACGGCATTCCTTTTCATATTTGTCCTACCGTAGCGTTGTATGAAAGGGCGTATATTGTTGAAAATCAGAAGATTGTCGGTGAATGGTACGCGATTGCACGCGATAGAAAAATCACTTGTTAAAAAATAAGCACATAGGCACATAGAAAACATAGCCTAGAGTACTCTAAAATCTATTTGTTCCATACACCAAAATGTTACACAAAACGACTATCATGTTCCTCATCGACGCCCACCTCGACCTCAGCATGAACGCCATGGAATGGAACCGCGATTTGCGGCAACCTGTCGAGCGCATCAATGCCCGGGAAAAAGGTATGACCGACAAACCCGACCGCTCCAAAGCGACGGTTAGCCTGCCTGCCCTGCGCAAGGGAAATATCGGCCTGGTAGTAGCAACACAGATTGCCCGCTACGTCGCGCCCGACAATCCGCTGCCTGGCTGGCATTCGCCCGAACAGGCCTGGGCACACACGCAGTCGCAACGCGCCTGGTACAAAGCCATGGAAGCGGCCGGTGAAATGGTGCAGATTACCGACCTGCATTCTCTTGAGCAGCACCTGGCTTTGTGGAACGACGGCTCGCCGAACGAACAAAAACCCGTCGGCTACATCCTGAGCCTGGAAGGCGCCGACTCATTCGTGACGCTGGATCATGTTGAAACGGCCTGGAATTACGGTTTAAGGGCCGTCGGTCCTGCGCACTACGGCCCAGGACGATACGCCAACGGTACCGATGCTACTGGAAAAATGGGGCAGGCAGGTCTGGATTTATTAAAAAAAATGGAATCGCTGGGCATGATCCTGGATGCTACGCACCTCTGCGACGACGCTTTTTGGCAGGCAATGGATCATTTTAACGGCGCCGTGTGGGCAAGTCACAATAATTGCCGGGCGCTGGTGCCCCACAACCGGCAGTTTTCAGACGAACAACTCCGGGAACTTATCCGCCGCGACGCTGTCATCGGCGCCGCTTTCGATGCCTGGATGATCGTTCCCGGCTGGGTGCGCCAGGTATCGACGCCAGAATCTATGGATTGCAGCCTCGATAAAGTAGTAGGGCATATCGACCATATTTGCCAACTGGCGGGAAATGCCTTGCATGTGGGTATCGGCTCCGATCTGGACGGCGCTTTCGGCAAAGAACAATGTCCGTACGACCTGGAAACGATTGCCGATTTACCCAAAATAGGGCCGCTGCTGGCAGCCCGCGGCTATTCGGCGGCAGATATTGAAAATGTGCTGTGCGGGAATTGGCTGCGGTTTCTTAGGAAAAAGTTATCGGTTATCGGTTATTAGTTATCAGGGGTGGTGGCCATCGACTGTTGGGGTCTTTTTTGTGTGGCCACCATTTGTACACCAATGAGCTATTTTCAGGGCGTTCATACATATTATGAATGCCAACAAGTGTACGGATGGTCCACTACCACCCCTGATAACTAATAACCGATAACCGATAACCAATTTGTCCGCTGCCAACCATTTACCCCAACGTTTTCCTTCAAAGATGCGCCGGGATTCTACCTTTGCCCAAACATCTTTTGGAGCACCCGCGCATGAAATACCTTTACCTGCTACCTTCCTTTTTGCTGATTTCTTTTCTCCTGCCTGCACAGAACGGCGCCCGCATTACCGGCAACCTGCAAACCAACGGCAATTTTTTTATTGCCGATTCGGTTATCGGCGCTATCGGGACGCCACAATATGATTACCAGAAATTCGGTGCGGAGAGTTGGCTTAACCTGAATTATTCCAACTGGGGTTTCGATCTCGGCGTTCGTTTTGACCTGTTTAACAACTCTAACCTGTTGAATCCCAATGGTTCCTACACCGATGAAGGCATCGGTCGCTGGTATGTACACAAGAAAGTAGACAAGTTTGATTTGTCGGGCGGCTACCTGTACGATCAGATTGGATCGGGCATTATTTTCAGGGCCTACGAAGAGCGCGCCTTGTTGATAGACAATGCTTTGTACGGCGTGAAAATAGGGTACGACATCAGTGAAAACTGGAAAGTCCGGGCTTTTACCGGTCGCCAGAAACGCCAGTTCACCCGATATGGCACGACCGTCAGGGGCGTAGTGCTGGATGGTTTTGTAAAACCGGACTCCACCAAAAACCTGAGTTTTGCGCCCGGCATCGGCGTGGTGGGCCGCACCTACGACGACGAGACGGTCAACCAGATTGTCAATGCCATTGCCAGTTATGCGCCGCGCGACAGTACCGGCGCGCAGTACAACACCTATGCCGCATCGGTTTTTAATACCCTGTCAGCCGGCGCCATTACCTGGTACATAGAAGGTGCTGCCAAAACATTTGATGTCGTGTACGATCCATTGGCGGAAACGGTTTCGGGCAGTCGCGGTAAATTGAGCAACCGCAGGGGTTACACGGTTTATTCCAGCTTGGCCTACGCCAAAAGCGGCCTGGGGGCCACGCTGGAACTGAAACGCACCAAAGATTTTGCATTCCGCTCCAATCCTTTTGTCTTTGGGGTGCAGGGCGCGCTCAATTTTTTGCCGCCTATGGCCAAACAGAATACCTATCGCCTCACCGCCCGATTTGCGCCAGCCACACAGGAATTGGGCGAACAGGCCATCCAATTCGATGTAAAATACAAGGTCAACAAGTCACTTTCGGTGGGTATCAACTTCTCGGATATTACGCTGGTCGACGGAGAAGGATTTCTGAATTTGAACGGCTCCACCCAACTTTATCGCGAAATAGCGCCCGAATTCACCTACAAGTACAAACGGAAATGGCAACTGATCGGCGGGGTGCAGGTACTCAAATATAATATTTTTGTGTACCAGGGCAAGGATGATTTTGTGAATGCCATTACACCGTTTACGGAGTTTTTGTACAAATTCAATCCGCGCAAATCGCTGCGCGTGGAAGCCCAGTACCTCGCCACTAAAGACGAGTTTGGTTCCTGGGCGAATGTGCTGGCAGAGTTTGGCTGGGCGCCGCACTGGTTGATTTATGTATCGGATATGTACAAAGTTCCCCATGCCGACAAGGAGAATTTTTCGGAGGAAAAAACAAAATTTGACGGACTGCATTATCCCAGCGTCGGGGTGGTGTACACCCACAAAGCCAACCGTTTTTCCATTGCTTACGTCAAGCAGGTGGAAGGAATCAATTGCGCCGGCGGTATCTGCCGGCTGGAGCCTACATTCCACGGGGTGCGGCTAAATGTGAATTCGTCGTTTTAAGAAGAAGGGTTTGATGGTTGGAAGGGTTTGATGGTTTGAGGTGGTAACTTAAGGCCTTGAGTTACCACCTCAAACCATCAAACCCTTCCAACCATCAAACCATCAAAAACACTATGATTTATGAACAAACTCATTCTTTTTTCCCTCCTTATCGCCTCCCTGCTCACCCATTCGGGCTGCGCTTCCATGAAACAGAACCGTTGGCTGGCAGCACACCGCGACAACCTGCGCAGCATTGCTGACAGCAAAATGTCGCCCGAACAAAAATTGGATGGTATGCTGGCGGATTATGTGCAGTTCATGCAGGAAGACCTGAAATTCGTCGACCCGGTAAAAGGAATTAAATACGTACAGAAATACCACGATCAGAACGAGGCTTCCATGGACAAAATACTGCGGGAAGCCGAACAATGGCAGGGCAACCTGAACCTGGTGGAAAAAGGCTCCTTAGCCATTCGGGTGGTGCAAAAACCCTACATCAATCGTTTGATCGATCTGGCGCCCAAGTTCAAACGCAAGTATAAGCAATACGCCTTTGCGATCAAATTGGCAAGCAAAATGACGGGAGGGTTGACGCGTTTTGCGGGGAAAGCGTTTGATTAACAAGTCCGAAGTCGTCAGTGCGAAGTGCGAAGTCCGTAGAGTACACCGTTTCATTCTTGGGTTTTCAAAATATGTAACGGTGTACTCTACGGACTTCGCACTTCGCACTGACGACTTCGCACTTCTCAGTCCACCCACTTCTTCTTATCCGCCAGCGCGCCCAATTGTTCCCAACTCAGGATGATTTCCGTTGGCCCGACGGCATAAGGCGCCACTTCATAGGCATTGTAATAAAAAATAATGCCCTGGGGCAGAATAGCAGTGTTGGCCGGCATAGGGAGTTCTTTTAAGTCCGGGTACAGCAGTTCGCTGATGTTATCTTCCGGTTTCATACCTTTTGCCTGCTTGTATCCCGTTTCCAAAAGCGGTCGAACCGCATTCGTATCAGTCAGCAATGCATTGATTGTCAGTACTTTGCCGCCATTTCCCAGGTCGTAGGACACAATCGTTGTAAATGGACTGGGGTGTGCGCCGCCGGTGAAGGAATAGCCGTCGAGGTGTATGGTGGCTACTTTCGGATTCAGCAGCAGGGAAGTTCCATTGATTTCCATACTATAACCCATCAGCATATCGGGGTTCTCCGTATGCGCTTGTTTGAATGATGTTACAAATTGCGTTGCGGCAGAGTCCATAGCAACGGGAAATGGCAGCGATTCATTGGCGCCTACCGTGCTCAGGATAAAACTTTGCACGGAGTGATTGACTGTAGCGGTAACAACCGAGTCGCCACCACTTAATTCGGGCACGCTCACGGCAAACAGGGCGCACTGGTCATCCGTCAGACAGAATTTTTGATGAAACGTTCTGGTCTCCGCTTTCAGCGGTCCGGCGGGAGGCGGAGCATTTTTTTCTTTTGATTTACAGGCAAAAAGACACAGGGCAAGGCACAAAAACAGGCCGCTGAAAAGTTGATTTCTCATAAAAACGGGCAGAATGCCGGCTAAAGTTTGATTTACAGAAAGTTGAAATGTTGAAGATTCGAGTATAAATGATTCGTTATCACTCAGATACTCAAAAGTGAAGCAAGAACGTACTAAGTCGGATCGTAAAATTTTTCAATGGTTGATTGTTTTTCAAACATCTCGGCATAATAACCGCCGCGACTCAGTAATTCTTCGTGGGTGCCTTCTTCGGCAACGCCGCCATCATCGAGCACGATAATTTTATCGAATTGCAACATCCCGTAAATTCGGTGGGTAATGATGATGGCCGTTTTGTCGGATAAAGCGCTTTCCATGTAACCCAGTATCTGGCTTTCGGTATTGGTATCGACAGCGGAAAGGCAGTCGTCGAGTATGACTATATCGGGTTTTTTGGCGAAAGCGCGGGCAATGCTGACCCGTTGCTTCTGGCCGCCGGAGAGGGTGACGCCGCGTTCGCCCACGATGGTATCATACCCCTGTGGCAGGCCCTGAATCTCGTCGTGTACGGCTGCACTTTTGGCAAAAAACTCGGCTTCTTCCCGGGTGATGCCGTCTTTGCCAAAAGCAATATTACCCATCACCGAATCCGAAAACAGGAAAACATCCTGCGGCACATACCCTATACTGCGGCGCAGGTGAAACAAATCGTGCGCCCGGATATCCACGCCGTCTATCAGGATACGCCCTTTGGTGGCGTCGTACATACGCACCATCAAATCGGCGATGGAAGTTTTGCCACTTCCGGTGCGGCCTATAATGGCTAATCTTTGTCCGGGCAATACCTCGAACGACACGTTGTTCAAGGCCTGTATGCCCGTATCGGGATATACAAATGACACTTGCTCAAAACGAATATGGCCGTTCAGCGCCGGAATCACCTGGCCTGCCGGTCTTGGTGGCGCCTGGTTGGTAATGGTGGGTTGGGTTTGCAGAAACTCGTTGATCCGTTTTTGAGAAGCCGCTGCCTGCTGGGTCAGCGAAGCGATCCAGCCAATGGCTGTAACCGGCCAGGTGAGCATATTGATGTAGATCACAAACTCGGCGATATTGCCGGCGGTGAGGTTGCCGGCAATGACCTGCAAACCTCCTACGTAGACGGTAATAATAATACTGGCGCCGATGAGCAGCGACATGAGTGGAAAGAAAAAAGCATCCACTCGTACCAGTTTCAGCGATTTTTGGCGAAATTCTTCGCTTTGATCTGCAAACCAGCGGCCCATCGCCTGTTCGTGTACATAACTTTTTACCACCCTTATGCCGCTGTACACTTCCTGTGCGGTACTGGTCAGTGTGGCTAATTGCTGCTGAATTTTTTCACTGCGCTTATTGATAATCGTGCTGACCCAGTAGATCGAAATGCTAAGGAAAGGCAGCGGCAGCAGCGACCACAAGGTGAGGGTGACGCTGACCCGGAGCATGGAAGATATGGCCAGGACGAACAAAAAAATCAGATCTATACCATACAGGATGGTAGGGCCGAGAAACATGCGCACTTTCGATACATCTTCCGAAATGCGCGACATCAGGTCGCCCGTAGCGTTGCGTTTGTAAAAGGCCAGGTCCAGCGCTTCGTAGTGCGCAAACACTTCTTTGCGCATATCGTATTCGATCAGGCGACTCATTACAATAATCGTCTGCCGCATAAAAAACATAAAAAGCCCCATCAGCAGCGCCAGTCCGATGACAGCCCCTCCAAAGCGGGCGATTTCGACGCTCAGATCGCCGAAAGCATCGGGGTGCGCCGCAATGCCGCCGTGTTCTTTGTAGTATTTGACCTGTGCGATCACGGTATCCAGGGCTTCCCGGATAACCTGCGGCTGCAAGACACGAAACCAGTTGGCCAAACCGACAAAAACAATACCCAGCAAAAAACGCCAGCGGTATATCCAGAAAAATTTATAGAGGTAGGAAAGGTGTTTCATGTAGGGAGCAGGTGGACTATACTCGTTTTTTATTGCTCAGAACAGCAGGAGCAGGGAAGGGTTCATCGTTTGATCAGGCACGGTTGCATTTTTCTATAGCCGAACAGTTGTCCATCAGGATGTTCCCCTTGTATTTGAAAGAAGCGCCGGGTGCAAAATAAGCCTCAAAGGTAATGTGCCGGATATCGCCGGTCGGGATAAATTGAAACTTGTAACTGCGCCAGTCGCTGTGGTCGATCAGGGGCGAACTGGCCAGCAATTGCTCTTTACCGCCTCTTTTGGCGCTTCCCCAGATGCGAAGACGGATCGGATTATTGTACCCCACGTATTTGGGCGAATGGGCTAAAAAAATGGAAAACTTATAACAAAAGCCATTTTTCAAGGGTTCCTGCAGCCCCTGAGAAACGTCTTCACTGGTACCGTCTTCGCGGGTAATAAGCCCGAGGCAGGTACGCCCCTCCTGGGCCGGAATGTCCAGCCCCCAGGCGCCCGGAAGAATGTCAGGTGTGCTGCCGGGTGTGTATGATTGCCACCCTGCCGGAGAAGCCGACGCGCGCGGCGTATCTTCAAAGGAAGGGTTGCGAAAAGGAATCAGTGTGCCGGATGGCTGTTCGCTGCCCATCAGCCAGGGCTGAAGCAGCGAGAAAAGTAAAATACAACAGTTTTTCATGTATGTTTTGAATCGGCTCTTACCCAAGATATAAAAGCGTAGAAAAAACGAGGGTTCTGCTACCTTTGCCGGGTACAAAAACGCAACGAAAAGTCAAATATTGGCGCATCAGACAAATTAAGGAAAGAGGCCAAATTAATACACTGGAACGAAGCACACATAGTTTATTGATTATCAATGCTATAAGTACTACGTCTCTAAGTGCCAAATATCTCCGGTAAAAATATGTCACGAACCAAACCTACTTATTTCTATGCCATTATCAGTGTCGCACTGGTATTGTTTATCGTAGGCTTCTTTATGTTGACTACCCTGCACGCCCGCAAGTTAGTGACACTTTTTAAAGAAAAAATAGATATCTGGCTGGAATTAAAACCCGACACACCGGAAGAAGAAGTAACGCGCATCGTAGGCATTATCCGGCAGAAACCTTTTGTCAAAGCCGAAACCATCACATTTATTACCCGCGAGCAGGCGACCGCCTCCATGCGGGAAGACCTCGGCGATGAAAGTATGCTGGAGGATGCCCCCGATCTTTTGCGCGATGTGATACGTTTCAATATCCGGTCGGAGTCACTGGACGACGAAACGCTTGCCGGCTGGCGGGAAGAATTGCGACAGGACAGTGTGGTTTCTGAACTCTATTTTGAGGCGAGTAATATCGGCAATGTGAGCAAAAACATTCAAAATATGGGCTTACTGGCTTTGGGGCTGGTTTTTTTACTGATCTTTGCCGCCGTTACGCTGATTCACAACACGATCCGGCTGGCCCTGTATTCCAATCGTTTTATTATCAAAAACCAGGAATTAGTAGGCGCTTCCTGGACTTTTATCAGCCGACCATACATCCAAAAAGGTATTCAGAACGGTTTCTGGAGCGCATTGCTCGCGATTGCTGCGCTGATCGGCGTGTTTGCATGGATACAAAACCAGATACCCGATATGGCTCAATTGCGCGACCTGGATAGCATGCTGATGGTTTTTGTCGGAATTATCCTGTTGGGCGTTCTGATTTCCGGCCTCAGCACCTGGTTTGTTGTAAATAAATTTTTACGGATGCGTATCGACGACCTGTATTGAATAAGTAAAAGGGATGAGGGATGAGGAATGAGATGCGTATCGACGGCTTGTATTGAATAAGTAAAAGAGCAAAATGCAAAAGGCAAATGGCAATGTAAATCAGTGAGTTACAGAAGATTTAACCAATAACTTGGGCGTTCCGCCGCCCATAACAAATAACCACTTCAAATAATGGCAAAACAACCATCGCGCCATCACCAGGCGGCACAACCGATTAAAAAAACGGCCCCGGTACAGCGCACTGTAAAAAAAGAAAGCAACTGGAATGCCGATAAGAGCGGCCTGCTTTACGGCCGCCGGAATTTTATTTATATGGGCATCGGACTGGCATCGATATTAGCCGGTCTGGCCTTGATGAACGGCGGAGCCATGCCCGATCCCAATAAATGGGAACCGGAACGTATCTATAGTTTTACCCGCATTACCCTGGCGCCCATTCTGATGGTGACCGGTTTTGTGGTGGTAGCTATCGGTATATTCAAAAGATCGCCCGATGTGGTCACAGCGGTTAAAACGACTGAAGATAATCCGGCTGCATGACCATACTTCAGGCTATCATACTGGCCATAATTGAGGGTATTACAGAGTTTTTGCCGGTCTCTTCCACCGGGCACATGATCATAGGCTCTTCGGTGATGGGAATTGCCAGCCATCCGTTTGTAAAAGTATTCACCGTAGCGATTCAGTTTGGGGCCATTTTATCCGTTTTAGTGCTGTACTGGCGGCGTTTTCTGCAAAATTTTGAATTTTACATTAAACTGCTTGTCGCCTTTTTGCCCGCCGCCTTTTTTGGCCTGCTGTTTAAAAAACATATCGACCGGCTGCTGGAAGATGTTGTGGTGGTGGCATTTGCCCTCATTGCCGGCGGGATTTTGTTTCTTTTTCTGGACGGGTATTTTGCCCGGCGGGCGCGACAGGAAACATCCGTGGATGATATTAGCCTGCCCAAAGCCCTGCGCATCGGCATGTTCCAGGTGGTATCCATGATACCCGGTGTGAGTCGTTCGGCGGCAACCATCATTGGTGGACTGACGCAGGGGCTTTCGCCCACTACGGCGGCAGAGTTTTCTTTTTTCCTGGCGGTACCTACCATGTTTGCAGCCACCTGCAAGTCCTTATGGGATTATATCGATGAAGAAGGCGGCAGTTTTTCCGGCGATGAACTACTTTTGCTGGCAATCGGCAATGTAGTAGCCTTTATTGTGGCTATGATTGCGATTCGTTCCTTCATTCAATTTCTGACCAAAAACGGTTTTAAAATATTCGGATATTACCGTATCGTAGTAGGTGTTATCATCCTGATACTGTGGTATCTAGGTTATTTTGACGGCGTTCAGGTTGGGAATTTTTGAGTTATTGGGATATTAGGATATTGAGATATTCCTTCTTCCAAACGAATACGCTGCTTCATTCCTCATTCCTCATTCCTCATCCCTATAAACGAATACGCTGCTTCATTCCTCATTCCTCATCCCTATAAACCAATACGCTGCTTCATTCCTCATTCCTCATTCCTCATCCCTCATTCCTATGGATGACCCTTCTTCCAAACGATTGCTCTCCTGGTCTTCTGCGTTTCGCATTGGCAGCCATACCTTGCCGGCCAACCTTTTCCTGACTTTCCTGGCCACTTTTGCCACGGTGATAGTGCTGCCTTTTCTATTTTTTGTTTTGGGAAGCGGCTGGGTGGCCCCGCTGCTGTTAGCGCTGACCGTGTTTTTTTTCCTTTTGATTTTTAAAAACCTGATTTTCCAGAATATTTACAAAAACATACAAGGCGAGGGCGATGCCGCCTTGCTCGAATACCTGGTACAGCAAAATACGACCGGCGCGCCCGGTGAGGAAGAAATGGAAATGGAGCTGCTGGAAAATGCCCTCCATATGAAACAGGTGCGGGCATATGATTGTATGGCGCCCCGCCCGGAAATTGTACATGTAGACGTACAGGCTTCCGTGGAAGATCTGCGCCAGTTATTTATTGAAAGCAGTTTGTCGCGGATCATCGTGACAGACGGCGAACTGGATAAGGTGCTCGGTTATGTACACGTTCACCAGTTGTTTGCCCACCCGCGCAGTATCCGAGGCATTGTCATGCCCATCACTTTTGTGCCGGAAAGTATTCAAATCAATGATCTGCTGCACAAATTCATCAAAAACAGAACCAATATAGCTTGTGTGGTGGATGAATACGGCAGTCTTGCCGGCCTGGTGACGCTGGAAAATGCGCTCGAACAACTGTTTGGAAAAATAGACGATGAACACGATCAGGAAGAGTTTATCGAAGCCCGTATCAGCGAACAGGAATACCTGCTCTCCGGCAGGCTAGATGTAGATTACATCAATGAAAAATTTCCGGAACTGGCCCTCCCCACGGGTGATTACAACACACTTTCCGGTTATATCGTGACCGCTACACAAACGATACCGGAACAAGGCGCACACATAAAACTCGGAGATAAAACCTTTGTGCTGGAATTGGTGAGCGACCGGAAAATTGAAACCATAAGAGTCTTTTTATAAGTCCGAAGTCGTCAGTGCGAAGTCGTCAGTCCGTAGAGTACACCGTTTCATACTTGAGATTCCAAAATATGCAACAGTGTACTCTACGGACTTCGGACTTGTATACGGTGTACTCTACGGACTGACGACTTCGCACTGACGACTTCGGACTTGTATACGGTGTACTCTACGGACTTCGGACTGATGACTCAGACTGGACTTATAAAAACGCCGGAGCACGAATTGCCGCGTCCGGCGTTAACCAAACCCTTACTGTGTTTATTTGCCTGGCTTGGGGTTGTGCCTAATGGGATAAGACAGGGCGCTCTTTCAAAAAGGTTGGGTATTTGGTTATTAGTTATCTGTTATCTGTTATCTGTTATCCGGCTTTCAGGCATAGGGAATGGATGATATAGTGTTTCAGATTCCATTTCCTGAATGCCCGATAACTAATAACGGATAACTGATAACCAATAACTGATAACCAAATACCAATCACCCAAAGTAATGCCGAAGCGCTTCGAGGAAAAAATCTTTCTGTCCGGCAGAAACCGTGAGCGATACGCCATTTTGCAGGACGACATGGCCTCCTTTACCGCGTACATATTTTTTCAGGTGTTTCAGATGGACGGTATGCGAGCGGTGTATACGTGCGAATGCCGATTCGGGTAATAGCAGTTCCACTTCGCGCAGGGTGCGGCAAACGAGTATCTGGCGGGCGTCCGTAAAGTGAAGCACCGTGTAATTGCCACTTGCTTCGAGGTAAGCGATTTGTTTTACTTTTTCAAAACACATGCCTTCCATGGTGGGCAGCACTATTTTATTGCTAACCCGTTCGGAACGATGCTCCCGCAGCATCGGAGCAGATTGGGTGCTGCCCTGTGGTTCGGCAGCATCGGTGGTGTGTGGGTGGACAGAGAGAGCGTTCGACATAATCATATTTTTTATCAGGTACAGCGCAAGAGGGGTGGTGTTTTCAAAAGGGTGTTGCAAAAGTATTTGGCTCATTCGTGAGCAGCAACCCGCCTTTTGCCATAAGTCAGGTTTCCAAGGCGGAATATACATTTGGTGAAATGATAAAAATCTGACACTTTTGAGGGCGAAAACAACATATGTCAAAAACGCCTTCCGACAAACTGTACCGCCTCATACGTTCGCTTTCACCGGCAGAGAAGCGATATTTCCGTATTTTCATTCATGGGAAAACGGAGCGGAACAGCAAATACCTTCAGTTGTTCGAACTGATGGATGCTCAAAGCGCCTTTGACGAAGCAAGCCTGAAATCTAAAATTTACAACCATCAGGCGCCGGGTGGGAAAAAATACTCGGAACTCAAATCCTATCTGTACAACCTGCTGCTCAAGAGCCTGCAAGCTTTTGATGAACATCAATCGGTACAATTTAAATTGAACGATTTGTTGCAGGGCGTGATGGTATTATACAAACGCGGGCACTACGACGATTGCCGGGATTTGTTGCAAAAAGCCGCTAAAATTGCCCGGCAATACGAAGATTTCGACAGCCAGTTGAACATCATTCGCTGGGAAAAACAACTGGCCTACACCCGCATGGATGTGGATTTTTTGCACAAAAAACTAGAACAGTTGCAGTACCAGGAAGAGCAGGCATTGCAGCACCTGCGCAACAATTCCGAATATCAGAAAGCCTTTTTTCAGGTGTATACCGCCAACTTCAGGCGGGAGGCGCCCCACCGCAACGAGCGCCGTACGGCACTGCTGCATGACCTGATCGGGCAGGCCGACGCATTCAGCGATCCCGACCGCGCGACCTCGCACAAGGCACGGGTGACGTATTATCGCACCCTGAACATCTATTACTACGCAACGTCGCAATACGAACAGTTTTATGAATCCGGGAAAAAACTGATGCACCTTTTGGAATCGCAGCCGCATTTTTTAAAAGAAAATCTGGCAGACTATATCGCTACGCTCAGCAACCTGATTCTCTCCTGCGGGCTGCTGCAGCGTTATGATGAGGTGCGCATTTACCTGGAAAAATTACACCGGTTGAACCCGATTACAGCAGACGACCGGCGTAAAATTCACCGCCAGTATTATAGCAACCTGTTTGCACTGTGCTCATTTACCGGCGAATTTGAGGAAGCACAGCACAAAATGGAACAATGTCAGCAGGAAGCAGCGCATTTCAGTGCGCCGGATTATGAGACGGCCAGTTTTTATTTTCAATACTGCACCATCTGTTTCGGGTGCGGTGATTTCAACCGGGCTTTGGACTACCTCAACCTGTGGCTCAGTCAGCCCCGTTCGGTGGAACGGGAAGATCTGCAGAGCCTTGCGCGCATCCTTTCTTTGGTGCTTCATTTTGAAATGGGCAATCTGATGCTGCTCGAATCACTGACGCGCTCGGCTACACGTTTTATGCAAAAGAAAAACCGCTACCAGGAACTGGAGCGGCGGTTTATACATTTTATGCACGACCTGATGAAAGCGCCCGGTCAGCAGCATATCCGGGCCGGGTTTCAAAAATGAAAGAAGATCTCACAGAGATGTCGGGCTATCAGACATTGCTGCAAACGTTCGATCTGGAAGCCTGGCTGGAAAGCAAGATCAAAGGGGAAACGTTTGCAGCAACGGTGCGGGAAAAGTGGAAAAAAGAGCGGTCCGGCAACAATGCCTGATTTCTATTTGTGTTGCGAGGTCGACGGCGCTATTGTAGTGAATTCCCGGGTATCCGAGCGGACATCCACGGCTGTCCAGCGGGTGCGGTAGGTAAAGCGCAAACCCCTCACAGGAGCAATTCCGCCTTTCAACTGGTTCATTTGCTCCTCATTCAACGATGTGACAGTGCTTTGAACTTTAAGGTCTTCGAGTGTAAGTTTCTCTTTTGCCATAAGAAGGATAGGTTGAATAGTTTAACTTGTTTGTTAAGCAGTTATCCGTTATTGGTTATCAGTGTTCATAATCAAGCATTTGCAAGGAATTTAATCCAACTATTTTGCCTGATATACTTGTTGATTACCAAAAGTAACCTAAAGATACTCATCCTTCCAAATGGGTATTCCGCCAGATTTTTTAAAAAGTCAGGTTCCTGAGGGGATTAAGGAAGAGGAATGAGGGATGAGGATTGAGGAATGATTATAGCTGCTCTATGAACCGGATTCTCTTTACAGAGCGGCTATAATCATTCCTCAATCCTCATCCCTCATTCCTCTTCCTTTTAATCCGTGTTCCCTGAAATCCCAGAAAATCAACCCGTTAGCAAAACCGCAATCAGGTAGTCTGCGAGCAAAATAAGTATATCGCTAAACACGACTGCGCGGGTGCTGGCTTTACCCAGTTCCACGCTTCCGCCCGTCACGAAATAACCCTGGTAGCAAGAAACCGAGGTCAGGATAAATGCGAATACAAAAGACTTCACGTACATCATAAACACGTTGTACGGTTCGAAAAAGGAGCGCACGCCCTGGATGTATTCGGAATCTGTAATAAGCCCGGTCGGCACGCTGGCTAAGTACCCGCCAATAATGGCTACAAAAGCGGAAAATGTCACCAACAGCGGAATGACAAACAAGGCCGCTATTACTTTCGGCATAATCAGATATGCCGCAGTATTGACGCCCATCACTTCCATGGCGTCGATATGTTCTTTCTGGCGCATACCGCCGATTTCGGCAGCCATATTAGAACCGACCTTACCCGCTAATACAAGGCAGGTGATGGTGGGTGACAACTCGATCAAAGCCAGGTCGCGCACAATGTAGCCGATGTAATAACGCGGCACCAGTTGTCCGTCGAGTTGGTAGGCAAACTGCACCGCTGCTACTGCGCCGATAAATATGGATATCAGACAAACAATAATGAGGGAACCCACGCCGATGTCGTTCATCTGGCGCATGGTTTCCTTCCAGTACATGATAAACTTTTCAGGTCGACCGAATGCATGTTTCATCATGATCAGGTAGCGGCCCAAATGGCCCAGGTAATTGTATCGGGAAGGACTTACTTGCATAAAAATTATCTGTTATCTGTTATTGGTTATCAGGGTGGTAGAGGTTGTTAACGTCGATCCTTTTGCACAACCCAGTACCACACCTCGGCAAATTGAAAAATGTCCGGTGGTGTGGCCCGCAGCTTCAAAGGTTGAGGTTTTTTTTCAAAAATTCAGGAGTAAGTTCTAAAAACGCCGGCCTGCCAGCTCTATGATGAATATCCGGCCTACTTTTGCAATTGGTTACTCGTTATCAGTTATCCGGTTCGGCATCGGGAAATGAATGGAGCATATTCTCACTATTCCAGCCTGAAAGCCTGATAACGGATAACAAATAACTGATAACTAATAACGAAACATGCACAAAACCGCAGTCATCACCGGCGCCACCAAAGGACTGGGCCGCGCCATCGCCGAAATTTTCGCTGCCCAGGGTTTCGACCTGTGCGTATGCGCCCGCACCGAAACTGACTTGCAGGCCATGCAGGCGGAATGGGTAACGCGCTTCCCCGGGGTGCAACTCCATACATTTCAGGCAGATGTGGGTAAAAAATCCGAAACGCTGGAATTTGCCGAATTTGTACGCGAAACCTGTCCACGGGTGGATGTATTGATTAATAATGCAGGTATTTATATCGGCGGTCTGGTATCGGAAGAACGGGAAGGCAGCCTGGAAACCATGCTGGAAACGAACTTGTACAGTGCCTACCACCTCACCCGGGCCTTGTTGAAGCAAATGATGCCCCACCGGGCAGGCCACATCTTTAATATGTGTTCTATTGCCAGTTTTATGGCCTATCCGAACGGCGGTTCCTACAGTATTTCCAAATTTGCCTTGCTGGGATTTTCCAAAGTACTCCGCGAGGAAATGAAGCCGCACGGTATCAAAGTCACCAGTATCATGCCCGGCGCTGCCTGGTCTGACTCCTGGCAAGGCGCCGATTTTCCCGTTGAACGACTGATGCAGGCCTCCGATGTGGCTAAAGCCGTATGGGGTTGCTACGATCTTTCACCGGCGGCGGTGGTGGAGGATCTGATTTTGCGGCCGCAGTTGGGGGATTTATGAGTGTAGTGGCAACTATTGCTCCATCACCTTCCGTTTCAGCACGAAATGTTTGCCCAGGTACACTTTTCGCACCATTTCGTCTGCGGCCAGTTCTTCTGCCGTGCCGGCTTTCAAGATAGCGCCTTCAAACATGAGATAAGCCCGGTCGGTAATGCTCAGGGTTTCCTGCACATTGTGATCGGTGATGAGGATGCCGATATTTTTGGTTTTCAACTTTGCTACAATCGACTGAATATCCTCTACTGCAATGGGGTCGATCCCTGCAAACGGTTCGTCGAGCAGGATAAATTTGGGGTCAGTTGCCAGCGCCCGGGCAATTTCAGTCCGACGGCGTTCCCCGCCCGAAAGGGTGTCTCCATGGCTTTTGCGCACGCGATGCAGGTTGAATTCATCAATCAGCAGCTCTAATTTTTCCGATTGATCCGCCTTGCTCAGGCGGGTCATTTCCAGCACGGCGCGGATATTATCCTCCACCGACAGTTTGCGAAAAACGCTTGGCTCCTGCGGCAGATATCCGAGGCCTTCCTGTGCGCGGCGATACATCGGCAGACTTGTAATGTCCTCATTATCAAGGTATACCTTGCCGCTGGTGGGTTGGATAAAACCGACTGTCATATAAAATGAAGTGGTTTTGCCCGCGCCGTTCGGCCCCAGCAACCCGACAATTTCGCCTTGTTTCACATCGAATGACACGCCGCGGACAACCGTACGCTTGCCGTAAACCTTGATAATGTTTTCTGCTCGAAGAACCATTTTGTGAGTGGTGAGACGTGAGTGGTGAGACGTCAATCGTGAGTGGTGAATCGTCAATCGTGAATGGCAACGGTCACTGTGGGTAATTGTACACTCACAACTTCACTCTCATTCTCTCTCTCAACAATTTTTTTACAATATCCGAAATGGCGCGGCCATCGGCTTTGCCAGCCAATTGTTTATTCGCGGCGCCCATGACCTTGCCCATATCTTTTGCCGTGACGGCGCCTGTTTCGGCGACAATCTGTTTGAGAATCGCTTCCAGTTCCGCGCCTTCGATCATGGTCGGCAGGTATCGTTTGATAACTTCGATTTCCTCCTGCTCTTTTTGGGCCAGTTCCGCACGATCGTTTTTGGTAAAAATATCCAGCGATTCCTGGCGGGTTTTTACCAGCTTCTGGAGCAATTGCACCTCGCGGGTTTCATCCAGTGCCTGGCCGCTCCCATCTGTTTTGACCAATAAAATAGCGCTTTTGATGGCGCGGATACCCCGCAAAGCAACGTCGTCTTTGGCCCGCATGGCCGTTTTGAGGTCTTCGTTGATTTTTTCTTCTAATGACATAATACTGTTATGTTGTACCGGCTGCTTCAGCTGCCGGATGATTTGCATTGCTTTTTGCCTTTTGCAATTTTGCCTTTTGGCTGTCCACCGGCTGATTAATGTTTTTAAATAAAACGGCATTGAAAAGTGCGGGGTCGTAAGACCCGCGCACGGCGGTAACGTCTGGCTCAAGAATGAGTGATAACCAATGGCTTTAGTTTGTTGATAAGCCAAGCGTTACCGCCGTGCGCGGGTCTTACGACCCCGCACTTTTCAATCCTTGATTATCAACACTGATAACCAATAACTAATCACGGATAACTACTTTATATCCAAACAAACGTTTTTCCTTTACTAAACGCGCCACTTCTTCGGGCACTTTTTCTTCCCAGCCCGGTATGCCTTCCTGAATCATTTTCAATACTTCCTTGTGGTAAATCCCCAGAATGTCGGGGTTAAAGTGTTGAATATCAACAATATTTTTATTTTCCAGGAGGTAATCGTACAGAAAATGAATGTTGGCCGGCGCCTGCAGGTTTTGAGCGGTTATCAGTTCATTACTGCCCTGTTCGCGGGCCGGGTAGATGTAGAAACGAACTTTGCGCGGGAATAGTTCTCCAAAGGCTCCCAGCAGGTTGTCGGGGTTGTGTTCGCAGGTTTCCCGGATGATGTTCTGGAGTTTCCGAACGCCCATTGTCAGGCCGATGCGTTGTACTTTATAGTCGTCAAAGTAAGCAATCAATTTTTTGTGCTGCACGCAATTGGAAATAATGACCGTCTCCTGTAGTGCGCAAAGCAAATCGGCGCGGTCCATAAAATCGCGTTCATCCAACTCGCCGCTTGCCCGCAGGTTGTCCAGGGATATTTCCGTCAGGAAAAAACTTTGTTCCGGGTTAATATCCGGCTCTGCACGGAACTGCGCATAGGCATTTTTTATCATATCCTGCTGTACCAGCGTCGGCGGGCGGTAGCTGCCCCGCGCAATCAGGATGGATTTTTTGTACAAAAATTCCCCGGCATGGAGGTTGCGCCCGTCGGGGCCGAAAATGGCCACATTGCTCAATCCGTTTTTGACGATCCACAACGACACCAAGCGGTTGTCCAGGTTCCGGAAATCGGGGCCTTCCAGCCGGATCATGTCGATGGCGATACGTCCGTGCAGGTTGTCCATCAGCGATTGGATCAGCACCTCCGGCTCCCGGTTAAACCGATGGCAGGCGTAAATCATATTGACGCCCAGTATCCCCACGGCTTGTTGCTGGAGTCGGTTGTCGTTGTCGAGCAGCCGGACGTGGAGTACCAGATCATTTGGAGCCGTATGGGCTTTTAACTGGAAGCGAAGTCCCAGCCAGCCGTCGCCTTTGATGGTTTTTTGAAAATTGATAGCAGCTACCGTATCGGCAAAGGCAAAAAATGTCTGATCGGGGCGCTGCGTCCGGAGGCGGTTTTCCATCAATGCATATTCGTGGTCGAGCATTTTATACAGCCGCGACTCGCATACGTATCGACCGCTGCCTTTGGCTTCTGCCCCGTAAATCTCATCAGAAACCGTTTTGTCATAGGCGCTCATTGTTTTGGCAATGGTGCCTGCCGCCGCTCCCACCTGGAAGAAATGCCGCGCGACTTCCTGCCCAGCGCCAATCTCGGCGAAGGCTCCGTAAATCTGGTCGTCCAGATTGATTTCCAGTGCTTTTTGCTCCGTTTCGAGTACTCTTCTCATTTTGTCAGAGGTGAGAAGTGAGAAATGAGAAGCGAGAGACGCAAGCCTTTAGGCTTTGGGGAATGCTTGTTTCCGGCATCTGAAAAGGTGAAAAATGAATTAAAAACATTGACGACTTCGCACTGCTGACTTCGGACTAACGACTTCGCACTTCGCACTGACGACTTCGGACTTCGCACTGACTACAACCACCGCACCAGTCCGAAGTCCTGCCGGTGTACCAGCAGTTCATGTTTCGGATACAGCCTGAACCCATATTCAAATACGCCGGCTGCCGGAGGCACTACATCGCAGGTGTAGGTGGCCTGCGCATCGAGTTGCGAGCTGACTTCCAGCGGGTAAATGGCAATCAGTTCGAGTTCCGTTTCGGAATGGCGTTTATAAAACACTACTTCGAGGCCGAGGTCTTCGGCATTCAGGGTCTGTAGCTGCAGCGTGACGGATGCTTTGAAATGTTCGCCTAATGGTAAAGAGCGGTTGAAAGTGTCCGGGGCGTCCAGTTCGACCAGTTCGACCGCATCCCAGGCGCGGCGTATCCGGTTTTTCCACTCGGTGAGTTCTTTGGCAGCGCTGTAATTGTTTTGTTTTATTTTTTTGCTGCGCGCCCACAATTTGGAATAGAAACGCGCCTCGTAGTCGTCGAGCATACGGCCCATCACAAATTCAGGCGCGATAAGGGCGATGGTGTTTTTGATATGACTCACCCAACGCTCTGAAATGCCGTTGGCGTCCTGATCGTAAAAGGTCGGGATAATATCGTTTTCCAGGATATTGTAAATCGTTTCGGCGTCGAGTTCGTTTTGCAGGCCCATATCCTGAAACGTTTCTTTTTCCGGCAAAGCCCAGCCTGCGCCGGGTTTGTAGCCCTCGCACCACCAGCCGTCGAGTACGGAAAAGTTCATCACCCCGTTCATCACGGCTTTCATGCCGCTGGTGCCCGATGCTTCTTTCGGGCGCGTGGGGTTGTTCAGCCAGATGTCGACGCCCTGCACCAGGAATTTGGCCATTTCCATGCTGTAATTTTCCAAAAACAGCACTTTCCCGCGGAACTGCGGGTTTTTGGTGGTATTGTAAATCAGGCGGATAAACTCCTGACCAGCTTTGTCTGCGGGGTGCGCTTTTCCGGCAAAAATGAAGATTACCGGCTTGTCTGTGCTGTTCACAATTTCCGCCAGGCGTTTTTCATTAGAAAACAACAAAGTAGCGCGCTTATAGGTAGCAAAGCGCCGGGCAAAACCGATAACCAGGGCATCTTCCCGAAGCGAATTGATGATTTCAAAAGTGCTGCGTGGGTTTTCGCCCCGGCGGGTGAGGTCTTCCTGTAAAGAATGACGCACCCAGTTGAACAGGCGTTTTTTCAGCGTGCGGCGAATTTCCATGATTTTGGCAGCCGGTACCTGGTGGATTTTCGCCCATAATTTGTGGTTGATCTGATCCGTCAGGATCGTTTTGCCCAGTTCTTTCTGGTACAGCTCGAGCCATTCGCGGGCCACCCAGGTAGGGAAATGCACACTATTGGTCACATAACCGATATTGCTTTCGGCATAACTGTAGTCCGGGTTGAGTTCCACAAACATTTTCTGGCTCACCTCTCCGTGCAGGCGGCTCACACCGTTGATTTCCTGCGAAGTGCGGATGGCCAGGTGGCTCACGTTGAAGAGTTCGGCGGGGCTGTCGGGATCCAGACGTCCCAGTGCCACGAGGTCGCGCCAGGGAATATCGAGCGCGTAAGTGTACTCGTACAGGTAGTCGCGCAGCAGGTTTTCCGAAAAAGTATCGTGGCCTGCCGGTACAGGCGTATGTGTCGTAAACAATTGTGTGGAACGTACGATTTCCAGCGATTCCTGGTATGACAATCCCTTGTCTTTCATGTAGTTGCGGATACGCTCCAGTCCCAGGAAAGCGGCATGGCCTTCGTTGAGGTGGTAAATATCCGGGCTTAATCCCATTGCTTTGAGCACGCGCAACCCGCCTACGCCGAGCAGAATTTCCTGCCGCAGCCGGTTTTCGGAGTCGCCGCCGTACAACTGGTGGGTGATCGAGCGGTCTTCCCAGGTATTGTCGTCGATATCCGTATCGAGCAGGTACAGCGACACGCGGCCTACCGGCAGCAGCCAGACTTTAGCCCAAACGGTGCGGCCGGCCAGGTTGACATGTGTTTTGACCCATTCACCGCGTTCGTCGCGCACGGGCTGGAGGGGCAGTTGTGTGAATTTGGCAGGCTCCACATGGTGAATTTGTTCGCCGTGCATCGTAATGCCCTGCTGGAAATACCCGTAGCGATACAGCAATCCAACCGCAAACAGGTTGAAATTGCGGTCGCTCACTTCTTTCAGGTAGTCGCCCGCCAGTACACCCAGGCCGCCGGAATACAGTCGCATGCTCTGGTGCAGGCCGTATTCCATACAGAAATACCCGACTTGCGGCGCCGATTTAGCAGGCGCTTTGTCGATATAATCGCGAAATTCTTTGTGCATGCGTTTCATTTTGGACATAAAGTCCGCATTGGCGATCAATTCCCGGGCTTTTTCAATGCTCAGTTCGTCGAGCAGCGCGACCGGGTTGAAATTGAGCGCCTCAAATTTTTTTGCATCGATACTTTTAAAAAGTTCGATCGCTTCGTGCTGCCACGACCACCAGAGGTTTTGCGACAATTCGGCGAGCGGGCTGAGCCCTTCGGGCAAAGTAGGTTCGATGAAAATGCGCTTCAATTTCGCGCCGTTCTGGGTAAGATTCCCAACCATGATATATACGAATGAGTTAGTAAGTAGTTATCCGTTATTAGTTATTGGTTACTCGTGCTGATAATCAAGCATTTACAATCAATTTAATCTAAACTAATATCGACGAAATTCTTATGCTTATGAGTTTGTTTTGCTAGTAGTTATCCAAAAATTGTGCAAACTATTGCAAAGCATCGGGCGCCAAGATACGGCGTTTCCCCGGAACTTAGTGTGTTTCAGACACCCCTGGGGTTAAATTGAAGGGGCATGCACACCATATCCTTTTATGCAAACGGTTGTGTTGCCCGATAAAATTTTGTTGTTTTTTTAATGGCGAGGTGCATTTTACGATAAAACAGGAAAAATTCCCAATTCCTTGCACAACCGCACAATTATCCTTACTTTTGCAGCCATTTTTGAAAATAAACAATCATTTTTTCACAACTGACTGATAATGAGACATTACGAAGTCAATTTCATCGTGGATCCGGTGCTGTCGGGCGATGAAGTAAAGTCGACAGCGGAAATCATCCGGAAGGACCTTGAGGGTTACGGAGCAACAATCGTTGCGGTGGATGAAATGGGCCTGCGCCAGCTGGCCTACCAGATCAACAGACGCTCTTCGGGCGTTTATTTTTGCATCGAATTTGGCTGCGAAGTAGCCGATTGGTTGGGTAAATTCGAGTTGAGCCTGAAACGGAACGAGCGCCTGCTCCGTTTCCTGACGGTAAAACTCGACAAGTACGGCATCAAATACAACGACGACAAGCGCAAGGG
This sequence comes from Lewinellaceae bacterium, assembly GCA_016711435.1. Classification (GTDB taxonomy): domain Bacteria; phylum Bacteroidota; class Bacteroidia; order Chitinophagales; family Saprospiraceae; genus M3007. Next base: position 321,159 of record JADJSY010000083.1, read on the forward strand.
GCTCATTGGTTCCAAAAAGCGGAGAGAGGCGGAAGCCGCTGCCGCTGCTGCTGCCGCCGCTAACGAAGAGGTTTCCGCTCCTGAAGTGGTAGACCTGGACGCCTAAATTCCACCAATTTGTCTAACGCCTTAATTTTCAATACAATATGGCTGCTACCAGAGAAGATGTAAAGTTTCTCAGCAATCCTAAAATTGGACTGCGCCGCAAAAAATACTGCCGTTTCCGCAAATTCGGCATCAAATACATCGACTATAAAGATGCCGATTTTTTGCTTCAATTCATCAATGAGCAAGGCAAATTGCTGCCGCGCCGTATCACAGGCAACAGCCTGAAATACCAGCGCCGCGTGGCTACTGCCGTCAAACGCGCCCGTGTACTGGGTATGTTGCCATTCGTGGCCGACTTGATGAAATAAATTGGTTTTGAACGCCCCGGGCGTCTCCGAACTGCACACTAAACGCATTACAATTTAACAGCAATGAATATCATTCTGCTCGATCATATCGATAAGGTAGGCGCCAAACACGATGTCGTCAAAGTAAAAGACGGCTACGGACGCAACTACCTGATCCCCAACGGTCTGGCTATTGTGGCAAACAAGCCCAATTTGGCCCGCCTGGAAGGTTTGAAAAAACAATCCGCTAAAAAAGAAGGCGCTGTAATCGCTGCCTTCAAAGAAGTAGCCGCGAAATTAGCCGGTGTCAAACTGTCTATTCCTGCAAAAGCGGGTGAAAGTGGCCGCCTGTTTGGTTCCGTTTCTGCTCAAAATATCTCCATCGCACTGAAAGCATTGGATATCGACGCCGACAAACGCATCATCGAAATGCCGGAAGAGGTAAAAGAACTGGGAACCTACACGGCTACCGTAAAATTCCACCCGGAAGTAGAACAGGAAGTAACTTTTGAAGTAGTCGCCGAAGAAGCGTAAATGTTGAGGGGTTGAGTATTGAGATTGTTGAGGGCATCGCATTAAATGCGTGTTTTCAGATTTTGAGCAACCTCTTTTTCAGACGATAATACATAATGAAAAGCAAAACCCGCCGTCAGGAGGGTTTTGCTTTTTTTATGTGCGCCTCTCCTTGTGGCGTCTTGCCAAGCCCCCCCCCCCTCCGTTGGGAGGGGGGTGAGGTTAAACTCTCAACAAGCATGAACAACAGCATTATTCGCCGCGTCATCGTGCTGGGCGCCGTTTCCATCCTCAGCCTGCTTACGGTGCAAACCTATTGGGTGCTCCGCACCTGGGATATTCAGGAACGGGAATTCAACCGCAGGGTGAATCAGGCGATGTTCGATGCGGTCATCGACCTGGGTAAACTCAGCGACTTTATCCCCCCTTCCGACAACTTCGTACGCCAGGTGTCATCTAATTACTGGGTCGTCAATATCGAAAACCCGTTCGAGGCCAACAACCTGGAATTTAGCCTTGCCAAGGCATTTCAGCAACAAAACCTGAAAGAAGATTACAAATACGCTATTTTTGACTGTACCAGCGACCAGATGGTGCAGGGTAAACTCATCAAATACACGGCCTTGGAAGAACCTTTGGCCGAGCCGCTCCAGAAGCATTACGACAGCAGTTTTATTTATTATTTCAGTGTCGAATTTCCGGGAAAAACCTCTAATATCCTCACTAATATGTGGATTGTGATCTTTTTCACGGGCCTTATGGTGATCACGATTGCGTTTTTTATTTACACCATGTTTGTGATCCTGCGCCAGAAACAACTGTCGGAGTTGCAGCGCGATTTTATCAACAACATGACCCACGAATTCAAAACCCCGATTTCCACGATCAATATTTCCACGGACGTTTTTTTGCAAAATGAAAAAGTACAGGGCGACGCGCGCCTGAGCCGCTACTCGGGTATCATTAAAGAGCAGGTATTACGCCTGAATACGCAGGTGGAAAAAGTATTGCAACTGGCTAAAATCGAACGGGATAATATCGAACTGCACGTCGAGGAAATCAACCTGGCCGAACTGATCAACAGCATTTCTCCTTCTATCGAGTTGAAAGTCAACGATAAAAAAGGCATATTGCATTTGGACCTGGACGCCGTTAATCCCTTGGTAAAAGCAGATCGGCTGCATCTGACCAATATCCTGCACAACCTGGTGGACAATGCGGTGAAATATTCTAAAGACATCCCGGACATCCATATCAGGCTGCGCAATGAGGGCAAAAACCTGCTGCTCAGTGTGCAGGACAACGGTATCGGTATCCCGAAAGAGCACCAGAAGCGCGTGTTCGATAAATTTTACCGCGTTCCGACCGGCAATGTTCACAATGTGAAAGGTTTCGGCCTGGGCTTGTTTTATGTAAAAACCATGTGCCAGGAGCACCGCTGGAAACTGGAACTGCACAGCGAACCAGGCAAAGGCACTACTATCACGATCCGAATGCCACAAGCAAAATGACGACCACTTTTTATCCCGGCGATGCGTATCCGGTTGTGCTGGGCCGCTTGCAGGACACTTTTTCCGACTGGTTGCAACAGCGCCGGCCCTCCAAAATACTCCTGCTGTGCGATGCGAACACCCGCCGCGATTGCCTGTCCGGGTTTCTGGCGGCTACGGGTTTGCCGGCAAATACGCCTGTGGTGGAAATACCTGCCGGGGAAACGTATAAACATATCCAGACCTGCACGTCCATCTGGGAACAAATGCTGAAGGCCCAACTCGATCGACATGCCCTCGTTATCAACCTCGGCGGCGGCGTCATCGGCGATATGGGCGGTTTTTGCGCAGCCACCTGGAAACGCGGCGTCGATTTTGTGCAGGTACCGACCACATTGCTTTCCATGACCGATGCGGCCATCGGCGGCAAACTCGGTATCGATTTTCAAAAAGTAAAAAATACCATCGGCGTTTTCCAAAACCCTGCGGCGGTATTCGTCGATCCCGTTTTTCTGAACACCCTGCCCGAACGCGAACTGCGCAGCGGCTTTGCGGAAGTGATCAAACATGCGCTCATCGGCGCGCCGGAACTCTGGGAAATGATTCGGGATTTTACGCCAGAACAATTAAGCGCTTGTCCGCAGGAAACCTGGCTGAATATGTTAAGCCAATCCATCGCCGTCAAAGTCCGCATCGTCACGGAGGATCCGCATGAAAAAGGCATTCGAATGCTGCTGAATTACGGCCACACCATCGGCCACGCTTTGGAAAGTTATTTCCTGGAAACCGAAAACCCGCTCACCCACGGCGAAGCCATCGCGATCGGAATGCTGACGGAAAGTTGGGTACAGCATCAACGCCGGGCGGAGCAAGTGCCGGACGCCTGGATACGCCTGATGCTGCGCATTTTTCCACACCGGAACATCCCCCTTGACATTGTGCCGGACATCTGGCAAACGATGCAACAGGATAAAAAGAACAAGGCGGGTAAAGTACGAATGACGGTTCCGGGAAATATGGAACTCGATATGGAGGTGCTGGAGCCTTCGCAAGAGGAAGTACGGGATAGTTTGTTGTTTTACAACAACTTATAGTCAGTGCTTTCTTTTGGAATCGCATTACCTCCAACTTCCCGAAAGTTTTAAACTTTCGGGAAGTTTCGCGCCATAAAAAAAGCAGGCACCGTGCGCATCACGGTACCTGCAAAGGGGGGATTTGAGGCGTGGGTACTTGAACCCGCACCGAAAAAAAATATTCGAGTAAATGAGGATTCGAGTATCTGACTACAAATCCCCGAATCCAGATTTCGCTTGCATCATCCCTCATTCCTCATCCCTCATTCCTGTTTCTACTCCAGTCCTTTCGGTTTTTTCACTGTAAACACCCGCGACACATTAAACCCGAAGCGGATACCGCTCAGTACACGGCCTTCATCGTTTTTGAAAAACCAGTCTTCCGGCGTTTCCGTGATAAAACCTTTGTAGCTCATCGCATTGGTATTGGTAAAATGCAGCTGGAACACGTGCCCACCCGTCTCTATATCGAAACCGATGGACAGCGAATTGGCATAGTCCGTACTGATCTGGCCTTCCGGCACATAGTAGTATTCCAGGTTGATAGATACCCTTTTGGTCAGTTTGGTTCGGCCGCCGATACCTATGGCCAGTACGTCGTTGTTTTCGTCGCGGGTAGGTACCAGGTTGCGGTGTACCAGCGTAGGCATCAGTTGCAGGCTCAGGCCTTTGCTGAATTTGCGGGCCAGCAGCAACTGGTGCGTGTAATACAGGCGGGACGTAAATTTATTGTCGCGCTCCGCATCCGAAAACTTGAGCGTTTTGATCTGTCCGTCGATCAGGTAAGACAAACTGATGGGCATATTTCGTTTGCCGCTGCTTTGGCGCAGCAGGCGGTATTTGGCAAAACCGTCGATGATTTTTTCGTTGCCGTTGCGGCCTATGCCGATCATCAGGCGGTCGGTGATGCCGTAGTCGAAACCGATGCGTATGGTAGCGGCATCGAGTCCGAACATATCGTACACGCCCTGCCGTACAGGTCCGAAACGGTGCGAAATTTTAAAATCGAGTACGCCGGCAGCCGTATTTTCAATAGAGTGCCCGTTGATAATGCGGTTGGTTTTGAAACTGGCCGTTGCGAAATCCGTTGTTTTTTCTTCGCCCAGCATGGAAAGCAGGTCTTCTTCCTGGGCAACCAGGCCTTGTCCACAGAGCAGCATTACTAATAATAAGAGGAGATTTCTTTTCATTGATCTTGATTGTTTAGTTATCCGTTATCGGTTATTTGTTATCAGGGTGGTAACGCTTGGCCCCATTATAAACCCAAGCCGAAGGTATCCACCCTGATAACTAATAACCGATAACTAATAACTTTTTAAGATTTCAGCGGCTGTAGCACAGCGCTCACCGTTACTTTGATTTCCTTGGCGATATTGTCCCGTACCAGCGAAGGAATCGCAATTTTATAATCTTCGGGTTTCACAACGAAGTTAGACAGGATTTCGACGCTGCCTTTCGATACCTTCACAGTGCCTTCCACATTCACATCGCGTTCCACCCCGTGGATGGTCAGTTTGCCGCTTGCTTTGGCGTTGTATTTGCCATCCTGCGAAAAATTGATCTCGCTGAGGTTGCTGATTTGTCCTTTGAATTGCGCGTTCGGGAAAGTGGACGATTCCAGGTAGTTTTCGTTGAAATGCTCCTGCATAAGGGCTTTTTCAAACAAAAAACCTTTAATCAACACTTTCCACTCCATTTTGCCGGTAGCGGCATCCAGTACGCAGGTGCCGCTTTTATTGAGGCCCTCGATTTTCTCCATCGGCGTATCGGAACTGAATTTTATTTTGGCATCACGGGTGAAGAGTTTTTGCGAAAAGGCCGAACTGCTCATCAGAAACAAAGCGGCGAAAAGAACAATGAATTTTTGCATAATGAAATATTTAAACGGTTGTGAGTGTTGAGTTTGTTGAGAGGTTGATTGTTGAGGGGTTGAGTGTTGAGGGTTGAGGTCAGCTGAGATTACGAGTGGATTTACAGGGCGCCCTCAACAACCTCAACCCTCAACAATCTCAACCTTTTATTTTTTCGCTTCCACGCATTCCACGAAAATAACATCCAGGTTCAGTCCGGTGCATTTGCCTTTAAAAGTGACCTGTTCGCCGGCCTGAAAATCGGTGCGGGCGTGGCTGGCAAAGGGGCTGAGTTCGCAGGCTACGACACCCATATCGCTGCCGGCTTCGAGGCTGACTTTAACGGCGCCGTCGCCATCTTTTGCGGCTTCCTTCACCTTGCCAGTGATGGCTACCACCTTGTCTAAGTATTTGGCATTTGCGGCATTTTCATCGGTGTTGTATTCGTTGTACAGCGCTATGGCATCGATGGCAATGTCGGCTTTGGCGGCGCCGATATCCTGGTGCGGTTTGTTCCAGAGTGCGTATCCTACGGCTCCTCCGATAAGGGCAACAGCCAGCAGGATGTAGAGAATTTTTTGCTTTTCATCTTGTTTTGTTTAGAATAAGTAGTTATCCGTTATTGGTTATTATTGTTCATGTAAGGGATCTTTACAAATCAGTTGGTAATGTGCAAAACCGATTATCTGCCCTGCTAACTTTAACCCTAACCTTTTGCCCTTTAATTATTCGGCGCGCCCGCCCTGATCCAGGCCAGTATTTTCTGGCGGTCGCAGTCGGGCAATAAACCGCCTTCGCTCAAAGGCGGCATGGGGTTCGCGACATTGTTGGTGCGGTCGCTGATTTTGCCGGAAGTGGCGTAGGCTTTTGTGGCGTCATAACCTTCCAACACGTACCCGGAAAACAAAGGCTCCGACGGTTTGTGGCATTTGTAGCAGTGGTTTTGCAGCAGGGGCAAAATAAATCCGCTGTAACTCACGCTGACTGTATCGCAGGTTTGAACGGGGCCGTAGAGGTCTTCTTCGTTGTCGTAATAACAGCCGGATGGGACGGCCAGCAGTAAGGCGCCGAATGCCATACCGAGGTAAAAAATTGTTCTTTTCATGTGTTTAATGATCAAATAAAACTATTGTGAACGGCATCGTTGCCCAAACAAAGGTAGCAGCAGACGATACATTTTATTGTGTCATTGTTGTTGAAGAGACCCGTAATGGCGAAAAAACGTCCATTCCTCATACTTGCTTTTTGCCCCTTGCCCTTTGTTTATCGCCCTTTAATTATTCAGCGCTCCCGCATCTATCCAGGCTTTCAGTTTGTCGGTTGTGCAAGCATCCAGTTTTTGTCCGCCTTTCGGCATCCAGTTCGTAGCACGGGTTACGACCGTGTAGAGTTGACCGGAATTGGCTACCGCTTTAATATCTGTGTAGTTTTCCAGTTTAAATGCCGCCTTGCGGACTGCTTCCGCTGTGGCAGCCCTGGCACCGCGCCTGAACAAGCGGCTGCACAAAACTGCTGAACTTCGCATTTGTCGTATCACATTGGCCTGCATTTTCATTACAAGCGTTGTTTCTGGCGCCCTGCGCTACCCAACGACTGATCAGGTCAATCTGCGCTTGCGGAAGCGGCGGTTTGCCATAAGGCATCCGTTTATCGAGGTCATCTTCAATCAAAACCCTTGTTAAATCATTTTCATCCCAATTATTGAGGGTAGCATTTTCTACTGTGGAAACCAGTTTTTGATAGGAAGTAAGGATTATACCTTCTTCGCGGTCCTGATCGTTGTGACATCCCGACTGTGTGCAGTTGGAAATCAAAATCGGCAATATTTGGTTGCTGAAATAAACGCTATCGGGGTTGCAGACCACACCATTGCCGCCTGTTCCGCCGCCGCCAGTACCCCCGGTACCCGTAGTATCTGTGGGGTCGGGTTCAACATTAAACATCGAATCGTGTTTGCATGATGGAAACAACGCCAACGCCAAAAAAACACAGCACAAAACCGGAAAAAGAAATACTCGCATGGGCATATTTATTTTTGAAAATGAACGCACAAAGATTGCTTCCGTATCTGTTTTGATTCAAAACAACTGACTGAACCCGTAAAATAAGTGTCTGAAATGGAAAATAAGGGTTGGAGAACCTGGCTTCGCCGTATCGGCGTGTGGGGCTTTTTGTTTTTTTTGGCCAAAGGACTTGTCTGGCTCGCTATTTTTTTTGGGCTGTTTAAAACCTGCGCGTAGATCCGTAATCTACCTTTCCAAAACAAAAAGTTTTTATTAATTTCGCGCCTTCAAACGAATTGCATGGCAAAGGCAAAAAATCAAAGCACGGCGGACCAAACGCAGCCCGTCGCCAAAAACGGATCGGACAACGGCAACGGCCTCTTAGCCGGTATGGCGGATTATGACCTGGTGGATCCTGCATATATCAGCATCAAAGGCGCCCGCACCAATAACCTGCGCAATGTCGACCTGCTGATTCCAAAAAATAAATTAGTGGTTGTGACGGGCGTTTCCGGCTCGGGCAAGTCGAGCATTACCATGGATACGCTGTATGCCGAGGGGCAACGCCGGTATGTGGAAAGCCTTTCCAGTTATGCCCGGCAGTTTCTGGGGCGCATGAAAAAACCCGATGTCGATTATATCCGGGGCATTTGTCCGGCTATTGCCATCGAACAGCGGGTCACCACCGGCAATACGCGTTCCACCGTGGGCAGCATGACGGAGGTGTACGACTTTATGCGCCTGCTGTACGCGCGCATCGGCAAGTTTTACTCGCCCATTTCCGGTGAAATCGTGAAAAAACACGAAGTGTCGGATGTCATTGATTTTATCAAAAAACAACCGGAAGGCACGCGTGGCCTGATACTGGTTCCTTTCAATAAAAAATACAAGGAGCGCAGCCTCGAACAGGAATTGAATCTATTGTTGCAAAAGGGTTATACCAGGCTGCAATACAAGACGGAAACCCTGCGCATTGAAGAGGTGCTGGAACAACCCGATGCGCGGTTCGATATCAAACAGCCCGCATACCAGTTCAACGAACAACAGCTCAGCATCCTGATCGACCGTTTTGTGAATGCTGCCGACCTGGAGGAAAGCGAGTGGATGCGGCTGGCCGACTCGATCAATACCGCATTTTACGAAAGTGAAGGCGAATGCGGTGTGCAGATAGTCGATGGCGGCACACAGGTCGTTCATTTCAACAACCGCTTTGAACTGGATGGCATGGAATTCCCGGAACCCACGCCACAACTTTTCAATTACAACAATCCCTACGGCGCATGCCCCACCTGCGAAGGTTATGGCCGCGTATTGGGCATCGACCGCGATAAAGTGGTTCCCGATAAAACCAGATCGGTATACGATGGCGCTATTGCCGCCTGGAAAGGAGAGAAATATGGCGAATGGCTGACGCCGCTGGTCCAGCAGGCCCACAAGTTTGATTTCCCGGTACATACACCTTTTGAATCGCTGACGAAAGAACAGATCAAACTGCTTTGGGCAGGCAACGAGTATTTCGGAGGAATCGACGCGTTTTTTAAAGAACTGGAAAGCAAAACCTACAAGATACAGAACCGGGTCACCCTAGCCCGCTACCGGGGCCGCACGGTGTGCCCCACCTGCGACGGCGGCCGCTTGCGGCAGGAAGCCCTTTGTGTCAAAATCGGCGGCAAAAATATCTCCGATCTTACCAGTGTGCCGCTGGACGAAGTGCTGGCATTTTTTCAGCAACTGAACAGCATGCTCAGCGAACACGACAGCCAGGTGGCCCGCCGCCTGCTGCTGGAAATCAACAACCGGCTGCATTTTACCGTAGAACTCGGCCTGGGTTACCTGACCCTCGACCGCATTTCCAATACCCTGAGCGGCGGCGAAACCCAACGCATCCACCTCACCCGCACCCTCGGCAGCAACCTCACCGCTTCCATGTACCTGCTCGACGAACCTTCCGTGGGGCTGCATCCGCGCGACACAGGCCGGCTGGTGAAAGTACTGAAAGACCTGCGCGACCTCGGTAACACGGTGGTGGTGGTGGAACACGAGGAAGAAGTAATTAAAAACGCAGACTATCTGGTGGACATGGGCCCCGAAGCAGGCGTGCATGGCGGCCATGTGGTTTTTGCAGGCAATTATTCCGATATTGGAACAGCAGCGCCGGAAAGCCTGACCGCCAAATATATGTCGGGTGAAATGCAGATACAAACGCCCAAACACCGCCGGAAAGCAAGCGAATTTCTGACGATTAAAAGTGCCCGCCAGCACAACCTGAAAAATGTGGATGTACGCATCCCCCTGCATTGCCTGACGGTGGTAAGCGGCGTAAGCGGCTCCGGCAAAACCACTTTGGTGCGCGATATTTTTTACCCGGCCCTGATGCAGCACCTGCCCGAAACGGCAGGCAAACAACCCGGACTTTCTGACGGGCTGGAAGGCAACGCCAAAAAAGTGACGCGGGTGGAATTCATCAACCAAAGTCCGATCGGGAAAAGCAGTCGCTCCAATCCGGTCACCTACGTCAAGGCTTACGACTATATCCGCGATCTTTTTGCCAGTCAGCAATTGTCGAAAATACGCGGTTTTCAGCCTAAACACTTCAGTTTCAACGTGGAAGGCGGCCGCTGTGAAGCCTGCAAAGGGGAAGGCGAACAGGTAGTGGAAATGCAGTTCCTCGCCGATGTGCACCTCGAATGCGAGGAGTGCAAAGGGCGCAGGTTCCGCCAGGAAGTGCTCGACGTACAGTACAAAGGCAAAAGTATTTTTGATGTGCTGAACATGAGTATCGAGGAAGCGCTCGATTTTTTCAAAGGCAACAAAGAGATTATCGAACGCATCCAGCCGCTCAACGACGTGGGATTGGGCTACGTACACCTCGGGCAGTCGTCGAGCACCCTTTCGGGCGGCGAAGCGCAACGCGTTAAACTGGCTTCTTTCCTCATCCGCGAAAACGGCCAGGGGCATATCTTTTTTATCTTCGACGAACCCACCACCGGGCTGCATTTCCACGATATTCAAAAACTCCTGAACGCTATCCAGGCGCTGGTCGAAAAAGGCCACAGCGTCCTCGTCGTGGAACACAACATGGAAGTCATCAAATCTGCCGACTGGCTCATCGACCTCGGACCCGAAGGCGGCAAAGACGGCGGCCACCTGGTGTACGAAGGCGTGCCCGAAGGGCTGGTGAAGGTGGCGGCGAGTTATACGGGGAGGTATTTGAAGGAAAAATTATGAATGATAAATGATGAACGATGAATGGCCGAGCGTGATGTCCGACATCACGCTCGGCCATTCATCGTTCATCATTTATCGTTCATCATTTATCATTCTAAACTTTCCTCCCCAGATACTTCGAATAATCCGGCAAAATCACCTCGTATGCTTCCCGCATCAGCGGCGAAGTCATCAGAAAATCCGCCGTTGCGCGGTTGCAGGCGGTCGGTATATTCCAGGCCACAGCGAGCCGTAGCAATGCCTTGATGTCGGGGTCGTGGGGGAGGGCTTCCATTGGATCCCAAAAAAACACCACCGCGTCAATTTTTCCTTCCGCTATTTTGGCCCCGATCTGCTGGTCGCCACCCAGCGGGCCGCTCAGGAACTGGGTGACATGCACATCGAGCGCTTTTTCGAGCAATTTGCCGGTCGTGCCTGTGGCGAACAACTGGTGCTTCTGGAGCTGTTCTTTATTGTGTACCGCCCATTCGATGAGGTCTTTTTTCTTGTGATCGTGGGCAACCAGGGCAATCCGTTTGCGGGCGCCCAATTCCCGGGTGTAATAGGAGTTCGATTCTTCCATGGATTTGTTTTTTGCCGTATAAATAGTTATTGGTTATCAGTTATCAGTTATTAGTGGTGGTAATCTTTGGCTTCTTATATTTAGGGGCCAAAAGTTACCACCACTAATAACGAATAACAAATAACCGATAACTAACAATCAGTGAAGGGTTCCATTTAACACATACCGCCCGCCCTTTATTGTTTGCAAGGTAGCCGTCTTGTCACCATAACGCAGTGTGCAGGTATTGCCTAATTTGGATAAAATCGCCACCTGTTTCAAGGCGCCGTCTTCCCAGTCCAGGTCGATTTCAAACCCGCCGCGGGCGCAAATGCCGTGAATATAGCCGGTATTCCACGCAGTTGGGAGTGCCGGTAAAAGTTCAATTTCCCCGGCATGGCTTTGCAGCAGCATTTCGGTTATGCCGGCCGTCGCGCCGAAGTTGCCGTCGATCTGAAAGGGCGGATGGTTGTCGAACAGGTTGGGCAGGGTCGATTTGCGCAGCAGCGCCAGCAGGTTTTGATAAGCCGATTCGCCGTCGTGCAGGCGGGCAAAAAAATTGATGATCCAGGCGCGGCTCCAGCCCGTGTGGCCACCGCCGTGCGCCAGCCGGAAATCGATGGTTTTGCGGGCTGCTTCCATCAGTTCCGGGTTTTTCCGTTGGGTAATTTCATTGCCCGGATGCAGGCCGAACAAGTGTGAAATATGCCGGTGTCCGGGTTCCGGCTCTTCAAATTCCTCCGTCCATTCCATGATACGTCCGTCGCTGCCCACCTTTGTCGGGGCGAGCCGCGCCAAAATATTGCGCAGTTTTTTCCTGAAATCGGTGTCGACTTGTAATATTTCGGATGCGGCAATGGTATTTTCCAGCAAATTTCGGATAATCATGTGGTCCATGGTTGGGCCCATCACCATCGTTGAAATTTCGCCGGAAGCGGTTTTAAACGTGTTTTCCGGAGAAATGGACGGCCCGGACACCAATTGCTTCGTGGCCGGATTTTCCATCAGCCATTCCGAGCAAAACAGTGCCGCGTCTTTCATGGCCGGGTATGCCAGTTTTTCCAGGTAAGTGCTGTCTTCCGTAAAAAGGTAGTGTTCCCAAAAATGTTGGGCGCCCCAGGCCAGGCCCATCGGCCACATAGCCCATTGTGTTTCTCCGTAGGGTTCCGTGAAATGCCAGGCATCGGTGGTGAAATGCGCTACGGTCCCTTTCATGCCGTACATAGCCCGGGCAGTTTTGCGACCGTCGGCACGCATCGCATCCAGAAATTGAAGAAAAGGCAGGTGCATTTCCGACAAATTACAAATTTCCGAAGGCCAGTAATTCATCTGGATATTGATGTTGATATGGTAATCGGCGTCCCAGGGCGGGTTGAGGCCGTCGGCCCAGATACCCTGCAAATTGGCGGGTAGTCCGCCGGGCCGTGAACTACTGATGAGCAAATATCGCCCGAACTGGTAGTACAAAGCCTGCAACTGCGGGTCGGTGTCATCTTTTTGCATGCCTGCGAGGCGCAGATCGACAGGTAAACGAGCGGCATGACTGGCGCCAAGGTGAATATCTACACGTTTAAAATACCGTTGATAATCACCGACATGCACTGCCTTGAGCGTATCGTAAGGCCGGGCAGCGGCCATTTCCATCTGATCTCGTGAAATCGTTTCCGGCACATCTCCCCAATAATCGGTGGCTGCCGTAAGAATCAGGGTAATTTGGTTGGCTTTTTCTATACGAATCAGGCTGTCTTGCGAAATAAGCGCGCCGCCTTCGGCCAGTACTTTCAAACGGGTGACCAATCGCACGCCATTACCATGATCGACGTGTTCGCTCATAGTAATTTCGTTTCCTTCTACCTGGATCAGGGCCAGATTGCCAGGGCGGCTCAGGCGAAAAGCCGCATTCAGCATACCCGGCTGACTGACATTTAGCCGCACGACCAGTGCCCGGTCGGGCGCGCTGGAAAAAATTTCACGGGTAAAATTTACACCGCCCGAACGGTAGCGCACACCTGCTATCGCCGAATCGAAATTTACATAACGTTGATAATCTGTTATCTGTGCAGCATGATCTTTCCCAAAATCGATGTGCAGATCACCGAGCGTCTGGTATCGGCTGCGGATTGCTTTTTTCCCCATCATGTATTTTTGAGCTGTTTTTCGGGCCTCTTCATATTTGCCGGCAAACAGCATCACACGCACTATCGGCAGAATTTCCTTTGAAACCGGATTGACAAAATCGTAGTCGCCGCCGGTCCACACCGATGATTCGTTGAGTTGAATTCGCTCCGTTTCCAGTCCGCCGAAAACCATGGCGCCCAGGCGGCCGTTGCCGACGGGCAGGGCTTCGTTCCAGTTCGCGGCAGGCCGGTCGAACCAGATGTTCCAGGGGGAGGGTGTTTGGGCCGGGAGAAGTGGCACGTTAAATAGCAATGAGAGCAAAAAATATAGTCGCATGTTTAAAAAAGCGTTGAAAGTCAAAGTATTACATAAATGGGGTCATGGCCCAAGCTAATACTTTAGGTTGACGGATTAATTTACCACAGGCGGATTTTTCACAAACCGGGTTTGTCAAAAGAACAAGGCCAGGGTAGAGTTTAGATTCCGCTTAGTATTTCCTGAATCGGCAAAAATCATCAAAATGACTAAAATAATTTGGTCAACTCTACGCCTTTGCCCTTTGTGAAACCACTTTGGGTCCGTTGTGGTAAAGATGTGAAATACGACCATGTAAATGAAGTGTTAGCAGGTGCCTGAAACGACGCATAGCGTCTTACGACCCCGCACATGTCATCCCAAGTTAAGCGCTTGAATTATTTTCAAAGGTAAATAAACGTGTCTATTTTACACGTTTGTAATTTCGGATAGTTGTTGATCTTTGCTCTCGTAAAAAAAACGACTTATGCCCACCTGGATTTTCCTGCTCATGGCCGTTATTGCGGGTTTTGCACTTCCAACGCAAGCCGCCATCAATAGTAAATTATCCGCTATAGTACAATATCCCGTACTGGCAGGCCTCATTTCTTTTTTAATCGGTACGCTGGCTTTATTTGTTTACTGTCTGTGTTCCGGTGTGCCGTTACGCGCTGTTTTGTTTGCCAAAAACGCTTCCGCAATCGTATGGACAGGCGGATTACTGGGCGCTTATTTTATATCGGCGACCATTATTCTGGTACCGAAGTTAGGCGTTGCGTTGACCTTCAGCCTCATCATTGCAGGTCAAATGTTGATTACCCTGGTACTAGATCACTACGGTTTGCTGGGGGTGCCGGTCAAAACTGTTAACCTGCCCCGTTTTTTAGGGGTACTACTCATCATTGCAGGCGTCATTCTCATCCGCCGCTTCTAAAGCCTCACGACTCACCACTCACCACTCACGATTCACCACTCACGATGAACATACGGATAAATTGCGTTTTTTCAGCCTTATTGCTGCTGTTTTTGGCGAAAACTTCTTTCGCTCAACGCGTGCTCAACGAACCCATCGACATCAGCGGCGACTTCCGGGAATTGAACAACACCTATTTTGTAGCCGATAGCCTGGCAGGTTTCAACCCCGCTACCGGCGCTGGGCAACTGATCTGGCAGCGCTCCCTGTACCATGTCAACCATGCGTTCGACAATATGATGGTGGGTTTGAAACCGGCAGGCCCGAATGAGTTTCCATCCGGCGAATACGCGCCCAATCCGGCGCTGCCGTTTTCCATCGAATTCGTATCGCCGCGCACCGTGCGGGTCCGGGCGCAGACAGGGCTACAGTACGCTACCGGCGAGCCGTCGCTGATGCTGGTGAAAGAACCCGGCCGCGACGCTTCCTGGCAATACGCCAAAATAGCGGGCGGCCACCGCTACACGGGCCGTTTCGGCAGCGTGACCATCCTGGAACACCCCTGGAAATTAGAGTTTCGCGACGCCGAGGGCCGTCTGCTAACCTCCACCCGCAACACAACGGATGTGGGGAAATCCTTTTATCCGACCCTGCCGTTTTCCTATGTACGCCGCTCGACGGATTATTCGCGCAGCGTGGCGGCGGTGTTTTCGCTGTCGCCCGATGAAAAAATCTTCGGCTGCGGCGAGTCATTTACCAAACTGAATAAATACGGACAAAAAGTGGTGCTGTGGACGGACGATGCCAACGGTGTGGAAAACACCGAAATGTACAAACCGATTCCATTCTTTATGAGCAGCCGGGGTTACGGCATGTTTATGCACACGTCCACGCCGATTACCTGCGATTTCGGGGCCACGTTCGGCGCCAGCAACGCCCTGATGATCGGCGACGATGCGCTGGACCTGTTTGTGTTTCTCGGCGATCCGAAAGACATTCTGGACGAGTACACCAACCTGACGGGCAAACCCGCCATGCCACCGCTGTGGTCTTTCGGCCTGTGGATGAGCCGTATTACTTATTTTTCAGAAGCCGACGGTCGCCGGGTGGCGGCGCTGCTGCGCAAAAACCGCATCCCTTCCGATGTGATCCACTTCGATACCGGCTGGTTTGAAACGGACTGGCGCTGCAATTACGAATTTGCGCCATCTCGTTTCAATGACCCCGCAGGTATGATCCGCGACCTGAAAACGCAGGGGTTCCGCACCTGCCTGTGGCAATTGCCTTATTTCGTGCCCAAAAACACGTTGTTTAATGAAATTGTCAGTAAGGGCCTGGCTGTAAAAGACGCCCGCGGCAATTTGCCGTACGAAGATGCGGTGCTGGATTTTTCCAACCCGAATACTGTCAGTTGGTATCAAAATAAAATAGCCGGTTTGCTGAAACTCGGCGTAGCGGTTATCAAAGTCGATTTTGGCGAAGCCGCCCCGCACAACGGATTGTACGCATCGGGCCGCACCGGTTTTTACGAACACAATCTGTACCCGCTGCGCTACAACAAAACGGTGGCGGATATCACTAAACAAACCACCGGCGAGACCATCATCTGGGCACGCAGCGCCTGGGCCGGTAGTCAGCGCTACCCGCTGCACTGGGGCGGCGACGCGGAAACCACCGATATGGGCATGGAGGCGCAGTTGCGCGGCGGACTGTCGCTGGGCTTGTCCGGCTTCTCGTTCTGGAGCCACGATGTCGGCGGATTTGTCAAAAAAACGCCCGCCGAATTGTACAAACGCTGGCTCGGCATGGGCATCCTGACTTCGCACACGCGTTGCCACGGTCAGGCGCCGAAAGAACCCTGGGAGTACGGCGAAGGTTTTCAGGATACGTTCCGAACGGCCATCGAATTGAAATACCGGCTGATGCCTTACATCTATGCACAGTCGAAATACAGCACGGAAAAAGGATTGCCCATGCTCCGGGCCTTGTTTGTGGAATACCCGGACGATCCCGGTTCCTGGCTGGTAGACAATGCGTATCTGTTCGGTTCTGATATTCTTGTAGCCCCGCTGTTTGAAGAAGGGGTGTACAGCCGCGACGTGTACCTGCCGCCGGGACAATGGATTGATTATCAAAGCAAAAAAGTGTATGCCGCAGGCTGGCACAAGATAGAAGCCGGGGCAGTTCCCGTGGTTATGCTGGTGCGCGACGGCGCGGTTATTCCGCATATCGGACTGGCACAATCCACCGATGAAATGGACTGGTCGAACCTGGAATTAGTGGTGTTTTCGGCGGGAGGAACAACGGCAAGCGGTAGGGTTTGTCTGCCGGAAGATCAGCAATTGCACGATTTGAATATGGTGAAAAAGGGCAAGGCGTTTGAGTTGATGAAGAATCCGCTGGGGGGGAAGGTAAGGTGGACGGTGCGGAGTGTGCGGTGAACCGGGAAGTAAAATAGCAGTATATTAGCGGCGCTGCACAAATGAATAATTTACCCATGGAAAATCCGCCCAAACGTATACTCGGCATCGACCCCGGCACCAATGTGCTGGGCTTCGCGCTCATAGACGCCGATAAAAAAGCCGTCAAAGTGTTGGAAATCGGCGTGGTCACATTCGCCCATATCGGGGATGACCACACGTTGAAACTACAGCATATATTTGAGCAGGTGCAGGATTTGATACAACAGTACAAACCGAGCGAAATGGCGATCGAGGCGCCGTTTTTTGGCAAAAACGTGCAGAGCATGCTCAAACTGGGCCGCGCACAGGGCGTAGCCATTGCCGCGGGCATGGTCAATCACCTGGCCATCACCGAGTACATGCCCAAAAAAATAAAACGCGCTATCACCGGCAACGGCAACGCTTCCAAAGAGCAGGTGGCCGGTATGCTGGAGAGCATCCTGCACACCAAATTCACCGAAAAATATTTTGACGCCACGGATGCCCTGGCCACGGCACTCTGCCACTGGTACCAAACTTCCAACCCGGCGCTGGCAGGAAAAAAATCGCACAGCGGCTGGAGCTCGTTTGTCAAGGACAACCCGGAACGTTTAAAGAAGTGAGAGGTGAGAAGTGAGAGGGTGAGAGACATCCCGTTTGGCCGCTCTTGTGATTTGGGCTTGGGTTTTTCAGGCCTGTAATGGTGAGTCGTGTTTAGTGTTTGGTGTTTGGTGTTTCGGGCGCTTCGCCTTTGGCATTTGTGTAAATTCGACCAAAATGTCAACTACTGCCAAACGCGAAGCGCCCGAAACACGAAACACCATACACTAAACACGACTCACCATTACAGGCCTGAAAAACTAAAGCCCAAATCACAAGAGCGGCCAAACGGGACGTTTCTCACTCTCTCACTTCTCACTCTCTCACCTCTATTTGCGGCTGTAATTCGGCGATTCCCTTGTAATAATAATATTGTGCGGATGGCTTTCCGTCATGCCGGCATTCGTAATTTTGACGAATTGAGCCTTTTCCTGAAGTTCTTCCACCGTGCCTGCCCCGCAGTAGCCCATACCTGCCCGAAGTCCGCCGATGTACTGTACCATGACCTCTTGTAGGGTGCCTTTATAGGGCACTCTACCTTCGATGCCTTCCGGTACCAATTTTTTAATATCGTCTTCCACATCCTGGAAATAGCGGTCTTTCGATCCCATTTCCATGGCGGCGAGGCTGCCCATGCCGCGGTAGGATTTGAATTTTCGGCCATCGAAAATAATGGTTTCGCCGGGCGATTCTTCCACGCCTGCGAACAAGGAACCGGCCATAATCGTGCTGGCGCCGGCTGCCAATGCTTTTACAATATCACCGGTGTACCGAATGCCGCCGTCGCCGATAATGGGTACGCCCGAACCTTTGATGGCCTGCGAGGCATTAAAAATGGCCGACAACTGGGCAACTCCCACGCCGGCCACGATACGGGTCGTGCAAATACTGCCCGGCCCGACGCCCACTTTTACGCCATCTACTCCGGCATCCACCAAAGCGCGGGCGCCTTCGCCGGTTGCGACGTTCCCGCCGATGATCTGCAAATCCGGGTAACGGCGTTTCAGATGTCTGACGGCGTCGAGTACTCCTTTGGAATGGCCGTGCGCCGTGTCCACACAAATCACATCGACGCCTACGGCAACCAATGCGTCTACGCGGGCATCCGTGTCGGTCGTGACCCCGACTGCAGCGCCTACCACGAGGCGGCCAAAGGAGTCTTTACAGGCCTGCGGGAAATTCACACCTTTCATAATGTCCTTGTACGTAATCAGTCCGATGAGGTGAAAATCATCATCTACCACCGGCAACTTTTCGATTTTCAGGCGTTGCAGAATATCGCGCGCTTCCGACAGGGTGGTGCCTTTGGGAGCGGTGACGAGATTTTTCTTTGTCATCAGGTCGCGCACTTTTCGGCTGCGGTCTGTTTCGAAACGCAAATCGCGGTTGGTGAGAATACCTGCCAGTCGCCCTTTGGTATCTGTGATCGGGATGCCGCCGATGCTGTGTTTTTTCATCAAATCCAGCGCATCGGCGATCATCGCATCGGGATGAAGGGTGACAGGATCGAGAATCATGCCCGCTTCCGAACGTTTCACGGCGCGTACCTGGTCGGCCTGGTCGGCGATGCTCATGTTTTTATGAATCATACCGATACCGCCCTGCCGCGCAATAGCGATAGCCAGATTTTTATCTGTTACGGTATCCATAGCTGCCGATACGACCGGAACATTCAGACGAATCGTTCGGGTGAGCTGTGCGGAAATATTCACTTCTCTGGGAAGTACTTCGCTGTAAGCGGGGACGAGCAAAACGTCGTCGTAGGTAAGTGATTCGCCCACAAATTTGGACGAGGCGGTGGTTGCAAACTTTGTCTCCATGTGCAAAGGTCGGAACTGCGTGTAAAACTTTAAAACTCCGCGCTCATTTTTTTAAAAAAACTCTGCGGACACTTCTTTTCTTTGCCGGATGCTTTCTGTTTTATCCGATCCGTATTTTATGAAACAAGCGCTCGCGGAAGCGCATAAAGCCGCCGAAGCCGGAGAGGTGCCGGTCGGCGCAGTCATTGTTTGCGATAATATGATTATTGCCCGGGCGTACAATCAAACCGAACAATTGACGGATGTGACCGCCCACGCCGAGATTCTGGCGCTCACGGCGGCTTCCGGGCATTTAGGCAGCAAATACTTGCAGGAATGTACACTTTTTGTGACGCTGGAACCCTGCGTGATGTGTGCCGGCGCATTGGCCTGGGCGCAAATCGGTCGGATCGTTTACGGCGCTACCGACGAAAAACGCGGATTTATGCTGGCCGGCGGCAAACAACTGCTGCACCCGAAAACCAGGCTTGAAATGGGGATTATGGAAGAAGAATGCGGAGCGCTGTTGAAGTCGTTTTTTAAGGAGCGGCGCTGATCAATGGGAGGCAAAGAAACGCGCTCAAACTTCCCGAAAGTTTAAAACTTTCGGGAAGTTGCGGAGGATACAATATACTCGCTCACACCCTTTCCAGCGCCTTGCCTGCGCGTTCCAGCAAATCTTCCGTTTTGGCAAAACACAGCCGGATCACCTTTTCGTCGCGCCTGTCCGAGTGAAAGGCCGAAACGGGAATAGCGGCTACCCCATATTCCGTGGTCAGGCGTTTGCAAAAATCCAG
Source organism: Lewinellaceae bacterium (assembly GCA_016711435.1). Lineage (GTDB taxonomy): Bacteria > Bacteroidota > Bacteroidia > Chitinophagales > Saprospiraceae > M3007. Next base: position 341,214 of record JADJSY010000083.1, read on the forward strand.
GTCTGCTTCATCGCTGAGGTGGCTGTAATCGAACAACTGAAAATAGGTGCCTTTACAGGGCAGCGGGCGAAAACGGGTAGCCGACATAGCCTGCAAAAAGAAATCGCGTTTCTGCTGGTAAAAATCAGGCAGGCCCAGGTATTCCGCCGGATCGGCCATAAAATCGGCAAAAGCGGCCTGCATCGGGTGGTTGGCGCTGAATACATTGAACTGGTGCACCTTGCGGAATTCGCGGGTGAGTTCGGGCGGCGCTACGCAGTACCCCGTTTTCCAGCCCGTGTTGTGGTATGTTTTTCCAAAAGAATAAACCGCCAGGGTTCGGCTGTACAGTTCCGGGTAGCGCAGGGCCGAGGCATGCTGCTCTCCGTCAAAAATCAAATGTTCATACACCTCGTCGCTCATCAGCAATACATTGGTGCCGCGCAGGATGTCCTGAATCGACAGCATATCGGCCTCTGTCAGAATCGTGCCGGTAGGGTTTTGCGGGGTATTAATACACAACATGCGGGTGCGCGGGGTGATCAATTGCTGCACCGCTTTCCAGTCTACCCGGTAATCGGGGGCGTAGAGGCTGTGGATCACCGGGGTTCCGCCCACGGTTTCTACCGAAGGGCGGTAAGAATCGTAACAAGGTTCCAGTAAAATCACTTCATCGCCCGGGCGAACGAACGCGGCAATCACACAAAAAATGGCTTGTGTGGCTCCGGCAGTTATCGTGATTTCCGTCTCCGGATCAACCTTTACCCCATACATCTGTTCCATTTTCCCTGCGATACGTTCGCGCAGCAGCGGTACGCCGGGCATGGGTGCATACTGGTTGTCGCCCCGTTCCATGTGATCCATTACCAGGCGTTGGAGCCGGGGCGAAGGATTATAATTGGGGAAACCCTGGGAAAGATTGATGGCGCCAACCCGGACAGCCAGGCCGGACATGACGGAAAAAATATTGGTACCCACATTGGGGAGTTTTGATACGATGTCCATACTCGATGACGCTGATTCGGGCGATTTAACTTTAAATTTACAGGAGGAGAACAATCCTTTTATAAATACCGCGTTGCTTTGACAATTTAAACCTTATGTACTGGAAAACTAAACTTGGCTGGCTTTTGCTCGCCTTATCCCTCTGCTGCACAGCGCTTGTATTTTCGCTGCCTTTTACGGACATGCCGGTCAAAAAAATTACCATCAGCGTGGCTGCGGCCATGATAACAGGTAAAAGCCTATTTGCCGTGTCGGCTATTCTTCTGGGCAAACCTGTGATCGAGCAATTGAAAAACCGTTTCCGTTTTTGGAAAAAACAGGATTAAGTAAAAGGGCAAATATGAGTCATCCCTGATTTTTGCAGCGACTCTATTACTTACTCCCTACTTATACTTACTGTACACCGCATCAATCGCTTCCGCCAGATTGCGATCCTTGTCCGTGACAATATTCCCTGCATCGTGGGTGGTCAGGTGAATTTCAACCGTATTCCACTTATTACTCCAACTGGGGTGATGATTCATTTTTTCCACGACGGCTGCCACTTCCGTCATAAAAGCGAACGCTTGCGTGAAATCCTTGAACTTGAATATAGCCTGTAATTGATTTTTTTCTTCGTTCCACATAAAATAGAAGTGAGAGGTGAGATGGTGAGAGGAGAGAGAGGGGCTACCAGGAGTTTGCCTGGTGGGGGTAACGGATGACATACGCTTCCTTGATGAGGCGGGACATGCGTTCGCGCAATTCATCCATACCTTCTTTGGTGTGTGCGGAAATAAAAATGTTTTCACCGTAATCATGCCGCAAACGTTCGCGCAGTTCTGTTTCAATTTCTTTTCTGGTGGCTGCATCCAGGAGGTCGTCAAAAAAGCGACTCCGGAAAAGATCAACTTTGTTGAACACCATCAGGGTTGGTTTGTCGGCGACCCCCAGTTCTTCCAGGGTCTTTTGCACGGTTTTGACATGGTCTTCAAACTGCGGGTGCGCCACATCTACGATATGCAGCAGAATATCGCTTTCCCGCACCTCATCGAGCGTACTTTTAAAACTTTCGACTAAGTGGTGCGGCAATTTCCGAATAAAACCCACCGTGTCGGAAAGCAGGAAAGGCATGGTGCCGAAAACGACCTTGCGCACCGTAGTGTCCAGCGTAGCGAACAACTTGTTCTCCGCCAGCACTTCCGATTTACTCATCAGGTTCATCAGGGTACTTTTCCCAACGTTTGTATAACCCACAAGCGCCACGCGAATCAGTTCGCCCCGTGTTTTGCGCTGGGTTTGGTTTTGCCGGTCGATGTCTTTCAGTTTGTCTTCCAGCACTTTGATCCGGTACTGCACCAGTCGGCGGTCTGTCTCGATCTGCGTTTCACCGGGTCCGCGCATCCCGATACCGCCGCGTTGCCGTTCCAGGTGCGTCCACAGGCCGCGCAGGCGGGGCAGGAGGTATTTCATCTGCGCCAGTTCGACCTGCGTTTTGGCCTGGGCCGTTTGGGCGCGGTTGGCAAAAATATCGAGGATGAGGGTAGACCTATCCACGATTTTTACTTTCAGGGCTTCTTCCAGAAAATTGGTTTGTTTGCCCGTCAGGTCATCGTCGAAGATAACCATATTCACTTCCTCATGCCGGGCAATGTATTGTTCAATTTCCAGCACCTTGCCGCTGCCGATAAAACTGCGGTGTTCGGGGTGCGGAAGGCGTTGTGTAAACCGTTTGATGGCCTGTGCGCCGGCAGTATTTGCGAGAAACTCCAGTTCATCCATGTATTCATGCGCCTGCGTCTCCGTCACATCAGGGGTAATGAGGCTCACCAATACCGCAAATTCCGGCTCTTTTTTGAGGGTTGCGGCTTTTTCGTTAAGCGTCCAGTCTTTCGCCATAAGTAGTTATCCGTTATTAGTTATTGGTTATCAGTGTTCATAATCAAGCATTTACAAAGAATCTAAGCAAAACTAATTTTGCACACCTACTTATTTAAATTTAAAAGTGAGTTGGTTATTTGGTTGAAAATCTGCAAAGATATACAGGATGTATTGTTAATTTTGTGGGTAATCATCAACAGTCTAAACACACAACACCTGTATACAGTTTCACCTTTTACCCAGATTTCTCTATGCCCGGTACGCTATTTAACCTTGCTGAAAAACAATCTGTCGCCAATCGTTTTGTGGCGGAACTAAGAAATATTGACATTCAAAAAGACCGGATGCGGTTTCGGCGCAACCTCGAACGGGTAGGCGAAGTACTGGCTTATGAAATTTCCAAAACACTGGAATACGAACCGGTCGTAGTAGATACGCCGCTTGGCTCGACTACGCCTATGCTGCCTTCACAAAGGATTGTGCTGGCCACTATTTTGCGGGCAGGGCTGCCCCTGCATCAGGGCTTGCTGAATTATTTCGATCAGGCCGATAATGCTTTTATTTCTGCATACCGCCGTCAGCACAAAGATGGTTCCTTTACTATACAACTGGATTATATCAGCACGCCCAGTATCGAGGACAGCGTCCTGATTCTGGCCGACCCCATGCTGGCTACCGGCGCTTCGGTGAATATTGCCCTGAAAGAATTGATGCGTTTCGGCAAACCTGCTGTGCTGCACATCGTAACAGTCATCGCCAGCGTCGCAGGGGTGGATGCGGTGCGCCGCCAGCACCCGCATGCACATATCTGGGCAGGCGCCGTAGATGAAGAACTGACCGCTAAATCGTACATCGTTCCCGGACTGGGCGATGCGGGGATCTGGCGTACGGAGAAAAGAGGTGAGAAAGTGAGAGGTGAGGCAAAGTCCTTTGGCATTTGGTTGGATTGGGCATGGTCGAAGTCCAGGCCTGAAGTCGAGAATCGTGTTTGGTGTTTGGTGTTTAGTGTTTGCGCTCCGCGTTTGGCAGTAGTTGATATTTTGGTCGAATTTTCGCAAATGCCAAACGCGAAGCGCCCGAAACACTAAACACCAAACACCATACACGATTAACGATTACAGGCCTGAAAACCCATGCCCAAATCCAACCAAATGCCAAAGGGGATGTCTCTCACCTCTCACCTCTCACCTCTCACCTCTCACTTCTCACTTCTCACTTCTAATTTCTGCCTTACCGCTGCCGGAATCGCGTCTTTATGGACCATAATCGACATGGTTTTGAACCGGAAATAAGGTTGGGAGACGTACAGATAGCCGTTCATCTCCTTTTTTACCGTTCCCCAGGAATTTTTCACCGTATAGTATTTGGTACCTGTCTGGTCGGACACCATGCCGACAATGTGCATCCCGTGGTCGTCGGTGGTTGTGAGTTCGTCAAAGGCCGCCTGCCGTTCTTCGGCACTTATGATTTTTTCTTTTGCAGGCGCCTTCCACAGGGAATCGCGTTCGGCCTGGCTCATATCGTCCCAGGGTTTTGCAGGCATGAGCGCGAGGCCCTCCTTGGCTGAAAACGTTTTTTCACTGACATCCGTGGCCCAGGCGACTGTGTAGCCTTTATTCACAGCGTTTTCGGCAATCTGGCAGAATTCGTCCAGCGGCAAATTGTAAAACATCCCGTTCGACCAGTTATCCGATACTTCCAGCACAAAAGGTTTGTAATACGGATGGTGGGTGTAGGAGGTCAGGGCCACGTAGTCGTCGAGGTTCAGCCCCAGGCTATTGAAATAACTGAGCGGCGTATGTTGTTTACCGCTGACAGTGAAGGTTTCCGGCGGCGCGCCCATGTAACCGTCAAGTGCTCCGGTATATGCTTTTCTCCACTGGGGACTGAGTTTGCCGTCGGGCAGTTTATGCAGCGCATCCACGATGGCTTTCAGCACTGCTTCCATTTCGCCGTGTACGGGTTTGTCCTGCCCGGCCGGGAAACCGCTATACACGGATTGGGGCGTCATGCCATATTTACGGATCAGATTGATGACGTCGTGGTTTTCGGCGCCCTGACTGAAAGCCGCCGCACCCTGGCGACGCAGGTAATTGTCGGCCCGATCCAGATAACCGGCGCGTACCACAAACATTTCACTCAGATCATACTGACCTTTGCCCATGCGCATCAGTTCACTTTCAAAAAAAGAGTTGGTTGAAAACACCCAGCAGGTACTTGATTTGAACTGGTTTTTAACATCCGTAGCGTCCATTTTTTTTAGGACATTGAATTTGTAACCGTTTATTTCGGTCGGTAATTCCTGGGCCATCAAAGCCGAAATAAACAGGAAGAAGAAAATAATAGAGCAGGCTTTTTTCATGATTTGGAAGAATAGAAAGTGAGAGTTTGATGGTTTGAAAGGTTTGATGGTTTGAGGTGGTAACTCTTGGCTTAAGTTATCACCTCAAACCATCAAACCTTTCAAACCATCAAACCTATCAACCTTTATTAAAAATTTGCCCCGGAAAAATAAAAATACCCGCGGAGCACTTTTCTTTTGTTCGATATTTCCGCTTAAAACGACCCTCAATGAAGAGCATAGTCCCTTTTATGTTGTGTTTCGGGCTGTCAGTAACCCTCCAGGCCCAGTCTCTTTTCGATTCGCTGTACAGCGCTTCCTATGTGGAGGTGTATTTTGCAACAGGAAAAGCCGACCTGAATGCCGAAGCGCTCGGCATATTGGATAGCATGGCGCGTTTGTTTACGACCAACGAAAGGTTCCGGCTGCTACGCATCACAGCGCACACGGATTCCATCGGAGAAAAAGGCAACAATGAATCTCTCGCTACGCGGCGAGCCGCAGCCGTCCGTGCAGCCCTGGTACAACGCGGCGTGGCAGCCGAAAAAATTCAGACCAGGGCTTATGGCGAGCGTAGCCCGGTGATGCCCAACAGCACTGAATCGGGGCGGCAACGCAACCGAAGGGCAACGGTGGAAGCCGTGCTGGCCGTGCCGATGACTACCTTTAAAGGTCAAATCAGGGATCGCGATACCGGGAAAGGCATCGAGGCGCTGGTGAGCTTCCGCTCCAAAACGCGTATGGATTCGACCCGCACGGATTCGACCGGAAACTATGCCGTTCGGTTGCCCAAAGATTCCGTTGTTAAGGTCGAAGCCGTTGCAAAAAAATACTTTTTTGAAGATTTCACCACGCGCATTTTCGGCAGCCCGGAACTGTACAAAAAATACAAAATCAATACGGATATTGAACTACCACCCGCCAAACCGGGTGAAAAAGCCGTGCTGCGCAACCTCTTTTTTGTAGGCGACCAGGCTGTTTTGCTCAAAATGTCGGAACCGGAGCTGCCCAAAATTTTAAAGTTCATGCAGATTAATTCCGATCTGCGTGTGGAAATTGCAGGCCATATCAACAAGCCCGGTAAACCCGTCCCGGAACCGGAGCCGGATGAAATGGCGCTCTCTATCAATCGCGCCCGTGTCATATATGATTACCTGCTAAAAAACGGCGTTACTGCGGAACGTTTGCGCTTTAAAGGGTACGGCAACTCGGAAATGATGTTCCCGAATGCTGTCAGTCCCAAGGAATCGGAACAAAACAGGCGGGTGGAAATCAGGTACTGCAATAGCCAAATACCAAACCATGCCAAAGGCAAAGCGCCCCAAACACTAAACACCACACACCACACACTACACCACTTGCAATTTTGCAAATTTCAACACTATCCGCCGCTCCGACATCTCGTCGTTTTTGAATTGAATCGTGGCTACTTTGTTGTCTTTCGGGCCTTCGACGTTACTGACTTTACCTTCCCCGAATTTCAGGTGCAGCACCGTCACGCCGGGCACAATATCTTCCGGCGGCGACACTTTAAAATCGGCGGGCGCTTGCATGGGCATTGCACTTTTGGCGGCAGCGCGCAGGCGCGGGTTGGCAAAGTTGCCGCTGATACTGGCGCGGGCCGGGGTCGGGTCGTAGCCGGGCGCTTGTGCGCGGGCATTGCCGATACCTCCCAGAAATTCAAAGTGTTCGGTACCGATTTCTTCCAGAAAACGGGAAGGCTCGCTCACCCTGATTTGCCCGAAACGATAGCGGTTTTGGGCAAAGGAAATGGTGAGAAACTCTTTGGCGCGGGTAATGGCGACATAGAACAGGCGGCGCTCTTCATCCAGGCCGTTGGCTTCTTCCAAAGCCATAAAGGAAGGGAAAAGGTTTTCCTCCATGCCCGTCACAAAAATACTTCTGTATTCCAGGCCTTTTGCGGCGTGTATACTCATGAGGGTAATATGATCACCGTTGTCGTTTTTTTCATCCGCATCGGTCAGCAGGGTAATCGTTTGCAGATAAGCGGCGAGGGAGCGGTCGGTATCCTGTCCGCCCATTTCGGCGAAATCGGGCGCGGGTGCCATATCAGGTTTGCTGTCTGAAAATTCGGCGATGGCATCCAAAACGGCATTTACGTTTTCGAGGCGACCGATACCTTCCGGGCTGGTATCGCCTTTCAACTGGTCGAGCAGACCCGATTTGCGGAGAATATCTGCAGCAAGTTTGAAGGCGGAGTCCGCTCCGGCCCGGCGTTGCCAGTCTTCCACCATGTGCCGGAAAGTAGCGAGCGATTTGCGGGCGCGCTCCGTAATGTCCAGGGTCGGGAGCATCATGGCCTCCCACATGGTGAGGCTGTTGCTGCCGGCCAATGCGCTGAGTTTGTCCACCGTGGCGTCGCTGATGCCCCGGGTGGGGAAATTGATCACACGGCGCAGGGCCTCTTCATCGCGGGGGTTGACGGACAGGCGGAGGTAGGCCACAAAATCCTTTACCTCCTTGCGCTGGTAAAACGACAGGCCGCCGAACACGCGGTAGTTCAGGTTGAGTTTGCGCAGGTGTTCTTCAAATTTCCGGCTTTGTGAGTTGGTGCGGTACAGGATCGCGATTTCGGAATTGGCCAGATGATACCGGTGTTTGTGTTCCAGGATCAGGTCGGCCACACGGCGGCCTTCCTCATCGTCTGTCACACATTTCAGCAGTTTGATTTTGTGGCGGTCCTCCTTGTCGGTCCAGATGGTTTTGGGCAGCTGGCGGCGGTTGTAAGAAATGACCTCGTTAGCAGCCGACACGATATGGTGCGTGCTGCGGTAATTTTGTTCGAGTTTGAAGGTTTTCAGGGTAGGGTAGTCCTTTTCAAAATCGAGGATATTGTCAATGGTGGCGCCGCGAAAGGCATAAATACTCTGGGCGTCGTCGCCCACGACAAATATATTTTCCGGACTTCCCGGGTATTTCACCAGCCGGCGCAGGATGGCGTATTGCAGGAAATTGGTATCCTGAAACTCGTCGACGTGGATGTATTTGAATTTCTTATGGTATTTTTCCAGCACGTTGCCCGGGTTGTCGCGAAACAGCCGGTACAACTGGAACAGCAGGTCGTCGAAGTCCATAGCGCCCGAGCGCTGGCAGCGGGCTACGTATTTTTCATAAATATCGACGATGTACGGGCGTTTGGCGGCCCGGTCCTGCTGCATCATGTCGGCATTCTCCCGGTAGGCTTTCGGCGTAATCAGGTTGCTTTTCGACAGTGAGATGCGCGAACGAATGGCAGAGGCATTGTACGTATTGGTATCGAGGTTCATTTCCTTGATAATCGCCCGCAACACACTCGTAGTATCATCCGTGTCGTATATAGTAAAGGAAGCGGGGTAGCCGATTTTGGTAGCTTCGGCCCGGAGGATGCGGGCGAAAATGGAGTGAAACGTGCCTGCCCACACCTGCTGCGCTTTCGGCCCCACCACTTTTTCAATGCGGTCCTTCATTTCGCGCGCCGACTTATTGGTAAACGTGAGGGTCAGGATTTCCCAGGGTTTTACATTGTTTTCCAATAAATGTGCGATGCGATACGTGAGCACCCGCGTTTTGCCGGAGCCAGGCCCTGCAATCACTAATACCGGCCCTTCCGTGGTGGTGACGGCGGCGCGCTGTACGGCATTGAGTTCGTCGAGATAAGTCATGGCGGCGATGTGTTTGGTGTATGGTGTTTAGTGTTTAGGGGTTCTTCGCCTAAGGCATGGTTCGTAGTTTAGGCGAAGAACCCCCAAACACGAAACACCATACACCAAACACACAATAACGTCGCGAAGGTACAAGGGCCGGGCGGGTGTTGAAAGTAATTTTAAATAAAATGTTTGGAATGGTTATCGGTTATTAGTTATCGGTGTTATCAGTGGTTGCTCTTGGCTAAGTTCAATGATCAAGCCAAGAGCAACCACACTGATAACGGATAACCGATAACCGATAACTTTTTAAAGTCCCATACAACCCTTTCCCTTTCCCTCCCCTTCTTATAATATACAAATCACAGGAATGACGGAAGCCCAATTGATAGCAGATTGTCAAAGGAACGACCGCAGGGCGCAAAAAGTCCTGTATAATCGCTATTCCAGGGCTATGTATAGCACAACTTTCCGCTTGCTCGGCGATACAGACCTGGCAGCGGAGGCATTGCAGGACGGTTTTTTACAGGTGTTTACACATATCGGAGGATTTGAAGGGCGCAGCACACTGGGCGCCTGGATCAAAAAAATAATGGTGCGCACTGCTATCGCGGCCCTGCGTAAAAAGCGGCTGTTAACGGAAAGTTTTAACGAAAGTCATGATCGCCAGGCGTTGGATTGGGGTATGGAGGCCATCGACGCCGAATACCTGGAAAAGGCTATTCTTCAACTGCCCGACGGCTATCGCGCTATTTTTTTGCTGGCGGAAGTGGAAGGATACACGCACCGCGAAATTGCAGTGCTGCTGGATATTTCGGAAGGAACGTCCAAGTCGCAATTGTGGAACGCCAAAAAGCGCCTGCGCGCGCTGCTGGCCGGGCAAACAAGTTTTCAAAAAACAGGATCGTGATGTCGGAAAAAAATAAAAATATCCTTCGGGATGCTTTGATAAGGCTACCCGGACACGATGCCCCGGAAATGGTGTGGCCGCAACTGGAAGCGGACCTGCACCTGCAAGCCGCTATCGATTCCAATATCCCGCTGCTGCCGGAACATCAGCCGCCGGATTCGGTCTGGGCCAGTCTTGATGTACAAATAAGTAGCGCCAAACTAAGCCCCCCAAAACTGGTTGTAGCCCGAATGTGGCCGATATGGGCCGCTGCGGCTTCCATCTGTTTGTTGTTGTGTGCGGTGTGGTTCATGAAGTCGTCCGGCAGCGAAGGCCGGGAGGAAATGTCGATCCGTTACAGCGAAGAAAAAGCAGATAATGTTTTGCTGGCCGTTATCCGTGAGCCGGAAGACGAAGCCTTTCAACTGCTGGAAGAAATTTGCCGGCAACCGGCGCCCGTATGCAAAGACCCCGAATTTATAGCGTTAAAAGCCGAACTCGATGAACTCACCAGCGCCAAATCGGAACTGCGCGAAGCCATGGGATTGTATGAAACCGACACCGAACTCAACGAACAACTTACCCGCATCGAACGCGAGCGCTCCGAACTGCTCCGCAGGATGATGATGCTCAACACAAATTGGTTTTGAACGAGAAGGTGGAATAACCCATTGATTATCAATGCTATCTCAACTATCAACGTTCTCAACCTCTCAACGTTCATTAGAACCTGTCCACCAACATCTAAATTTTTGATATGAGACATACCTTGCTCCTCCTTGGTGTACTAACGGGGCTGGCCGGCGCATTAAACGCGCAAACCACCCTGCAGGTAGCCACCAAAAATATCCGCAAAACGGTCGCCTGGAAACCCGGCCTCGAAGTCTGGATCAACTGCGAAAAAGCGGAAGTGGAAGTGCTGCCCTCCAGTGGAAATACCATTCAGATCAGCGCCGAATTGAGCGCGCGGCATCCCAGCGCCGATTCGGCGGCCATCGACCTGAAAGCCTGGCAGTTTGTGGTCAGCACAGTCGGCAAAAAAATATACGTCCGGGCGTATATCGGATTAAAATCCGGCGCCCAAGCGCCGCACTCCAGCCTCAAAGCAGTGCTGAAATTGAGCGTGCCCGGCAATTGCCCGGTGGATATTTCCAATAAATTCGGTAAAGCCCACCTGGAAAAACTCGACGGTGCGATCGGCTTACACGGCGAATTTTGCTCTTTTGAACTCGTACAACTCGGCGGCAAAATCGACCTGGAAAGCCGTTTCGGCAACGTCGAAGGCCGCCATTTGTCCGGACCGGTCAATATGCAGGTCAAAAGAGCCGACATCGCGCTCAGCGGCCTGCGCAATTCCTGCCGTTTGAAAAGTGAATACGGCCAGGTGACCCTCGAAACCACCGATCAAACGGGCGACGTATCGGTCGTAAGCACAAAATCGGACATCACCCTGCGCGCTGCCGGCCCCCTGCGGCACAGTTACAATTTGCGCAACACTTACGGTGTCGTTTCCATCGATCAGGACCTGCCTTTTCAGTACAGCAACCCGGATAAAAATACCCGGCAGGCTTTATTTAAAAGTACGAACAGCCATAAACTTATCCAGGTGGAAGCGCAGTTCGGGCGCATTCTGCTGCGCTGATCCAGTTATCAACACGGATAACCAATTTCCACTGAGTAGTTATCGGTTATCAGTTATCGGTGTTGATACTCAAGCATTTGTAAAGAATTTAAACGAAACTAATCAGCACTGCATCTTCTGTAACTCATTGACTAACATTGCCTTTTGCCCTTTGCAATTTTGCCTTTTTACTTAACGGATAACTACTAATGAAAAACATTTATCTCCTGCCGTGTTTGCTCTTGCTTACTTGTACGCTTCCTGCACAAACCGACACTGTTTTTATTTCCAATTCGGAAAGCAGCGAGGACCTGACGCCTGCTGTTTTTACGGATGCCCGAAACAAGGTTTTTAAGATGCAGGACCCCTGCCGTTTTTTATTAAAATTAAATCTGGCTTCGCTTTTAGGTCCCCAGGAACTCCATCTCAGTGGAGAATATAAACTACATCCTGCCTTTTCTATCGATGCAGGCGTACAGGCAATCGTTCGGGACGATGGCGACTGGATGACATCCTGGACGGTCCGCGCAGAACCCCGCTGGTATTACGGCATATCCAAAAAAGTAAAAAATGGCACACAGGCCGACAACCTGTCCGGGAATTACCTCAGCCTGGAATACGCATATACCCGTTACAGGAATAAAACACAGGGAAACAGAAACACCTTGCTGCTCAACTGGGGCGTGCAAAGGCGGCTTTTCAACCGGGGATATTTTGATCTGGGTTTTGGCGCGGGCATGGCTACGGTGAGCAGCGGACCATTCAACAGGGGCGGACGCGTATTTTTTGCTCGCCCACGGGCTGCCATCGGCCTGGCTGTGGCACGCCCGAAGACCGGGAAAAGTGCCGGTAACTATTGCGAGGCGCTTCGTTGTTTCACGGAAGAACGCAGGATGTGGAAAATCGACTTTTATAACCTGCTCGACTTTTACAAAGATTACCGGTATCAATGGGTCTCCCTGGCGCCTAACATCGGTTATGAACAAAAAATCGCCGCTTCCGCCTGGTCTGTACACATGGAAATCGGCGGATTACTCTCCCGTGCTGGGTTTACGGTCGATAACGCAGGCCAAAAGCAGACTTATAACAGCCATACATACCAGACAATGGCGGTCCTGGAACCCCGCTGGTATTACAACCTGAAGCGCCGGATCGCGCAGGGGAAATCAGGCAACAGCCTTTCCGGTACGTATGTGGGCGTACAATCCCGCTGGGCTTACAGTTACGAGCAACTGGGCAATATTGCACCGAACATAGGAGACAGGCGTATTAAAGATTGGAGTTTGGCGCCGGTTTGGGGCATACAGCACCGGTTTATGCGGAATGGCTATGTCGATTTTAACATCGGCCCCGGCCTTCAGTTACAGCAGAATACTGTGACCGATGAAAATGGGGAGCAAATGACCTCGACACAACGAAATCTGATTTACCTGGTCAGCAGGCTTCAGGTTGGGATGGCTTTTTAGTTATTGGTTATCAGTTATTGGTTATCAGTGTGCCATTGTTTGGCTTTGGGAGGCGGGGCAAGGTTATCCGTTATTGGTTATTAATGCGAATAACCGCCCGTATTAGTGAGGCGGTGACTGACACCGGAAATAAAATGTTTTGGAATTTCCTGAGAGGAATAGTTATTGGAGCACCTGCCGAGGCGAAAATTAAATCTGAATCACGCACTAAATGATCTGAAAGTTAGACTTTTGCTCCTGAAATCAAACCACTCATGTCAACAAACATTTCCAAAATCACCATCCACGCTCCCATTCAAAAAGTTTGGGACACCCTCACCCACCCCGACAAAGTAAAACGCTGGCAGTACGGAAGCGACTTACTTACAACCTGGGAAGTCGGCACCGACATCAAATTTGTAACCCTTTGGGAAGAATTACCTTTGAACAATGGGGAAAAGTGTTGGAATATAGCCCGACCAAAAAAATCAGGTATACCCTGTTTGCACCGCGACCGGGCCTTGAAGACACCCCGGAAAATTATTTTGAAATGCAATATGTATTAACGGAAACCGGCGTAAAAACAAGCCTGCAAATTATCCAGCAGGATAACAGACCCGGGGCAGTTCAGGAACCGGAGCAAGGGAAGAAAATCCGATACTACATATGCTGAAGCAGGTTGCAGAAGAAAGTTAAAAAAAGACCATTTACCACATGAATACCAGTAGGCAGAGCCTGGCGCGAGCGAGAGCAACCACCCTGATAACCGATAACCTCTTCCCCGCCTCCCAAAGCCAAACAGATGCACACTGATAACCAATAACGGATAACCGATAACTTTTTAAAAAACACGGCAGATGCAGCCTGAAAAACCCAAAGTTCCCGCCTTCAAAACTTTTTTCAGAAAATTTTCAAACCTGCTTGGTTTTTTAAACTTCCTGTGATTACCTTTGCGCTCGCTTTTGAAGCAAGGGACACAAAATTGAATTTTGTTTACCACCTTCCAAAGTGATGAAATTGAAATTTTAAATTCCTTTCAGGGTAATGAATCAGAAAATTCGCATCAAACTTCGGTCTTACGACTACAACTTGGTGGACAAGTCTACCGAGAAAATCGTCAAGACTGTACGTGCGAGTGGAGCCGTTGTAACTGGTCCGATTCCGCTGCCAACCGAGAAAGAAATATTCACCGTGCTGCGTTCTCCGCACGTGAATAAGAAAGCTCGTGAGCAGTTCCAGTTGCGCACCCACAAGCGCTTGATTGAAATCTACACACCGACACAAAAGACGGTGGACGCTCTCTCCAAGTTGGAACTGCCGAGCGGTGTTGACATTCAAGTCAAGCTCACCTAATTCGCAAATTCTAAGGAGTCAAGTCTGTTGTTTCCGGGGGTATTCAAAGTGGTGGCGGTTATCGTACTAACTGAATACATTCGAAAGCGGTTCCGCAAAACGGAAAGTCGCTTTTCGCATGCTCGCTTTACCGGAACAGGATTTGAAAGAAATTCTACGTATCGTTCAATCATATAAATAACGACACAGTGAACGGTCTGATTGGCAAAAAAATCGGCATGACCAGTATCTATGACAACAACGGCAAGAACGTTGCAGTCACAATTATTGAGGCAGGGCCTTGCGTAGTAACGCAAATTCGCACAGAAGAAACGGACGGCTATTCAGCGCTCCAGTTGGCTTTCGGCGATCGTAAAACAAAGAATACTCCCAAGGCTCTGATGGGCCACTTTAGCAAAGCCGGCTTGGAAGAGCCGCTTCATAAAGTACAGGAGTTTCGGGACTCGAACCTTTCTAAAAATCTGGGCGACGAAGTAACCGTCACCGATATTTTTGTGGAAGGCGACAAAGTGTTGGTCACCGGCACCTCCAAAGGTAAAGGTTTCCAGGGTGTAGTTAAGCGGCACGGCTTCGGTGGTGTCATGCAACAAACACACGGCCAGCACAACCGTCTGCGCGCTCCCGGCTCCCTGGGTAACTCTTCTTTCGCTGCGAAAGTAATGAAAGGCATGCGTATGGGTGGTCACATGGGTCACGCCCAGGTGAAAGTTCGCCGTCTGCAAATTATGAAAGTGTTCCCGGAACAGAATATCATCCTCATCAAGGGTGCGATTCCAGGCCATAAGGGCGCTTATGTAACAATTGAAAAATAATTTCTTGACCAATACTAATTTCTTCGGAAATGCAAATTTCGGTCTATAACATCCAAGGCGAATCCACGGGCCGGTCAGTGACCCTCCCGGATGAGATATTCGGTATCGAACCGCACGAGCACAGTGTATGGCTCGATGTGAAACGTTACCTGAACGCACAGCGTCAGGGTACGCACAAATCCAAAGAGCGCAGTGAAATGAGCGGTTCAACCCGCAAGTTGCACAAGCAAAAAGGAACTGGCGGCTCCCGTAAAGGCGACATCAACAACCCGTTGTACCGTGGTGGCGGTCGAGTATTCGGCCCACGCCCCCGCAACTACGATATTCAGGTGAACGCCAAAGTGCGTCGTCTGGCTCGTCGCAGCGCGTTGTCTGCCAAGGCACAAGCCGGTGGTATCATCGTTGTGGAAGATTTCACATTTGATGCACCTAAAACCAGCCAGTTCCTGGCCATTCTGAACGCACTGCAAGTAGCCGACAAAAAGCCGCTGACAGTGACAGGAGCCTACGACAAAATGTTGTACCTGTCCTGCCGGAATATTGAGAAGGCAACCATTGCTCCCGCTACCGATCTGAATACTTATCAGATCATGCAGGCAGGCGCAGTAGTGATCTCGGAAAGCGCTATTGAGAAAATTAAAGAAAACTGCGAGTAGGTTATCAGTTATTAGTTATCAGTTATCGGGATGCACCCGTTAATACCACTGATAACAGATAACAGACAACCGATAACTAAAAAAGTTATGGCTAAGCAAATTTTAATACGGCCGGTCATCACCGAGAAAGCGACACAACTCGCTGACAAGCGCAACACGTATGCGTTCGTGGTGAACAGGGACGTGAACAAGATTGAGATCAAAAAAGCAGTCGAAAAACAGTTCAACGTTTCTGTCGACAAAGTCAATACGGCAATTATGCCGGGCAAACCGAAATCTCGCAGCACGAAGACGGCTGTAGTAAAAGGTACGAAATCCTCCTACAAAAAGGCGTTCGTTACCCTGACTCCAGGCGAAACCATCGACATCTTCGGCGGCACGGAAGAATAAGTTAGTTAATAGTTATTAGTTATTGGTTATCAGGACTACCAGCCTTCGGCATCAGCAAAAGCCCTAAGCGAAGCACACTGATAACAGATAACAAATAACCGATAACAAATAAAAAAAATGGCAGTTAAGAAATTCAATCCGCTGACGCCGGGACAACGTTTCCGGGTAGCCGTTTCGAGGGATGAACTGACGAAAGGCGCAAAACCTGAGAAGTCATTGCTCACCACGTTTGGCAGTACTGGCGGTCGCAACAGCGACGGTCACCGTACCATGCGTAACCGTGGTGGTGGTCACAAGCGTCGTTACCGCTTTATTGACTTCCGACGCGATAAAGAAGGTGCAGCAACGGTTCAGTCTATTCAGTATGATCCGAATCGCAGTGCTTACATCGCGCTGGTTCAATATGCCGATGGCGAAAAGCTGTACATCCTGGCCCCAAAAGGTCTGGAAGTTGGTCAGGTAGTCCATTCCGGCCGTGGTGCTACACCCGATACGGGCAATTGCCTTTATCTGGCGGAAGTACCCCTGGGCGCATTTGTCCACAACGTGGAAATGCAGCCCGGACAAGGAGGCGTGCTGGTACGCAGCGCCGGTAACAGCGCCCAGATGATGGGCCGTGAAGACCGCTACGCTGTTCTGAAACTGCCATCCGGCGAAACCCGCCGTATCCTGATCACCTGCCGTGCCACCATCGGTATCGTAGGCAATGGAGACCACAGTCTCGAAATCATGGGTAAGGCAGGTCGTATGCGCTGGAAAGGCTGGAGGCCACGTACACGTCCGGTCGTAATGAATCCGGTGGATCACCCGATGGGTGGCGGTGAAGGCCGCGCTTCAGGAGGCCACCCACGTACACGGAAAGGTCTGAAAGCCAAAGGTGCTAAAACGCGTAGCCGTACAAAAGCATCCAATGCACTGATTATCAACCGTCGCAAAACGGGTAAATAAATTTAACCGGACTCATAATTGTAACTGAGATATGCCGCGTTCACTCAAAAAAGGCCCTTACATCCATCATAAATTGATGGAAAAAGTGGTAAAGTCAAAACTGAGCAACCGTAAACAGGTGATTAAAACCTGGAGCCGTGCTTCAATGATTATTCCCGACATGGTCGGCGAAACAATTGCTGTACACAATGGTAAAACGTTTGTTCCTGTATTCGTAACGGAAAATATGGTGGGTCACAAACTCGGTGAGTTTTCTCCAACCCGAAATTTCCGTGGTCACGGTGGTAATAAAAAATAATGGGTTATCAGGTGTTGGAAATCTGTTTTCCTGATTTTCAGCCTCTTGGTTTCAAATTTAAATAAACAATGGAAGCAGTAGCTAAACTGAGAAATTGTCCGATGTCGCCCCGCAAAATGCGTCTCGTAGTAGATAACATTCGCGGTAAGAAGGTGGTAGATGCCCTCGGCATTCTGAAATACACCAATAAAGAAGCAGCAGTATGGCTCGAAAAGCTGGTACTGTCCGCTATCAACAATTGGGAACAGAAATCCGAGCAGGCGGGCGCCGCTGACGACTACGAACTCTACATTAAAACAGCCTTTGTAGACGGAGGAGGCATTATTTATCGCTTTCTTCCGGCGCCACAAGGCCGTGCATACAGGGTGCGCAAACGCCGTAACCACGTTACGATCGTTGTTGCAAACCGTGTAGCGCTCGACACCGAACAAATCTCTTAGAAATCACTCATTCGCACATCCTCATTCAGTAATAAAATGGGTCAAAAAGCAAATCCGATTGGTAATCGCTTGGGCATCATTCGCGGTTGGGATTCTAACTGGTATGCCGACAAAGACTACGGTCTTAAAGTGGTGGAAGACGAAAAAATTCGTAACTACCTCCGTGCGCGCCGTCCAAAAACGGCAACGGCCGATCCGCGCGACCGTAACAAGCCAATGCAAAACGGTATCAGCCGTGTTGTCATTGAACGTACGATGAAGCGGGTTACCGTCACCATCCATACCAGCCGTCCCGGTATCATTATCGGCAAAGGTGGTAAGGAAGTTGACCTGATAAAAGAAGAACTCAAGGTGCTCACGGGCAAAGATGTTCAAATCAACATCTTTGAAATCCGGAAGCCTGAACTCGATGCGAACATTGTAGGCGAACAAATCGCCAAACAAATTGAAGCGCGTATCAACTATCGCCGGGCCATCAAAGGTTCTATTCAAGGTACCATGCGTGCCGGAGCAGAAGGAATCAAGGTGCGTATCAGCGGTCGTGTAGGTGGCGCCGAAATTGCCCGCAGCGAGGAATATAAAGAAGGTCGTACGCCTCTGCATACTTTCCGTGCCGACATCGACTACGCCTGGGTGGAAGCCCAGACCGTATACGGTAAAATCGGTATCAAAGTATGGCTTTTCAAAGGAGAAGTACTGACTAAACGCGAACTGACTCCGTTCGCAGCAGCTGAAGGAACCGGTGGTGATCGTCGCGAAGGCGGCGACCGCGGCGGAGATCGCAGAGGCGGTGGTGGAGATCGCGGCGGAGATCGCCGTGGTGGCGGTGATCGTCGCGAAGGCGGCGACCGCGGAGAACGCGGTGATCGTCGCGAAGGCGGCGGTGGCGGTAATCGCGGTGGCAATCGCGGCGGAACCGGCGGCGGCGGCAATCGCGGCGGCGGAACCGGCGGCGGTGGTAATCGCGGCGGCGGAACCGGTGGTGGCGGCAATCGCGGCGGAAGCGGCGGCGGCGGTAATCGCGGTGGAAGCGGCGGCGGCGGCCCGCGCAGATAAAAAGCAAAAAGCAAAAGGCAAAGTTTGCAACACCGTAAATCCCTTTTGCCTTCAACAGATGTTCCTTTTTGCTTTTGCTCTTTGGACATTGCCCTTTGCCTCTTTATTAACGGCGCATTTAATACTAACTTTTGAAAAATCTTGTCTTGTGTTGTACCTTTGCAGCCCGTTTTTCGGGATATACAAGGAAAATAGAACACAAAACATTGATTGACAGGCTTTTAAATTGACACAGGATGTTACAGCCAAAACGTCAAAAATATCGCAAGCAACACAAAGGCCGCAACCGCGGGCTTGCAAACAAGGGGAGTTCCATCTCTTTCGGGTCATTCGGCCTGAAATCTATGGAATTCAGCCGTATCACCAGCCGTCAGATCGAGTCCGCTCGTATTGCACTGACGCGCCACATGAAACGGGAAGGTAAGGTGTGGATTCGCATCTTCCCTGACAAACCGCTTACCTCCAAGCCTGCGGAAGTTCGTATGGGTAAAGGTAAAGGTGCTGTCGACCATTATGTTTGTGAAGTTCAACCAGGTCGTATACTGTTCGAAATTGAAGGAGTTACGGAAGAACTGGCATACGAGTCGCTGCGACTTGCTGCACAAAAACTTCCGGTGCTCTGCAAAGCAGTAACGCGGTACGATTTTGAAAGATAAAAATTAAAGTTTATGAGTGGATGGTTTATAGGTTTATAAACTCTCAACTCTTGTAAACCATCAACAAAAATAAAATGGCAAAGGAGAAATTGGAACTTGCTGACATGACTGTCGCCGACCTGCAAGCCGAACTGGCAAGCATGGAAACGGAGTACCAGCAAATGAAATTCGACCATGCGGTCAAAGGGATCGCCAATCCGATGGAATTGCGTGAAATGCGTCGCAACATAGCCCGTATTGTCACGGAAGGCCGGAAACGGGAAATCGCAGTGATGACTCCCGAGCAACTTGAACTGCGGGTCCAAGTTGCGGATTCGCCGCCGTCGCCAGAAATAAAAGCGTTCAACTCATTTACATCTAAATAGATGGAAGCAGTAGTAAGAAATCTTCGTAAACAAAAAACCGGCGTGGTCGTGTCCAATAAAATGGACAAAACCATCGCCGTAAGGTGGAACGCCGCCTGATGCACCCGCTGTACGGTAAATTCGTAAAGCGTTCCAAGAAGTTCTTCGCACACGACGAAGAAAACACTTGTAATATCGGTGATACTGTGCGCATCATGGAAACGCGTCCGCTCAGTAAAATGAAGCGCTGGCGTTTGGTCGAAATC
Organism: Lewinellaceae bacterium; assembly: GCA_016711435.1. Lineage (GTDB taxonomy): Bacteria > Bacteroidota > Bacteroidia > Chitinophagales > Saprospiraceae > M3007. The sequence goes on from JADJSY010000083.1 coordinate 361,217, forward strand.
CTTGAAAGAGCGAAATGATTTATAGTTATGAGTTATAAGTTATGAGTTATGTGATAAATTGCCTCACTCCTAACCATTCAAATAACTCCTAACTCCTAACTCCTAACTCATAACTAAGATAAAGTCATGATTCAGCAAGAGTCACGTTTAAATGTAGCCGATAATTCCGGCGCGAAAGAGGTGCTTTGCATCCGCGTATTGGGCCACACCCGCCAGCGTTATGCAGGCGTCGGCGATAAAATCGTCGTGACGGTGAAAGATGCTTCTCCGGGTGGTGTAAAGAAAGGTACAGTGTCCAAAGCTGTTATCGTTCGCACACGCAAGGAGATCCGCCGCAAGGATGGTTCCTACATCCGTTTTGACGACAATGCGGTAGTGCTGTTGAATGCCTCTGATGAGCCGCGTGGTACGCGTATTTTCGGGCCGGTAGCCCGCGAACTCCGCGACAAGGACTATATGCGTATCATCTCATTGGCCCCTGAAGTTCTCTAATTAGCAATTACCCATTTAGCACATTTTTACAATGGCTACGAAAAATAAAGTAAAGCGTTTCGCACCAAAATTGCATGTCCGTCGGGGCGACCAGGTAATGGTTATTTCCGGCGACGACAAAGGTAAAACGGGCCTGGTTCTCCAGGTTTTTACCGATAAAAACCGCGCAATCGTCGAAGGCATCAACATGGTGAAAAAGCACGTCAAAGCGTCTCAGACAGAGGAAGGCGGCATCCGTCAGATGGAATCTACCATCCACGTCTCCAACCTCGCGCATGTAGACCCCAAAAGCGGGGAAGCAACGCGCATCGGACGCCGCGTAGAATCTAACGGCAGGAAACATCATCAAGTGATGAAATACGTACCTCGTCTCAAAACAAAATACCAGCAAGAAGTGGTGCCTGCGCTCATGCAGCAGTTCAACTACTCTTCTGTCATGCAGGCGCCGCGCCTGTTGAAAATCTGTATCAACCAGGGCATCGGCGATGCCACAGGCGATAAAAATGATCGACAACGGCTGCGAACGAACTTTCGACCATCGTTGGCCAGAAAGCCGTGTCTACCAAGGCCCGCACCTCGGTGTCGAATTTTAAACTGCGCGAAGGCATGCCCATCGGCGTGCGCGTCACGCTGCGCGGCGAACGCATGTACGAATTCCTCGATCGCTTTATTTCGATCGCCACGCCACGGGTGCGCGACTTCCGCGGACTCAATGACAAATCCTTCGATGGCCGCGGCAACTACACCATGGGTATCACGGAACAGATCATATTCCCGGAAATAGACATCGACAAAGTGTCGAAAATCATGGGTATGGACGTCTCCTTCGTTACCTCCGCTAAAACGGATGCAGAAGCATACGCCCTGCTTAAGGAAATTGGTATATCCATTTGTTAATAAGTCCTCAAAAATCAGAAATAGCGCAAAATGGCTAAGAAATCCATCATTGCCCGGGAGCAAAAACGTCAGCGTGTGGTTGCAAAATATGCCGCCCTGCGCAAAAAGTTAAAGGAAGCCGGTGATTACGAAGCACTGGACAAACTTCCGCGCAATGCAAACCCGATTCGTTTGCACAACCGTTGTTTGCTGACTGGCCGTCCGAAAGGATACATGCGCAAATTCGGTATCTGCCGTGTGAAGTTCCGTGAAATGGCTTTATATGGTAAAATTCCAGGAATCACCAAGGCATCCTGGTTGGTAAGTACCCGGATTCATCTTTTTAGAATACAATCAATCGAGAAGATACAATGCACGTCACTGACCCGATAGCAGACTATTTGACCCGCATCCGCAACGCGCAGATGGCTGGCCATCGCATCGTCGAGATCCCGGCTTCCCGCATGAAGAAGTCCATTACCGAGATCTTGTATGATCAGGGTTACATTCTCAAATACACATTCGAGGACAAAACTCCTGAAAATAAACAGGGCATCATCAAAATTGCACTGAAATATGACACGGCCACCAAACAGCCTGTCATCCGCGAACTCGTACGCGTCAGCCGTCCCGGCCTGCGTAAGTTCTCCGGTGCAACGGATATTCCCCGTATCATCAACGGCCTGGGCATTATGATCGTTTCTACCTCCAAAGGGATCATGACCGATAAAAAAGCCCGCGAAATGAACGTCGGCGGCGAATTGCTCTGCTATGTTTCCTAATCACCTAAGCGTCAAACCTTAGAAATAAGAACTCATTTGCGATATGTCACGCATTGGTAAAATGCCGATTCAAATTCCGGCAAAAGTGGAAGTTTCGGTCGCATCCGATAATACGGTTACCGTAAAAGGCCCGAAAGGAGCTCTTTCTCAAAAAGTTGATCCCGACATCGCCGTACAGGTGGAAGACGGAACGCTTACGGTTACGCGCCCGACTGATCAGAAGCGGCACAAAGCCATGCACGGCTTGTATCGCGCGATCCTCAATAACCTGGTAACAGGTGTCAGCCAGGGTTACACCCGCGAAATGGAAGTCATCGGTGTCGGTTACCGTGTAGAGAGCCAGGGCAATCTCCTGACCCTCACCATCGGTTACTCTCACCCGGTTATCTTCGCCATTCCTTCGGAAATCAAGGTGACGACTGCCATGGAAAAAGGCTCGGCTCCGCTGATCCGCCTGGAAGGTTCCGACAAGGAACTGCTGGGACAGGTTTGTGCCAAGATCCGCTCCTTCCGCAAACCTGAGCCTTACAAAGGAAAGGGTATCATGTTCAAGGGTGAAGTGGTACGCCGCAAAGCAGGTAAAACTGCCGGCGGTAAAAAATAATAACGACTGGATCGCACCGGGCGGATCGTTTTTCGCTCCTCCCGGCGCTCTATTCATACCATTTTCATTGTTTCCCCGGTCGGTATCGGGAAAACCTAAATGGATAAATAATAATGAAACGTACAAAAAAGCAAAGCCGCCAGCGCATTCACATGCGCATCCGTAAGAAAGTAAACGGTACGGCTGAGCGTCCGCGCCTGAGCGTGTTCCGCTCCAACAAATCCATCTACTGCCAGGTAATCAACGACCTGACGGCGACAACAGTGGCTTCGGCCTCTTCTGCCGGATTGACGGGAACGAAACAGGAACAGGCCAACGCAGTAGGCAAACTGATTGCCGAACGCGCGAAAGCGGCAGGTATCGACAACGTAGTATTCGACCGCGGCGGTTACCTGTACCACGGTCGTGTAAAATCCCTGGCTGACGTCAACATCTCAACAATAGCTCGTCAAACAATGGCACGGCAAGAAAGAGAAAGAGATAATTCCCGCACTTCCGAAGATTCGGGTCTCAAAGAAAAAATGGTTTCGCTCAACCGCGTTGCCAAAGTAACCAAAGGTGGTCGTACTTTCAGCTTTGCCGCAGTAGTGGTCGTAGGCGATGGTAAAGGCCGCGTAGGTCAGGGTCTGGGTAAAGCACGTGAGGTTTCTGAAGCCATCGCCAAAGCGGTGAAGGATGCAGAAAAGAACCTCGTGAAAGTACCCGTTCTGAATGGGACCATTCCGCACGAAGCGCGTGGTAAATTTGACGCTGGTCGCGTACTGATCAAGCCTGCCGCTCACGGTACGGGTGTAATCGCCGGTGGCGCTATGCGTGCCGTACTGGAAATGGCGGGTATTCACGACGTGTTGGCTAAATCGCAGGGTTCCTCCAATCCGCACAACGTGGTGAAAGCTACTATTGCGGCACTGTCGAGCCTGCGCAGCCCGGTCGAAGTAGCCCGTCAGCGTGGCATTTCCATGGACAAATTGTTTAATGGTTAATACGGTTACCAGTTCTTATACCGATAACTGATAACTCATAACTGATAACTGAAAAATGAGCAAGGTAAAAATCACACTCATCAAAAGCCCGATTGATAAAACAAAACGGCAGAAAAACACGCTGACAGCGCTGGGTTTCCGAAAAGTTAATCAAACGGTAGAGCATGAAGACAATGCTCAACTCCACGGAATGATCCGGGTCGTACAACACCTGGTTCAGGTAGTAAATGCCTGATAACAGGCGATCAAAAAAGAAATTCAACCAAAACCTGTTGCGGGACATTTCCCCTGCGGGTTTTCATATCGAATAAAACACAGCAATGGAACTCAATAATCTTCGTCCGGCACAGGGTTCTGTGAAAAAAGAAAAGCGTATTGGTCGTGGTACAGGCTCCGGCCATGGCGGTACCTCTACGCGCGGTCACAAGGGTGATAAAGCCCGTAGCGGCTCAGAAAGAGAAACGTCACTTCGAAGGCGGTCAGATGCCGATGCAGCGTCGTCTGCCGAAGCGCGGCTTCCAAAACGTTAACCGCGAAGTGTTCGCACCTATTAACCTGGAGCACACCGGACGCATACGTGCAGAAATCCGGTATTTCCGATCTTGATGTAGCCGCTCTGGTGGCTGCAGGCCTGGTAAAAGCCAGCGACAAGGTGAAAATCCTGGGTTACGGTACCCTGACTTCCAAGGTAACTATCAAAGCGCACGCCGTATCTGCATCCGCAAAGGCTGCCATTGAAGCGGCAGGCGGAAGTGTTGAACTAGTTTAAATCCTTCCTTGTCGGCAATGAAACTCTTTACGGTTCTCAAAAATATCTGGAGTATCAAAGAACTCCGCCAGCGCATCCTCTTTACGCTGGGGTTATTGTTGGTATACCGTGTGGGCACTTTTGTGGTATTGCCGGGAGTTGTTCCGGCAGCGCTCGACAAAGCGACCCAGAATCGCGGTTCCAACGACCTGCTCGGTCTGATCAACGTATTTACCGGCGGCGCATTCGACAATGCGGCTATTTTCGCCCTCGGCGTAATGCCTTATATTACTGCATCGATCATCGTGCAGGTTGCTCGGCTTCGCAGTGCCTTATTTCCAGCGCCTGCAAACCAAAGAAGGTGAAAAGCGGCCGGAAACAGATCAATCAGATCACACGTTTGCTTACAGTCGCCATTACCCTCGTACAGGGCGGCGGTTATCTTCTAGTTGATCCGCAGTACCCGGGTGCCGTTTCTCCTGATATCCCCGACGGTCTGTTCTGGTTTACCAATATCATTATCCTGACTGCTGGTACTGTATTTTGTATGTGGTTGGGTGAACGGATTACTGATAAGGGTATCGGCAACGGTACTTCCCTGATCATTCAGGCCGGTATCATCGCCCGCTTGCCACAGGCATTCGTATTCGAATTCCAGAAACTCTTCGGCGACAACAAACCGCTGCTGTTCTTCGTAGAAATGGCATTCTCTTCCTGATCGTACTGGCACTATCCTGGTCATCCAGGGTGCGACGAATCCCGATCCAGTTTGCCAAACGGATGGTTGGCCGCTCCGGCGGTTCCATGCCGGCAGCCAGCGCCCGCGACTACCTGCCCCTGAAAGTGAATTCCGCAGGCGTAATGCCGATCATCTTCGCTCAGGCGCTGATGTTCCTGCCTGCTACCGCATATCAATACGTGGCTGGATCACAAGCCAATACCGGCCGGATCCACATGTTCAGCGACATTTACTCGCTGGGTTATAACGTCGCGTTTTTTACCCTGATCGTTGTCTGCACGTACGTTTATACGGCTCTGATGATCAACCCGACGAACTACGCGGAATACCTGAAACGCAACAATGCGTTCGTTCCGGGTGTTAAACCAGGCGAAGCAACCTCCGA
>JADJSY010000084.1 GCA_016711435.1 Lewinellaceae bacterium
AAAAAGCAGCTCGCGGTGTCGCGGGCTGCTTTTTTTATGAGTTTTGAGTGGCATTACGTTAGAAGTATGAACGCACTCTTTTCTAACGAAATGCCACTCACTACTCACCACTCACTACTCACCATTCGTGTCCAGGTTTTTTCCAAAAAAGGCCAATAAATCGCCCATTGTTTCGCGCAGGTCCTTGCGGTTGACGATCAGGTCGACGAATCCGTTTTCGAGCAGGTATTCCGCCGTTTGGAAGCCCTCGGGCAGGTCGCGTTTGATGGTTTCGCGGATCACGCGGGGGCCGGCGAATCCGATCAGTGCGCCCGGTTCGGCGAGGTTGATGTCGCCCAGCATGGCATAGGAGGCGGTGACGCCGCCCGTGGTCGGGTCGGTCATCATGGAGAAGTAGGGTAGACCGGCTTTGGCGAGCAGGGTCAGTTTGGCGCTGGTTTTGGCCATTTGCATCAGGGAAAAGGCGCTTTCCATCATGCGGGCGCCGCCCGATTTGGAGATAATCATCAGGCCGGCGCGGGTTTCCAGGGCGTAGTCGATGGCGAGGGATATTTTTTCGCCCACGACGGAACCCATCGAGCCGCCGATAAATTTAAAATCCATAGCAGCTACAACCAGGGGGTAATCGTGTACGTTGCCGGCGCCGATGGCCAGGGCGTCGTTGAGGCCGGTTTTTTTCCGGCTTTCTTCCAGTCGTTTATCGTAGGGTTTGAGGTCGGTGAAATGCAGGAAGTCGACCGAGATCAGATCGTCGTGCAGGGTAATAAACTCGTGGTTGTCAAAAAGTATCTCGAAGTATTCCGCCGAACCGATAGCCGTGTGGTAATCACATTTCGGGCATTTGTAAAAGTTGTCGCGCAGGGCGCGCGTGGTGCTGGTTTCCTTACACATTTTGCATTGAAACCAAATGCCTTCCGGGACGTCTTTTTTCGCTTTCGTGGCGGTAGAAATACCTTCGCGCAGTCGTTTGTACCAGCTCATATATTGTTATCCGTTATTGGTTATTCGTTATCAGTGTTGATACTCAGGCATTTGCAGGAAATTAGCCTAAACAATGTTGTCTGATGCGCTAAGGTCGTATCTGACTGACACAACGGGTAAAAAACCGTAGTCGGATTGCAAAGATAATGGTAAGAACTACAACACATAGTTTTTCTTCGCTCTCTCACTTCTCACCTCTCACTTCTCACCTCTAAAAAAAAGCCCGGCCAGTCGCGAAGACTAACCGGGCTTTGCCCTTACACCTCATGGAGGCCGGGAGGGGCTTTATTTCCCTGCTTTTTGTTTAACGGCAACTGGTTTTTCAGTTTGCGTTTTAGCACTTTTCGTAGCCGGTTTTTTATCTGCGGCAGATTTGGCAGATTTTTTAGCCGGAACGGTGGTTTTTTTAGCGGCGGCGGATGGTTTGGCGGCCTCGATGGTTTGGCCCATCAGGTACAGTTCTTCCACTACTTTGCCATTGTCCCAGGTGCGGCGGATAACCTCGTTGTACACCATTGGGCGACCGTAGTGGTCGGTAAAGTCGAAAACGAACTGCGAGTCCGTTACGTTGTCGTTGACAATTTGAACGGCAAAGCGTTCGATATGGTTGATTTGAGCGACGTGGCTCAAAAACGAGCGCAGTGCTTCTGTTTTTTGGGCTTTGGAATGGGTTTTGTCGGCCTCATTGCTGCGTGTTACGCAATGGTCGGCAGCAAATGCTTCAAACGCGCCAAAGATGTCGCCTTGGGCAATCCGGGAGTCCAGTGCGTCCACAAGTTGTTGCAATTTCATAAGTCGAATTTCAGTTTGGTGAAAAAAAATCTGACGCAAAGATACGACAAAATTATTAAAACCAAATAATAGTCTGAAAGATGACTCTATATTAACGTTTTGTAAAATTATAATTGCCAATAAATTAAGAATACGAGTGGAGGCCTGGCGATTTGAGAAAAAAGGATATTTGGATAATTGCTGTGGGGTTTTACAGAATTATATTTTGCAGAATTGATATTTTTTTTGGATTAAATGGCACACGGATTTAAAGGATTGGACACGGATTTTTCCGCGCTTCGCGCTCGTAGGAATAATAGCAACACGGATGACGCGGATGACGCTGATTTACACGGATTTTCCCTCGTAGAGTTGACCTAACGGAATCAACCCATATTGTGGTACACTGTAGCGTACACCACATTATGGGTTGTTGGTATAAAAACCGGTCAACTCTACGAGGGAAAATCCGTAGAAATCGCGTCATCCGATATCTATCGTTATCTTGACGGAATCCGTACACCCTTCAATCCAAAAATCCTACTTAATATCGTCCGTCTTCTTCCCCGCCGCCTTGACTAAGAAAAACAGCACGACACCCACCATCACAAAATTGAGCACGGCATTGATAAAGTTCCCAACCTTGATATTGCCGACCATGACAAAAGAAAAATCGGGATTGCCCGTAATGTATCCGAGGATCGGAGAGATGATATCGTTCACCAAGGAATCGATAATTTTGGCGAAAGCGCCGGCGATGATAACGGCGATAGCAAGTGCCAGCACATCGCCCCGCAACAGAAATGCTTTGAGTTCCTGAATCATAATTGTTTCGTTTTGAATGATGATAGAAGAAGCCTTGTTGCAGCACACCTGGCTCAAGCCTGCCGCAACAAGGCTGTTACGGCGGTAAAAGTATCCAACCGGATATGATAATTTTTAATAATCAGAATTTTTTTTGAATAAAGTCGTCTTTGGCAAATGCAGGAATATCGAGTAGGGCCGGCCCTCGTGGCAAACACATCAAAATCGCTATGAAAAAGGCACTGATTGCTCCTTAGCAGGGTGTCATTTCGGGTTTAAAACTTTCGGAAGTTGGAAAAAATGTTTTTACGCGCCAAACTATAGTTGCTAAAGGCAATGTGAAACTGACATCCCAAATTTTGGCGTAAAAGACTGCGAGCGTCAAATCTATGTTCTACAGCACCCGTAGCGTAATTTAAACACATGGCACATAGAAACATAGCGTGTACTCTCAACTGTCTTCATGTGCCTATGTGTTAACCGCTCACAAAGTGAACACATAGATTTGATTAACTTTCTCTTCCTAAATGGATGATTCGTTAGCACCCAAAACTTTATCTGGTATCCTTTGGCCAAGATTTCAAACATCTGACTTTTGACACAACCCCTATGCCTTATCGAGGAACAATTCCATCGCAATGCGGTCGGCCAGCAGTTTTCCCGCACGGGTCAGTCGGTACACGGGGCCGTATTGTTCAACGGTTCCGGCTGCCAGGTAAGGTTGTACGGCCTGCTCGAAATACGCGGTATAGCCGTAGCCCAGGGCCTCAAGTTTTTCCGGCTCTACGCCCCAGATCGTCCGAAGCGCTGTCATGATGTACTCGTTAAAACGTTGGGTAGGACTGAGTACTTCGCGTTCCGACGGCACTTTCTGTTCATTTAAATCTTTGATATACAGCGCATTGTTGGCGATATTCCATTGCCGCGACACGCCGTCGAAGGAATGCGCCGAGGGGCCGGCGCCGAGGTAGTGTTCGCCGCGCCAGTAGCTGCTGTTGTGGCGGGCGTAGTGGCCCGGCCGGGCGAAATTGGAAATTTCATAGTGGTCGAATCCCTGTTCTTCCGTGGCCTGCATGAGGTATTCCAACTGCCGGGCGGCCTTTTCTTCCTCCACCGGAGGCTGCTGCCCGCGGCGTACGAAGGTTCCGAGCGCCGTGCCTTCTTCCACCGTCAGGCAATAACACGAAAGGTGGGGAATGCCGTATGCAAACGCGATGGCGAGGTTTTCCTGCCACTGCGCATCGGAGGTCGTCGGCGCGCCGTAAATCAGATCGATCGTCAAATCATGGAAGCCCGCATGCAGGGCGTCGTCGAGGCATTGCCGGGCGTGCTGTGCGTGGTGTGCGCGGTTCATCCAGCGCAGGTCTGCATCGCTGAACGACTGAATACCAATACTCAGGCGGTTGACCGGGGTGTATTGGCGCAGGTCGCGCAGTTTTTCGGCCGAAAGGTCGTCGGGATTGGCTTCCAGCGTTATTTCTGCCGCGGCATCTACCTGGTACAGGCGATGGATGGTTTCAAAAATGCGCTCCAGGTCTTTGGTATCCAACAAGGAAGGAGTGCCTCCGCCAAAATAAACGGAACTGATTTCGGCATTGTTCAGGTAATCCCGCCGCAATTCCAGTTCTGTCAGGATCGCTGTCACCATCGCATCTTTTTGCCGCAGGGAGGTGGAAAAATGAAAGTTGCAGTAATGACAGGCCTGTTTGCAAAAGGGGATATGGAGGTAGATGCCGGGCAAAATTAGAAGTGAGAGGTGAGAAGTGAGAGGTGAGAGGGTTAGATGCGGGTGAGGAGGTTTTTAAATTCGGGTTCCAGTTGTTGAAAAGCCGTTGCATCGAGTGGCTGGTTGCCATACCAGACGCGTTCGTAAATACGCGTAGTGGCCCGGAAATCAGCCGCCGCCCGGTGCGTGCGTGTTTCGCGCAGGTAATCGCGGTTGGTTTTTTCACGCGACCAGCGGATAGCGCCCGATTCAGATAACTGCTTGATAACCTGCAAGTAATAAAGCCTGATGGCTAAGGGGTAGTTGCCGGCCGTCAGTGCTTCGCGCAGGAAACGTTCCAGGTCCGTTTCGTGGATATACTGCTCCACATTGTCGACCGTAATTTCCACGCCGTCGCGGGCAATCTGGCGGTTGCGCGGCGCATTCATGCTGTGGTAAATCGCATAAGCAATCCCGGCAATGGCTGCCATGATGGCCAGCACCTGCAACAACTGTCCAAGCCAGGAAGCAATTCCCCCCCAATCGAACGGGTTGATTGGGTTTTTTGGCTTCTCCGGTTCTTCTTTTTTCGGCTTCGGCACATCCTTGCTGTAATCCAGGCCTGAAGCGGCTTTAGCCCACTGTTGTTCTTCCAGGGCCCGCATCGCCACAGGCCGCGCAGGCGGGGGCGTATAAGGCTGGCTATATACTTCTTCCGGCTCCTCCATCAGCGTTTCCGGGGCGGCCTCTATTACTTCTACTTCCGGCAGCGCTACCACTGAGTCCGGCTGCTGTGCGCACAAAGCCGTATACCCCCAAATTAGAAGGAGGAATGAGAATAGGAATGAGGAATGAGGGATGAGGGATGAGGGGCGCACTGTTTTTTTGAATTTTTAAGTGTTAAAATATTGAAAATCAATGAATTATTAAAGTTCGACACGCTTATTCAGCAATTTCTAATGTAAGAAAATCGCGTAAAATCAGACGTTCAGGGCTGGTTGGCAAAGGGGCTTTACATACGTTTACTAAACCTTCAAGGTTTAGTAAACGTAGTACCAAAACTTGGCATTACTTTTAATCCCTAAACGAATGCATCACCGCCAAAAGCAAAAAAGTCGATGCTGCCAAGCGCTTTACATACGTTTACTAAACCTTCAAGGTTTAGTAAACGTAGTACCAAAACTTGGCATTACTTGAATTCCGGACAAATGTATCACCGCCAAAAGCAAAAAAACGAAGCCCGCTAAGCGCTTTGCACACGTTTACTAAACCTTCAAGGTTTAGTAAACGTAGTACCAAAACTTGGCATTACTTTTAATCCCTAAACGAATGCATCACCGCCAAAAGCCAAAAAGTCGATGCCGCCAAGCGGGAAGTCTCTCACCTCTCACTTCTCATTCTCTCGCCAGCCCCCTAATCTGCCGCGCCTTCCCCACTTGTTCAACCCCCTTTTGCAGGCTGGCGGCATCGGCGATTTCCCGAAAGGAGAAATACTGTAAAGCGCCGCCGAGCAGGATCATCAGAAAAAAGAGGTACAACAAAATGCCGGCCACCCAGGTTGTGGTGACCGTACTGAATATGGCCATCGATTCCCCGCCGGACGGCGCCAGCCAACTGAACAATTGCAGGGTCATCTGCCAGATGGGCGTATCGAGAAACAGGAAAAACAACAGGGTGAGGTTTACCGTCATCAGGCCGAGCAGGAAAGCAGGGCCCCACTGTATCAGGCGAAACATCCGAACCAGGGCGATGGCAGGATTGAGGTTTTCAAAATATATCACCGCCGCCCACACTGCCAGCAGCGGATAGACTGCCATAGCGAGCATCCAGGCCAAAGCGCCGTTTTCCGCGCGCAGAAACAGGATAAAAAGGGGCATCAGCAAGGCCAAAGGCAGCGCCGACAACCACACCCGCCAGCGGGGAAACAGGGGCCGCTCCGAGGTATCCATTTCCAGTTCCAAAGCCCGAAAAGCAGCAACACCCAGCAGAGACAACAATATGATCTGCACATAATACAACATCGGCACCGGCGCATCCCCAAAAAAATCGCCCGAACCGGATAATACGCCCAGCGGCATTTCCGAGAAAGAAAAGGTCTGGCTGGTTTTTTCTGTGGACAATCCAAAGGCCCAGGCCATGAATAAAGCAGTGACGCCCAGCAAGGCGCCCAAAGTCATTTTCGGATGCCTGAACAGGACCGAAAAGGTGTCGGACAGTACTTCTCCCGCATTTTTGACGGCGTTGAAATTAATGGCCTGTATCCGGTCGGGCGGCAATTCTTTATCATGCGCCGGTTGCCGGAACGCGCCCGTCCGGGTTTTGTGCCAGGGCAACCAGACAAAATACCAGAGTATAAAAAAGAGGGAAGTCAGGATAAAAAGCCCGCGGATGAAATCGGGCGTTTCCGTAAACCGGGTAAAAAAGCCTTCAAAAATGGCCGCCAAAACGATGATGGGAACGATGCCGACAAATATTTTCAAGCCGCGCCGCATCGTAATCTGGAACGCCTGCGAGCGGCGGTATGTGCCGGGAAAAAGCAGCCCCGAACCGGCCACCAAACCGGCGGCTCCGGCAATGATGATCGCGCTGATTTCCAGGGTGCCGTGAATCCAGATCGTCAGAAAAGAAGGCCAGAAAACGCCTTGTTCAATAAAAAAATACTGAAAAGCGCCCACCATGATGCCATTATACAACATGATAAATACCGTGCCGATAGAAGCCAGCACACCGAATACAGCCGTTCGCAGGGCCACAAAAAGATTGTTGGCAGCAATACCGATACTCATGCCCAGCGGGCCGGATTCTTTGTACACGGCCATTGGGTCGCCCTTTTCAATATTCTCCAGGGTCATGTCAACATACTGATCGCCGAGGATGACCCTGGCAAAATCAGGATTAATTATACTGGACACCACGCCGATGGTGAAAGCCAGGGCGAAAATGGCAAACGACAGCCACAAGGCTTTGCGCGAAGTCCACATCAACTGGGGCAATTCATCCGTCCAGAACAGGCGCAGGCGCTCCGCCGGAAAACGTTTGCCCCGGTAAATATTGTGAAAAATGCGCTGCGCCAACGTATTGAGGTACATCCGAACCGAGCGGTTGGGATAAAATGTGCGGGCATAGCTCAGGTCGTCGGTGATCTGCACAAACAAATCGTTGAGCTTGTCCGGGTCGCGCCGATCTTCCCGGAGCATTTGCTCAAAGTCGGCCCACTTTTCCTTGTTCTGCTCTATGAATTTGGTCTCCCGCATTTTGGTTATCCGTTATTAGTTATTGGTTATCAGGGTGGTTATGCATCAACGCCAAGAAACAAGTTAGTCGTCGTGCTTAGCCATGAAGGTCAACCAAGAGTGCGCCATGTTGATTGGGGTAAACGGGTTGGTTTTGCCAAAGGCGGATGAAACGGCATCCACTCTACCAGAATGCCAAACCTGACACAGATAACCGATAACTAACCTAAAAGTCGGTTCCCAGCGCCAAATGCAACCTCGGTTTTTGCACCACCCGCGTTTCAATGCCCCATCCGTAATCGGCCCGAAGGTACATACCAAAAATCATAGCGCGCGCGCCGACGCCGTAACCGGCTACCAGCGGGTCGCGGAAATAATTGACTTTCATAATAACGATCGGATCCTGACCGTCCGGGCCTTCCGTCAGCGTCACGGTATTGATCGGATTGTCGCCGCCGTAAGGATTGCCGCCCTGCCAGGCCGAACCGACATCAAAAAAGCCGGTGATCTGGAAGTTGCGCCAGAAGTTGCCCATGACCGGTTTTTTGGAAAAATATTTAAAAATAGGAATGCGCAGTTCGGTATTCACCAGCGCGAATGAATTGCCGTTGCGGATATTGATCGGAAATCCGCGCAGGTTGGTTGCCAGCGCTTCAAAAGCGAAATTACCATCCTGCGGAATCGGAATATTATTGTTGAAGGTGGAAAACAATCCATTGTCCACACCGCCCAGGAAATAGAGCATACGTTCTGAACCAAACGATGTAGCGGCGGCGAAGCGAACGGCCAGCACCGAACGCCGGTCGAGCATCTGGTAGTGCCGCGCATCGACGCTGAGTACCGTCATAAACCCTTTGTTGAATTTCAGGCTCCAGTTCGGATCAATGTTAAAAGCGAGTCGTTTGACGCTTTCCACCGATATTTTGGCGCGTGTGCCGGTTTTCAGATTCATGTCCACATCCACCGTATTGTCATACACGGCGGAGAGGCGCAAGGCCCCGCGTTGCTCGCGGTTGGTCGGCGATTCCAGGGTAATGATGTCCGTACTGAGGCTGTCTACTTTGTCCTGCCGGAGTGTAGCGGTGGCGCGCAGGCTGAAAAAGGCATCAAACGGGTAACGCAATTCATACTGGCCGAGGAAGGTTTTGTTTCGGATTTGCACCTGCCGCGGTGGACGGGTGCCGCCGAAATCGACATTGAAGGCATTCACTTCCGACTTCCGGTACAAGGCGATGCGCCGGTCGATGCGGTGTTTTTTATTGTCAAACCAGATATAGTATTCCGCGCCGTTAAAGGTGGTAGGTAGTCGGAAACCCGCTTCCAGCACATAATTTTCCAGCAAATCCTTGAAATTCGCTTTCATTAAAATACCCAACGGCGGATTGCGGATACCGGCCTGCGTACCCGCAAAACTTTCCAGCCCTTCAAACAACAGGTTGTTGTCGAAATTGGTAGACACATAATCCGTTCTGAATTTCAGGCGGTATGGTATGATCTGTGAAGGGTAAAAACGGATAACGCTGTTGTTTTTGCCAAACTCTACCAGGGAACCGGTACGGACGGGCCGCCGCGGGGCAGGTTGCATCGAATCGGCGCTCATCTGGAAAGTGATCACTTCCGGCTGATCCATTTGCGCCAAACGCGGCGTCTCCGGTTTGGCAGCCGGACTGTGTATCGGCGGCGCCGCCAGGTAATCGGGCACCTGAAACAGCCAGCCCTGCTGCACCTGCCGGGTCGTGTCATTCAACTCCCGGAAAGTCATACTTTCCGAATTTTCCTGTCGCACTTTTAACTGGTCCGGGACTTGAGAACTCGATTCTTCAATATCCGGCTGGGGTGGGATGGTTTGCCCGGCTTCGCGCAACAGCAGTTCGCGGTATCGGGTGAGCCGTACGGGAGCCGTAGCCTGCGGGGTGATGGTCCGGGTAAAAAACTGGGTGCGCCCCGCCCTTGCGATGGTTTCCACAAAACGCCCGGTGCGGGCAGAAATATGTTGCTCCAGGATATTGCGGTCGTAATTGGTCTGGTTCCAGCTCCGGGGGCGTTTTTTAAAAACCTGCGAGAAACGAATGCTGTCTACCTGGGTGGAATCCACATTTTTCAGCACCGTATCTAAGGGCGCCAGCAGGTGAAGAATCCGCTCGAAAGGCCATTCCCCCGGATTTTGGGTGTCCAGGGTTTTTATTTCCGTGCCGTCTTTCAGGTATACAACAGCCTGGTTATAAGCCAGATACGGTTCCAGGTAACCTGCCTGTCGGTTGATAATGCCGTTTTCATCGCTGAGGAAAGCGAAATGGGCGCTGTCTATGCCGATGGGCGCCCGCTCATTGGTTAACGGTGTATTGCTCAGGCGCACTAATTCAGGATTGCGGGTTTCCAGGTCGAACAGGAAAATATCGAATTTGCCGATGGGCAGAATCGTGTCTAATTTCTCTGTCGTGAGGGTATCTGAAATACGGTTGCTGGCAAAAATAATGCTTTTGCGTCCGTCGAGGGTAACGACCGATGCATCTACGTCGTCCCAGAAATCCTGGGTCAGGCGCTCCGTTTGCCGGGTAACCGTATGGTAAATAAACAGGTCGGAATAACCCCGCACGGCAGCCGAAAACATGATATCAATCGGATTGATAAAATCCAGGCTGAACACCCTTTGAAACTCCGGGGACAAATCTTTTACTTCTTTTTTACCGGTTCCGAGGTCGCAGAGGGCGATACGCGGAATGTCGCGGCGTTCGTATAAGACGGCCAGGCGCTGATTGTCGGGGTTCCAGGCAATTTGCGGATAATTGTAGTCCGTCGTTTGAATGGCATTGCGCGAACCGCCGCCCAGCACTTTTTTGCGTTTGCCGTCCTTCACATCCTGCACCCACACGTTCCAGCGGCCGAGGTTGTTGCTCACCCAGGCGATGCGCCGCCCGTCGGGGCTGATTTTAGCCTGGCTGAGCGGTATTTTTTTCTTGTTTTTGATGGGAATAAGCGTGCTTTGATCGGGCATACGGGTTACTTTGGCTTCGTCGCGGTAGCGTTTTCCGTAATAATCGAGTATAGACTCCGTAGTGCGTCGGTAGCCGTTGCCCAGCACGTATAAAAATCCCGCATCGATGCTGCGGTTGATGCGCGTAAGGTAGAGCAGGTTGCTGATGGTGCCGCGCCCGAAATGCAGGCTGACATAGTACCAGAATGCGTGTCCGGCCAGGCGCGGATGTTCTTTGGCTAATTTATCGAACGTCCGGTAGCGGCCAGTCTGCATCAAATCGCGCAGTTGATTATCTAATTCGGGACTCCACTCCTCTCCGCAATAACCTGTGAGTCCGTCGGTGTACCAGCCGGGCAAATTGAGCAATACGGCATTTTGTACGATTTCCTGCAAATTGGAGCCATACAGCATCGAATTGAGCAGCACACCCGCCATACCTTCCCGCACCTGTGTCCGCAGGTGGCTGTGGTTGCCGTCGTAAAAAACGAACACTTTGTTGCCCACCACTTTGGTTTCGCCGCCTTTGATCTGGAACAATTCCGTTTCGCCGATATTGCTTTGTTTCAGGTCGGTCAAATCGCTGAAAACGAGCATTTCGATTTTGTCCGTGGTCTGGTGCTCCAGCATTTGTTGCACCGATGCAAAGTCAAGTTCTGCCATTTGCAGTGCCGACTGGGCCACATTCCGCGCATCACCGTACCAATATGTGACAAAATTGGCGGTTTCATACAACATCCACTCGTCGATCTGACGGTTGAACTGCACGCGGTTTTTTCCAAAAGATGTCTGCGAAGTGGTTTGCCCCCACAGGATGGCGGGCGCCAGAAATGCCGGCAAAAAGAGCAGGCAAAGCGTACAAAAACGCAAAAAGTGCTTACGTGAAACCATTGTTGTCATAGCCAGACCGTTTAATGGGTAAAAGTGCGGTTTTTACCTCGAAATTCAATGACTGCTACTGGCAAAACGTTTCACTTCGTGAAATGTTATCGGTTATCAGTTATCGGTTATCAGGGTGGTAGCGTTTGGCCTTTGCTGATAGAGCAGCCAGGGTATCTGTGGTATTGCCGAACCTGTTCGGTAGATACTAACTTTCTTTTAATCCTCCCTTCCACTTAACGCAAAGCAGCCGGTACACCGCCGCAAAAACCTGAACCAGGATTACCGGGATTTAAAAAGGATTTACAGGATTTCAGCGGCTCGGGTCGGCGCCTTTTGAAATCCTGTAAATCCTTTTTTATTCTTTTAAATCCTGGTTCGGACTTTATGTACCGGCTGCTTTATCTGCCGGATGCCAAAACGGGTAACATTTGCTCGTTTTTCCACGCATTTTAATGGCCTGGATGAGCTCCGGCAGCTAAAGCAGCCGGTACACCGCCGCAAAAACCTGAACCAGGATTACCGGGATTTAAAAAGGATTTACAGGATTTCAGCGGCTCGGGTCGGCGCCTTTTGAAATCCTGTAAAATCCTTTTTTATTCCTTTAAATCCTGGTTCGGACTTTTATGGCCCGGACGCACATCCGGCAGCTAAAGCAGCCGGTACAGCCCGCCGAACAGGGTTCGGCGGTACGCCCGAGGGTAAAAGTGTAAAAAAATTAAAGGGTTACTTCGTCCTGGCAAGGCGGAAGCCCGCGAAGTCGTAGCTAAAACCGGGCGCGAAGTCGCTGCGATACGCTACCCGGCAATCCTGCGGGGCGTCGTACCACGACCCGCCGCGCAACACGCGGTAGGAGCCTGACGAAGGCCCGGTCGGATTGGTCTGAGCTCCGGAGGAATAAGCATCTTTCCAATCGCTGCACCATTCCCAGACATTACCCGTCATATCGAACAGGCCGAAATCATTGGCATCGAAGGAGCCGACAGGTGCCGTAAACACAAATCCATCTGTGTATCCGCTAAAAATGGTCCACCCACTAAACTTCTTTTTTCCTGTTTCATCGGCCACATTTCCACCTTTACGTCCCGTAGGATCGCTATTCCCCCAGCTGTATTTGGTATGTTTAGCGCCATTCCCAGCGGCGTATTCCCATTCCGCTTCGGTGGGCAGGCGATAAGAAAGACCTGTTTTTTGGCTGATCCATTTGCAATATTCGGTGGCGTCGTTCCAGCTGACATTGATGACGGGGTGGTTATCAGAGGCTGGTTTGCCTTCGGGGTCGTGCCGCCAGTTTCTTCCGGCAATAAGTTTCCACTCCTTCCCTCATAGCCGTAACTGCTCCCTTCTTTTTCCGCATCAGTTTGGTATCCATTGCTTCGATAAAGGCACGGAACTCGGCCACGGTTACTTCGTATCGGGAAAGGTAAAAATCGCTGAGGGTGACGCGGTGACGGGTTTTTCGTCGGACTCGCCGTCTTCGCTGCCCATTTGGAAAGCGCCGCCGCTGATAAGGGCCATGTGGTCAATCCGATCATCCGGAGGTTTGACTTTTGCCAGCGCTGCATCGCGGTGGCGGCCATCGGTGTACGTATCCAGGTACACCTGGTACGCCGCAGCGGTATTTTGCCGTGCTGCCAGCAGCCAGGCCCGTTCGTCGAGTGCCTGCGCCCGGTATCGCCCGCCCGGGTAGGCTTCGAGGTAGTAGGCGTAGGCGTCGGGGGTGTTTTGTTTCTGCACGCTGTTCCAGGTGGCCTGATCGGGGTCGGTGGGAGCGGTCGGTTTTTTAGCGGTTTCGAGTACGAAGAGGAATTCGCCGCCGGGTTCGTGGCCGGTGTCGCCGCCGCCGAAGCGGGTGAGGCAGGGGTCTGGGTTTGCGCGTTGTACATAACTCCAGAGTTCGGTGATGTTAATGAGCCGGTCGTCGCCGCCGAAGGAGCGCAGGGCGGTCAGGAACTGAGCAGCAAAGGCCGACTGGTCCGGCGTGCGCACCTTGGCCCCCGAGGCCATGAAGATGCGGCTGCGGTATTGCAGGCTGTTTTGAATAAACTGGTCGCGCCAGTCGCTTTGACCGGGCCGCTTGCCGGGTTCTCCTTTCAAGGCGATGTCGTCGCTGAAGGTGCCGGAGTAGCAGGCATCTATCGCCAGCAGGATATGCCGGCATGGCAAAGTCTCGATCCAGCGCTGGAGGCGGAGGTAAGAGAGGTAGGAATCCTGCGAGGCATCGTCGCGGCGGGCTTCTTTGGGCACGAAAAAGCCTTCGCGGGTCGATTCGAGGTACTCTCCGTGGCCGGTAAAAAAGATCAGCAATTGGGCGTCCGTAGCGTATGTTTTGCGCCGGTATTCTTCGATTTTGGCCTGAATCTGTGCTTTGGTGGGGTCTTTGACCACTTCGGTAGCGAAGCCGTAGTGGTCGCGCAGTTCTTTGGCGATGGCTTCTGCTTCCGTGACCGGGTTTTTGAGTTTGCTCCAGTAGCTGTAATCGCTGACGGCGAAAAACAGGGCCAGGTCTTTGCCGGGGCGCAGGGCAGGCGGAGCGTTGTGTGTGCTGCTAAATGCACAAATGGCGAACAGCGGGAGTAGCCAAAGTAAACGATGGGGCATCATTTATGTTGATTTTGGCGTAAAAGTAACGCCGAACCTTGTTCGGTATCAAATTTTTTTATGCTGCCACGTACCGGCTGCTTTAGCTGCCGGATACCAAAACGGGCAAGGTTCGCACCTTAATAGCGCATTCCGATGGTCTCGGCATGCTCGCGGCAAAAGGGCAGATGGTTTGCAGCGGGCCAGTTTGGTCCGCTAGCCGATCCTTTGCGCGGTCCATGCGGGGTTAGCCCCTCTACTGATCTAAGCGGAGCGGCTTTCTGTAGAGCGCACCATAACTACAAGGCTGGCTACCACCGTAAGGAAAACTGATAATGCAATCATGGGTAAAGTAAATTCGCCATTTGGCGTTTTGACACAAGGCTAACCAAATTCAAATTTCACTGATCCTCCTTGCTCAGGATAATAGGCCATATAACCACTCAAAACCCAGACAGGCCCAATTGATCACTACAACCTAAAACCAAACAACAACTTCACACGACTTGCAACTCATTTCGGCATCAGCCGAAATATGAATCCCGGCTCCTCCACCGCCACATACAAATACCCGTCGGGGCTGACGGTAAGGCAGCGAATACGCCCGATATTTTTGAGCAGCGGCTCGCGAAGGGCCACTTTTTCGCCGTCCAGACGGATGCGCTCGATATACTTGAAACGCAGCGAACCCGCCAGCAGGTCGCCTTTCCAGGCCGGGTAGCGGTCGGAGTTGATAAAGGTCAGACCGCAGGGCGCGATAGAAGGAATCCAGTAGGTTTTAGGCGATTCAATGCCTTCTTTTTCAGTAAGTTGTGTGAAAGGTCGTCCGTCGTAATGCGTGCCGTAGGACACCACCGGCCAGCCGTAATTCTTCCCGGCGCGGATAACATTGAGTTCATCGCCGCCCTGCGGGCCGTGTTCCGTTTCCCAGAGATCGCCGGTGAGCGGGTTGAGGGCAACACCCTGCGGGTTGCGGTGGCCGTAGGAAAAGAGGGTAGCGCGGACGCCTTTTTGATTGACAAAAGGATTGTCAGACGGCACATGTCCGTCAGCGTGGATGCGGTGGATTTTACCGCAATCACTGCCGAGTTGCTGCGGGTTGGCGTCCTGGTCGCCGCGGTCGCCTACCGAAATATAGAGGTAGCCCTGTTTGTCGAATTCGAGCCGGGAGCCGTAGTGGTAGCGTGTATTGGAATACGGTAATGCCGTGAAAATATCCAGCCCTTCTACCAAGCGGTCGCCTTCCAGCCGGGCGCGGCGTACTGCCGTGGTGGCGAGTTGCACACCCGCCGAATCCCTGAATTTGGAATAGGACAGGTACACGAAGGCGTTGGTCGCAAATTGCGGGTGCAGTTCCACATCGAGCAGGCCGCCCTGGCTTTCCACCAGCACAGGCGGTACGCCGCTGATTTCCGTTTTTTTGCCCTTCGGCGTGATGCGCCAGAGTTTGCCGCTGCGTTCGGTGAACAACAGGTCGCCATTGGGCAGAAACGCCATGCCCCAGGGATTTTCCAGGCCGCCGGCAATGGTGTCCAATTGCACTGTCATGCCCTGCGAGGTGTACACGCCGTTGGTGGGCGCGCCCTCGGTAATCATTTTTTGTTTGCGTTCTACAATAGCGTCAATGATATACTGACCTAGTTCCTGCACCTCCTTTTCATTCAGTTTCTGGGCAGGGTGGTGGTTGGCGCCGCCGGTAAAATTGCCGCCGATGCTGCTGATAATTTCGAGCCGCGAACTGCCGTGTTTCCAGTCGCGCTGCACAAAACTCTCCACCGTAGGGCCGTGGCAGGATGCGCACAAGGTTTTATAATTGTTTTCGGCTTTGCGCCCACTCCCCGAGTTGATCTCGCGGTGGCAAAAAAGCAGGGTGAAAAGGGGAGCAAGGAGGAGGAGATAACGGAACATACAAGAGAAGTGAGAGGTGAGGCGTCCCCTTTGGCGACGCGGATGGTTTGGTATAGGTTTTTCAGGCCTGCTGTAATCGTGTTTAGTGTGTGGTGTTTGGTTTTTCAGGCCTGCCTTTGGGCTCGTGTTTAGTGTGGGTGTGTGGTGTTTAGTGTTTCGGGCGCTTCGGGTTGGGTGTATGGTGGTTGTTTATTTTGGTGTATGGTCGAATGGTTTCACTTTGCCTTGGACAGTGAGTGCTAAGGCGAAGCGCCCGAAACACCAAACACCACACACACTAAACACGGCCAAATGCAGCGCCCGAAACACTAAACACCCACACAAGATCACGATACAAGCCTGAAAAACCAAACCAAAACCACCGCGTCGCCAAGCGGGACGTCCCTCACTTCTGCATCAGCATCTGATCCATCGCGTCCAGTTTCAATCCGGCTTTCAGGGCCTGCTGATAGTCTTTTTCAGCCGCCGCTTTATTGCCCGATTGGGCGTAAGCGCGGGCGCGTTCTATGTAAGCAACAGCGATTTGCGGATTGAGTTGTATGGCTTTGGTGAGCGATTCAATCGCTTCCTCGTTTCGATTCATGCTGCGCAGAACCATCCCGCGTTCGTACCACACATTGCCGTTAAAGGGATCGAGTTGCAGAAAGGCAGTATAATCGGCCAATGCTTTGTCGTATTGCCGGGTGGTATAGTAGGCAATCGAGCGGTTGAAATAGCCGTTTTTATTCTTCGGGTCGATCCGCAAACCTTCTGTGAGGTCGATAATAGACTGCTCGAAATTTTGCCGGGCGCCTTCCGCTGCGCCGCGATTGATCAGTACTTCCGCCCTGGTTTTATCTTTCATACGGGCGCTGTTGAGCGCAGTGGAATAATCTTTCAAAGAATTGGCGATCAACTGGGGCGACTGTTGCTGGAAATTGCCGGACATTGCCATGTCGAAATAAGTTTTACCCCGGCTGTTGAGCAATTCTCCGCTGGTGGGTTCGATGGCAACGCCCTGGTTATAGTCCTTTAAAGCGGCGTCGAAATTGCCCTGTTCGCGGTAATACTGCCCCCTGTTCCAGTAGGGCAGAGAATTCGTTTTTCCCTCAAACTTGATGACATGCGTCCACAAGGCAGCGCCGTCTTTCCATATTCCGATTTGATTGATTGTCCATACGGCGTACACAATGGTCAGCACGCCGAGCATAGCCTGCATGGCAAAACGCCGTGTTGGAATGGCGTAATTTTCCTGAAAATACCAGGCTGCGATGGCAAAAAGACCGAAATAAGGCACATATGTAAAGCGGTCGGCGAGGAAGCCCTGCCCCGCGCCCAAAACCTGCAACAGGAACATCACATTGAAAAAGAAAAACAAGATGCCGAATACCCAAATGCGGCGGTCGGCTTTCCAGAAGCGCCAGACGCCGTACCATACGGCAAAAAACAGGATCGGCGACAGATACACCCAGATGGGCAGCGGCTTCGGATACGGGTATAGCGGCGACATGGGGTGCGGCAGAAACAACTTGAACAGATACACACAAAACGAATACGCGCCGATACAAAGCCGGTCCAGGAATGTGAAATTCGTGATCTCGTCGTCGGTAGAACCTTGTTGTTTGAGCGTATACAGATTGATCAAACCGATCATCAGGGAAATGCCCCAAAAAGGTGTTTTTTCCCAGATCAGTTTAAAATTGATCGGACGCCGATACCAGTAGTCGAGCGCCAGCATGGAGAGCGGAAGGGTAACGGCCTGCACTTTTGAAAAACCCGACAACAGGGCCAATAACAGCATGCCGAGATATAAACCGATGCGGGATTCGCCTGTTTTTTCACGTTTCACC
The DNA here is from genome assembly GCA_016711435.1 of Lewinellaceae bacterium. Taxonomy (GTDB): domain Bacteria; phylum Bacteroidota; class Bacteroidia; order Chitinophagales; family Saprospiraceae; genus M3007. The sequence goes on from JADJSY010000084.1 coordinate 17,665, forward strand.
CAGCGGTCGTACAGCGCCAGGGCGGCAAAAAAGAATACGGCAAACAATACGTCTTTGCGTTCGGTAGCCCAGGCGACCGATTCCACGCGCATCGGGTGAATCCCGAACAGCAGGCCGCCGGCCAGAACGCCCCAGTTGTTCAAGCCCATTCGGAAAAGCAGCAGCATTACCATCCAGACGGTAGCCAGATGCAGCACGAGGTTGGTGGTATGAATCAACCTTGGGCTGATTTTATTACCCGCCAGCGACTTTTCCACGGCAAAAGTCAGAATCGGCAGGGGATTGTAGTTGCCGATGACATTTCCTTTATCGATGTCAAAAATATTGCGAACGGTTTCGCCCCAGCTGATTCCTTGTCCTACCTTTTCGATATTGGGGTTTTCAACAATATTCGGATCATCGTCCCAATTGACCAATTGATTGGACAAAGAAGGGAAATAACAGGCTGCCGTAATCGCCAGCACGATGAATCCGTAGCGCATCCAACCGCGTTCCACAGTGCTGGGAGCAGGTTTTTTAGCGGTCTGGACAGGACGGGCAGCGATCTTTTGCGTCGGCCTGGCAGGAATATTTTTTTTAGCCATTGTTTGTGGGTGGATTGCAATGAAGGAGCGGCAAAAGTAGGAAAAATAGTTATGAGTTATGAATGATGAGTTATGAGTTATTGGTGTTTCAGGCTGGAATGAGAAAGAATGCATATTTCATTTCCCCACTCCAGCCCTCAATAACAACTATCAACAATCATAACTCATCACTCATAACTCTTTCCGCCAGGCTTCGCTCATTCGCCGCCGCAGCCGTCATTACATCGCTGATGCCAAGCCGGTGCAGGGCTTTTGCCGTGGTAGCGCCGATGGCCACCACTTTTTGAAAAGGCAACAGTGGATAACGGGAAAAATAGGTGCGCGCATTCATAGGACTGGTAAAAACCAGCACCTGGTCGTTTCGTTGCGGCGGACACGCAATCGGCTGGTTATCATACACTTCGAGGTGTATTGCCTGGAAATGATCGTCCAGATATGAGGCGATGCTCTTCATGGAATGCCGGGCTGCGGGAAACAAAACGCGCACTGAAGGCGTGGTGATGGGCCTCTTCTGAAAAACCTTTGCGCTAAATTCCGGGTCGCCGTTGCCCATGAAATCAACAGTTTCGACATAGGAGGAAAGGGCCTCCGCCGTAGCCGCACCCAGCGCCGCCCATTGCACGGCAGGCAGGGGAATATCCTGCTTCCTGACTTGTTCAAAAAAAAAGTGAACCGCATTTTTGCTGGCAAAAAAAATCCAGTCGCAGTCGGGAACCGCTTCAAAAGGCAACGGCTCCAGGGTGACCAGCGATTGTCCGTACACTTCCCAGCCCTTTGCCCGGAGCAGGCGGGAAAATTCGGAATCGGGCGTTTGGGCGCGGGTGATGAATACGTGCATGGGGCAAAAGTAAAAAGACAAAGCGTTTTATACTTCGCCCGCTAGGTTTTGTGCAAGTGCAAAGTTTTTCTACTTTTACGACCGTATTCTCCCCATCAAACTTTCAAACTTTCAAACCATTCAACCCCTCCACACCAATAACTAATAACGAATAACTACGTTAAAACTCTACTCTCTTACACATGGCAAACAAAGAAAACTGGGGAAGCCGGGTCGGCCTGGTGCTGGCAATGGCCGGCAATGCGGTCGGTCTGGGCAATTTCCTGCGCTTTCCGGTTCAGGCCGTTCAAAACGGCGGCGGTACATTTATTATTCCATATTTGGTTTGTTTTCTCTTGATGGGCATCCCGTTGCTCTTTGTAGAATGGAGCATGGGACGTTTCGGCGGAAAATTCGGCGACCACTCGACTCCCTTCATCCTCAGCAACATGGCCCCGAAAAAGCAGTTTCTGTGGAAATATGTCGGCGTATTCGGCATTTTTACCAACCTCGCCGTGGCAGCCTACTATTGCTACCTGGAAAGCTGGACGCTCTCGTACACCTGGCACTCTATTGCAGGTTCCTTCCAGGGCCAAACAGCCGAAGGAATCGCTAATTTCTTCAATAATTATGTGCTTAATCCGGGTACGGAAGCCTACGCATTCTGGATTTTCTGCTTAGTGCTCAATACGTATATACTTTCCCGCGGACTCAGCGGAGGCGTAGAAAAAGTGGCCAAAGTCGGGATGCCTTTACTTATTGTGTTTGGTATTTTCCTGGCCTATAAAGGTCTTACGGTGCAGGCGGGTGTGGACGGCGCTATCTTCAGCAGCAGCGAGGGACTCAATTTCCTGTGGGCGCCCACACCAGGCAGTTCCGTCTGGGATCCGAAAATATGGGTGGCAGCTGCAGGGCAAATATTTTTCACCCTTTCGGTCGGTATGGGTAGTATCCAATGTTACGCCTCCTACATGCGTCAGCGCGACGACGTGGCACTGAATGCCATGAGCGCCGGATGGATGAACGGCTTTGTGGAAGTCTGCCTCGGCGCAGCCATCGTTATCCCGATTTCAGTGGGTTATTTCGGCATCGACTGGGTGATTGAAAACACCAAAAATGGCGGTCTGGGGCTCGGTTTCCGCACCCTGCCTTATTTGTTCCAGCAATGGGGCCCTGTCATAGCGCTCATCAGCGGTGTCTTCTGGTTTGGGTTGTTGTTTTTTGCAGGCATTACTTCGTCGCTCGCCATGGGAACACCATGCATGGGCTTTTTGCAGGACGAATTCAAAATGAGCCGCGAAAAAAGTGCCTGGACCTTCGGCGCTGCTATCTTTTTCCTGGGACTTCCAACGGTTTTGTTTTTTAAATACGGCGTATTCGATGAGTACGATTACTGGGCGGGAACCATTTCGTTGGTGGTATTCGCCTTGCTCGAAATCATCCTCTTTGCCTGGATCTTCGGGATGGAAAAAGGCTGGAAAGAAATTACTTCTTATGCAGATATTAAGGTGCCGGTTGTCTTCAGATTCATTATTAAATGGGTGACACCGACGCTGTTGCTGTTTGTATTTATCGGCGCTTTCTTTAAGCCTGTGGGCAATGACTGGTCGGCGGTATTACAAGGCCGCTGGGTGCTCGACGACGGTTCGGTTGTCAACACCATACTGAACAGCGGTTTGCATAAAAAAATCGCTGCTACCACGGATGGCGCACAATTAGAAGAACTCAATAAACAACTGACATACATCAACTTATCGCGCATGCTGCTCGTAGCCATGTTTGCCACGGTCGCCGCGATGGTGTATATCGCTTATCGTAAACGCGTTAAATAAGGAAGATGGGTATGAACACACAAGCTCTGATTACAATGGTGCTGACCAACCTGGTCTTTATTGGATTTACCGCTTATTTTTTCCGTTTGGTGCTCAAATCACCGTTGGACAAACCGGAAAATGACGATGTGGAATTCCCACACGGCGGATAAGTGTAATTGACTATTGCTTATTGAAAATTGATAATTGACGATGTTTTGATGCCCTCAATCATCAATTTTCAATAAGCAATCATCAATAAAAATTTTCACGATGAAAATCCATTGGAAAGGCGTCTACCCGGCGCTCACCACGCCTTTTACGGAAGACGACCACATCGACTATGCCGTTTTTGAAAAAAACCTGCACGCGCAAATGGATGCCGGCGTCGACGGGGTCATTCTGGGCGGTACCCTCGGCGAGGCGAGCAGCCTGCTGAATGAGGAAAAGTACGATCTGGTGCGTTTTACCGTGGAAAAAACGGCCAGCCGGATTCCGGTGGTGATGAATATCGCCGAACAAACCACCCGTGCGGCCATTGCAGCCGCCCGTGCCGCCGAAGACTGCGGCGCGAGCGGACTCATGCTGCTGCCGCCCATGCGCTACAAAGCCGACGACCGCGAAACGCTGGAATATTTCCGCGCGGTAGCCGAAGCGGGGCCGCTGCCAATTATGATCTACAACAATCCGGTGGATTACAAAATCCTGGTCACGCTGGATATGTTCGCGGTGATGGCCGACTGGCCAACGATGCAGGCCGTGAAGGAAAGTACCCGCGATGTGAGCAATGTCACTCGTATGATTAATCGCTTTGGCGATCGTTTCAGCATTCTTTGCGGGGTCGATACCCTGGCTTTGGAAAGCCTGTTCATGGGCGCGCATGGCTGGGTGGCCGGTCTGGTAGATGCTTTTCCCAGAGAGACGGTTGCAATTTACCGGCATGTGCAGGCAGGCCGCCACGCGGAAGCCTTAGCCATTTATCGCTGGTTTTTGCCGCTGCTGGAATTAGATATTCACCCCAAATTAGTGCAATACATCAAACTGGCGGAACTCGCCACAGGTATAGGCACCGAACACGTGCGGGCGCCGCGGCTGCCGCTGGAAGGGGATGAATTCGCAGAAGTATGGGGCGTTATTCAGGAAGCGCTGGCGAAACGGCCGGAATTGTAAAGTAGTTATCCATTTTACCACAATACCGACACGAGGATTTTTTTTACCACAACGGACACGAAGTGGTTTCACAAAGGACACTATGCGTAGAGTTGACCGCAGTATTATAGTCATTCGTGATGATTTATGCCAGCCTACAGGGAATCACTAAGCAGGGACAAATCGTGACCTACGCTTTAGTCCTAATTGAAAACCAATCTTTTTGTAAAACCCTAAATCCCACCTGGAAATCTTTTCGCAAACTCCTTCGCAAAATACGTCAGGATCACATCTGCGCCGGCCCGCCGAATGCTCAGCAAGGTTTCCGGCATCGCCCGTTCAAAATCCAGCCAGCCGTTCTGGCAGGCAGCCAGCAACATGGCGCATTCTCCACTCACATGATAGGCTGCGATGGGCAGTTGTTGTTCCTGTTTCAGCACTTGGATCACATCCAGGTAGTGCAGCGCCGGTTTGACCATCAGCATATCCGCACCTTCGGCAGTATCCAGTTCGGCTTCTATGAGCGCTTCGCGCCGGTTAGCGGGATTCATCTGGTAACTTTTTTTGTCGCCGCTTTTGGGAGCCGAATCGAGCGCATCGCGGAAAGGGGCGTAGAAGGCGCTGGCATATTTGGCCGTATAGGCCAGGATGCCCGTTTTGCTGAAACCGGCGTCGTCGAGTGCGCGGCGCATAACACCCACGCGGCCATCCATCATATCGGAAGGGCCGAGCATATCGAAACCGGCTTCGGCCTGCGCGACCGACATTTTAGCCAGGATGGGCAGGGTTTTGTCGTTTACGATTTCGCCATTTTCCACCAGTCCGTCGTGCCCGTCGCTGCTGTACGGATCCATCGCCACATCACTGATCAGGCAACATTCCGGAAAACGTTTTTTTATCTCGCGGGCCGTTTGCAGGTAAAAATTATCGGCAGCATAACTATACGTGGCCACCTGGTCTTTCAAATGATCGGCCACGGCGGGAAATATGACGAAATTGGTAATGCCCAGTTGCATACACGCCTCGATCTCGCGGAGCAATTCATCCGGAGAGAAGCGAAAATTGCCTGGCAGCGACTTGATCTCGCTGCGCACATGCGTACCCTCCAGCACAAACAAGGGAAAGACCAGGTGTTGGGCGTTCAGGTGGGTTTCGGTAGCCATTCCCCGAATGGCGGCAGACTGGCGGTTGCGGCGCGGGCGACGAAGCATAATTCAGGAATGAGGAATGAGGGATGAGGGAGGGATGAGGAATGAGGATGAGTTGCGTGATGTCGGCACATCACGCTCAGTCATCTCCTCATTCCTCATTCCTAAAAAAGAACAGGGCACATCAGATTACTCTGAGCACCCTGTATAACCCCAAAAAACCAAATGAAAACAATCTTAAAAAAACACCACGAGGGTGAGAGTTTGCTGTTGTAACACTCAATGTTGAAATTGTTGGTGCAAATATACGCCGCTCTCCAAATTCGCCAACAAGAACTTATTAAAATTTTTAAGTTTTTTTAATAACCGCTTTATTCCCGATTCCTGTGCCGGACAGTAATGTTTTCGGCGATAACCAAAGGGGCGGTGTAAATTTGTGCCCACAATATTTTTTACCCGCTGATAATTATGGAAGTAAACTGCTCAAATTCAATTATTTGTATTTCCGTGAAAATATTGTTCACCTGCCTGGCAGTAAGTGCCTGGCTGGGTTGCGGCGACGATAAATCGGAGATTATCCGGCAGAAAGTAGCGGAACGTCTCCAGGATTTTCGTCAAAAAAAATCTGTCGAATGCCGCGAAATTTTGCTGCGGGAAGCGGAACAGATCGTCGATTCTTTGTTGCTTACAGAAGCGACCAGCGCTATGAGCGACTCCTTAGGCAGGTTGCGACCCTTCCGTCCGGTGCAGCCGCCGCCCATTCCGCCCATCGATTCGTTGAAGGTACATCCTTTGTTCGATTTACTGCCGCCCGTTCGAGATACCGGCCGTTCAGGCAACTGAAACGCCCGGAAAAACGCCAGAAACAGGAATAAAACAGGGATGAGGAATGAGCAGCACAATTTTTTAGCGTCTGAATAGATTTATCTGACGATCCGCTTGTTGTTCAGGAAATTATTTTCCCAAGGGTCCATAGCCGCGTAGCGGCAAAACGTCGGTAGCAACATATTCAATGTGTGTTTGCAAGGTGCGTAGCACCGAAACAGGGGCTAAAAGTTACGGTGCTACGCACCTTCATACGTTGCTCTTTGTTATGTCTACCGACGTTTTGCCGCTACGCGGCTATGGAACCCTGGAAAAATAATCTCCTGAATAACAAGCGCATAGTCAATTAAAATTGTTCATATCCCCAAAAAGATTGTGCCGCTCATTCCTCATTCCTCATCCCTCATTCCTGCTTCATCCCTCATCCCTAATTTTGGTCTATACAACGCTTCTCCCAGGCCCCCATTTCAGGCGAATCCCCCTCGTCCTGTTATACCTGTGCCTGTGCGGATCGCTGTTTAGTCAATCACCCTACAACTTTTCCAACCTGCGCACCAGAATGCTCGATGCGCGCCTACCCATGCAGCTCCTCGACTCCCTGACCGTGATGCCACCCCTGCTGTCCGTTACACTCATCCCTCATTCCTCATCCCTCATTCCTCATTCCTCATCCCTCATTCCTGATTCCTCATCCCTCATTCCTCGTTCCTCATCCCTCATTCCTCATCCCTCTTTAGATTCTGGCATTTTTTCCCTAAAAAACAACCAACTTTACACGGATACGGCCCGACTGCGGGCGATTTGCCCCGACTGCGAGGAGGTCAAGGTCGTGTACCGGGTGCTGCCTTATGATTTTGCAGCGCCCTTGCGCCGCCTCGACACCCTGGCGATTCGCCGCAATGCCCGCACGGATGCCATTGAATTCGATTACGCTCCCTACGAACCCGCCACCAAACCCTGGGAAACCAACGGGCTGCTTTCCTCCGGCGCCTACACGCGCGGTTTGTCGTTCGGCAACAACCAGAACCTGGTGTTCAATTCCAGCCTGAACCTCCAGTTGTCGGGCAAATTGGGCAATGACCTCGAACTCCAGGCATCCCTCTCCGATAATTCCGTGCCCCTGCAACCCGACGGCACCACCCGGCAACTCCAGGAATTCGACCGGATTTTTATCCAGTTAAAACGAAAAAATACAGCGCTGACAGCCGGCGACTACGACCTTACCCGGCCCGCCGGCTATTTCTCCAACTACTTTAAACGCCTGCAGGGCGCTATGGTCGAACACCGGCAAATAGGCAACTGGGGATTCGGCAGCAAAACCTCCGGCGATACGCTCGCCGTGCGGGTGGCCGCCGCCGTTTCGCGTGGAAAATTTGCCCGGCAAATCATACAGGGGCAGGAAGGGAACCAGGGGCCATACCGTTTACAAGGCGCTGAAGGTGAACGTTTTATCATTGTACTCGCCGGAACGGAAAAGGTTTTTATTGACGGGCAACTGCTGCGCCGCGGCCTGAGCGACGACTATGTGATGGACTACAACCTGGGCGAACTCACGTTTACTTCCCGCAAGTTAATCACCAAAGACAGCCGCGTCATCGTGGAGTTTGAATACGCCGTGCAAACCTACCTGCGCTCCACAGTGGCTGCCAACTTAGCCTGGAGTGCCCCGCACAGCCGGATTTACCTCAATTATTACGCAGAACAGGACAGTCGCAACAACGGCGGCGCACAGGACCTCTCCGCAACAGAACGCCGCAGCCTGGCCGAAATCGGCGACAACCTGCGCATGGCCTTTGCCTCCGGCGTGGACACGCTGGACGTTTTTGATCCGGCCCGGGTGCAATACCGCGTTGTTGATTCGCTGGTTTGCGGCGTTCCGATACAAATATTGGAGTACAGCACCCGGCCCGATTCGGCGCGTTTTACGGCGCGTTTCACGGAGGTGCTGCAAGGCCAGGGCAACTACGTGTTGGCCCTCACGGCTGCCAATGGCCGTGTGTACCGATGGGTGGCGCCCGATCCCCTCACTTGTCAGCCGACCGGTAATTTTGAACCCGTGGTACGTTTGATCGCTCCCGAATCGCGGCAACTCTATACGCTGGGCGGCGATTTCCAGGTGTCGAAAGGAGGCAATGTGCAGGCGGAACTGGCGCTGAGCAACCGCGACCTGAACCGGTATTCGCCGCTGGGCAATGGCGACAACCTGGGCGGCGCCGGGTTTCTGGGATTTCGGCAAAAAATACCGCTCGGCAACGAACAAAAAGGCTGGCAGGCGGGCGTTTATGCCAACTATGAATACACGGCCCGCACTTTTTTGCCTTTAAATCCCTACCGGCCCGCAGAATTTATCCGCGACTGGAACAGCAGCGGCAGCCTCGACACCGTGGCCGAACAGATTGCGCGGGGCGGTATTTCCATGAAAAAGAAAGACTGGGGAGAGTCGCGGTACGAATTCGGCTCTTTCCGGCGGCAGGGCGTGTACGAAGGGTATCGCCATTTCGGACAGCTACGGGTGCAGCAGCGCGGATACGAACTATTGGGCGAACTCAATTTTTTACAGACCGAAGGACGTGTGGAAAGCACCCGTTTTGCCAGACCGAAAATTGATTTTTCCAAAACCTTTTTTAGAAAGGACAGCACGCTGCGCCAAGCCTTCGTGAAAACGGGTGTTTATTTTGAACGGGAAAAAAACGAACGCAACGCCACAGACGCCGACAGCCTGAACCGCGCCAGTTTCTGGTACGACTTGTTGCGGCTCTACTTCCAAACGCCTGATAATCAGGATAATAAATGGCAATTGGGCGGTTTTCTTTCCCGCCGCAACGACTTCGCGCCCAACGGCAGTTTTTTTAAACAAAATACGGAAGCCAACGAACTGAACCTGAACGGGAAATGGCAAAAAAGCGGCCTGAAAATAGCAGCCAATCAACAGATCAACTGGAATTTTACCTATCGAACCCTGCGTGTTTTAGCGCCCGAACTGACGACCGAAAAACCGCTGGAAACCTACCTGGGCCGGGTGGACTACTCCCTCGCAGCCTGGCGCAATGCGCTGAATTTCACCACCGGTTACGAACTCGGTTCCGGCCAAAGCCCCAAACTGGAATTCAACTACCTATCCGTCAATCCCGGCGAAGGGCAGTACACCTGGGTGGATCGCAACCGCGACAGCATTTTACAGGTAGATGAAATGGAAATCGCCGTTTTTCAGGATCAGGCGAGTTATATCCGCGTGGCGGTGAGTACGCCAGATTATATCCGCACCAATAATGTGCTGCTCAACCAGAACCTCCGGCTCGACCCGCGCATGGTGTGGGGAACGGCGCCCAAAGGCTGGCGGCGAACTTTGAGCCGTTTTTCCACCCAAAGTACCCTGCAAATCAACCGGCGCACCTTTGCAGGCGCCGAAGATATTTCGCCCTGGAACCCGTTTCAGTTCAATATTGCCGACACGGCATTGGTGACGGTGGCGGCTACGCTGCGCAATATCCTGTTCGTCAACCGCGCCAATCCGGCCTGGGACGCCAGCCTCGCACAGGGCGACAACCGGAGCCAGGTGGCGCTCACCACGGGATTTGAACAGCGCCGCGCCCGCGACTGGACGCTGCACGGGCGGGTCAATCTCTCGCTGCGCTGGAGCGCCGAAGCCGACCTCATCCGGGCCGAAAAAAGCACGGATAACCAGGCTTTCGACAACAGGGATTTTGACATCAACACCTGGGAAGCAGGCCCAAAACTGACCTGGCTGCCCAACCGAACCTTCCGAATTGCCAGCAATGTAAAATGGAAAGACAGCCAAAACGCCATCGGCGAAATGGAAAAAGCCGCTCAAATCAACTGGAATACGGAACTGACCTGGAACCCGCAATCAAAACAGAATGTACAGGGTTTTCGCGCCGCTACTTCGCTGCGCGCCAAATTCACCCTGGCCGACATAAAATACACCGGCCAGGCCAATACGTCCGTCGCATTTACCATGCTGGAAGGCCTGCAGGACGGCAAAAACTACCTCTGGAGCCTGAACCTCGACCGCCAACTTTCCAAAACGGTGCAAATGAGCCTGAACTACGAAGGCCGCAAAACAGGCGACAACCGGGTGGTGCATGTGGGAAGGGCGCAGGTCAGAGCGGTTTTTTAGAAGTGAGAGGTGAGAAGTGAGAAGTGAGAGGCGTCCCCCTTGGCATTTGGTTGGATTTTGAGTCTGGGTGTTTCAGGCCTGTAATCGTGAATCGTGTTTAGTGTATGGTGTTTGGGCTTCGCGTTTGGCATTTGTGAAAATTCGACCAAAATATCAACTACTGCCAAACGCGAAGCCCCCGAAACACTAAACACCATACACTAAACACGATTCACGATTACAGGCCTGAAAAACCCAAGCCAAAATCCAACCAAATGCCAAGGGGGACGCCTCTCACCTCTCACCTTCACCTCTCACTTCTCACTTCTCACTTCTCACTTCTCACTTCTCACTTCTTAATCAAGGGTGTTAAGTACTTAATACTCACCGGCACCTGCTCCACCGACCTCGAAGATTCATCCTCGATAAAATAATATTTGATACCAATTTTCCGGGCTGCCTGCATCACAGCGGGCATGTCCTGGTTGCCGGTGCCGACGACCACGTTCCATTCCACGTCGGTTTTGCCGTTGGGGTTGCCGGGCGTGCCTTTGAGTTGATCTTTCACGTGCAGGGCTTTCCAGCGTTTGGGGTATTTGCGCAGCCAGGCCGCCGGATCCTGCCCCGGGTTTTTGACCCAGTAGATGTCCATTTCAAAATTAACGTACTTTGCTTTGGTGTTTTTAACTAAGTAATCGAACAGTAACTGACCATCCTGGTAGGGCCGGAATTCAAAACCATGCGGGTGGTACAGCAATTTCAACCCCTTCTTTCTCAGGGCTTTGCCGGAGGTGTTAAAAACCTGAACGGCTTTTTTGATGTCGTCGATGGTAAATTCATCGCCGTTGTGCGGAATCCAGGCGCACATCACGAATTCGGAACCGAGGGTTTTAGCATTTTGAATGACCGTTTCTAATTTTGCAGGGTCTGCCAAAAGATCAAAAGAAGCGCCCATGCTTACGGCTTTCAGGCCGAATTCGTCGAGCAGTTTTTTGGATTCTGCGGCGGTCTTTCCGGTAAACAGGCCGGTTTCCACGGTGTGGAAGCCCATGTCCTGGACTTTTTTCAGGGTACCCCGAAGGTCCGCTTTCATTTCATTTCTGAAACTGTACAATTGTACGCCGAGTGCATCGGGCACTTGCGCGGATAGTTGGCAAAGGCAAAAAAATGCTGCCAGACAAAAAGTGATTGATTTATTCATGTTGAAGGAATGTGTAGTAATGGTAAGCAAAGATGAAATGTGTTGCCAAAGTAACATGAATCATGTTAATCGCGTTACTTTGCCTGTACATTTTGCATAGGAAACCTGTCATTGCCTGCACCACAAATAAAATCGGGAGTGATTCAATTTATACTTAACCAACATACGATCCAAACCGGACTACCCGAAGGCAGCACCGTGCTGGACTTCGTTCGCTACCACAAGCGGTTCAGCGGCACCAAAATCGGCTGCCGGGAAGGAGACTGCGGCGCCTGCACGGTGCTGGTGGGGGATATGGAAAATGACCGCTTAGTCTACCGCTCCATGACCTCCTGCCTGATGCCTTTGCGCAATGCGCGGGGCAAACATATCGTGACCGTCGAAGGGATCAATGCCGAACAACTCACGCCCGTGCAACAGGCCATGGTAGATACCAACGGCACCCAATGCGGTTTTTGTACCATCGGATTTGTCATGTCGCTGACGGGTTTTGCCCTGGAAAACGGCGAACATCCGTACGAAAAGGCGATTGCTGCCATTGACGGCAATATCTGTCGCTGCACGGGTTATAAATCCATCGAACGGGCGGCCAGGATTATTTCGGATCAATTGCAAAACATGGAAAAGCCGAACCACCTGAACCTGTTGATCGAACAGGGTTTTGTGCCGGCCTACTTCTCAACGATTGAGGAGCGTCTGCTGACATTGAAAAAAGAGATGGCCGCTTTGCCGGAAATATCCTCCGCAACCCAGGCTTACGCCATCGGCGGCGGCACAGATTTGATGGTGCAAAAACCCGAAACCCTCAAACATGCGGCGCTGCATCCTTTGTTCGATCGCGAAGCACTGAATACCATTGCATGGGAACATGGGCAATTGCATATCGGCGCTTCGGTTACCGTAACACAATTTGCTGAAAATGAACGGGTTCGGGTTGCATTTCCCCAACTGGATAAAGTGGTGAAATTGCTTTCGTCCACGCCCATCCGAAACATGGCCACCATGGGAGGCAATCTGGTGAACGCCTCGCCCATCGGTGATATGAGCATTTTTTTTCTGGCCTTAGACAGTACGCTCACCCTGACAGACGCTCAAGGCAACAGACGACAAGTGCCCCTGAAAACGTTTTTTAAAGCGTATAAAAAAACGGATTTACTACCCAGAGAAATCATCGAACGTATCTCTTTTACGCCACCTCCGCCGGGCACTTTTTTTAATTTTGAAAAAGTCTGCAAACGCACGCATCTCGATATTGCCAGTGTCAACACGGCCTGCCAGATGAGACTGGCTCCGGATGGAACGATTGCCGAAATTCACCTGGCTGCCGGTGGCGTCTGGCCTTTCCCCAAATACCTGGAGCAAACCGCAGCCTTTTTAAAAGGCAAAAAACCGACACACGAACTCTGGGCCGCCGCCGAATCAGTTTTGCAGTCCGACATTGCGCCGATTTCGGATGTGCGGGGCTCGGAAGCGTATAAAAGATTGTTGCTGAGCAAGTTGTTTTTGGCGCATTTGATGAAGGTTTGATGGTTTGAAAGGTTTGATGGTTTGAGGTGGTAACGTAAAGCAACCTCCATTTGACCACCATCAAACCATCAAACCTTTCAAACCATCAAACCTTCATCAACCCTCTTAGCCACCACATTTCAACCCGTATCCAAAATGACATCCAAACAAATCAATCCCCCGCCGGCCAATACAGATGCCGCCGCCCATGTCACCGGAAAATCGGTATATGTGGACGATATTCCCGTCATGGAAGGCGCTTTGTGGGTGAAAGTCCTGGATGCCCGCGTGGCGCATGGCGTGATCAAACGCCTCGACATCCGGGCAGCGGAACAGATGGAAGGTGTCGTCAAAATATTCACCTACTGCGATATTCCCGGCGAAAACCAGGTAGGTGGTATTATCCCGGACGAGCCTTTGCTGGCTGACCATGAAGTGCATTTTCAGGGACAACCCATTGCGCTCATCGCTGCCGAAACGGAAGACCAGGCAGCGGCGGCTTTGGAAAAAATTATCCTGGAAATAGAACCGTTGCCCGTCATTACCGATCCCCGCGAGGCATTCCGGCAAGGCAAACTGCTCAGTCCTTCGCGTACCTTTTCCAAAGGCAATACCGCTGAAGCCTTTTCCCGCTGCGCCCATATTTTTGAAGGAAAAACCGAAACCGGCGGGCAGGAGCATTTGTACCTCGAAACGCAGGGCGCTTACGCCATTGCAACGGAACACAACAGCGTCCGGATTTATTCTTCCACGCAAGGCCCCACGGCCGTGCAACGCACCGTGGCGCGGGTGTTGGGCGTGGGTATGAACCAGGTGGAAGTGGACGTCACCCGCCTCGGCGGCGGCTTCGGCGGCAAGGAAGACCAGGCTTCTACCTGGGGCGCGTTTGCAGCGCTCGTCGCGCATGTCCTGAAAAGACCGGCGAAATGTATTCCGCATCGTATGGAAGACATGCGCATGACCGGTAAACGCAATCCGTACAGCAGCGATTTTAAAATCGGGCTGGATGCGGATTGCCGGATCATCGCCTACGAGGCGACTTTTTACCAGAATGGCGGCGCGGCGGCTGATCTTTCTCCGGCCATCCTGGAGCGCACGCTTTTTCACGCGGCCAACAGTTATGCTATTCCGCACGTACACGTCACGGCGCATTCCTGCAAAACCAACCTGCCGCCCAATACGGCCTTTCGGGGTTTCGGCGGGCCGCAGGGCAAGTTTGTAATCGAAGCGGCCATCGACTGCGCCGCCAAAAACCTGGGCGTTCATGCGGCCCTGATCCAACGAAAAAACCTGCTCGACGACGGCTACGAATTTCATTACGGACAAATTGCAGTAGGCGCGGAAGCCAAAAACTCCTGGAATACGCTGGAGCAAAAACAACCGTTTGCCGCTGTGATGGCCGATGTGGAAGCGTTCAATACCACCCATGCCTGGCAGAAAAAAGGCGCGGCCTGGATGCCGATTTGTTTCGGTATTTCCTTTACCAATACCATGATGAACCACGCCCGGGCTTTGGTACATGTGTACTCCGACGGCAGTGTGGGCGTCAGTACCGGCGCAGTGGAAATGGGACAGGGCGTCAACATGAAAATGATACAGGTCGCCGCGGCATGTCTGGGCGTCTCCTGGGATCGTATCAAATTGGAAACGACCAACACCACCCGGGTGGCCAATACCTCGCCATCTGCGGCCAGCGCCACTGCCGACCTGAATGGCAAAGCACTGACAGATGCCTGCAACCAGATTCGCGCGCGGCTCGACGCACTGGTGAAATCGCTGTTCGGAGCAGATGAAAAAGCAGCAGTCACGCTGCGCGACAACCGCGTTTACCTGAACGGTCAAGACACCGACCTGAACTGGAATCAACTGATCCAGCAGGCATTTATACAAAGGGTCAACCTGAGTGCCAAAGGGCATTACGCCACGCCGCAGATTCATTTTGACAAATCGACCGGAAAAGGCCATCCCTTTGCCTATCACGTGTACGGCACGGCACTGACGGTTTGTACAGTAGACTGTCTACGAGGCATTTATACCATTGATTTAGTGGATGTTGTACATGATTTTGGCACAAGTATCAACCGGCATATCGACCTGGGGCAATGTGAAGGCGGCATTGTGCAGGGCATCGGCTGGATGACGATGGAAGAGGTAGTTTACAACGCGGAAGGCAGGTTGTTGTCCAATGCGCTGTCTACTTATAAAATCCCGGATATTTACTCGGTACCTGCCGTGCTGGATATTCAGTTTCTGGATACGGAAGGCTCCGATCTGGCTATTTTTAAATCGAAAGCAGTTGGTGAGCCGCCGCTGATGTACGGTATCGGCGCTTTTTTCGCCCTGCGCAATGCGGTACTGGCGTTTAACCCGGCTTCCAATATTGCGTATTCGGCGCCGATGACGCCGGAAAAGGTGTTGATGGGGTTGCATGGATAATGAACCTATCATTTGCCGCCGTGCGCGGGTCTTACGACCCCGCACTTCTGGCTACTACGAATTTTTGACACGAAGTGGTTTGGTAATTGCCATCTTTTTGGTATTTGTGATAATTCATGCCAGGCTTACAGAAAATGCAAGGGACGAGCAACTTACGCTTAGGCTAAAACCATGTCCGTTGTGGCTAAAAATTGTTCGTTTTATGCAAAGACCCTGTTTTAACCTTTATAAAGTAAAAATTTAGCAATGAAAATCCACAGCCGCAGGTGTTGGCTCGACGGACGACTACAGGAAGCAACGCTCCAGGTGGAAAACGGGCGCATTACGGCGATAGAACAAGGCCGCCCAGATTCCCTGGAAGGCGTCACCGACTGCGGCGACCATGTGTTGATGCCGGGCGTCATAGATGCCCACGTCCACATCAACGAACCGGGCAGAACGGAATGGGAGGGTTTTGACACCGCCACACAGGCCGCCGCAGCCGGAGGAACCACCACCCTCGTGGAAATGCCGCTCAATGCCAGTCCGGTGACGACCACCGCCGCGGCATTACAGCAAAAACTACACGCTGCCGGGAGTAAAATACACGTCCACTGCGGGTTTTACGGCGGCCTCATACCGGATAATTTTCAAAACCTCCCTGCTTTGCTGCACAGCGGTATTCTGGGCATGAAAGCCTTTCTGGTACATTCGGGTATCGATGAATTTCCCAATGTCAGTATGCGCGATCTGGAGGAAAGTATGCCCCTGATCGCGGCGGCAGGCATTCCGCTGTTGGCGCATTGCGAATGGCACGGCGAAGCGGATACGGCATCGCTGATTGCGCAACCGACTCATTATCAGGCCTATTTGGTCAGCCGTCCCAAATCCTGGGAGAACGAAGCCATCCGGCGCATGATCGACCTGTGCCGCCGCTTTCAGTGTCGGGTGCATATCGTACATTTGTCGTCCGCCGAAGCCTTAGATATGATCCGGCAGGCCAAAACCGATGAGTTACCCCTGACCGTAGAAACCTGCGCCCAGTACCTGTTTTTTGATGCGGAAGATATTCCCGACGGAAATACCTTGTTTAAATGCGCCCCGCCGATCCGGGAAAAAGCGAACAACGATTTACTGCGACAGGCAGTAGGGGAGGGCTTGATCGATTTTATTACCACCGATCATTCGCCTGCGCCACCGTCCGTCAAAGCGATGGAAACGGGTAATCTGCAAGAGGCCTGGGGGGGTATTGCGGGCATTCAGTTTTTGCTGCCCGCCGCCTGGACGGCTTTGAAAAACAGGATGTCGCTGGAAACATTTATCCCGCTGATGACGGAACATCCCGCGCAGTTTTTACAAATATGGCCGGCAAAAGGTGTTTTCCAGCCAGGTAGCGATGCAGATTTCGTCGTGTGGTCGCCGGAAACAGCCTTTGAAGTAACCAAAGAACAGATACGGTTCCGGCATCCGATCAGTCCGTACATTGGACAACATTTGCAGGGCGCGGTACTGGAAACCTACGTAGACGGACAATTAGTGTTCAAAAACAACCAGATCATCACCAAAAACGCAGGAAGATGCTTGCTCCGAAAGTAACAGAAATTGAAAAAACAGCCCCCGCATTTGCGGAATTTACGGACCTCGCAGCAGAGCGACTGGGCGGTAAAGTGTTATACGCAACGGACGATTTTTTTGCCGAAAAGGAAAACCTGATCAAGCCGGGCCGGGGCATTTTTATTGCCGACAAGTACACCGACCGCGGTAAATGGATGGACGGCTGGGAGAGCCGCCGCAAACGTACGCCCGGCCACGACTGGTGTGTGGTGCAATTGGCCACAGCCGGAAAAATAAAAGGTTTTGACATCGACACACACTTTTTTCTGGGCAATCATCCGCCCCATGCCTCGATAGAAGCGGCGTATATCGGCCCGGATGTGCAGGTGTCGGATTGGGGAAATGCGCGGGTCGATTGGGTGGAAATACTGCCCAAATCACCGTTGGACGCAGGCAGCCGGAATTTTTATGCCTGTGCGTCGGAAGCCATTTTTACGCACCTGCGCCTGCATATTTACCCGGATGGCGGTGTGGCACGACTCAAAGTGTACGGCGAGGTGCATAAAAACTGGAACGAGGTTGCGCCGGGGCAATTGGTTGACCTGGCCGCTGCGGTAAACGGCGCGCGGGCGATTCACTGCAACGATATGTTTTTCAGCGACATGAGCAACCTGCTCATGCCCGGCCGGGGCGTGAATATGGGCGACGGCTGGGAAACCAAACGCAACCGGACGCCCGGCAACCGCGACTGGGTGATCGTCCGGCTGGCACGTCCGGGACATATTCAAAAAATAGTGGTCGATACCTGCCATTTTAAAGGCAATTACCCCGACCGTTGCTCTATCGAAGGCTGCCTGAGCGATAACGATGAGGAGGTGCTGCATGGCCGGGTCTCATGGATCGAACTGCTGCCGGAACAAAAACTCAGCGCCGACTGGGAACACGTTTTTGAAAGTCAGATCAAAAACCACGACCAAATTTCGCATATTCGCCTCAATATTTTCCCGGATGGCGGTGTCAGTCGACTGCGGCTCTTGGAAGTGAAGAAGTCCGAAGTGAAGTCATCAGTGCGAAGTCCAGTCGAAGCCGAAGCAGGGCAACAAGTCATCTCCAAGTCATCGTGGACACTACACCACCACTCACGACTCACGACTCACTGAACACGCCTCTCACCTCTCACTTCTCACCTCTCACCTCTCACCTCTCTCATGCTCTACACCCTCGCCTACATCGCCCTCCTGCTGATCCTGGTTTTGCTGATACGCACAACCTATTCGGTGGCCGTTGCGATGCGGAAAGAAAAGGATTTGGAAGACCAGGCGGCTAAACCGGACAACACGTTCTGGATGGAAAAAATGGGCGAAAGTCAGGGCATATTGTACTTCGGCATCGTGCTGACCATCGTTGCGCTGCTCGGATACACCTACTTCCTTGTGTTGGGGACGCCCTGGGAAAGGCACCTGATGGAATGGCTGAATATTGTGGTTCGGCTGATGCACATCACCTTCGGGATTGCCTGGATCGGCGCGTCGTTCTATTTTGTTTTTCTGGAAAATGCCCTGAACCGCACCAAAAACGTGCGCGACGAACTGGCCGGAAATTTGTGGGCAGTGCATGGCGGCGGTTTTTATTACCTGGAAAAATACAAGATTGCGCCGAAGGAAATACCCCGTGATTTGCACTGGTTTAAATACGAAGCCTATTTCACCTGGATATCCGGCGTGGCGCTGCTGTTTGTGGTGTATTATTTCAACGCCTCCGCTTTTTTGATTGATAAAAATGTGCTGGACATCGCTCCCGCATGGGCGATTGCGTTGGGAATGGGTTCTTTCGCGGTTGCCTGGCTGCTGTACGATGCACTTTGTAAAACGAAATTAGTTGGGAAAGGCATCTGGTTTGCGCTCCTGGGTTTTCTGATCGCCGCCGGTTTTGCCTATGGCTACACACAGGTTTTCAGCGCCCGGGCGGCGTACATGCACTTCGGGGGCATGTTGGGGACGATCATGGCTGCCAATGTCTTTTTCAACATTATTCCGGCCCAGAAAGCGATGGTCAGGGCCGCAAAAGAAGGCAAACCGCTCGATCCTTCGCTGGGAAAAAATGCGGGCCTGCGTTCCTTGCACAACAACTATTTTACCCTGCCCGTGCTTTTCGTTATGGTCAGCAACCACTTTCCGAGTACTTTTGGAAATGCGCGCCCCTGGCTGGTTTTGCTCATCATTTCGCTGGGTACTGCCGGGATCAAACATTACCTCAACCTGCGCGAAAAAGGCGAACTCTCCGTCTGGGTAGCGCCCGTTTCCGTGCTGATCCTGTTGTCAGCAGTGATGATTACGGCCCCGGCGTTGAATCCGGACGCATGTGAGGAAGTCAGTTTTGCCCAGGTGCAACCCATTATTGCCCAAAGGTGCACGAGTTGCCACTCCTCCAAACCGACCGACGATACCTGGACGGCGCCGCCCAATGGCGTGGTATACGACACGCCCGAGGATATTGTAAAAATGAAAGACAAAATCATGGAACGGGTGGTCACAACGATGACCATGCCGCAAAACAATAAAACCGGTATGACGCCGGAAGAAAGAAACCTCGTGCGCTGCTGGATCGAGCAGGGCGCGCGTGTGAAGTAACTGCTTCTGTTTATTGATGATTGACGATTGAGGATTTATTATTTTTGATGGCTGGAGACGCCACCTTATATCAGCAATTATCAATAATCAATCGGTAATCATCAACAAAAAAGTATGGTAAATTATTCCTGAAACATGCAATTATCCTCTTTTCATACCCTTCCGGTCGCGGAAGTGGAAAAATTCCTCTACAGTTGTTGCGGCAGTCATCATTGGGTGTCGGGTGTGATGGCGCATTTCCCGTTTACTTCTGAAAAAGTGTTAATTCATCAGGCGGAAAAATGCTGGTACGAAGTCTGCGGTCAGGAAGACTGGCTGGAAGCGTTTACCCAGCATCCCAAAATCGGGGATGTGGAAAGTTTAACCAAAAAATTTGCCGCTACGCAGCACCTGGCGGGCCGCGAACAGGCAGGCGTCAACGAGGCTTCCCGGGAAGTTATCGAAGCGCTGGCTGCGGCCAACCAGGCGTATGAAAGCCGCTTCGGGTTTATTTTTATCGTTTTTGCCACGGGCAAATCGGCATCCGAAATGTTGCGCCTGCTGCAGGATCGTTTGAAAAACAGCCGGGACGAGGAAATCCATATCGCGATGGGCGAGCAGCATAAAATTACCGTACTGCGCCTGAAAAAACTGCTGCCCGACGCCGACTGGAACTGGTTGCCGGTTAGCCAGATCACCACGCACGTACTGGATACCTCCAGCGGTTCGCCGGCCCGCGACCTGAGTATTCGCCTGCAACACCAGAACAAAAAACAGCTTTGGGAAACATTTTGCCAGGGTGTTACCAATGCCGATGGCCGAATCGCCGATCTGCTTCCGCCCAGCCGGGTGCTGCCCCCCGGAATCTACCAGATCGTATTTGAAACGGGCGCTTACTTTGCCGCCCACCGCACCAAAGGGTTTTACCCGGAAGTATTGATACAGTTTGAAGTGCCCGACGCCCAACATTATCATGTGCCGCTGCTGCTCAATCCGTTCGGATATTCGACGTACCGGGGGAGTTGAATTGTTATCGGTTATCAGTTATTGGTTATCAGTCTGGAAGCGCTTGGCTTTAATTAATAATGCGAATCACGCGTTAAAACCAATCAAAATCGCCCAAATATGGCTAAAACGTCCCAACCGGTGTCACCCGGCGCGAAGGAACCAAAGCAATTACGGTTATCACCGATCGGGCGAATCGCTCGGAGGACCGGTGGACAAATTCAATGAATTGGCTTTTGTTGGCCAGATCGCATTATTACAAAGGCCAACCAGACTGATAACCGATAAACGAATTTCCACAAACGCCAAACGCGAAGCCCCCGAAACACTAAACACCACACACTAAACACGATTCACGATTACAGGCCTGAAACACCCAATCCCAAGCCATAAGGGCCGCCAAAGGAGATGTCTCTCACTTCTCACTTCTCACTTCTCACCTCTCACCTCTCTTTTCAAAGAAATGAGTATACCTATAGATAAAAAAGCGCAACTTTTTCCGAACTCAGCAAAGCCAACACGGCATTTAACGGAAAATACCCGGGCGACCGGCCGGAGCGGCAAGCCGTGCATACTGTGTACGGCGGCGCCAACCTGTTCAAATACAACACCACAGCGGGTCTGGCTGAAAAAGCCCTGGAGGCATTTCACCTGTATGCGCCGGATTTTATCCGCTTTGGCAAAATATTTCAGTTGCAGGGCAGCGAGAAATTAGACACGCTCCAGCAATCGGCGGAACAACTGAAAAACGATTACGAATCGCTGACAGCGGCGCAACAGCGCAAACACCCGGCCCATTTGCCATACCAGATTTACCACAAGGTGTTGCAAAAACTGCAAACTGAAGCCGTGGAGGATTTCAGGAT
The DNA here is from genome assembly GCA_016711435.1 of Lewinellaceae bacterium. Classification (GTDB taxonomy): domain Bacteria; phylum Bacteroidota; class Bacteroidia; order Chitinophagales; family Saprospiraceae; genus M3007. The sequence continues at coordinate 39,272 of JADJSY010000084.1, forward strand.
CGATTTTGAAGACGGCTACGGCAACCGTAGCAATGAAGAAGAAGACCAAACCGCCCGCGATGCTGCGATCGAATGTGTAAAAGGTATGCAAAGGGGTACCCTGCCGCCTTTTATCGGCATCCGGATCAAGCCGTTTTCGGAAGAAATGAAAGAGCGCGGACTGCGTACGCTCGATATTTTTGTGAGTACGCTGGTCGGCGCTTCCGAGGGCCGGCTACCGAATAATTTTATCGTGATGCTGCCCAAAGTGACCATTCCCGAACAGGTGAGTACGCTGGTTTCCTTTTTTGAAATCCTGGAAACGGAATTGGGCCTGGAAAGCGGCGCGCTCAAAATGGAAATGATGGTCGAAACCACGCAGTCGATCATGGACGACGAGGGAACGAACCCGCTGATGCGTTTTATACGCGCCGGAAAAGGCCGTCTGATTGCGACCCATTTTGGCACTTACGACTACACGGCCTCCTGCGGCATAACCGCCAAATACCAGGAAATGAACCACCCGGTCTGCGATTTTGCGCACCACGTCACCAAAGTGGCGCTGGCGCATACGGGCATCTGGCTTTCCGACGGGGCCACCAACACCATGCCGATCGGTCCGCACCGGGGCGATAATTTGACAACCTCGCAATTAGAAGAAAACCGCGACATCGTACACCGCGCCTGGAAAAAAGGTTACGACCACATTCGGCATTCGTTGTGGAACGGTTTTTACCAGGGCTGGGACCTCAATCCGGCGCAATTGCCGATGCGGTACACCGCCGTGTATGCTTTCTTTCTGGAAAGTTACGACGATGCGGTGGAACGCCTCAAAACCTTTGTAGAAAAGGCCGCCCGGGCCACCCTGATCGGCGATGTGTTCGACGACGCCGCTACCGGACAGGGCTTGCTCAATTATTTCCTGCGGGCGCTGAACAGCGGCGCCATCACAGAGGCCGAGGTATTAAAAACCGGCCTGACCCTGGATGAAATCAGGAGCCGTTCTTTCAAAAAAATACTGGAAAACAGGAAGATTTGATGGACATCTGGCATTTTTTGCAGCAAAAACTGAGCGATCATATTCCGGCCATGTTGTTGCTCGTCCTGGAAAGTGAAGGCAGCTCTCCGGGACGGCAGGGTTTTAAAATGGCTGTTGCTGCCGACGGCGCTATCCTGGGCACCATCGGAGGCGGTATCATGGAGCATAAATTGGTGGAAAAAGCCAGAACAATGCTGGCGCAACCATCCGTCGGCTTGACCACCATGCGCCAGTACCACGACAAACAACACAGCACCGATCAGTCGGGCATGATCTGTTCGGGCAGCCAATTGGTTTGTTTTATTCCACTCGACACGGAACATCTGCCGTTAGTCGGGCAAATCGCCGGGCAGGAAGCCGGGCAATATTTGCGCGTCGATGCCGCCGGATTGACGCTGGAAAGCGCCCAGCCGGACAAACCGGTCGGATACCACATAGAAGACAGTGCATGGGAATACCGGGAAATACTTCATTATCAGCCTGTTGTGCATATTTTTGGCGGCGGACACGTGGGGCTGGCCTTGTCCGAAGTGCTATATTTTCTTGGTTTTTATATCAAAATTTATGACGATCGGGAGGGCCTAAATACCCTGGAACAAAACCGGTTCGCGCATGAAAAACACATCATTTCATATACTCGACTGGCCGAAACGCTGCAAAGTACGCCCGACGATTACGCAGTGATTATGACCATCGGTTACCGCCAGGACAAGTTGATCTTCCGGCAGTTGCTGGAGCGCGACTGGTTTTATCTGGGCATGTTGGGCAGTGGGCAAAAACTGCAAACGCTGCGGGAAGAACTGGCAGCCGAGGGCCTCGATCCTGCCTGTTGGGACAGGGTATTTGCACCCGTCGGCCTGCCCATTTTTAGTAAAACGGCCCGGGAAATTGCGGTGAGTATCGCTGCTGAAATGATTAGGGAAAAGAATAAGTAGTTATCTGTTATGTTATAAGTTATCAGGGGTGGCAGCCTTTGGCTATCCTATAAACCCTGAGCCAGACGTTACCACCCCTGATAACTAATAACGGATAACCAATAACTATTTCGGCTCCAGCAAATCCCACAAATTGCCGTACAAATCTTCAAAAACGGCAACGGTACCGTATATTTCTTCCACAGGTTCCCGAATAAAAGTGACACCATTTTCCAACATGTCCTGGTAATCTCTCCAGAAATTGTCGGTATACAAAAACAAAAAAACACGTCCGCCGGTCTGGTTTCCGATGCGGCTTTCCTGTTCCGCATTGGCGGCTTTTGCAAGCAGCAGGCTGCATTCGGTCGAGCCTTTCGGCCCTACCCGCACCCATCTTTTGGTGGCACTTAATACGGTGTCTTCCAGCAGTGTGAAATGCAGTTTCTCGGTGTAAAACCGGATGGCGTCGTCGTAGTCGGCAACGACTAAGGTGAGGTGAGCGAGGTGCAAAATAGAGAAGTGAGAGGTGAGAAGTGAGAGGGTGAGAGACATCCCCCTTGGCGTCGGGTTATATTTTAGTCTTGGTTTTTCAGGCCTGTAATCGTGAATCGTGTTTAGTGTGTGGTGTTTAGTGTTTCGGGGGCTTCGCGTTTGGCAGTAGTTGATATTTTGGCCAAATTTTCACAAATGCCAAACGCGAAGCCCCGAAACACTAAACACCATACACACACGATTCACGATTACAGGCCTGAAAACCCCTGAAAATACAACCAAATGCCCAAAGGACGCCTCACCTCACCTCACCGCTTTATTTTTCTAAGTACCTTTTCCGCCGCTTTCCGGCCCGTTTCCGCTGCGCCGTTCATAAAACCCCAGAAATCGGTACTGCAATGTTCGCCTGCAAAATAAAGGCGGCGTACCGGCTCGAAGGCGACGCCTTCAAAAGCGGTGACCTGACCTGGCTTCGGGCAGGAATAACTGCCGCGAATGAATGGGTTGGCGGTCCAGTGCGCCAGTTCCATTTGTCCGGTCAGGTGGACGCGGGTGCCGGGGAAAGCAGCATCCAACGTTGGAATGATGTGGGCCATTTGTTCCTGTTCGGTGCCTTTGGCGGCATTTTTACCGCGTTCGCCGCCGAAGTAGCAGGTAAAAGTGCCCGTTCCTTCGTTGTTGTGCTGCATTTGAGCGCTGTCCCAGCCATTGTGGATGCGTTCATTGAAAAGAAAACCCCGGTAGCCCGCCTGTCGCCAGCTGCGGGTCTGCGTTTCGATGATAAACTTGGCATTGGTGCCATAACCCAGTTCGCGGATGACCTGCCGTTTGGCTGCGGGCAACTCCATTTGAATGTCTATATCGCGGAGCACCGAGAAGGGCAGGGTCATGATGACGAGGTCGAACGTTTCCTCGCGGGTAGTACCGTTTTCGGAAAAAACAAGCGTCAGGCTGCGGTTGCTGTTTTCCCGGATAGCGCGCAACTTGTGTTCGTAGCGGATCTGATTGCCCAGTATCTGGGCCAGTCCCTGCGGCACCTGTTCATTGCCGCCGATGACCTTGAAACGTTCGTCGCTGTTGCCGAACGGATAAAAATTCTCGTTGCGTATTTCAAAGATGCTCAGCATATTAGCGGCGCTTTGTTCCGTCGTTTCGAGGCCGTTTTCGCCGATATATGCCGCATGCAACATCTTTTTCATCCAGGTATTTACCGGCAATTTGTCGATATACTCCGCCATGGAAATCCGGTCGAGGGCGGCGGCATGCCGGCCTTCCAGTTTTTCCTGATCAGCCAGAATACGTGGATAAACTTCTTTCAGTTCCAGGAGCACGTCGCGCAATTGATAGTGCTGATTGTCGATAAAAAAAGCGTCGCGTTGTCCGAAATGATCCGTTTCGACATCCATCAGTTTGTCCTGCAAACCGACAGCCCGTACAAACCACAGCATATCCTGGTGGACGGTATCAATAAATTCGGCGCCGATTTCCGTATTAATCGTGCCTCCACCGAAGATTCGTGCACTTTTGATGCGCCCGCCGGCGCGTTTGTCGCCCTCGAACAAGGTGGCTTCCACCCCTTTGCGCCGCAATACGTAGCCCGCGCTCAAACCGGACATACCGGCCCCGACAATGGCGATTTTGTATTTTCGGGAAAGCCCGGATAACAGCAGTTCGCCTGCTGCCGCGCTGCCGCCGAGACCGAGCAACATGCCGGCCTGTGCGCCTGTTTTCAGGAATTTGCGGCGGGAAAGGGCTGCCTGTTCCTGTTTTTCAAGAATATCGTCAATGGATTGTTCCCGGTGGTGCGCGAAACCCGCTAATCGGAATGTGTTTCGCAGGGAAGAGAAAAGTGGTGTTTTCATATTATATCGGTTTGATTTTTTTGGGAGTGTTCAGTAAAGTGTGGCACACCTCACGTAAGATGAAGGTGTGCCACACATTGCAATGGTGCGCACAAAAATCGAATTGTTTTTGGAAAAACCATCTCAAACCATCCAACCTTTTTCAGACTTCGCACTTCGCACTTCGCACTTCAGACTATCGACTTCGGACTATCGACTTCGCATTGATGACTTCGGACTATTCAAGCCCAACTTGAAAAATAAACAGAATAGATTTTTCAGAAACGCGTTTACTTTTGCGCTATACCACCGAAACAATACCGTACACTCGAAAACTCGATCAACAGTATGAGAAACCTATTCACTTTGCTTTTTTTGGCTTCACTGGCCTCATCCGGCTGTAATATATTCAAATCCGCCTCCTCCACTTCCTCTAAAGATGTGGATAAAAATGCGGACTCGAGCCTTGCCCCGGCTCAATACAGCGCTACCGGCGACCGCAATATGGATTATGTGTCTCGCTTCAAAGATGCCGCTATCACTGAAATGGAACGCGGCGGAATACCGGCAAGTATTATCCTGGCACAGGGAATCCTGGAAAGCGCTGCGGGTACCAGCGATCTGGCGCAAAATGCCAACAACCACTTCGGTATCAAATGCGCTGGTGGATGGATTGGAAAAACGTACTACAAAACGGACGATGACAAGGACAAAGACGGCAACTCCATCGAATCCTGTTTCCGAAAATACGGCGAAGTGGCGGAGAGTTTCCATGACCATGGCGAGTTTCTGCGCGACCCAAAAAAGTATAACCGCTACGGCTTTTTGTTCAACCTCGACCGCACCGACTACAAAAGTTGGGCGCGCGGACTACAATCTGCGGGTTATGCCACCAACCCGGCTTATTCCAGCCAACTCATCAACCTGATCGAGCGCTACCGGCTCTTTGAATACGACCGGCCGGGCAGCACCCCGACCTCCACACCCAACACACCCGGCGGCGTGCCGCAGCCCACCGGCCCGGGCGGCGGCCCCGTAGTCAATGCGCCGACCAACCGCATCGGCAGGGTCAACGACGTGAAAGTCGTCGTCACACGCGAATCTGAAACATTGGACGAAATAGCCCGGGCCTATCGCCTCAACACTACCAAAGTGGCGGACTACAATGATCGGGGTTATTCGCCGGGCATTAAATTGAAACCCGGTACCCGCATTTATATCCAGCCCAAAAAAGATAAATGGCGGGGACGCGCCAATGAACATTTTGTCAATGAAGGACAGACGATGTTCGATATATCTCAACTGTATGGCGTGAAATTAGATAAACTACTGCTCCGCAATAACCTGCAACCAGGTCAGGAACCGGCTGTCAGTGAAAAAATATACCTGAAAACCAAACGCAAAGCCGGCGATGTTCCCCGTCTGCGCGATATTACCAACGATCCGCTACCGACTCAGCCCGGCGTGATACCCACGGCGCCCAATGCGCCCGCGCCAGGCACCATGACACCTGACGATGGTGAATTATTGCCCGAAATCGGTGGAAATGATCCCATCCCCGGCCAGCCGACCCCATCGGTTCCGCCGGTAACACCACCCGTAAAACCTTCGCCTCCACCGGCCACCAGCGGTACTACCTATCCGCCCGACCCGGTTCCGGGCGGCGTCTGGACACCCACAACCCCGCCGACAAGTCCTTCGACACCCAATTATCCGGATACAAACGTGCCTACCACGCCGGTGCCCGACGGATACCACCAGGTGGTGAAGGGCGATACGCTGTATAATATTTCCAAGCGCTACAACCTGACGGTTACGCGCCTCAAACAGATTAATAATATGACCGGCGACGCTATTCAAATCGGACAGCGACTGCGCATACGTTGACCGTGTTTAGTGTTTGGTATTTGGTGTTTGGTGTTTTGGGGTGTTTACTCTTGGTGTTTCGTGATCCACCCTCAAACACTCAAACAAACACCCCAAACACCCTCAAACCTAACACGGCCAAGGGCGAAGCACCCCCAAACACGAAACACCAAACACTAAACACGAACATGCCCGACCATACCAACGATCCCGACATGGCCCGCTTAGAAGCGATGGCCAAACTGCTCGACAACCAATTTGTCATTCCCGGCACGAATATTCGATTCGGATTGGACGGATTGGTCGGCCTGATACCCTATGTGGGCGACATGGCAGGTTTTGTGGTATCCGGCATTTTGTTCCGCACCATGATGAAACGCGGCGCAGGACCGTTGCTCATGCTCCAGATGATGGGGAATATGGTGCTCGACGCCCTGGTAGGCATTATACCCATTATTGGCGACCTGTTTGATTTCGGCTTCAAGGCCAATCGCCGCAATGTTAATCTGCTGCGGGAGTACTACGCATCCGGCGAGCAAAAGCCCAATGCCAAAGGATCGGTGTTATTCCTCGGCATTTTGTTTTTCATCCTGTTTATCGGCCTGATCTGGGGAATCTGGAAAGTAGCGGCCATGTTGGTCGCCTGGGTTTGGGGCCTTTTTTAACAGGGTTGTCCGATGTTTGGTAGCCCGGTTTGCTGCACACTCATAAGAAGGTTTGTAGAGGCCATTGATTACATTGCCCTCGTTTTGCCGAATTTCATCCGCTGAATTCGGTCATTTATCCAACTATTTTCCCCCCCGCTGCTACCTGATTTAACCTTGTGGCTGTTATCAGTAAAAAAATACTTAAATCGAAACATGAAAAACGCAGCGCCAAAACGGAAAAGAACCCTCTTGTATGCTTTAATTGGAATATTTGTGTTGCTTGTGGTGGCTGCTGCCATCAAAGCCCGCCAGAAACCGAAAGGCGAAGAGGTAAACGCCGAAGCGGCACAACGCCGTACCATTCGCGAGATGGTCAGCGCCAGTGGCAAAATATTCCCCGAAACGGAAGTAAAGATCAGTTCCGACGTATCGGGTGAAATTATCGAACTCTACGTCAAAGAAGGCGACTCGGTCACCGTCGGTCAGATTTTAGCCAAAATCCGCCCCGACGAATACCAGAGCGCACTCGAACAGGGGCAGGCATCTGTAAGTACCGCCCGCTCCCAGCGTCAAATTTCCTCTTCCAATGTGCAGGGCAGTTCCGCGCAGATAGATCAGTTAAAGGCGGACCGGCAACGCTCGGTTTCCCAGCTGGAAGTGGCGCGCAATGCCCACCAGCGCAATGAAAAACTGTACAAGGAAGGTGTTATTTCCGCTTCCGAATTTGATACTTCGCTGGGCAACCTGCGCGCGGCAGAAAGTGCGCTGGCTGCTTCCGACGCCAGCCTCAAATCGGCAGAAAGTAACCTCAGCAGCGCCCGCGAAAATGTCCGGGTAGCCGATTATGGCATTAACAGCGCCAATGCCCGCTTGAAAGAACTCCGCACCAGTTTGCAAAAAACTATTATCACAGCGCCGGTGAGCGGTATTATCAGCAAACTCAACGTCGAAAAAGGCGAACGTGTGGTAGGTACCCTGCAAATGGCCGGTACCGAAATGATGCGTATTGCCAACCTTCGCTCCATGGAAGTCCAGGTGGATGTGAGCGAAAACGACATCCTGAAAGTCAGCGTCGGCGATGAAACAGATGTGGAAGTAGATGCCTATTTAGGCCGAAAATTTAAAGGTAAGGTGACCGAAATTGCCAACAGCGCCAGCAATGTGGGTACCACGGGCGCCAGCCTCAACTCCGACCAGGTGACCAATTTTGTTGTAAAAATTCGTGTTGACGCCAATTCCTACGTCGATATGATCAAAGACGGGCGCCAATATCCTTTCCGCCCCGGTATGTCCGCGTCTGTGGACATTTATACCAATACGGCAGACAGCACCCTGAGTGTAGCCCTGATTGCCGTAACGGCCCGCGACGAAGACGCAGATAAAAAGAAGGTGAACAAAGAAGAGGGTGCTAACCCGCAAAAAGTAGAAAAGGAAAAAGACCTGGATAATATCAAAGAAATTGTATTCGTCGTGACAGGCGATACGGTCGCTATGCGCGAGGTCAAAACCGGCATCCAGGACAACGACTATATCGAGATTCTCAGCGGTATCCAGGAAGGTGAAAAAGTAGTAACCGGCCCTTATGCGGCTATTGCCCGTAAACTGAAAGGCGGCTCCCGCGTGGTGGTGGTGGATAAAAAAGGTAAGACGACGGAGGCAAAAACGGAGGAAGATTAGGGGTGCCTGGAACACGGATTGAAGATTAAAAGGGATGAGGAATGAGGGATGAGGAATGATAATGGCCGCTCGAAAAAGAGAAATCTGATTCATTATAGAGCGGCCATTATCATTCCTCATCCTCATTCTCATCCCTTTTAATCTTCAATCCGTGTTCCATTTGACCATCTTACCGCACCCCGATAATCTCCACCTTCGCGCCGGTCAGCACCGGGTTGTACCAGCACTCGATCCCTTGTGACATCAGCAGTTTCGCTTCCGCTTTGGCTTCTTCAGCCGTCGGCAGGCCTTTCACAATATAGGCGGCGCCCTGGGTGCCACCCGGGCAGGTGCTCTCGGCGTGCCAGACTAAGTACACGCCATCTACCGCCGGAGCGTGGGTCACCGGCGTATCATTGCAAAACACGCCGAACTGGATAAAATACAATTCATTTACCGGTGTAAATACTCCGAAATGAACCTGGCCCCTGCCTTTCCGGACGTCCCGGAGCTGTTCCTTTCCATTCACCGTTACCGTAGTCGCCGGATTCGGGGCGGCCTCGCTGACGGTGCTGTACGTCATCGGGCGGAGGTCGCCGTCTGTTGCTCCTGATTTAGCGGTACTCGTTGTGGTTCTTTGCACTTTGGATACGGCTGCGGCCCGGCGGGAATCGCCTCTGGCCGGGATTATGGTGCTGGGCGTCGAATAAGTCGCCGGCGTGGGCGCCGGTTCTGTGCCTTGTTTGGGCATCAGCAGGGTGGTTTTTTGAGCGCTTGCTGCAACAGCGAGGAGTGTTAGTAATAGCAAAAACAAGTTTCTCATAGTAATAAATCGCAAAGCGGGTTTGCATTTTTTTTTGGTAAAAATACCGGATTTTTTAAAAGTAAGGGCTAAACGCGTAAATACCAACAGTTTGTATATCGTCGCGATTGAAAATTCCCGATGTTTGTTTTGCCAAGAACAGTGCCTAATTCATTCAAATGTCATGCACCTGCCACCCTACGATGTTTTTCCAACGATTCTTGCAGACCGTATCATCCTGCGGGAAATCGTTCTTTCCGACCTGGATCATATCCTCGAAGTTTCGTTTTACGACGGCAAACCGGCTGCCGATACCGCCGAAGCGCTGGTAATGCTGCAAAGAATCGAGCGGGATTACCACAACGGCGATACCATTCATTGGGGCATTGCCGATAAAAACAGTAACATCATCATGGGTACCTGCGGTTATTACCGCGGATTGCGGGACGGTGCCGGCGAACTGGGTTGCGTGCTGCGCACCGCATTCCGGGGGCAGGGCATTATGAAGGAAGCGATTCAGGCCGCTATTGATTTCGGGCAGCAACAAATGGGACTTCAACACGTTTTTGCCATTACTACCCGGCAGAATTTAAAGGCGCTGGCGCTGGTGGAAAGGCTGGGATTTGTGCGGGTCAGAGATGAAAATGCGGGTTTTTTAATCAATCGGGCCAGCCTGTCCGATCTGGATAAAGATGAATTATTATATATCTTAAAATAAAACTGTTATGAAACATCTACTTCTCCTTTGTTTTTCATTTTTTACTTTTTCTCTGAAATCAGTTGCCCAACCAGGTTATCTTGATATAACCTTTGGATTAAATGGATCCACTATTACAACCGTGGGTGGGCAATGGGATGTAATCGATCGGATGGCAATTCTTCCCGATGGCAGTATATTGGTGGCAGGAAGTAACCATTCGTCTTTTTTTGGCGATCAAGTAGGCGCCTCTTTTATGTATAAGTTATTGTCAGATGGGAAAGTAGACACCTCCTTTGGTATTCGTATTTACGAATTAATACCGGGCAAAGAATATGTAAGAACAATAGCGACGCTACCAGATGGCAAAATCATGATGCTTTCTGATGGATATAGTTTACCCAATACGCCTCATAGTATTTTACTTTCCCGGTTTTTACCAGATGGAAGCCAGGATATATCATTTGGACAAGGAGGCGTTATTTTTACGGACTTTGGTTTCAACAGGATGTATGCAGGGGAAATTTTGATAATGCCCGATAGTAAAATATTGCTCTGTGGAGTTGCCTATGCTACCCTGCAAAGTAATCCGAAATACGTACTGATAAAACTGAACAGCGATGGTTCGCCGGATGCTTCATTCGGAACAGGCGGTATTGTTTCTTCAGAGGAATTTTTAGTTTCTGATTTCCATAAAATGGCTGTTTTGCCAGACGGCAAAATTCTTTGCGCCGGACAAATGTTGTATAATGGTGGAGGCGGTTATTCGGTTTTATTAGCAAAATTTATGGCTGATGGTACGCCAGATATTGATTTTGGGACTGCAGGCGTGGCAACACATCTTGTAGCTCCGGGATTCAATTACGTAAGAGATTTGTGGCTTACGGAAGAGGGGAAGTTTTATGCTCACGGCGGCAATAGCATTGGCTTGTTTACAGCAGACGGTTCACTTGATTTGTCCTTTGGTCAAAATGGTTTTGTTGCTGCCTATGGCAATAATATGGTTTTAACATCCAACGGGAAACTGTTGGAATGGACCAATCTACCGAATCCATCTTTATTTGACACACTGATATGGATCCGCCAATTGTTGCCTGATGGCCAACCTGATTCGTCTTTTGGTGTAAATGGAGAGATTGTTACCGGCGCTGTCGGGGACGGCAGAGCCGGCTTACTCGATCAGCAGGGAAGGTTGGTGGTAGGTGGTTCGCATTTTGTTCGTGCAACCATAGACAGCCTTTTCACCGACGGTGTCGTATTCCGGTTTGCGACAGAACTTAGCCTGGGTATCTTTGAGGAATCAGGGCATACCGATAATACTGTTCTTGTCTATCCCAATCCAATTGGTACACAAGCACGTTTTTCTTTTGAAATAAAAAAAGCCACTGCACTTTCCTTGCACCTGATGGATATGAACGGTCGGTTGATACACGACTTTTTTACGTCCCGGAATTTTAATACAGGTGAACAAACGGAAGATTTGCTGTTTCCTCCCGGGTTGCCGCCAGGCGCCTATGTTTTGGTGCTAAAAGGACAGGAAAGGCGCATTGCTACTCAAATTATACTGCGTTAGAGATAAATTGTGCGCTAAAACATGAGACATCCCGAATTTTTCACTGAAGAAAAGTTCGGGATTTTTTATTGTAAAATAGACACTTAATGCGCTTGGAATAGCGGCGTTAGACATGTGCGGGGTCGTAAGACGCGCAGCAGTAACGCTTGGCTCAATAATGAGTGATAACCAATGGCTTTAGTTTGTTGATAAGCCAAGCGTTGCCGCCGTGCGTGGGTCTTACGACCCCGCACATGTCCACTTCGATCCGGTTTGTAGAAAATGAGGAGCGGAAAACGAGATTCGAACTCGCGACCCTCGGCTTGGGAAGCCAATGCTCTACCACTGAGCTACTTCCGCTTATAGTTATCTGTTATTAGTTATCCGTTATCAGCACTGGTAACCAATAACGGATAACTATTTACGCCTGCAAATATAGCGGAAAAGATGTTTTTCGGATGAAAATTGTTGAGGTCGATGTATAGTCAACGCAAAGGGGGTGTGAAAGAAAACGCGGCGGGAGCCCCCGAAAGGGGAAAAACATCAAACCCTTTCAAACCACTCAAACCTGACTATATCCACGCTGTTTGTGGTGGCGCCGGTTTTTTTCAATATTCCAACCTGGCCAATACCGGCAAATGATCCGACGGATAATGGCAGTTTCGCGAATCGCTCAACACAGCGTGCTGTTTCACACGTATATCTTTTCCAGTGATAAAAATATAGTCGATCAGGCGTTTCACCGGCTCATGGAATTTGAAAGCGTTGAAGGTTCCTTCGGGGCCGAAAGCGGGTTCCTGGCTGACAGCGCGCGTATCCTTGAGCGCACTGCCGAGCAGGGCGGCAGGTGGTTCTCCCGGCTCAGGAATTGAAATCGCCCATCAAAATAGTCGACTCGTTTTCCTTGTTCAATTCCTTGATTTTCAACAGAATAAGTTCGGCTGAGCGAAGACGCGCCTCTTTTCCGATATGATCGAAATGGGTATTGAACACCCACACTTTTTTGCTGCCAGCGAGTCGTACAAATGCGCATAAGTACAAACGCGGGGCAACGCAGCGTCCCAGCCTTTGGAGGGAACGCCGGGCGTTTCCGAAAGCCAGAAGGTGCCGGATTCGAGCAACCCGAAACGCGTTTTTAGGAAATACAGGGCCGAGTATTCGCCCGCTTCTTTCCCGTCGTCGCGACCGCCGCCGACCCGTTGAAAAGCGGGCAATTGCTCGCTCAGGTATTCCACCTGCCGGTGCAGGCCTTCCTGAATGCCGAAGACATCAGGCGCGTAAAATCGCAGTTGAGCGGCCAATTGCGCTCGGCGCAGGGGCCAGGCATCTTCACCGTCGCCCGGGTTGTCGAAACGGATATTGTAGGTGATGGCGGTGAGGGTGGTCTGGCTGTGGGCAGTGAAAGGGAGGAAGAGGAAGGAGGGCGAATAGACGCAACATGAGAAGTGAGAAGTGAGAAGTGAGATGTGAGAGATGTGAGAAGGTGAGAGAAGTGAGAGCATCCCGCTTAGAGGCTCTGATGGTTTTGTACAGGATATTAATTTCCCTGGTCCCATAGCCGCTACCCGGCCAGAGCCTCCAACCAAAATCAGGCAATCAACATGCTCAACCATTCAACATTCAGTATATCTTAGGTAGCCACTTTGGCCCTGGAGACTGCAAGCAAATCCGGGAAAAACGCATTAAAGTCTTCCGAAAAAGCGTCAATTTCATCAAAAAAGAAGCGGCTCAGTCCCTGTGCGTCGAAGTTGCCGGCTAAGCGCAGGCTAAACTTGTCGAGCACCCATTCCAAACCTTCTCGACGGGTGTAGCCATGCAGAAATTGTCCGGCGATCATTTTGGGCAGGCGTTCCTGCAAAACGGCAGGCATTTCAGCGGCTCTTTTTTCCAGTTGCCGGTATGTTTTTTCCGCAAAAACATCGAAGGCCTCATCCGTGTATTTTTCCCAGTGGATGGCCAGCAGGTGGTCGTACAAAATATCGGTAAAGGGCGGGGAATAACGCCCGGCGTAAGGTCTGACACGCGTCACACTGCGGTCGGTCATCGGGTGGTTGTCGGTATATGAATCGATCGTGCGGTGCAGCAAAATGCCCTGTTGCACCTTTTCCGGGTATTTTTTCCAGTCGTTGCCTTTTACAAAATCGCCGATAAAGTTACCCAGAAGCAGGTCTTCGTCGTTAAAAGAAAGAAAGCAATGGGCAAGGTGGTTCATAAATGCAGTTGAATTGTAATTTTCTATCGGTCTTCAGGGTATTTTTTTTACTTTTGCGCCCGTTTTGAAATTTAGGTTGATGAGGGTTTATAAAGGTTGATGAGGGTTGATATACATCCACTCGAACGAAGTATCTCTATCCGCTTGTTGTACAAGAGATTAAGTTTTTCGAGTGGATGTATATCAACCCTCATCAACCTTTATCAACCCTCATCAACATATTAAAATACCCTCAAAGGTAAGGCAACAGTAAAAAGAAATACTGAACACCTTGCGCCGGGCAATCGTTCATTCATTACAATATAAGTAGGTGTGCAGAATTAGTTTAGCCTAAATTCTTTACAAATGCTTGATTATCAACACTGATAACCAATAACTAATAACGAATAACTACTTACTATGGCACTGCAGTGTGGTATCGTTGGTTTGCCCAACGTCGGCAAATCTACTCTTTTTAATGCGTTGACCAATGCGAAAGCCCTGGCAGCCAATTACCCTTTTGCTACCAAGGAACCCAATGTGGGGATCATTATCGTGCCCGACGAACGGCTCGATAAACTTTCCGAAATTGTGGAGCCTCAAAATACGCAACCCACGACTGTCGAAATAGTGGACATTGCCGGCCTGATCAAAGGCGCCAGCAAAGGGGAAGGTTTGGGCAACCAGTTCTTAGCCAATATCCGCGAAGTGGACGCCATTGTGCATGTGGTGCGCTGCTTCGACGACGACAATGTGGTACACGTGGACGGTTCCGTCAATCCCGTGCGCGACAAAGAAATTATCGACCTCGAATTGTGCCTGAAAGACCTGGAAACGGTTGAAAAACGCCTCGACAAAACCGCCCGTGCCGCCAGAATGGGCAGCAAAGACGATATCCGTGCACTGGAAGTGCTGACTGTAGTTAAAGCGCAGCTCGAAAAAGGCCGCGTGGTGCGCGAACTCCTCGCGGACATGGAAGAAGACGCCCGCAATCTGGTGCAGCGCGACCTGTCGCTGCTCACTGCCAAACCCGTTTTGTACGTCTGCAACGTCGATGAACCGGCTATTGAAAAAGGCAACGCCCACACGGAGGCTTTTAAAAAATCAGTCGCCGCAGAAAATGCCGAAGTGATTATGATCTGCGCCGGTATCGAAGCGCAAATCGCGGAAATGGAGACCCTGGAAGAGCGCCAGGAATACCTCGAAATGATGGGACTGAGTGAACCCGGTGTGAACCGCCTCATCCGTTCGGCTTATAAGTTGCTGAATCTCATTACCTATTTCACCGCAGGTGTGAAAGAAGTGCGCGCCTGGACGGTACGCCGCGGCGCTAAAGGTCCGGAAGCGGCCGGGGTAATCCACTCCGATTTTGAAAAAGGATTTATCCGCGCCGAAGTGATTAAATACAATGACTTTGTGACCCTCGGCTCCGAAGCCAAGGTGAAAGAAGCCGGTAAAATGGCCGTCGAGGGCAAGGAATACGTGGTGACGGACGGCGATATTATGCACTTCCGTTTTAATGTAGTTATCTGATAACGTTATTTGGTGTAGTGGTTTGGTGTTTGGCCCTATTTTGGGGTACTTGCCAAAGTACTCCGAAGCCTCACACCAGGCAAAGCACCCCTTGAAAATGGGCCAAACACCACCACTAAAACCAAAACACGAAAAAAAATAGCCATGATCTCTACCATCATTTTCGACCTCGGCGGTGTGCTGATTGACTGGAACCCGGAATATGTTTTCCGCGAATTGATCCCGGATGAAGAAAGACGCCGTTTTTTCTTTGAAAATATCTGCACCCACGAATGGAACATTGAACAGGATGCAGGGCGTTTGTTGTCGGATGCGACGGAAATGCTGGTAGCCGAGCACCCGGACTGGGAGCCTGAAATCCGCGCTTTTTACGACCGCTGGGAAGATATGCTGGGCGGCCCGATTCCCGAAACAGTGGAATTGCTGCGCGAAATTCGCGACAAGGGCGAACACCGGTTGCTGGCACTGACCAACTGGAGCCACGAAACTTTTCCGGTGGCGCTCCAGCGCTACGAATTCCTGCACTGGTTTGAAGGTATCGTCGTTTCCGGCGAAGAAAAAACCCGCAAGCCGTTTGCCGATATTTACGGGATATTGCTGGATCGGTATGAAGTTACGCCGGAAGAGGCTGTGTTTATCGATGACAGCCTGAAAAACGTGGAAGGCGCAGAAGTGGTGGGTATCAACGGTATCCATTTCGAGGGTGCGGCAGCGCTGCGCGAAATTCTGCGCGAATGGAAAGTTCCGGTGTAACCCGTTACGCTTCGCTGGATTACCTCCGTGGCCTGATGGCTTTGGCTGTGCTGGTGTTTCATTATGAAAAATGGATCACCGGGGCCTGGAATCCTGCCACGCCGCAGGGCAGGCTGGGCATTTACGCTGTTTCTATCTTCTTCGTTATCAGCGGATTGGCGCTTGGTAGCGTCTATCAAAACACCGATTTCAGCCGCCGGCGATCCTTGCTCCGGTTTGGCGTAAAACGTTTGTTTCGTATATTCCCGCTGCTCTGGTTGGCGACGATTATCTCCATCTTGATCAATGAAATTGACTACACACCACATCAGATTTTCCTGAACCTGACTTGCCTGTTCGGGTACGTCGACCCTTCAAAAGACATCGCTACCGGCGCCTGGTCCATCGGTTGCGAATGGGTGTATTATACTGCTTTTCCGTTGCTGATGCTGCCGGCCGTCAGAAGCCGGGTGCTTTTATGGGCTGTTACGGCGCTGTTATTTGCCTGCGCCATATACTATGCTTCGCAATCCGTTTTTATCATGGAAGATACCCCGCAGTTTATCTGGTGGGATGTCTATGTACAGGCGATCAACCACGCTTTTTTCTTCTCGGCAGGTGTGACAATGGCTTTTTATAAAAACAATTGGGCGAAACTGCCAGTTGCATTTTGGCGAATCATGCTGATTTTCAGCACTTTACTGCTTTTTTTATATCCCGTTGGGGCAACAGCAATCAACCTGGTAAGCGGCAGCAACCGCGCAGTGTTTTCGATCGCGGCGTTGCTGATAACAGCTTCTTTTTTTCACAGCGGGATCATCCTGCGCGGCTTGTTTCACCGGTTGCTTTTGTGGCTGGGAATGGTTTCCTACGGCGTGTACCTGCTACATCCGATTGCTTTTCGCGTCGTCAAGGTCGTAAACCTGCGATTTTTTCATGTTCCCGACTTCTGGATATTCCCGGTTGCGCTGGCGGGAACCTTGTTGGCGGCTCATCTGTCTTATTACTTACTGGAGAAGCCCGCGATGCGGCTGGGAAAGAGGGTGTCTGGTGTTTAGGTAAACAGATCAAACCTGAAGTTCTTCGTACTTTCGCACTCTTTTACCACAAGTCACACCCGACTTCGCACGAACGACTTCGCACTTCGCACGAACGACTTCGGACTTCGCACTAACGACTTCGGACTTCGCACTAACGACTTCGCACTAACATGATTAAACACATCTTATTTGACAACGACGGCACTATCGTCGATTCAGAGATCATTGCCGTGCGCGCCACGCTGCAATTGCTGAGGCCTTACGGTTTTCTGATGAGCGAGCAGGAATACAGCCGCCGTTTTCCGGGTCTGCTGGAGCGCGATATTCTTGCGATTATCCGGCAGGAGCACGGGGTGGAGGTACGCGACGATTATTTCGAGCAGTTGCGGGACTTGCACAACCTGGGTTTTGACCGCGACCTGCAGGTGATACCGGGTATGGAAGCAATTTTCAGGGGTATGCGCGTTCCAAAAGAGCATGGTATCCAATGGCAGTGTCCGCCACGTCGAGCGTTGCCTGCAAAGGGTGGGATTGCGCGATGCATTGGACGGGTTTATTTTCTCGGCAGAACAGGTAGCACAACCCAAGCCATACCCCGATGTGTACTGCCATGCGCTCGAACAACTCGCTCTGCATCCATCCGAAACGATGGCGGTGGAGGACAGTCCGACCGGCGTTGCGTCGGCCAAAGAAGCGGGTTTGCGGGTGGTCGGTTTTCTGGGTGCGGCCCATATCTACGACGGACACGGCGACCGGCTCCTGGAGGCAGGCGCCGATATGCTTGCCACAGATGCGGCGGCATTGCGGCTTATTTTTGAAAAAATGAACGTGCTGTAAACCTGCCGAACGCGGCCGGATTACCACACCCGTTTTCCGTATCGTATCCAACAGGATGGCGCGTGCGCTGCAATCATTTTTTTCGGATTGCAACGCATTGTATTTGTTCCGGTCAGCGTCCGGCCTTTTTCGCTGTTTTCCGGATACGCCCCCGAATCCGGTGCGATACTCGCCAGGAAGGCATAAGTGAACTCATGCATCTGATTCCATCAAATTTGCAGGAAAATTTGAAAATTTTATTTGAAGATATTTCAACTTTTTTTTAAAATTTTTTGTTGAAAAAAGCCGCCTATAAGTATTGTTATTTTAGTATCAGGCGGCCTTATTTACATTGCAATATATTGATATTCAACTAATTAAATTTAAATAAATACAAATAATGTTAGTGCCGAAACTATACTCGTCAAATTGTTTGAATTTAACATTCAAAAAAAACTAAGAAAAAAATACTTGCATGATTCTAAAAGTCGTCGTACCTATGTCCCAGTTTTCATTTGGTTTTTTGGGGTTTATTAGCCGTCGTGGTGCGTAAGTACTTCGGCGGCTTTCTTTTTGTCCCTGCTCCAAGGCCCCTTTTAACGCGCACAGCATACCTTGAAAAAAGTCTTACAATTCCTCTTTTTTCTCAGTCTCGGGGTTGGGATTATGTACCTCGTTTTTCGCAGCCAGAACGCCGCTTTTCTGGAACAGTGCCGCATCGATGGCACGCCGGCAGATCAATGCAGTCTGACGGATAAATTGCTGCATGATTTTTCCACCGTTCACTTTGGTTGGATGCTGGCCGTAGTGGCGGCATTCACCCTGAGCAATGTCAGCAGGGCCTTGCGCTGGCAAATGCTGCTGGAGCCGATGGGCTACCGGGTGCGTTTTGACAATGCTTTTCTGACCATCCTGCTGGGCTATTTTGCCAACCTCGGTTTCCCACGTATGGGTGAGGTAGTCAGGGCCGGTTCGCTGGCTCGCTACGAACGACTGCCCCTGGAAAAGGTGGTGGGAACGCTCGTGATGGATCGGCTGATGGACGTGGTTTGCCTGGCGCTCGTGGTGGGCCTGGCTTTCCTGATGGAAGGCGACACCCTGCTGCGTTTTATCAGTCAGACACAAACGGCGAATGCCGGCACAAACGACACGCCGCTGTGGCAATCGCCCTGGGTACTGGTATTGCTGACGCTGTTTGCCGCTGGGGCGCTGGCCGCCTTTTTTCTCCGGCAAAAACTGATGGAAGTGGCGCTGGTGCAAAAGGTGATCGGCATGTTGCAGGGTTTTTGGGACGGCCTGCGGAGTATACTGCAATTGAAAAGGCCCTGGCTTTTTTTGTTGTACTCCGTGGGTATCTGGCTGATGTTTTACCTGCAATGCGTGTTCGGCCTCCTGGCTTTTCCACCGACAGCCCAGCTGGGCGGCAGCGCCGCGCTCATGATTTTTGTGTTCGGCACCCTGGGTTTTGTAATACCTTCACCCGGCGGCATGGGCACTTACCATGCGCTTTGTATCGCGGCCCTGGCACTGTATGGCATAAGCGGCAGCGATGCGTTTTCTTATGCCAACATCGCTTTTTTTGCCATTCAGATCTTTTATAACCTGATTGCCGGCTCGCTGGCGCTGTTGTTATTGCCGGTTATTAATAAAGGAAAATGACCCGATTCGAACATATTGAACAGAAAATCCAGACCTGGGAGCAAATCCCTGCCACCTTGTCTTCCTGGCGGGCTGCCGGAGATCGCATCGTTTTCACCAACGGCTGTTTCGATATTTTGCACTACGGGCACCTGCATTATCTCTCCGCCGCCCGCGATCTGGGCGAGCGTTTGGTCATCGGGCTCAACAGCGCCGATTCTGTAAGCCGCCTGAAAGGCCCCAACCGGCCTATCAACGACGAACTTACCCGCACCCATTTGCTGGCCGCCCTCGAAGTCGTCGACGCCGTGATCCTGTTCGGAGCGGATACTCCGCTCGAACTGATACAACTGATACAACCGGATATACTGGTGAAAGGCGGCGACTGGAAACCGGAACAGATCATCGGTTCCGAAATAGTGCTGGCCAAAGGTGGCCAGGTACTCAGCCTGCCGTTTGTGCAGGGCTACTCGACGACGAATATTGAGCAGAAAATTATAAAAGCGTGTATGGTGTATAGTGTTTCGTGTTTGGGGGTGCTTTGCCCTGGGGCCATGTATGGTGTTTAGTGTTTCGGGTTGCTTCGCTTAAACTACTCACAGTGCCGAAGGCAAAGCGCCCTAAACACCAAACACCATACACAACCCAAAAGCGAAGCACCCCAAACACGAAACACCATACACCATACACTACCCAATAACCGCCTTGTCTTTCGCGTAATTCAGCGCATACATCATTGCCGCGCCGGCCAATGCGAGGTCTTTCAACAGCATGGACATAGATGCCTGAGCGCCTTCGCCGCCGGCCATTGCGCCGGGCAGGTGTACCATGAGCACAAGCAGCAGTAAAAATATACCCAGCAAGGTAGTGGCTAATTTATCATATTTGCCGATCAGCATACTCACGGTAGCGGCGATCAGGCCGGCGCCCGATAAATACACCCAAATGGCTTTGGCAGGCAAGTAAGCCGGCACCACATAATTGGCCATCGCATCGGCATTCAAAAAGTGAAAAAGACCGAAAATGGCGAACGGCAAGGCGAATACCCAGCGACCTAAAGATAAAAATGCATTCATGTGTAAGTAAAAGTTTCGTTTTGAAATGTTGTTAAGGTAAATGTTGATCTATTTTAGCATAATGATACAAGATAACCTGCATCATGTTAATCATAAAATCAATTGAATCAAGGTGAAATTTAGTGTTTTAACACCGTTTTGTAGTGGCGAAAATATAATAATTATTCTTTCTTTTATTTTTTTTACCAAAAAATAAACGCAACCTTACATTAGTATCAAAATAACATTTGGAAAACAAAACAGACATAAGTCATATCGAACGCTGGCGGCTGATACTCGGCCGGCAAGCCGACCCGGAAGAAAGTATTCCGCTGGATTCGGGCGCCAGGGGTATGGACAATGTGCTGGAAGCCTTGTACGGAGCGCATCGCAGGGGCGGACTGGGCAGTTCGTCGCCCAATGTAAACCGCTGGCTGGGCGATATCCGCCGCTTTTTTCCTACGCCGGTGGTGCAGGTTTTGCAACGCGATGCACTCGAACGCCTCGGACTCACCCAGATGCTGCTGGAACCTGAATTGCTGGCGAGTGTGGAACCCGATATTCACCTGGTCGGCGCATTGTTGTCGCTGAATAAAGTGCTGCCCGCCCAGACGCGTGAAACCGCCGGTATGGTGATCAGAAAAGTGGTGAACGACCTGCAAAAACGCCTGGAATATCCGTTGCGCACCTCTATCTACCGGGCGCTGCAACGCACTGCGCGAAACCGCCGCCCGCGCCCTGGAGAGATCGACTGGCGGCGCACCATTCACCAGAATCTGAAACACTACCAACCGGAATACCGGACCATTATCCCGGAAACGCTGATCGGATTCAGCCGCAGCGGGCAAGCCCTGCGCCATGTTATTCTGCTCACTGACCAAAGCGGTTCGATGGCCAGTTCCGTCGTATTTGCGGGTGTCCTGGGCGCTGCCCTGGCTTCCATACGCGCCCTAAAAACGCATGTAGTGGTATTCGATACCGCCGTGGTCGATCTCAGCGAACACTTGCACGACCCGGTGGAATTGCTGTTCGGCACACAATTGGGCGGCGGCACCGACATTCACAAGGCATTGGTATACGCCCAAACCCTGGTGCGCATACCACAGGATACCATACTGGTGCTCATCAGCGACTTGTTTGAAGGCGGCAACCGGGCGGAAATGATTAAAAAAGTATACGAACTCCGGCAATCGGGCGTCACCATGATCGGCCTGCTGGCGCTCAACGATGAAGGCGCCCCTGCCTACGACCACGAAAATGCCGCCGCTTTTGCCGCTCTGGACATTCCTGTGTTCGCCTGCAGTCCTGACCAGTTCCCGGAATTGATGGCGGCTGCGATAGAGAAGCGGGAGTTGAAGGCTGTGTATGGTGTTTAGTGTTTGGTGTTTCGGGCGCTTCGCCTAATCCGGTGTTTGGTGTGTAGTGTTTCGTGTTTCGGAGTCTTCGCTTTAGGCAACATTGAGTAGATTGGCTTATATTCAACTAAGGCCAAAAGCGAAGTGTCCGAAACACGAAACACCATACACCAAACACTAAATTTTTGTGAACTTCAACACGTCCGTGTCGCCGTTGCCGCCGCTGGTGTGCTCAAAGTGCATAAAATCGTCCCGGAGTTCGATGATGCGCCAGTCTTCTTCCAGTTCGCCCAGTGCGCTGGGAACAGTTCCGTTAAAATCAATCAGGAATTTGTCGGCGCTGTCGTCGTAGCCCGTGAGCCAGGTACCGTTCCAGGTCTGGCTGCCGTTGGAGGCGCTCATGCTGCCGTTTGCACCGAACTCGAAGGTGTAACTATTGTAGTTGCCTGTTTCGACTTGTTTGTCAAAAAAGTAGGAAACCTTCCAGACGCCTGCGCCTGGTGTGGAATTGCTTCCGTTGTTGTTGTTGGAATTGTCGTCGGAAGAAGTGCAGGCGGCGAAAAATGCCAGCGTGGAGAAAGCAAACAGGATCGGGAAAAATTTGATATAACGCATGATAGCAGTTTTTTTTGTGAACAAATAGTTGA
This sequence comes from Lewinellaceae bacterium, assembly GCA_016711435.1. Lineage (GTDB taxonomy): Bacteria > Bacteroidota > Bacteroidia > Chitinophagales > Saprospiraceae > M3007. The sequence continues at coordinate 61,764 of JADJSY010000084.1, forward strand.
TGACACAAAAGAACCGCCTTGCTTCAGGCGCTCCAAAAACAACTGACTCAGGCAGGCAATTGACGCGCTGAACGGGTATTTATGCGGAAGGAAGGAAAAAGTGTTCATTTTTATCTCTGGTCATGCGCAACATCGTATATGGTTTATTTGAAACGGGGGTATTTAGAAGAGTGTGGCACACCTAACGTAATTGATTGATAATCAAGATCCAGAGGAAGGTGTGCCACACATTTTTGAACATTCTCTTTGAAACAGGCGTGAATATATATGAAAACCATTTTTCTCACTGGTGGTACCGGATATATCGGTATCCGGCTGACCAGGCTGTTGCTGCAACGCGGCCACCGGGTCATTTTATTTATACGGCCCGGTTCGGAGGCCAAAGCGCCGCCTGGCGCGGCCATAGTGTTCGGAAACCCTTTCGACCCGGAGAGTCTGCGCCCGCACATCCCGGAGGGCTGCGTTTTTGTGCAGTTGCTTGGCGTACCGCATCCCTCGCCCCGCAAACGCGATTTATTCTACAAAATCGACCTGGAATCAATTAAGGCCTCCCCCGAAGCGGCCAGACAGGCCAAAGCCGGGCATTTCGTGTATGTCAGCGTGACGCAGGAGCCGAGCGGCATCATGCGCGATTACCAGCAGGTGCGGGCGCAGGGAGAACAGCGGGTGCTGGCAAGTGGTCTACCGCATACTTTTATCCGCCCCTGGTATGTAGTGGGGCCGGGGCATTGGTGGCCGTTGTTGTTATGGCCATTGTACAAGGTTCTGGAGCTGCTGCCGGTTACCCGCCGAAAAGCCCAAGCCTTCGGACTCGTTAGCCTTGGACAAATGTTGAAGACGCTCCTGGCAGCGATCGAACAGCCGGAAAAGTTAGAGGAAGTGCTGGACGTGGCGGGAATCAGGAGGTTTGGTGTTTAGTGTTTGGTGTTTTGGGGTTGAGGTTGGGGTTGGCCTGAGGGCCACTCTGTTACTTTTTGATCAAATTTCACACAGCAGCCAAAGGCAGCCCCAAAACACCAAACACCAAACCCTAAACACCGATTTTCAGTCTTCCCTGCTCCCGTCATCCGCCATACGCACCATTTTAGGCGAGAACCTGGCGACCACATCCACCAGTTCCTGTTGCGCCGCCATCACGTGGTGGATGTTTTTATAGGCCATCGGGGCTTCATCGAGTCCTCCGCCGATCAGCGAAACGCCCACCTCCTGCAAAACAGCGCGGAGTTCGGCTTTGCTCCCGTTTTTAATCGCCTGCGTACGGCTCATCTGGCGGCCTGCGCCATGTGAAGCCGAGTTGATAGAAGAAGTATCGCCTTTTCCGCGCACCAGGAATCCGGGCGCCGTCATAGAGCCGGGAATAATGCCCATCACACCTTTACCCGCCGGGGTGGCGCCTTTACGGTGCACGATCACTTCTTCGCCGTTCAGCATTTCTTTCCAGGCAAAATTGTGGTGGTTCTCCACTCTTGCAAGCACCGTGGCTCCGATGGCCTTGGTCAGTTTGCGGTGGATTACCTCGTGGCATGCCGAGGCGTAGTCGCCTGCCAGATTCATTGCCAGCCAGTACTCCTGCCCTGCTTCGCTGTCCATGTCGAAATAGGCCAGGTTCGCGGCATAAGGCGGCAATTTGCACTGATCTTTGGCGATTCGGGTATAATGCCCGGCCAGGGTAGCGCCCAGTCCGCGGGAGCCGGAGTGCGTGAGTAAAGCGAGGTAACGGCCTTTTTCTACGCCCAGTATCTCGTCTTTTTTATCAAAATCAAGAATACCCCATTCCACAAAATGATTGCCGCCACCCGAAGAACCCAACTGCGCAAAGGCCTTGTCTTTCAGGCCGCGCAGCAGATTGTTCATGTCAAATTCCTTGCGATCCAGCACGTTGCTGTATGCGCGATCCTTGCCTTTAAAGCCATTTCCGGCGCCGAAAACCGTGTGTGCGATCAGTTCCCGTTTGTACATGGAACGGTGATCGAAGAAATGTTTTTCCGGAATATCAAATACGGACAATGCCATACGACAGCCGATGTCCACCCCGACGCCATAGGGGATAATGGCGTTTTTGGTGGCCAGTACCCCGCCGATGGGCAGACCATAGCCTTGATGCGCGTCCGCCATCAGGGCGCCCGCCACGGTCACCGGCAATTGCATGGCCGTATTCATTTGATTGAGCGCGCCTTCTTCTATTTGTTCTTTGCCGAAGATGGCGTACGCATTTACTGTTTGTTTCAAAGTGATGGTCGTGTTAAGCGGTGGTTTGGAGGCTTCGATAAGGGCCTTTGCCAGCGGAGCCAGCACGGCATCATCGAGGTATGATTCGGGCGTTTTTTGTACGCGTTTTAAGGTAGTCAGTGTTTTTTGTTGATCGGCTTCCGCAAATGCCGTAGCGGCTATTTCGAGGGCCAGACCCAGGATTTTTCCTTCGGCGTATCCCAGGGCGAGCAATTCTTTTCCTTTTATCATGGCCTTGAAGAAGTTATTCGTTATTGGTTATTTGTTACCAGTGTTGATAATCAAGTATTTACACTGTTTTTTTTGTCCTTTTCGCAGCAATTTCTAATATAAGATAATTGCGTAAAATCGGACGTTCAGGGCTGGTTGACAAACCCCTGAGTTTTCACTTAAGAAAGGTTCGAGATTTTAATAATAAATAAATGCGTCGAAATAGGTGATGTTAGAATGGGGCTCCAAAATGGTGATAACCAATGGCTTCGTTGTTGTGCGGGCGCCTGAGCGCGGGCTTTGGCCCGCACATGCCCACTTCGATCCCGTTTGTAGAAATTACAAAAATTCGGGATGTCTCATGCCACTCATTTCATTTTGGCAGAAGTAAACCACTGGTGTACGTTGCAAGTTCCCTTTTGCTCGATCATCAACTGATAACCAATAACCAATAACGGATAACTACATCAAAACCAGGCATTTGATTTACCAAAAATTCACGCATAGTTAACCTCCAGTTTCCATATTTTCCTAACCCGCACAAGACTTTTGCAGATCAGGAGCAATTGGTTTACAATCACCGTTTTTGAAAACTGCACCCATGTCTATTATTGGAAGTCTTATCCGCCAGGGTACCCGATTGGGCGCCTTTGCCGAACGCAAGCGCCTCACACCGGCAGAGCAACAACAAATTCAACTGTTTGAACTGCTGCACAAAGCCCGGAACACAGCCTTTGGGCGTTATTACGGTTTCCACGAGGCCTTATATGCACCAAACACCTACCAGGCTTTTCGCCGGCAGGCGCCTGCCACCGACTACCAGGGCATGTACGACCGCTGGTGGTCGCAAGCGCACCGGAACGACCTGCCGGATATTTGCTGGCCGGGGCAGACACCCTATTTTGCGCTTTCCAGCGGCACCAGCCAGTCGGCCACCAAGTACCTGCCCGTCACAGACGATCTGCTGCGCGGCATGAAACGCGGCACCCGCCGCCTGTTTTTCGATATGGCCCGGTTCGGGATTCCCAACAGCCAGTACACCAAACAAATGTTGATGGTGGGTTCCTGCACAAAACCGGCGCGGGAAGGGCAACACTGGACGGGCGACCTCAGCGGAATTCTGGGCCTGAACAGACCCCTGTGGATGGAACGATACTACCGTCCCGGCCGCCACATTACCGACCTGCCGGAATGGAGCGATCGCATCGAACGTATGGCAGAGGAAGCGCCCCATTGGGACATCGGATTTGCCGTCAGCAATCCGATGTGGCTGCAACTGATCCTGGAAAGAATCATTGAAAAACACGGGCTGCAACATATCCACCAGATATGGCCGGATTTTTCGGTTTTTGTACATGGCGGTGTGTTTTTCGAGCCTTATCAGAGCACTTTTGAACAATTGCTGGGCAGGCCGGTACAGTATGTCAACTCTTACATGGCTTCCGAAGGTTTTTTTGCCTATCAAAACCAGCCCGGCCAACGCGCCATGCAGCTCCTCACGGATTGTGGAGTATATTTTGAGTTTGTGCCGTTCAATCAAGAAAATTTTGATGAAAACGGCGATCTGCGTAGCGCCCAGCCTGTCACCGTGACCCTGGACGAGGTGCGATCCCATGAAAATTACGCCCTGCTGATCAGTACCAGCGCAGGCGCCTGGCGCTACCTTTTGGGCGATACCATCCAGTTTACGGATACCGAACGCGGCTTCATTCAACTGACGGGCCGCACCAAACAATTCCTCTCCGTTTGTGGCGAACACTTGTCTATCGACAACCTGAATGAAGCAGTTCGGCGCAGCGATGTGAAATTGCAGGCGGGCATTCGGGAATTTGCAGTAGCGGGCAAGCAGGCGGGCAGCAAATGGGCGCACCAATGGTATGTTTCCGTTGAAAATCAAAACATTACACCCGAACAATTTGCGCAGTCGGTAGACGAAGAACTGTGCCGCCTGAACGATGATTATGCCGTAGAGCGCAAATATGCCTTGCGGGAAATCCGGGTGCGCTTTTTAGCCAATGAAGTGTTTTTGAAATGGCTGGAACAGCGGGGGAAAATGAACGGGCAGGCGAAGATACCGAGGGTGATGAAGGGTGCGCAATTACTTGATTTTGAGGGATTCTTGATGGGGTGTAGATAAAATGGCACACGGATTGCAAAGGATGAGGATTGTTGACATGATTATTAAGGCTCTTTAAAGAAAATCAGGTTCACTAGAGGGCCAGTAATCGCATGTTCCTCATCCTCATCCTTTATAAAATCCGTGTCTAATCCGCTCAATCCGTGTTTTATCTTTTTTCCCAATAAAAATCCCATACTTCCACAGCCCAAAAAACGCGCTGCGCGTCGACCGGTATTCCGCCTGAAAAGTCGTTTCGAGCAAGGGCAGCAAATGCCCGTCCATCCGCACATGGTTTTTGCCCATCCACCAGCGGAACAGGCGGCTGGGCGTGTCGTGAAAGTCTACGACGGCAATGTACCCGCCCATCGGCAGGTCGGCGGCGGCCCGTGCTATCGCCTGCTCCCAACCCGGGTTGAACATGGTGAGCGCATAGGAAAACAGCACCACCTCAGGCGTTTCAGGCAGCGCTGAGGGCTGCGTGCCGTATGCTTTTTCCAACAATAACACCCGCCTGGAATATGAATGAGTGGCTTTTGCAGCCCGTTGCAGCATGTCCGGCGATACATCGAGGCCCATCAGGCGGAGGTTCGGGTATTGTTTCGCCAAACGCCGCAGGTTGCGCCCCGTGCCGCAGCCCACTTCCAATAACATCAGATCCGTATTTTTCACAACCGGCAACCGGTTCAGGATTTCATTTCTGCCAAATAAAAACGCCCAGCGGGTCAGGTCGTAAATCATGGATTGCCGGCGGTAATAACGGCGCATGGCTGCTTCCTGCCGGTTTGTTTTTTCTTCTTTTATTACAATCTGTTCCATTTTCGGTGCCTTTTGTCTTTTGCAAATTTGCTTTTTATTTGACCACTCCCAGCCAGGTACTCGCATACGTCCCAACCCGGTCGCGCCGATGTTCCCGCTCGGATGCTTCCCGGTCGAATTGTACATGCGAGCGTACAAAATCCGGTAAAAAATCCAGTTCAAAAGCTGCCGAGCGCAGCAGCACTTTGGCGCCAGGCGCGGCATTGGACAGGATCAGGTACCATTCTTCTTCCAGGGCCTTGCGTTGGTATGCCGCCAGCCAGTCCTGGTGATCGAGCAGGATAAAATGCGAATATTGCCCGGGGTGTTCTTTCAACAATCCGCTGAGCGATGTGGTGTATGTTTGGATGCGTCCGACGCGCTCCGCAATCAGATCGAAATATTCCGGGCGCAGGTAGTTGGGGCAACAGTCGGGTGTGTAATTTCCGAAAAAATACAAGCGCCAGAAATAGTTGTCGGTGATGGGAATTTCGGTAAAAACATGGCGCAGGCAATACCGCACATACCCGGCCATACCGTCGGGAAAACGTTGGGCAGCCAGGTGTTGCTGGCTTTTGGGCACGCCCAGCATACTTTGTACAAAATGCTGGGAAACAAGCCATTGCACAAAATTATTCAGGAACCGGGGTTCTAATTGCTCGTAACGTTCTACTTGTTCTTCCAGGTTTTCCGATGCAAAAAGCCGCTTTGTCAGCCGCCGGGCTTCAGGTTGACTTTGCAGCCAGTTGCGAATCAGCCAGGCCACAGCGCCGCTGCTGCCGTGCCAGTAAAAAGAAGGCCGGAGTCCCCTGCCGCCGAAATAATGCAGGTTGCGGCGCCAGTAGCGCCGGGCATAGTGATCTGTGAGATGCGGCGCAATGACATCGTTCAGCAGTATGCGCGCATGAGGCGAGGCGCCCGTTCCAAAAAAATCGAATAAAGCAGCATGGCTACCCGATTTGAACAAAGCCATTTTGAGTTGCAACAAAGCATTCTGGCGCGGGTTGAGGTCCACACAATGCACTTCGGCAGGATCATCGAGCAGGTAATCCAGCGCATTACAACCTGCGCTGGTGAGCATCAGTACCTTGCTTTTTCGTTGATATTCAGCAAATTGCGGTCGCATCGGGGGTCTTCCCAGCAGGTGTTATAAACGAGGTGAGTGCTGTGTATCTGGCTGAATACCCGTTCGCTGATTTTGTGTGCAAGTCCCATCTTTTTTTAGCCGTCGAAGGTAGGCGGCGAAGCGGAAATGGATTTTAAGCAGGCATTACCTTTGCGTTAACTTTCCGTAGCGTTATATTTTTGCAGGTAAACGCCGAACTTTGCAGGCCTGATATGCGGGGTCGTAAGACCATTTATTTACCTCACACGATTCCCAGCCTGAAACACCACCAATAACGGATAACTAACTGATAACCAGCATGCAACGATATATTTTCCCTGATTTTGTCGCTAAATTCCCTCCCGTTTCGATGCCCGTAACCTTGGGCGAAGACACCCACCATGCTTTCGGTACCGAGAACGATCCGCTGTCCGATGCCATGATCGAACAATTCATACTGCCACTGGAAGCCGGCGCTGTGCTGGATGAGTTTACGGAATACATCCCCTGTTTTGCCATCGACGATACCCAGCAATTCATTGCTTTGGTATGGTGGAAAGCAACCTTGCTGCAATACGAATACATACTGGCGACATTCACCGCTAAAGGCGAACTGATTGACCGGAAAGTCATTGCCAAAACAACAGTGGAAAATGACAATATTTTTCGCTCGGTAGCCGTCATCAATGAAGAGTACGAAATCACCATCGGCGAGGGGGTTTCAACCAATGGCGGCGTATTTTTTGATCCCACTACGAGTAAGACGAGTTTTATGGAAATTCTGGCAAATGGGGAAATTGTGTAAAAACGAATTCTATCCACCCTAAGTAGTTATCAGTTATTAGTTATTGGTTATCAGTGTTGATACTCAAGCATTTACAAAGAATTTAATCAAAACTAATACTGTACACCTACTTAAAATACAATCAATCAATATGAAACAATCTGCCTTTTTACTCTTTGGGCTATGCTTTGCCATGCCCCTCACCTCGCAAACCACGCAACAAATTTCTACCGGAACGGGGTATCAAAAACAGAGTTATGCCAATCTCTTTGCAGGAACGGAAAAACAGGTAAACAACACCGACTGGGACATTGCCTTTTCGGTGAACGGCGAAGAGGCCGGGGTTTTTTTTAATGAAAGTGCAGGCACCAGCATGGGCGTGGCACAACCGCAACTGGATGTGTTTTTTGCAGTCACTGACGATTTCAACGAGCAGCCCAACCCGGAAATACTGGGTGACTTCCAGTTGTATAACAGCGAGAAGTCCTGGAAGTATGGGGCTTTCAACGAAATTCGCGACACATCCGTCGCGATTGATTATGGCTGGGGGTTTATGATGAGCAAACCGGCCAGATCAATGGTTTCGCTTTGTACGTCATCAAACTCCGCAACGATCAGTACTTGAAATTCAAAGTGGAATCATTGATCGGTGGTATTTATACCTTCAGATATGCCAACCTGGACGGCAGTAATGAAGTGACGAAAACGATCAATAAAGCCGATCATGCCGGCAAAACCCTGGCTTATTTTAGTTTTGGAACAGGTAATACCGTCGATGTCGAGCCGGAAACCGGCGGATTTGACCTGCTCTACTGCCGCTATTATACACCCTTTCTGGTGCCTGGTACCACCGATTATCTTCCTGTTAATGTGACAGGTGTTTTGTCCGGCCCTGGTGTGCAGGTCGCTAAAGCGGACGGTATTGACCCTGTCACCGTATCTTACACAACGTACCAGGATAGCCTGCGCAGCGAACTGAATACCATCGGATTTGAGTGGAAAATTCTGAGCGGCTTCTCTTTTGTGCTGGATCAGGACCTGGTATTTTTCCTGAAATCCGCCGACAGCCGGGTCTGGAAAATACGATTTATCGCTTTCGGAGGCAGCAGTACGGGGAATACCACGATTGAAAAAACCGACCTCGGTATCATTTCAGCAGTCAGCGATCCGACGGCTGGCGGCATAAAAGCACTGATGTATCCCAACCCGGCGCAGGATCGCCTGTCGGTTGCGCTGGATATTCCTGCGGGACTGGATAAGCAGGCGCAAATGACTGTAACGGATATGATGGGACGTGTCGTGACGCAGCAGCAAGTCACGCTGAACGATGGTTTTCAGGTGTTTGAACTGGCGGCCCAGACCTGGGCTTCGGGGACTTATGTAGTGCGGCTGCAACTTGGAGGCCGGGAAGTAAATCTGGGGAAAATTGTGAAAAAGTAGGATAATGGAAAGGAATGAGGGATGAGGATTGAGGAATGATTATAGCCGCTCTGTAAAGAGCATCTGGTTCATAGAGCGGCTATAATCATTCCTCAATCCTCATCCCTCATTCCTTTCCATTATTCTACTCCCGTTTATTCCTCACATCTGCGCCGCCGTCCACTTTGACATTGCTGGAGCCGGTAGACACCACCAATACCCTGTTTTTGACAAACACCCGGGCGCGGGCGGTTTCGGAAGCGTAAATTTCGCCGGATTCAGCCCGCCAGTTGGTCGATTCGAGCACGGATGCGTCCGTCAGGTTGACATCCAGTTCATCGCCCCTGCCTGTCAGGTCAAGCGTGGCATTACCGGAAAGGGTAACATTGAGCGACCTGGAGTCGATATATGCTTTGATGGCGCTGTTGCCTTTGGCCGTAATGCTGGCCTGTCCTTCATCGAAGCCGCGGATCGTGATTTCTCCCGTATCATCGGCATGAAGCGAGGTAAAGGTGTGCGTTTGAATCAGAACATGTACCGGGCCGTCCAATTTTTTACCGTTGGTGGTAAACGTGATTTTGTCGCCGGACTGAATTTTTTGAATTTTGTCCTTATCGGCATCAGAACCCTCTATTTCCACCCGGAATTCGTCACCCTGGCGGATTTCAGCGCTGATTTTGTCTTCAAAAATGAATTTTTCATACGAGCGTCCGCTGCGGTAATTCCGGTCGCCCATTTGCGGGCAACTGGTACAGATCAATCCGTCGCCCGTCATGCGGAAAACACGATCCGGTTCCCGTGAAATATAATTTTCGCGGTTATCATCGGAGTAGTTGTCCAGATCAGAGGCCGAATAGCGGTATATTTTATCGTCAAATACGATGCTTTTCCCTTCCGGCACTTCAATGTTCAGGCGAATGCGCTGTACCCTCCATTTTTTACCTTTTGAGATATTATAAGAGGTCGGAATCCGAAGGACATTGCCACTGGTAGAAACCATGTACTGAATCTGGCTGGCATTTTCCTGCGCTTCCATGTTGGAAGTTCCCTGCGCCCTGACAATCTGGGTGCAGCGAAACTGATTGGAATCACTTCTGCGCACCCGCACTTCGATCGGGCCGTTGACTTCCATGGAATTTTCTCCCATTCGCACGCCATCATTGTCGCGGTTGAACCAGAAATCCTCGTAGTCGTTGGGGTTCAACTCTTTAAAACCTTCTACCCGCAAGGTATCGGATCGAATGCCGGACAAATCAATATCCGAAGTCACCGACCCGCTGTGGCGATATTCTTTGGCGGCGACGCCTACCAGGGAAATAAAGGAAAATAAACTGATACCCCACACGATACCCAGTCCGGTGCGCAACCAGGCCGGCGCCCGCACTTTGAACAATATCCGGGCAAAAACCAGACACAGTACGACGATTGGAATACCCAGCAGGAAGAAAATATTGCTGAAACCCAGCCAGGTCATACTGCTGGAATACGGGCTGAAATAATCCACATAAGGCGCCGCTACCATCAGGCTCCAGATGCCGGCCACCCAGGAAACAGCCAGCGCGATAAACAGGGCAAAACCGATGAGCATGACAATAAATACGCCGAATTTGGCAATAAAACGGAGCATAAACCCAAAAATAGTACCGATGGCGTTGACGCCCTTGTTCATGGCATTGGCGCCGGGGCTGGTACCTTTTTTGGGGTCTGACCCAAATTCATTCATCCGGGTGGAGAGCCGTTCAAAACTGTCTTCAATTTCCCGTGCGATGTTATCTACATTCACCGGTTGGCCGCGCATGGCGAGGCGGTCGGCGGCAGATTTGGCCGGCGGCACCAGGATCCAGAGCAGGACGTAGGCCGGCAACCAGAAACCGAATGAAGCAAAAGCGAGTATGACAAAAAGCAGGCGCATCCATACCGGATCGGTGATGCCGAAGTAGGCTGCGAGGCCGGAACAAACACCGGCAACCACGGCATCTTCTTCGTCGCGGAAAAGACGTTTGCCGGGTTTGATGCTGCTGGTGTATGCTTTTGCACCCGTTTTCGGGGCTTGTTGCCGCGTTTCATCAGGGTCGCCGCCGAAGTCTTCGGGTTTGCCCATCACCGTTACGGCTGCTTCCACATCCGGCAGCATGATGATGGTGCGGCTGCCCAGCGATTCCGTCAGGATTTCGCCGAGGCGGGCTTCTATGTCTGCAACAATTTCATCGCGGCCTTCACTTTCGCTGAAGCGTCTGCGAATGCTTTCGAGGTATGCCTGCAAGTATTCGTAGGCATCATCGTCTATGGTGAGGGCGTAGCCGCCCAGATTGATATTCAGAATCTTATTCATAATCCAAAGTTATACCATGATTCGCTTGATGTTGTAAGGAACTGGATCGATTTCTATAGAATTCTACCCGGTTTACACACAAAATCCTGCGACGTGAAATATAAGGGTTGAGTTGGTTTAACTGTTAATTATCAGCCTGGCTGCGGTGTCCGTTTTGCAGGGTTTGATCGACGGACTGCACGAGTTGCTGCCAGCTGGATGAGAGGCTTTCGAGGATTTTGCTCCCCAATTCCGTGATCTTGAAATATTTGCGCGGTGGCCCGGAGTTGCTTTCACGCCAGGTATATTCGAGCAGGCCGTCATTTTTGAGGCGTGTTAGCAGCGGGTACAGCGTACCTTCCACCACGATAAGGTCGTTGGCTTTGAGCCGGGCAATGATATCGCTCGGATACACCTCATCCTCTTCTATGATGGCTAAGATGCACAGTTCCAACACGCCTTTGCGCATTTGTGCTTTTGCATTTTCCAAATCCATATTTTTCAATTATTAAGTAGGTGTTCAAAATTTTCTGCTTCTATTTCAGGTATGGCTCCCTGGCAATATTTGCTTGTTTTCAATTTGTAATGTTGTATTGTCATCGCGTGGTTTTTGTGACAAGTGAATCCGGGCGATTGCTTACCGTATCCGTGAGCAACCCGGCTTTGCCCTTGGTTACCCTCGGGCTGATACTCAGCATCCGGGGAGAAAACCGGGAGACATCCACACCGCCCACAGTAGGCTGCCCGGAGGAGTCCTGATTGGCCGCGTATAACGTCAGCATCGTGGCGGCAAAGCTGATGATGACGAAAGCGATTTTCAATTTGTTTTGCATAGTCTTACCATTTTTCATTAGTTGGTGAGGCAAAGATAGTGGTACTGGATGGTTCTTTGCAATACATAGAACCTACCTAAGCCGGGTACTTGGTTGTGTTATTTTTGCAAGAAATTGATTTACAGGTAGTTGCGCGAAAAAATAATTTTAACTTTTTTTAAAAAAAGTTAAAAAACGCCCTGTGCGCAGGGTGACAAGGCGTTTGGGAAGGCATTGTTGGCGTCCTGCCAACAATTAAGTCATTACAAAAATCATGCTCATGCACTCATTCCACCGTCTGTTGTTGGCCGGGACGCCAACAACGGCCAGAGAATGAAATGTGCGGGGTCGTAAGACCCGCGCACGGCGGTAACGCTTGGCTTATCAACAAACGAAAGCCATTGGTTTTACTAATTCTTGAGCCAGGCGTTACCGCCGTGCGCGGGTCTTACGACCCCGCACTTGCTTCTCCTAAAAACGGCATTAATCTGAATTGAAAAACAATCAAGGTAAATTGAGTGAAAACGCGCCGTAGCGTGGACGGATCCCGGAAGGATGACAAAAGTAGCGTACACCGTAGAGCGCACCACAATATGGGTTGTTGAAATGGGAGTGTCTCAAAAGGTTGATGAAAAGGTTGATAAAGGTTGATGAAGGTTGATATACAGCCACTCGAAAAGGCTCCGATTTTACTCTTTTCGAGCGGATGTATTATCAACCTTCATAAACCTTCATCAACCTTTTGAGACTAAAACTTCACCCCGTGCCAGCGTTCCGTACGCAGGTAAAACACCACCATCAGAATCATAACGATCCAGTAGACGACCTCTCCAACCCACACCCACACGAGGCTGACATGCAGCACATTGACCGCTAAAAAAAGATACGTGAGGTACACGGTGAGGGTAATCATTTGCAGGCGGAGTCCAAACCAGGTCGCCCCGGTGCCGGAAAGGGAATTGACAAATACGGAACCGAAGGTAGCTAATGAGAGGATCAGTAGCATCAGGTGAAAGATCGGCTGTGTCTCGCCGATCAGGCTCATATCGGATTTGCCGAGCAGCGGATACAACACCTGGCCGGGAAAAATCAAAATAGGCACAGCCATAATCATAGACACTAACCAGCACAATTTGCCCGTTTTCCAGGCTGCGGACAATACTTCGGCCTGCCGGGCCTGACCGATCAGATTGCTCACCAGCGTATTGACGCCCGATGAAAAGCCCCACAAAGGGATGGATAGCAACAAATAAACCGTACGCGCCAGGTTGGAAATAGCCAGCGCCCGTTCACCCAGGTTTTCCACCATGCCGAAAAAGAAAATCCAGCTCCCCTGCCCAATGGCAGCATGTGCCACGACGGGCAGGGCGATATTGAGTTGCTGCCGCGTGAGCGCCCAGTCGGGCTTCGGCATAGAGAAAATCCGCAAGCGGCGGTTCTCCTTGTCGTATATGATAAACAGTACAAATACTACAAACGCCACGCCTTCAGCGATGCTGCTGGCCAAACCCGAGCCGCCGATACCCATCGCAGGCAATCCGAATTTACCAAAAATGAGGGCATAGTTGAGCGCCAGATTGACTATCGCCAGCACAATCGTATCAAACAGGATAATAGCAGGGCGGGCTATACCGGTGTACAACGAGATGAGGGCCACGCCGGCATAACTAAAAAAGATGCCGTACGAACGGTAGTGTATGTATTCGAGGCATTTAGCATATACAATGGGGGAGTTTTCCAAAAAAAGTTTAAAAAACCAGGGCGTACCAAAACGCATAAACAGCCACATCAGCGCAGCCAGTCCGAGTTCAAACAACAGCATCGTATGGAACACATGTCCCACCGCCTTGTGTCGGCCTTCTCCCATTCTTCGGGCTATGATAATCTGGCCGCCCCGCGAAAACGAGTAACCAATGGCAGCAATGGTAATATAAAAAACGCCCACAAATCCGATGGCCGCAAAATCGACTTCACTCAGGTGATACAGCAACACGGCGTCGCTCAGGGCAATTACGTTTTGCGCAGCCGAGCCAAGCATGATCGGCGCGGAAATTCTCCAGATTTGGCGGTAGGTCAGGTCGAGTTTCAAAGCGTTGTTTTTTTCAATAAAACTTCCACAACTTCCACCATGCAGGAACAATATTCCAGTGTTGTTTTACCCTGAAATCAGGGTTGACAAATGCCAGCGCGAAGTCGAAAAAATCTATGCTGAGTGTTACCTGGTCGTGCTGCCGGATCCGTTGCCAGGCAGTGTACATTTCCGGCGACCAATGTATATCGTCCAGCACAAAAACGGTATGTGTGCCGGCAAACGGCAAACAGGTTTCAAAGTATTGCAAGGTCGGCTCCAGCCGGTGGTTGCCGTCAAGGTACACCAAATCAACGCTTTGCAGGCTTTGCAATGCGGGCAAAAGTGTTTGTTCAAATGCGCCGGTTCTTATTTCGGTATTCCCCAGCCCCAACCACGACAGATTGGCGCGCGCCACTTCAGCGGTTTGCGGAGAACCTTCGAGCGACAAAAAACACGCCTGGCGGACTGCAGAAGCCAGGTACATGGTGCTGATGCCTACCGAACTGCCGAGTTCGATCATGGTTTTTGGCGCCAGCCACTGCGCCAGCCGAAAAAGCCGCTGTCCCTGTCGGGCACTGCTCCCGGCCTGCCGAACAATCTGCCGGAGCGAGCGCCGCTTTTGGCTCCGCGTACGACCCGCGCCAAAATCTTCCACTTCAATGATCTCATCGCCCGACAACATCCGCTCGCGCAGTTGTTCCACATCCCGGAACGTATAATACCAGCGCCGATCCTCCAGCACCGCATGCGCCAATTCAAACACGAAAGGCGAATGAAGCTGATATTTGGTCACTGCCGACCAATAGAATCTTAAAAAAGCCAGGAACTGGTACAACATAGAAAATATATCGCAAGCGATGCGCCCTCTTGTTTTTTTATAAAAATTTGTACGAAAATATGAAAATAAGTATTTGACTATCAGTAACTTATTGTCCAACGTTTGTACTGACATTTAGTTTCGGGGCGCATTCGGCGGGCGAAAATAGGACACGTTTTGGTTAAATAACACTTAAACCGACTTTCGGGTGAAAATACCCGTAGCATTGGCCCCGTTTTCAGCGCATTCCACAACAAAACGGAACCACATCCTATTCATGAAAAATATTCGTCTGCTTGCCGCCTTTGCTTTCGCCCTCCTGTTTTTAAGCAGCCCCGCCTTCGCTCAACGTTACAAAACTGCCGCCGGTATCCGGGTAGATAACGGGGTGAATCTGACCATCCAGCAATATATCACCAATGGATGGACGGCAGAAGGTATCCTGCATACCCCCATTGCCTCTGAAAATCTCGGTGTGACGCTCCTGGCTGAAAAACACCACAAAATCCTCTTTCGCGGTTTTAATTTTTACGGCGGCGGCGGCATACACTATTACGGTATCAATACCTCCGATGTTGCGGAGCGCAGTACGGACAAAAACGTATGGGGGCTTTCCGCCATTGGCGGCGCCGAACTGTCTATCGGTCGCCTGAATTTTGCGGTGGACTGGAAACCGGAATTGCACCTGTCCGGCGACGAAGTTCGGCCTTTCGACTGGAACGGCGCCTCCATCTCGGTGCGCTACATCATAGCCAAACGCGAGCGGAATAAAGTCAAGGACTGGGGCGTGTGGGATAAGTTTGGAAGGAGGAAGAAATGAGGGGAATGGTGTTTCGTGTGTGGTGTTTAGTGTTTCGGGTGCTTCGCCTTTGGCATTTGCCCTTTAGCACCCGTTTCGCTTAAAATTTTGGCCAACGCAGTGCCGAACCCTGGCATTGCTTTTAATCCCTGAACGAATGTATCACCGCCAAAAGCCAAAAAATCGAAGACCAATAAGCGCTTTTCACACGTTTACTAAACCTTCAAGGTTTAGTAAACGTAGTGCCAAAACTTAGCATTACTTTAATCCCCGGACGAACACCGACAAAAGACAAAAAATCGATACCGCTAAGCGATTTGCCTACGTTTACTAAACGTTGAAGCATCCCGTTTCGCTTAGATTTTTAAACTTGCCTAAAATTTTAAGCGAAACGGGTGCTTTAGGGGTCGGGGGCAAATGCCAAAGGCGAAGCACCCGAAACACGAAACACCACACACGAAACACGACTCACCCCAGCAATTGTTTTTCCAGATTCTCCAGCGACACCCCTTCGTCTCCGGCATCATTTTCCATACAAACAGCAACTGGAATACCATCATGACGGCAAAAAATGCGAAAATAGGTCCGCCGCCGAAACGCCCGGCCAGCCAGGGAAATATATTGGCGATCAGGGCCGCAAATACCCAGTGGGTAGCGCTGCCAAGCGAGTTGCCGTAAGAGCGTACGGCATTAGGGAATATTTCTGAAATGAACACCCAGATGACGGCGCCCTGTCCGATCGCATGCGCTGCAATAAAAACAAACAGCAGAATAGGCACCAGCAGGCTATTCGCCGCAGCGCCGGAGAAAAAAGCATAGGCTACCAGCGACAGGGAAAGGATATAGCCGAACGAGCCGATGTACATCAGAAAACGCCTGCCCATTCGGTCGATCAGGGCCACGCCGATCAACGTAAAAACAAGGTTTACCAATCCTATACCGGTAGAAGAAAGCAGGGCAGCGCTTTTTCCCATGCCTGTTTCTGCGAAGATGCGCGGCGCGTAATAAATCACCGCATTGATGCCCGACACCTGGTTGAAAAAAGCAAACAGGAAAGCCAGCAGAATGGGTGTCCGGTATTTTCCGGAAAAAAAAGTAGCAGGCGGCACCAGGTCGCCGGGTTGACGCATACCCGCCCGGATATCGTCGATCTGGCTTTGCGCTGTGAGCGGATTGATCTGATTCAACACCTTTAACGCTCCCTGTTCGTCGCCTTTCTTCACGAGCAACCAGCGCGGGCTTTCAGGAATAAACAATACCGCTGCCGAGAATAGCAGCGAAGGCAAAGCCACCCAGCCCAGCATCCAGCGCCAGGCATTTTCACCACCCACATCGCGCAGCAGGTAATTGGCAACGTAAGCGATCAGGATACCCAATACAATATTGAACTGGAACAGCGCCACCAATCTACCCCGCGATTCCGCCGGCGCAATTTCACTGATATACAACGGCGCCGTGACAGAAGAAGAACCGATGGCTAATCCGCCGATAAAACGAAAAATCATAAATGTGATCACATCGGGTGCAACGGCGGAACCGAGCGAGGAAAACAGAAACAGTATCCCGATCAGGAACAGGGTTTTTCTGCGCCCAAGCAGATCGGATGGGATACCGCCCAGCACAGCGCCCAGCACGGTACCCCACAAGGCCATAGCGACGGCCAGGCCTTGCGTGAAATTGTCCAGCGACCAAAGTCTCTGGATGGCTTGCTCGGCGCCCGAAATAACGGCAGTGTCCAGTCCGAAGAGAAAACCGGCCAAAGCAACGGAAATAGACCAGCGAAAAATGGTAGAAGTATTCATGTGTGTAATTTTTTTTTCAAACGGAGGGTAAGGTATTTCTAATCCTGCGATAGATGATTAAAGCAGCCAGTCAAACAGTTGCTTTTCCTGAAAAAAAAACCGCACACGGAACAAGCCGAAAATCCTTAGAAAAGAGTAGGCGCCTAACTATTTCCCGACATCAATTTCTCACATTATGAAAACCCGTAATTTCTTTTTCGCACTGACCCTCATCGCCCTTAGCCTTAATCTTATTTCCTGCACAAAAGAGGCCATCTCCGAACCGATTACTGTTGCCGATCCGCTGCCATCCATTCCCTCCGGCGATCGCATTATCATCCACTTTGGCACATCTACCCAGAACGGCTGCATCTACAGTTTTACCAATTGCATCTGGATCGGCTGGGGTACGGAAACCACCAATTTTGCCGATCGTTTTGCCATGCGATTCGATAAGGGCGACGAAGCCGGACAGTATTTCGGCAACTATTTTCCCCTGACTGCCGATTATACGCTCGATGCGACTACGGCTGCGACAATGGGACTGCCGCCACAGGTCATCCCGGCCGGGTTCTATCCCCTGTCCGATACGCCGATTGGTAAAATGGTTGTTTTTTCGCCGGAATCGGCACAACACGTAGCGCCATTGGTCAATCCCGGCAACCCGCAGGATAACCTGGGTCAACTGCACAACCTGGCCCTTCAAGTCATCCTGAGCGCAGAAAACCAAGACGCCATCCGGCAAATCAAAGGTGATAAAGCCGCTATTCAGCGCTTCGCTATCGAAAAAACAGCCGAATTTCTGGAAGCGTCCGGCCTGCCGGTCAACCCGGATGAACTTCAACGCGCAAAGTCGCTCAACTTGTTCCAGAATTATTCCGATTTTGAAGGCCGCATCGACGCCACCCGTCTGAGCGCCGGCGATAAAAAAGTGTTGCGCAGCGTGTTTAACCAGGCTGCAGCCATCCCGGTTTCTTCACCGGAACAACTGAGTCACTTTGTATCTGTAATGAGCGAACTGGAAAACGGACTCGCACAATCCAAAGACCTGACGGATGCCCGCCGCGTACTTTCCATCGTTTCCGTGCTGAAATACAGCCGCTACTACTGGTACTGGAAATCGTATTCGTCCGGCGGCGGTTCCGGTACAGCTGAACCTGCTTCGATCCCCAACTGGGTATGGGCAGACGCTATCGGAATGGAACTGGGCGGGCCACTGGTGAGCGCAGCGGTTTCGATCGCGGTTTACCTGGACGAACATTAGTTATGAGTTATGAGGGATGAGTTATGAGTTATAATGATTGAGGTGATGAGGTGTGGAAATGAATGACCGGCGTGATGTCGACATCACGCTCGCTCATAACTCATACTCCTCATAACTCTAACTCATTCCTCATCCCTGATTTCTCCAATTGTTTCCATTAAAAATGCCCGTGCCGTTTTTATGCCGGATCGAAAGCCCAATGTGGTCATAGTGATCATAAAAGCCGGCATACCGATAATAAATGCCATAGAAAGGATCGCATCTTTATCAACCGGCCCCATTCCTTCCCGGATGAAGGTCATAATACTCAGGAAAAGTAATAACGCAAAAGGGTAGCACCAAACCAGCACAAAAATCCATACACAGCCACCCATTCGCATCACAATGCGGATGAGCGTTTCTGTTTTATCCTCCAGCACTTCTCCTTCCACCATTGGCGTGAAAGAATTGATGCGCGGTCTGACATCCCATATTTTGAAACTCGATTCCCCGACCTCACCGCCAAAACGGTGCAAGGCATTTACATTTTCCGGAGCGTCTAATTTAGTGCGAATCCGCCGCATGACTTCCTGTTGTGGCAGCTGCGTGCGAAAGGTTATTTTTTTAGTAGGAACAAGAGACCACTTCATTTATTAGGGATGAGGGATGAGGATTGAGGAATGATACAACTACTCGATAGCGTAAAATTCTATATTTTTTATCAAATTCTATTTCATCCCTCATTCCTCATTCCTCAATCAAATTCAGGGCAAAGCGCTCCCAAACACAAAACACCATACACCAAAAACGCCTACAAGATGCCCTTGGTTGTCGGAAGTTCGTGGTTATCCGGGTCGCGCCGGACGCTCATTTTTACGGCTTTGGCAAAGGCTTTAAAAATGGCTTCGATTTTATGGTGTTCATTTTGGCCTTCGGCGCGGATGTTGAGGTTGCAACGCGCCGCATCGGCAAAGGACTTGAAAAAATGAAAGAACATCTCGGTCGGCACATCGCCAATTTTTTCGCGCTGAAAAGCAGCGTCCCAAACCAGCCAGGGCCGGCCGCCGAAATCGAGGGCCACCTGGGCCAGCACATCGTCCATCGGCAGGGTAAATCCGTAGCGTTCCATGCCGCGTTTGTCGCCCAGTGCCAGCACAAACGCCTCGCCCAGCGCCAGGGCCGTATCTTCCATGGTGTGGTGTTCGTCGATGTGCAGATCGCCTTTGGCTTCGATGCGAAGGTCGAGACCGCCGTGGCGGGCCAACTGATCGAGCATGTGATCGAAAAAGCCCAGACCGGTGTGGATATGGCCCTGTCCTTTGCCGTCGAGGTTGAGGTCGATGGAGATATCCGTTTCGCGGGTGGTGCGGCGGTGCTGAATATGGCGCTGCGGCAGCCGGAGATACTGGTAAATTTGTTCCCAGTTGTCTGCGACCAAATCAATCGGAATATCCTGCCCTTCCGGGTTGTATTCCGTGCCGCTGTGGTGTTGTAAGGTCAGGTCGGGAGGTATTTTCAGCCTGTATACCGGAATCATTGCGCAACAGAATACCTTTGGCCCCCAGGTTTTGAGCCAGTTGCATATCCGTCATCCGGTCGCCGATGACATAAGAATTTTGCAGGTCGACATGGCTTTGCATATAGGCATTGAGCATGGCAGTACCGGGTTTGCGCGTGGGCAGGTTTTCGTGTTTGAAAGAGCGGTCGATGTGGACGGTTCTAAATGCAACGCCCTCATTTTCAAGGGTTTTAATCATTTTATTATGGGCGGGCCAGAAGCTGGCTTCCGGGAATGAATCCGTGCCGAGTCCGTCCTGGTTGGTGACCATCACCAATTCAAAATCCCGCTCGCGAACCAGGCGGGCCAAAGCAAAAATAACGCCGGGTATAAATTCGAGTTTTTCCAGCGAATCTACCTGTTGGTCGGGTTGCGGTTCTGCGATGATACAGCCATCGCGATCGAGAAATAAAATACACTTCATGTGAGTCGTGAGTGGTGAGTCGTGAGTGGTGCTTTGCTTAAGGTCATCGAGTGAAACTTAGCGAAGCTCCACTCACGATTCACAACTCACGACTCACGAAATTTTTTAACAATGAATCATTTGCCAACACTTTTCCTAGACCGCGACGGCGTAATGAATGTGCGCACACCGGGCGACTACATAAAAACGCCTGCCGAATGGATTCCAGTGCCGGGCCTCGGAGAAGCCATGCAGCAGTTATCCGTTTCGTTTGGCCGCATCTTCGTTGTCACCAACCAGGCAGGTATCGGCAAAGCACTGATGACCGAAGCCGACCTGGCTGCCGTACACCTGAAAATGACCGAAATCATAGCACATGCCGGTGGACGCCTGGATGCGATTTACTACTGTCCGCACCGCAGCGATGCGGGTTGCGACTGCCGCAAACCGGCTACCGGCATGGCCCTGCGCGCAAAGGTAGATTTTCCTGACATTGACTTTACAAATTCCTGGATTGTTGGCGACTCTATTTCAGATATGGAATTGGGGTTACAATTAGGCATGAAAACTGTTTTGATTCATGGGAAAGAAGAAGAATTGGAACAATTGGCTGCATTGCCGCTGGATTTCCGGTTTGACTCGCTGCTGGATTTTGTGCGGGATTTGCCGCGGATTTTTCTCTCGTAGCGTGCCGCCACGCTACGAGGGAAATCCCCAATTAACAATCGTTAAAGTTTTTAACTTTTAAAATCTGTTTCGGAATGCCCCGTTCTGATTTCATCCTTAGAGCGCATCAGGGTTTTCCCTGATTCATGCTCCCGCCGGTTTTTTAATTACATAATATTTACCGTACTACATAAATGAAAGGGCAAAATTGCAAAGAGCAAAAGGCAATGTAAATCAATGAGTTCCTGAAGATTTTGCCTTTTGCAATTTTGCCTTTTTACTTATTTAATTACCATCCTCATACGGGGAGGGTGGCTGTTTTATTTTTAACGTTACTAAACACATTTTTCCACATGACAAATCTGCTGTCACTGCGGGCGGTCCGGTTATGGACCTGCCTTGGCGTAGCCTTGCTCGCCGCCCAATTTTCTTTTGCTCAAACCGATCCGGAACCTGTTTCCTCCGCGCTGCCGCTCGACGATTTTACGGAGCGCGAAGTGGTGCGGGACCGCCGGGTACTTCGGCACCAGCCTATCCGGGAGGCCGATATTTTATGGGAAAAACGCCTCTGGCGGGTGCTGGATGTGCGCGAAAAAATGAACCAGACATTCACTGCGCCCGAATCGCCGTTGTTTCAGATTCTTTCCGACGCAGCAATCGCGGGCGACCTGACTGTTTACAGTACCCAGGATGACCGTTTTTCCAAAGCGCTGACTCCCGAGGCTGTTCGTTCCATGCTGTACAAGGTCGATACCATTTACCGGCCCAACATCGACACGGGCATAGATGAACTGGTGGTAGTGGAAAATGTCCGCGACTGGGAAAGTGTGAAACGTTTCCGGATCAAGGAAGCCTGGTATTTTGACAGCAAAACATCCACCTTACAGGTTCGTATTCTGGGTATTGCTCCCCTAATGGATTTCCTGGATGAAAACGGGGATTTCAAATTTGAAATGCCGCTGTTCTGGGTGCATTACCCCTCGGCCCGCCCGCTGCTGGCGCAAAACAAAGCGATTACCCACGCAGGCAACTACGCCGCTACCACAACCTGGGAAGATATTTTTGAGCTGCGCTATTTTGCTTCCTGCGTAACGAAAGAGAACAATGTCAATGATTTACGCGTGCAGGATATGCTTACCGGGGCGGATATGGTTATGCACGGCAGGCAGATTGAAGCGGATATTTTTAACCGGGAACACGATCTGTGGAGCTGGTAGAATAGTGCGAAGTCGGCAGTGCGAAGTGCGAAGTCCGTAGAGTACTCCGTAACAAGTGCGAAGTCGGCAGTGCGAAGTCCGGGCAAGTGCGAAGTGCGAAGTTGGCAGTGCGAAGTCCGGAGCAAGTGCGAAGTCTCCGAAGTGCGAAGTCCGAGAAGTGCGAAGTCCGTAGAATAGTCTTGAGTTTTTAGTTGGAAGGAGGTTTGTTGAGCGATTTGATAAAGCCGTAGATAATTCGGCTGACTTCTGCGGTTTTATCGATCAATTCATTGCGAGTAGAATCCTGGATCAATTGAATCCGGGCTGCCAGGTAGAGCATGGATCGAACTTCGGAGGCAGAGCCTAAGGCAATGAAAAGATAACTGGAAAATTGTTTGTCCGTTTGTCTGTCGAAGCCTTCTGCGATATTGTTGGAAACGGAAACGGCGGCACGGCAAATTTGGTCTTTAAAACCCGAATCGCGAATAGAGCCGAAGTACTGGTAAATTTCGACGGCCAAATCCTGCGCCTTTTGCCAGGCAATAATTTCTTCAAACTGTGTAATTTTCATAAAAGGTCGTGTTTGATTAAAAATCAAAAGTAAATATTACCTTTTATGATTCTTATCTCGCCGGTATAAAAAAATTCACAGCCACAATCGACTTCGCACTGACGACTTCGCACTTCGGACTTGCTACGGACTTCGCACTGACGACTTCGGACTATCTCTTCCTCGGCTGATTCCACTCTTCCCTTTCCGCAAAATTTACGATCTTTTTCATAAAATTGACCATAGAGAGAAATACCAGGAACCCGAAAGTGACCACAATAAAAATCCAGCGATACGTGTTCGCATCGCGAATGGCGACACCGGTAAACAACCAGGCTGCCGTGCCGCTGCCTGCCGCCAAGGCCATATAACTGTAAATGGATTCTCCGAAATATTTGCCGGCATGCGTGGCCCGAATGCTGATCAGGCTGTTAAAAATGGCGAACAACAACGCCAGAGACGCCGCTACCGACCAGGCAAAAAGCCGGTCCACCGTAAAGATACGGCTGATCGTGAGCAGCCACCCGATGGTCATAAATACCAGCCCGGCTGCGAAAACAACTGATGCCTGGAGGGCAGGACGGGTAATGTTTTTTTCAAAAAATGCGCTGATCATGATGTTAATTAGTTATCCGTTATTAGTTATCAGTTATCTGTGTTGATAATCAAGCATTTGTAAAGAATTTAAGCAAAACTAATTTTGCACTCCTACTTATGAGTATAAAGGGTAAGGTATACTTCAACGACTTCGCACTTCGGACTTGCAACGGTGTACTCTACGGACTGACGACTTCGCACTTCGGACTTCGGACTTTCACCTGATCATCACCCCTTTTCGATCCAGAAACGGGATCTCCGTAAAGTTGATTTCGTCCAGGCTGCCGGGAACGAAAACAAATTTTTTGTCGTACAAATAGTCGTTGTACGAGAAACTCACCCAGAATTCGCTGGCCAGGTCGAACACTGTTTTCATGACAGGTTCTATTTTCACAATGTCCAGCGGGCCAATTGTTTCCCAGAAATAGCGCAGGGTGCTGGTGCGCCGTTTTTCGCCGTTGATTTCACCGTAGCCGGTAGAGTTGACCAATACGGACCGGATCGGTTCGTCTTTCAAATTAATCAGGTAAGCGTCCCAGAAATCTTCCCAGCCTTCCTCTGACTCCAGCCGCGGCGCCAGGGCGATTGCGAGGTCTTCTACTTTCTGAATTGGGATGTCTTTGATCATTGTTAGTTGGATGGAGATAGTTGGATGGGTTTGAAGGTTTGAGAATGTTTGATGGTTTGAAAGTTTGATGGTTTGAAGTGGTAACTTAAAGCCAAGAGTTACCACTTCAAACCATCAAACTTTCAAACCATCAAACATTCTCAACCACCTCACATTCAAAAACACCTGCAAAGTGCCGCTTTATTTTATCTTTTACTTCCTGTAGGTCCACCGGTCGGCCCAATTCCCGGGCCAATGAGGTGACCGTTTTATCTTCATCGGCGATACCACAAGGTACGATGTAATCGAAGTATTCGAGGGGTGTATTTACATTAAAAGCCCATCCGTGGAGGGTTACCCAGCGGCTGAGATGCACCCCGATCGCGCAGATTTTGCGGAAACGGTCGCCTGCGGCATCGGTAATCCACACACCGGTGAATCCCGGAATTCGTTGGGAATCAATGCCATATTCCGCCAGGGTTCTGATGATTACTTCCTCGATGTTGCGCACATAGCGGTGTACATCCGTAAAAAAACAATCCAGGTCCAGGATCGGATAACCTACGATTTGTCCCGGGCCGTGAAAAGTAATATCGCCGCCTCGGTTAATCGGGAAAAACTGAATGCCCCGGCGGGTCATTTCCTCGGCTGAAAGCAGCAGGTGATCCATGGATCCGCTTTTTCCGAGGGTGTAAACGGGCGGATGTTCCACCAAGAGCAAGTGGTGTGCCTGCGGGTAGGAACCCAGCGGCAAATGCTTGCTATTCAGTTTGTTATCTACTAAATTCCGGTGTAACAGGGTCTGGAAATCCCAGGCTGCCTGGTAGTCCATTTGACCCAAATCCCGAAAATGTACCGTTTGCATGGCAGTTAAACAGAAATGACGGTGGCTTGTTCCCGGCAAAGTTCGTAAAAGAAAACGGGCGCTGAAAGAAACACAAGGTCAACTAAATTCTACCTTTGCATCCCGTAACAATTGCGACCACATACTATGACGAAATACATCTTTGTTACGGGCGGCGTGACCTCTTCGCTTGGGAAAGGCATTCTGTGCGCTTCCTTAGCCAAACTGCTACAGGCACGCGGTTTTTCCGTAACCATTCAGAAATTCGACCCCTATCTCAACGTCGACCCCGGCACACTCAATCCCTATGAACACGGGGAATGTTACGTGACCGACGACGGCGCAGAAACGGACCTCGACCTCGGCCACTACGAACGTTATCTCAATACACCTACTTCACAGGCCAATAACGTCACGACCGGGCGAATTTACCAAACCGTTATCAACCAGGAACGCGAAGGCATGTACCTCGGCAAAACGGTGCAGATCATCCCACACATCACCGACGAGATCAAACGCCGCATGCTCCTGCTCGGGCAATCCGGCAATTACGACATCGTGCTCACCGAACTCGGCGGCACGGTCGGCGACATCGAATCGCTGCCCTATGTCGAGTCGGTGCGGCAGTTGCGCTGGGAACTGGGCCGCGAACACTCGCTGGTGATCCACCTCACGCTGGTACCGTTTCTCAATGCCGCCAAAGAACTCAAAACCAAACCTACCCAGCACTCGGTTAAGGAACTGCTCAGCCTGGGTGTGCAGCCCGACATCCTGGCCTGCCGCACCGAGCATCCGTTGAGTATCGACATCCGCCGAAAACTGGCGCAATTCTGCAATGTGGAAACCAGTTCGGTCATCGAAATGATCGATGCGGAAACGATTTACGATGTGCCGTTGCTGCTGCTCAAGGAGCGCCTCGACTCGGTGGTGATTTCCAAACTGCACCTGAAAGACACCAAAGAACCCAACCTGACATCCTGGAAAAACTTTTTGGGTAAACTCAAAAATCCGCTCCACGAAATCAAGATCGGTCTGATCGGCAAGTACAACGAACTGCCCGATGCCTATAAGTCCATTTACGAATCATTCGTACATGCAGGCGCTGTAAATGAATGCAAGGTAAAGGTCGTGCCGATCCACGCCGAAGACCTCGAAGGCAACTACAAGGATGTGAGCAAGGCGCTGTCCAACCTGAACGGCATTCTGGTCGCGCCGGGTTTCGGCGAGCGCGGTATCGAGGGCAAATTGACGGCCATCCGGTATGCCCGCGAGTCGAATATTCCGTTTTTCGGGATTTGCCTGGGTATGCAAACGGCCTGCATCGAATTTGCCCGCAACGTGCTGCACATCAAGGATGCGGCGTCCACGGAAGTGAATCCCAACACCTCGCATCCGGTGATCGACATGATGACCGAACAGAAAAACATCACCCAAAAAGGCGGCACCATGCGCCTGGGCGCTTACGATTGTGACATCAAGAAAAAAACGTTGGCTTACGCAGCCTATCAATCTGCCCAGATCAGCGAGCGCCACCGCCACCGCTGGGAATTCAACAACGCTTACCTGGAACAATTTGAAAAGGCCGGCATGAGTCCGAGTGGCACCAATCCTGATTCTAACTTAGTGGAAATCATGGAGTTGAAAGACCACAAATGGTTTGTGGGCGTGCAGTTTCACCCGGAACTGAAAAGTACGGTGGAAAACCCGCACCCGTTGTTTGTGGCGTTTGTGAAAGCATGCATAAAACAATAGAAGTGAGAGGTGAGAAGCGAGAGGTGAGATACATCCCCTTTGGCGGCTTTCCTGGTTTTGGCATGGGTTTTTCAGGCCTGTAATCAGCAGCTTGGTGTGTGGTGTTTAAGTGGTTTGGCCTGGCCTTGGCCTTGATATTTGGGTAAAATTTTCGTAAATGCCAAGGACGCCCGAAACACTAAACACCACACACCAACCATCACGATTACAGGCCTGAAACCATGCCAAAAACAGAGAAAGCCGCCAAAGGGGATATCTCACCTCTCTCACCTCTCCTCTCTCTTAATATATGGAATCAACCGAAAAAAAATACGACGTGCCCCACTGGCTCCAGCGCACCGAACTCTTGCTCGGTGATGCTGCCCTCGAACGGCTGAAAAACCTGCACGTCATGGTGATCGGGCTGGGCGGCGTGGGCAGTTTTGCCGCCGAATTCCTGGCCCGGGCCGGCGTGGGTCGCATGACGATTGTGGACGGCGACACGGTGGACCTGACCAATACCAACCGCCAGTTGCCCGCCCTGCACAGCACGGTCGGACAGGCCAAAACGGCCGTCATGGCGGCGCGGATGCTCGACATCAACCCTGATCTCGACCTAACTGTCAAGGAGGAATTTCTGACGCCCTACACGGTCGGCGACCTGATTACGACGGAGTACGATTATGTGTTCGACTGCATCGACTCGGTGCAACCCAAACAATACGTGATTGTTGCCTGCAAACAAAAGGGCATCCGCATCGTCAGCAGCATGGGCGCAGGCGGGCGTCTCGATCCTTCCAAAGTACAGATCGCCGATATTTCAGAAACCTACAACTGCCCGTTCGCGCAAATGGTGCGCAAAGGCCTGAAACGCAAAGGCGTGCGCCGGGGCGTCACCGTCGTGTTCTCCTGCGAACTGGTCGACCGAAAAAATATGATGCTCACCGACGGCAGCAAGTTTAAGAAGTCGTTTTATGGGACGATCTCGTATTTGCCCGCGATTTTCGGGTTGTATATGGCGAGCGTGGTGGTGCGGGAGGTGGCGGGGGGGAAGAAGTGAGAGGTGAGAAGTGAGAATCATCCCGTTTGGTCACTCTTATGGTTTTGGCTTGGGTTTTTCAGGCCGTGAATCGTGTTTAGTGTATGGTGTTTAGTGTTTCGGGGGCTTCGCGTTTGGCATTTGTGAAAATTCGACCAAAAGATCAACTATTGCCAAACGCGAAGCCCCCGAAACACTAAACACCATACACTAAACACATCTGGCACCAACCAAGCTCAAACTCCTTCCTCAGGAAAGTTTCTCACCTCTCTCTCTCCCCTCTCACCTCTCACTCTCTCCCCTCACCACTATTCTCCATCCCCTTCAGCAGCGCGTCCGCATTAAACGAAATACTGTTGATCCCTTCATTGACCAGGAATTGCGCAAATTCCGGCATATCGCTGGGCGCTTGTCCGCAGAGGCCGATCTTAGACTGCCTTTGCGGGCGACTGCGGATGGCCCGAAATCAGGCCCATGACGGCCGGGTTCGTTTCATTGAACAGATTGCTGACCAAGGCCGAATCGCGGTCGAGGCCGAGGGTGAGTTGCGTGAGGTCGTTGGAGCCGATGGAGAAGCCGTCGAACACGTCGGCAAACTGTTCGGCCAGGAGCACATTGCTCGGGATTTCCACCATGACGTAGATTTCGAGGCCGTTTTGGCCCTGTTCGAGGCCGAATTCCCGCATCGTTTCGATCACTAATTTACCTTCTTCCACCGTGCGGCAGAACGGGATCATCAGTTTGACATTGGTAAACCCCATTTCTTCGCGCACCCGTTTCATGGCCTTGCATTCGAGCGCGAAGCCGTCTTTGTACAGCGGAGAATAGTAGCGCGATGCGCCCGGAAACCGATCATCGGGTTTTCTTCAATCGGCTCAAACTGTGTGCCGCCGCCGAGGTTGGCGTATTCGTTGCTTTTAAAATCGCTCATCCGAACAATGACGTCGTGCGGGTGAAAAGCGCAGGCGATGGTGGCTACACCCTGGGCAAGTTTGTCCACGAAATAGTCTTTTTTATCGCGGTAATGCCGGGTGATTGCAGCGATTCCTCCTTGACCACCCCGGTTTTGATTTGTTCAAAACGGGTCAGTGCCAGCGGGTGCACCTCGATGTGGTGGGTAATGAGAATTCCATGCGCAGGCCCGACGCCGCGATTGGGTAAAAATGACTGCTGAAAGCCAGCGAGGATCACCGAGAATAAGCATCGGCGCCGTTTCCGGCATTTTCAGCCCGGTGATGTCTTTTCCGTGACTGTCCATTCGGCTTTTCCGGCGTAGACAAAACCCGTTTTCCCTTCCGCACAGGACACGGTGATGATGTCGCCATCGTGGATGGAGTCCGTGGCGTCGCCGCAGCCGACAATGGCGACCGTGCCCAGTTCGCGGGCGACAATAGCGGCGTGGCTGGTGCGCCCGCCTTTGTTGGTCACGATAGCGGCGGCCCGTTTCATGATCGGATCCCAGTCGGGATTGGTGATGTCGGTCACCAGCACTTCGCCTTCCTCCAGGAGATGCGCTTCTTCGGGCGAAGCGCAGCAACCTGGCCCTGAAAGCAATTTTTCACCCAGCGCAATGCCTTCCGTCAGTTTTTTTCCTTTCGACCGGATATTGTACGTGCGCACCACGGTATGGGTGCTTTTGCCGGCATGGACAGTTTCCGGGCGGGCCTGCACAATGTACAGTTTGCCCGATTGTCCGTCTTTGGCCCATTCCAATGTCCATCGGTTTGCCGTAGTGCTGCTCGATTTGAACGCACCATTTGGCCAGCGTAGCCACGTCCGCATCGGAAACGGAAAACGCATCGCGTTTTTTCTCCGGCGTGGGTAAGTTTTGAACGGTGACGCCGGAACCCGGCTCGGCATACACCATCGTCCACTTCCTTTTCACCGATTTTTCTGGATAGCGGGGTTGAACCGGGTATGAATATGCGGTTTGAAAAACACAAACTCGTCGGGTGGAGCGGCCCTGCACGATATTTTCGCCCAGCCCGTAAATGCTGTTGATCACCACCACTTTGTCGAAACCCGTGTCGGGGTCGAGGGTGTGCCTCACCGGAAGCGGCGAGGTCGGAGCGCACCATTTTCTGCACGCCCAGGAAATGGCCACGTCGATATTGCCGAATCCCTGGTCTTCGCGATATTTGATGGCGCGGTTGGTGAACAGGGGACGTAAAACGCCGATGCACCGTGTCGACTAATGCATCTTCGCCGCTGATGTTCAAAAACTCTCCAATTGTCCGGCAAAACTGGCGGAAGGCAGGTCTTCCCGCAGTGGCGCTGCTGCACGGCCAGCGAAATATCGGCGCCTTCCGCGCACACAAAGCGCGGTAGGCTTCCTTGATTTCGGTCTCTACGGCTTTCGGAAGCGGCGCGTTGGTAATCAGATTCCGCGCCGCCAGCCCCACTTCATGCAGGTTGGAAAACTGGTCGGTATCTAATTTCCCGGCAATGTCGGCCAAAAGCCTGGCGCAATTTATTTTCTTCCAGAAACACCCGGTACGCTTCGGCGGTGACGGCAAAACCATCGGGCACCAAAATGCCCTGGGGCGTGAGTTGGGAGAACATTTCCCCCAGCGAGGCACATTTTCCCACCCACCAGTGCAAGTTCGTGGATAGAAATATCGGCGAAATTTTTGATAAATAAAGGCATGGTATCGCGATATTTGGTCAGGCTGGAAATGGTCTTAAAATTCATTTCAAAGTTGGCCTTACCATGCTTGCCTTTATAATGATAGTGGTCAGGGGAAAGATGATTTTTAGTTATGAGTTATGAGTTATGAGTTATTGGGGTTTCAGGCTGGAATGGAACTATGCCATCCATTTTCCCCATTCAGCCTGAAACTCCAAACTCATAACTCATAACTCATAACTCATCCCCAAAAAGGTATCCGAACAGTTTCCTTCTTCTTCTTGCCTTACTGGCCGTTTTTTGACAAAAACGAGTTCACTGCTATAACTTTCCACATTGGGGCGATTGAATGCCGTCACCACGTAGGTATAGTATTCACCTTCTACCGCCGTCTGATCTTCAAAGGTCCATTTTTCTGCATCAGCGTTAAATGCCGTCGTAGCGAGGAGGTTACGCGGATTACCGAAAGTCACCGACCGTCTCCCCCTGAAAACGGTAGATTGCAAAATAGTAGGGCATTTGTTCGGCAGCAATCACATCGCAAATATTCCAGGCTGGTTTAACGGGGCTGGCGGGCCTTGCACCCGGCAAATCTGGGGCGTGGCGGGCGGTATTTTGGAAAGCGCAACAGATGGCGGCACCAACGATGGCGTTTAAACAGGCTCTTTATCAGGGGAGTCCTGCACCCCAACGGATTGCGCAGGAGTGGTCTGACGGAGAAGAAAAGGCTGCCGTTTACATTCGGATTACTGCGATTGAGCGTAATCTGGCGTTTGATTTCATCGGGTCGGCTCAGTTGACATCGTTGGGGGCGTTGTTGATTTTATACGCCGGCATGGCCGATATACAATTGTTTGCCGTAGGTGTTTTGCTCCACCAGCTACCAGTATTTCATAATCAGCCGGCACAAAACCGATGCTCCAGTACAATTGCGGGGCCGCATAATCGATCCCGCCGTTTTTCATCCAGAGCAGCACGTCGGCATCCAGATCGTCGTAGCAGGTCACCCGGCACGGGTGTCAGAGCCCATGAGGGATCGACCTCGCGGTTGCGCCAGACGCCGAACGGCCTAACCCCGAATCGCACATACGGTTTTGGTTTTAATATTCCTGGACACCCCTGAAATCAAACGGTTGACATTGTCGCGCCGCCAGTCTTCCACATTGGTGAATCCGCGCGGGTCTGCCGCAAACTCGTTGTAGTCATTCAGCGTTTCGCCGGGTTCTTTGTACGGATAAAAATAGTCGTCGAAATGGACGCCGTCCACGTCGTAGCGCAGCACAATGTCTTTCACCACACGACCAAGTATTGCCACTGGAAGGTTGGCCGGATTGAAAATAAAAAAAAAAGCGGCGGCCATAGCGGAAAAACCATTGCGCCTCGCGGACACCTGGCAAGGAACGCAGCGGTGGATGGGCGATAAAGCGAGTTATCGAGATCCAGCGTGCCCGGTACGGGTTCAGCCAGGCATGAAACTCCATGCGCCGGGCGTGGGCCGACTGGATCATGTTATTCCATCGGATCGTACGTCGAATCGGCAAGCGCTCGCCCTGTTGCTTACGTCAGAACTTGCTCCAGGGCACATTAAGCATTTATGCATGGCATCGCCGGCAGGACGAATCTGCACAAAAACGCATTCATGTTCATCGCTTTCACGACGTTGAGCAGACGTCAAACTCCATTTTCTGCCGATCCACGGTTAAACCCGGTCGGAAGGCCAGTCGATATTGAAACTGGTAGCGATCCAGGCCCCTCAGCAGCCTCAGCTACCGCGCGGTGTGCATCGTTGACTCAGGCGTTTTGCGTCGTCCGCAAAACACCCCAAACAGAGATAAATAATCGGGAAAAACGAAAAAATTGCTTCATAACACGCTGGTTTTGGGGGTAAATGTATGGTATATGGTTGAAAGGTTGATGGGTTTTAGGTTGATAAGTTTATGGTTGACGGGTTTATGATCAATGAAGCCCACAATTTTTCGGACTTTTGCCGTCCATAACGGATAACTACTTACTGCCATCTTAACACGCCCAGAATTACAACATCCTATTTCCGTCAGCGAACTCGCATAACTTTCAGGCACAAGTCATTGGGACGCGACTCTTTCGGCGACCGGTATCAATGAAATCCACAAGGTGGAACCCGGCGATATCGCTTTTTCTGGCGTGAAAAAATATTTTGAAAAACGCTTTCCAGCCCCGCAACAGTGGTCCTGCTCAATGAAGTAGCCAATAGAGTGCCCGCCGGGAAAGGTCATTTAGTCGTGCCCCAACCCTTTGAAGCGTACGATTCCTGGTGCGTGAATACCGCCCTTTCGAACCGATCACCGAAGCCGTCAGCCGACACTGCCGACATCCATCCCACCGTGGTGCTCGGGCCGGGTGTGGTCATTGCCAACCATGTCCGCATCGGCGCTTACGCCACACATTCAGGCCAAAATACATCGCGAATACACGGGAAATCGGTGAATATGTGAGCATCCCAGGCCGAAACTCTACCATCGGTTCCGACGCTTTTTATTACAAAAACAACCCGACGGTTCTTTAAGTGGCGCTCCGGCGGCGCGGGTAATTCTTGAAAACCGGGTCGACATTGGCGCAGGCTGCCCATCAACAAAGGCGTGAGCGGCGATAACACGCATCGGCGAAGGCAGCAAAACTCGATTGCCAGATTCATATCGGCCACAGTGTGATCGGAAAAAACTGCCTGTTGCCGACCAGGTGGGTATCGGCAGAAAAACCATTATTGAAGACAATGTGGTGCTGTACGGACAAGTAGGCTATCGGCCCGAGGCCATTTCAAATCGGCAAAGGCGCCGTCTATCCTGGCCAGCCGGCGTTTCCCAAATCGGCGGAAGGCGGCAAAACGTATTCGGCGCGCCGGCCGAGGAAGTTACGCGACAAATACTTAGGAACTGGCTGCGCTGCGGCAATTGCCGGATTTGATTCGGAAAATGAGGGAGTGAGGTTTTTGGGTTATTCGTTATTCGTATTGAATAGTGAGTAGCGTCCAGTTAGAAGAACAATTACGGTGTTCTTCAACTGGACGCCACTCCACTCACCACCCACCACCACCACCAAGCAAATACGCCATCATCACCTCATCCATATATCGGTTTTCGCTTTTCAGCCAGAGTAGTCGCGCAGGACGCCTTCTTTTTGAAAAACTGTCTGTTCGTACAGCACAGGCTTTTTCATTGATATGCGCAACGCGCCAGTTCGATGCGCGTAGCCCCGGTCTTTCTAACTGATGATTTCCAGCAACATCTGCGATCCAAACCGCGCTCCGAATAGTCGGGTGGATAGCAACGCCACCCAGATACGCAATGTGGCTGGTGCGGAAGTTCAGGGGAATCAGTTTGAACATACCCTCGGAATACCTTCCTTACAAAAATATACAGCAACCCTTTCGCCTGTAAGTCATCGAAAATAGCCGCAAAATCCGGACGCATCCGACATTTCACACAGCAGAAATGGGTTGGTCAGCGGATGGAAATAGAGGTGCGGATGAATTCGTAATCGTCCGGTGTCGCTTGTCTGACCATTTACTGAAGAATCGTTGCCTTCGTGGCCAGCATCGCCCTGCATCTCGGCGAGGCTTGGGCCTCCTAATACACACACACGCAATACCGGCGGTACCGGAAGCGGAGATCATCACCCATTTTTCGTTGCCGGAAGACGAATTTCCCGCCGTCGAGGACTTCCACGCTTTGTATTTATATTTACCGGAAAGCCGTGTAAGCGCGGCGTTTGCGATCAATCGCCACCCGTTACTTTTTAGCGATTCGGTGATGTGCAGGTCGTCGCGCTCCGAACGCGAAGGCGCCCACTTCGTCGTACACTTCCTGCTCAAAACTTTGACGGTTTTGCCGGTGCGGGCCATAAAGCCAAACACCATGAGACCGATCCAGACGCCGTCGCGTTCCCGAGATGTGGCCTTTAACTTTGCCAGACCGCCGGATTCTTCGCCACCCACGGACATCTTCTTTGGTCGCGATTTCTGACGTGTATTTGCGACCAACTTTGGTGATTTCTTGGCAGACCGAATTTTTCGGCCATTTTTTCAGTTTGTCCGTGACGGAGAAGGTGAAAACAACTTTGCCCGACAGGCCTTTGTATTGTGGAGGTACAGCAACAGGATCAGCAGAATGTGGTGGCTGTCTAAAATTGCCGTCCTCATCATACATCCCGATGCGGTCGGCATCGCCGACTGATGGCTAAGCCGCCGGTGATTTTCGGGTTCTTTTTGATGGTTTCGCTGAGCGGTGTCAGGTTGCGGTGAATGGGTTCCGGCGCTTGTCCGTGCATCCGCGGGTTGTTGTCGCAATGCGGGAAGACGCATTTCGGCAGCAGTTTTTCACCACATTCTGGCCTGCCCCGTACATGGCGTCGTAGGCTACTTTACCGGCGGCGGCTTTGATCAGTTTCAGGTCAAAATTTTTGCCGGGCGATGTTTCAGGTACATACCTTCGAGGTCGACGTCCTGGAACAATTTCCTGTCCGCCAGTTCATTCAGCGGTAACAGACTTGGGATGCTGCCCGTTTCCGGGATCGGCGCTTCCAGTTCGGTAATATCGGAAGGCGAAGAAGGGCCGTAAGGGCTTCGGTTGTAACCGTTGTACGAAGGCGGATTGTGGCTGGCGAGTGACAACTGATACCGAGGTCGGCTTTTAACTGACAACACCGAGGCTGATCATGGGCGTACTCCTAAAACCTTCTGCAACATGGCATTGATGCCGTAATGGCCGAAGTACGCGGGCGGTAACCGCGATGAATATTTACCTCCAAAACGACGGTCGTGGCCGATGACGACTTTTTCATTTTTGTCTTTTTCATAAAAAGCGCGGTCGCTTCCGCTACACGCTTCACATTTTCTA
>JADJSY010000085.1 GCA_016711435.1 Lewinellaceae bacterium
CTCCGCAAATATCCAAGGTTGTTTTTGCCATTCCGTGTTAGTTTGGGCGATATTGTCGAATCCTTCGTCCGTTTGCGTTAAAACTTGCATTTTGCAGCGCTTTAAAACAATTCTCCAAAAACCGTTCAACAGACACTACCGATAAAATCCGTATCAGGTCTCCAATATGCAATTTCTCTTTCCTCATGTTTCTGGCCGCACTGGCGGTTATAGCCGTTCCGATCATCGTTCACCTGTTTTATTTCCGGCGTTTCAAACGCGTATATTTTAGCGAACAAATATTTTTAAAGGAAGTAAAGAAGAACGAGCAACCGGCAAAAACTGCGCAACCTGCTGGTGTTGCTCATGCGTTGCCTGGCGATTGCCACGATGGTGTTAGCCTTTGCACAGCCGTTTATTCCGCTTTCGTCCGGTGAAAGAGGAGCGCGCCGTGAGCGTTTTTGTTGATAATTCATTTAGTATGAATGCATTATCGAAAAGACGCGCCTTTGCTGGAATTAGCCAAACAGCGCGCCTGGATATCGTCGGCGCGTATGATGTGGCCGACCGCTTTCAAGTGCTGACCAATGATTTCGAAGGTCATGACCAGCGCGTCTGGTGAGCCAGGAAGACGCCCTGAACCGGATTGAGAAATCCGAACCAGTCCGGCCTTCGCGCGAACTGTCTAAAGTATTGATTCGCCAGCAACAATGCCTCAATACGGGTAAGTAAGAAAATAAAATCGCATTTTGGTCAGTGATTTTCAGTCCAACATTGCCGATGTCGCCAATTTTAAAGATACCCTGCTTCAGGTCAACCTGCGCCTATGCGGGCGGTACAGGAACGCAATGTATCTGTCGACAGCGTCTGGTTTGAAAGCCCGGTACAAATCCTGAATCAGCCAGCCAATTTATTGGTCAAACTCAGCAACCGCAGCGATGAAGAAGCCCAGGAAATACGGTTGAGCCTGCGCCACGACGGGCAATCCAAACCTGTTGGCGCCATTAGTATTCCTGCCCGCAGCAGCCGTCTGGACACGGTGAGTTTTAATATTCTGCATACCGGCTAGTACGAAGCCAAACCTCGCTCACCGATTTTCCGGTTCAATTTGACGACGATTACTACCCGTCTTTTTATGTGGCGGAAAGGATTAATGCTTGCTATCAACGGATTACAACCCAACAAATACCTGAATAACGCATTCCTGGGCGCCAGATATTTTCAGTTGGACAATGCCGATGCGCAGTTTGATTATTCCAAATTTTCAAATTACCAGTTGATTGTCCTCCATGAATTGCCGGTTATTTCCCTCCGGTTTGGCGAATGAGTTAAAAACATTTGCCCAAAAATGGCGGCAATGTGCTGGTTTTCCCGTCTCCATCTGCCGACCTTGCGTCATACAGCGCATTTTGCAAGGTTTTAATGCGGGTGTTTTGGGCGGATTTGAGCCTGTGGTGCGCAGGCCAGCCAGATCAATACGGAAGAGTTCGTATTCCGCGATGTATTTTAAACAAAAGCGCCAACCTGCGCTTTACCCGTCACACAGGGTAATTTCAAATTACGCGGCGCGCGGCGAACAAATTCTCACATACCGTGACGGTTCAGCGCTTTTGGCAAATATGTGCAGGAGAAGGAGCGCTTTATTTTTCCGCTGCTCCCCCGAAGAACAAACCAACGATATGGTGCGCAACGGGTGAGATTTTTGTTCCCATGTTGTTCAAAATGGCCATTGCGGGCGCCAAAGGCCGTCGATTGCCTATACCATCGGAAAAGACGAGGTGCTGGAAGCCAAACACCAGGTTTCTGCGGCAGGGGAAACGATATATAAATTGCGCAAAACCGTGGAAGAATCAACGCCTGGAAAGACGCCTGCGGCATCTACGGCAGAAGAATTCATCCCCGAACAGCGCATTTTTGGATCAAAAGTGCTGCTCACGCCCGGAACACAGGTGCGCGACGCAGGCTGGTACCGGCTCGGGGTGCAGGGCGACAGCACCTTGACGCTTATGCGTTCAATTACGACCGCAAAGAGTGACCTGACGTATAAAAATGAAGAAGTATTGTCGGAAGGACTGCTTCCCAATATGAAAGTGCTGAGCCAGACTGCGGAGGCCAATTTTTCACAAATCGTAGGCGAACAAGAACGCGGTATTGTCAGGCGCTGTGCGCGTAGTGTTTGCTTTGTTATTTTTGGCCCTCGAAGTATTGTTTCTGCGTTTGTGGAAAGTTTAGTACATGAAATAGTGTTTCGTGTTTCGTGTTTCGTGTTTGGGCCGCTTCGATTAAGGCAACCGTGGGTAGTTTAGGCGAAGCGACCCAAACACGAAACACTAAACACCAAACACAGCCAAGGCGCATGGCATAAAAATAAAATAGAATGAAAAAATTTCTGATCATCACTGTTTGCCTGTTTTTGCCGACGTTCAACCAGGTGTTATTGGCCCAGACCAGTAAAATACAGCAACTAGAGGAACAGCTGCGCCCTGCTTATGGCACGGCACGCGCTTCCCTGTATATTGCCCTGGCAGACGCCTGCATAGAGGAAGGGCAGTTTGACAAGGCGGAAGAATGGGCCGAAGAAGGCGCTGACTTTGCCAAAAAAATAAAACAAACCGACTTGCGGGCAATCGCCCTGAACCGGCACGGCAAAGCTTATGATGTTGAGCGGCAAACGAAAGGCTGCCGGAAAATTTGAACAAAGCCGGGATATACTGCGCCAAAACAATAGCAGCAATAAAACCCTCCTGATCGATAACCTCCAGAACCTGCGGATACTGGCAGAAAGGGCGGGAAAAGTGAAAGATGTAGCGATCATCGACGATCAAATAGCGGTTTTGAGCGGAAAAGTATAGCAGGGCCGGAGAATATGCCGGTTTCCAAAGGCGAACTGCGGCAGGAATTAGCCGAATTGCAAAAACTATTGGCAGTTTCCAGGAACCGGTATAAAAACAGACCAGCTGCGCCTGATGCAGGAAAGCCAGGAATTGCAGGCCCAATTGGCAGCCAAACAAGCCGCCATTGATGAGATGACAGATGCGCAAATGAAGGCATCTATGATGGTGATGCAGCAGCGTTTTCTGCTCGATTCCATGGTGTTCCGTTCCGGCATCGACTCGCTGGCTGCAGCGAACACCCAACTCGCTCTGAGCGAAGCGCAAAGCAACCGGAAATTTTACATCGCCGCCATGATTGCCCTGTTGTTTTTGGCCGGCGGTTCCTTGTTTAGTTTCGTTCGTGCCCGACAGCACAGCAAATTGCTGGAGGAGAAAAATATCATTATCCGGGAGGAACAGGAACGCTCCGAAAACCTGTTGCTCAATATCCTGCCGTCGCTGGTGGCAGATGAATTAAAAAAGAAAGGCCATACTGATGCGCGTTTCTTTGACGACGAGTGTCTTATTTGCGGATTTTGTCGGATTCAGCAAAATCGCTGAAGTGCTCAGCCCGCAACAACTGGTCAGCGAACTCGACACCTGTTTCCGCGCTTTCGATCAGATTATCGCATTGCATGGCATCGAAAAAATAAAAACCATCGGCGATGCCTATATGTGCGCCGGGGGCCTGCCCAATGGCGGCGGCCCGCACTGCGCAATATGGTGCTCGCTGCCCGCGATACGCAAACGCTGGTTGTCCGATTGGAAGATTGAACGCGTAAAAAAGGCCGCCAACCCCTTGAGGCGCGTGTCGGTATCCACAACGGCCCGGTTGTAGCTTCGGCGAAGTAGGTTCGAAAGTTTGCCTTCGACATCTGGGGCGACACGGTGAATATTGCCGCGCGGATAGAAACAAGCCGGGGAAGGGTAAAATCAATATCTCCGGAGAAGCGTATGAATTGATCCGGCGAGTTCTTCCCCTGCACCTATCGCGGGGAAAATAGCGGCGAAGAACAAAGGGGAAATTGATATGTATTATGTGGAAAATTGACGGGTTATAGGTTTATGAGGGTTGATAAAGGTTGATGAAGGTTGATATACATCCGCTCAAAAAAAAGTAAAACCGCTTCATTTTCGAGCGGCTTTAGATTAGTGAAGAGGTGTCATTTGCGAGGTACGAGCAAGTGACATCTCGAAACGATAGCGCTTCCGCCTTGAGGTGGCACCTGCTCGTACCACGTTAGAGTGACTGTTATCAACCTTTATCAACCTTTATCAACTTTCATCAACACTTTTAAACCCGCGACCGTTTTGACCATCTAATTCCGGTAAAACGACCGCCGTATGAAACTTATCCGCGCAACGCTGTTTTCCTTTTGATTGTCACTCTTTCAATTTATTTTCCCAGAATACGCCCCTGTACTTCCCGCCGTTGGTGGGCAGCACCTGGCAAATGATACCACCTTCCACGCTCGGCTTCTGCCCGGACAGGATCGACAGCCTGTACCATTACCTGGAAGGCACCAACACCAAGTCGTTTATCCTCCTGAAAGACGGCAAGATTGTTTTGGAACGCTATTTCGGCACATTTACGCAGGATTCCCTGTGGTACTGGGCTTCTGCCGGCAAAAGTCTTACGGCCTTCCTCGTTGGACAGGCGCAGGAAGAAGGCCTGTTCAGCATTGATGATCCGACCTCCGATTACCTCGGCGATGGCTGGACGAGTTGCACCCCCGCGCAGGAAGGCGCCATCACCATTCGCCATCAGATCAGCATGACAAGCGGATTAGACGATACGCCGGTCACCAGCGACCCTGATCCGTCTCAATTGTACCGATCCTGCTCGCCTGCAATACTTGCCGCGCGGGGCACCCGCTGGGCTTACTACAACGGGGTGTATCACCCGGTACACGAGGTGATCGAAGCGGCGAGCAACCAATCCATCAACCTGTTTTACCAAAACCCGCCTGTTCGACAAAGTGGGCATGAAAGGTCTCTGATAGATCATATCATGTATACCGCGCCCGCGACATGGCTCGTTTCCCCCTGCTGACGCTTACCAACGGCGTTTGGAACGGCGATACGCCCTGGACGACCAGAACTACCTGTACAACATGTCGCACCCTTCACAGACCTTGAACCCTGCTTACGGCTACTTGTGGTGGCTCAACGGACAGTCCTCCTACGGGTGCCAGGACTTCAACTCAACACCGGGAAAACTGATTCCCAATGCCCCCGACGATATGTTTGCCGCGCTGGGGAAAAACGACCAGAAAATCCACATCGTGCCTTCCAAAGGCTGGGTGATAGTGCGGCAGGGCAATGATGCCGGTTTGCCTGGCCTGGCGGGTCTGGTGCCGATTGCATTTGACAACTTGTTATGGGGCTATTTGAACAACCTGCAATGCGGTAGTGTGTCTACTTCGGAAGTTGAGGATGCGTCATTGCGGGTATGGCCTAATCCCAGCGCAGATGTGTGGATGGTGGATTATCCGGGCCTTGTTTCCGGCTGGGTTTTGTACGATGCGCAGGGGCGGCAGGTACGCGCAGCGGAAGGTCTTTCTGAAATGCCGTTTCGGGTTGACGGGGCGGGTTTGGAGCCGGGGGTGTATTGGTTGAAGGTGGTGGCAGGGGAGGGGGTGATGTGGCGGAGGGTGGTGAAAGATAAAGTGGTTATTGGAACTTTGGTTTATCGGAAGTTTAACGGCATAATAACTGAAGAATGAATCCCAAAACATACGAGAGCGGCAATGTGTGTTTGAGATAAAGAGGAGGTAAGATCAACAAAGCAAAAAATGATCTCAAAAACTTGGCCTGGTCATAAATAAAAACAATAAGTGAATATTAAATTTGCAAATCGTGACAGAATTTTAGACATTTGCTCGAAATCCTGTCAATTATGCTGCGGTCAAACTTAAAATACTTACGGGAAAAGAAAAGTCTTACCCAGGGTGAGGTCGCATTAATGTTAGAAGTCAGCCGTTCGACCTATGCAAATTATGAAAAAGAGCAATCCGAACCGCCAGCAAGTCAACTTCTAAAAATAGCTCAATTCTACAAAGTCAGTACAGATGATTTATTGACCAAGGACATTGGTGCGCCGTTGTTTCGTAATACACCAGATATACCAGACAGTATATTATCTGATGCAATTCGGATACTATCCATTACGGTTTCGGACAATCAAAAAACCAATATAGAATTGGTGCCTGCAAAAGCAATTGCAGGGTATGCTACAGGAATGAAAGAGGCATCGTTCATTTCCGAATTGCCCCGATTTTATTTGCCTAAGCTACCCGAAGGCACTTATCGTGCATTTGAAATAGAGGGTTATTCAATGCCTCCTATTCAAGAAGGGTACATTGTAGTAGGAAGGTTTGTTGAGCATGCTCGTGATTTGAAAAGCGGACAGCGCTACATATTGGTTTTGAGAGATCAAGGAGTGGTGTTCAAAAGAGTTATTAGTGAACTGGAATCAGGCAAAAAACTGATTTTGGCTTCCGACAATACAGAATACCTGCCATATTCAGTAGCAGCAAAAGATGTTCTGGAGGCATGGGAATTCAAAGCTTTTATAGGGTTTCCTGATAATCTAGACATGAATTATATCCTTTTGGACAAGCTAGACCTTATCCAGCAACAAATAGCATTGTTAAACGCTGCTAAAGCTTCACTTCTACCATGAGAAACGACTTCCTTCATAAAATGGGATTTACCACAATGAATGGGCTTTGTCCACACTTGACGAGTTCAGAACAATGTGGAACGCCTTTTATTGATGAGCTAAGAAATTGGAAGTTCCAGCCGATGCAGTCTTCTTTAGGCGGTATTATAGAAAGGATGAAGATGAGCTGCCTTATTTTTCAACCCCT
Organism: Lewinellaceae bacterium; assembly: GCA_016711435.1. Taxonomy (GTDB): domain Bacteria; phylum Bacteroidota; class Bacteroidia; order Chitinophagales; family Saprospiraceae; genus M3007. The sequence goes on from JADJSY010000085.1 coordinate 6,725, forward strand.
GCGGTTTGCATTTTTAATCAGGCTGATACCTTTTTTAATACAGAACTGCATAAAAAACTTCATGCAGCTTTGTGGAGTTCTGGAAAAACGGAAATTTACATCATCCAAGGAAAAACAAAGGTAGACATCATCAATGCACGAAACCAGCTAAGCGTGTTGATAAAGATGTAAGTATTGACGATCAGGATTTGGTTTTGGCACAATCTGCTATTGAGAGCTTTGATGACACAAGATTCTCAGCTCATCTGTTTGGTAGCGGCACGTTTTGGGAACAAACGGAAATGCAAGGAAAAATTGATGGGAACAGCAACCCTTATGTTTTTGTTGGATTATTTGATGGAGGTACGGGCGCAACTACAGAATGACGAAACCGTAGGTCTTGAAGACGCAGGGACCATTGACAAACTTTTGATTACTTGTATCCTCATTAAATTTTTGGAGGAAATACAAGACGATAAGGGCAAACATACCCTTAAAGCAATTTATAAAAAACATAATATCGTATCTGAGAAATTTGAAGAAGGGCTTAGAAAGGGGGTATGCACTAACATCCTATCCGATTTAGCAGGAGAGTTCAACGGCAAAACATTCGATACTTTTTTAGCTGATGAGACTTCGAAGATTTCTCAAGCCGACTTATCTTCAATTGCTAATTTTTAAGTGCTGACATTGATGTTAGAACGGCCCAACTCTTTATCTGGAAACAGTACGATTTCAAGCGCCTACCTGCGGAAGTCATCAGTGCCATCTACGAGAACTTCATTCAGGCAGAGGCAGAGAGAAACGATGAAGATAGGAAAGATGTGGTTTACACCCCTTGCACTTGGTCAATTTGATGATTGACGAGGCAATGCCCTTGGACCAGCCTGAATTGTTTAAAAACAACGTATTCAAAGTTTTAGACCCGTCTTGTGGTTCCGGTGTTTTTAGTGGCGGCCTACAAAAGGATGCTGCAATGGTGGAGCAATCAATAAATTTAATACTAATAAAACAGGAGAAATAATATATCCTGACAAAAACGTAGCCAGGCAAATATTGGAGGATAATATTTTTGGCGTTGACATTGAGAGAATCGCCGCATTGGTTAGCATCTTTGGCTTGACAACTGCCTATTTGGATAAACTGACGCCAAAAGAGATTTGGGACAACCTAAAATTCAAAGACCTAGTGAGAAAAACATTCAAGGTGGCATAAATTTTACTGATTGGGGCAGGGGCCAGCAAAAAGAAATGAACAGTTTGATTTAGTCATTGGAAATCCGCCATTTAATCCTTCAAAGAAGGAAAGATTACCGATGAGGACTTGAAATTTTATTTGGGAAGCAAGTACCGGGAAACAAATTAACTCAAATTTTTGAGGCTGCATTGCATTTTGGGCAGAAGGTGTGCATGATAATTCCCTCAAGTGCTTTTCTTTATAATAAAGATAATGCTTCCCATGAATATCGGAAAAGAATTTTTACCGATTATACTGTTGAGAAGATTTATGACTTCACACACCTGAGGGAATCCCTATTTGTGAAAAAGAATATTAAGGGTGCTAAACGATTGAAAAAGAAAACGGGAAGAACACCAGTTTTAGCACTGGTTCTACAAAACAAGCCATCCGAGTATCAATCTATTGAACATATTGTTGTAAAACGTGAGCCTCTTAGTGAGCGAAAATTACTTTTTGAGATTGATTATTATGACAAACATAAAGTGCGGTGGGATTGGGCAATCGATGACAGCAAGCAATTCGTGTGGAAGACAAATTTATTGGTTGGAGGAAGATTATTTAATTTGGTCTATAGGTTTAGCCTACAAAGATCACTGTCTGAATTTCTTAAACAAAAAGTAAGGGATAATAACTGGGTTATATCGAACTGGATATAAGGTGGGCGGAGAAACAGAAAAAAAACACGCAATATTCATAGATCATGGAGATAAGATTGAAAGCATACATGAAAATGTTAAGATTGAAAAATACATGATAAGAGAACAAACCAGTATGTTAGAATCTTTTCCTTCGGAGGTAATGTACACTCCTCCGTTTATTGTGATAGATCAAATATTAGGGAAAAATAATATTCCTATTTCTTTGGTTGAAGAATATCCGGCCAAGAAGTATTTGTATTTCAGTCGAGACTTTATAGGATACATTCTCCACCAGAATATGTAAAGGAAATTAAAAAATATTACAATTTTTCAAGAAATAAATATGCTGATTTGTATAGACTTCTATCTTTAATAACTAGCGGAAGTTGCCTCGTTCTGACAGAAACAGAAATTAATAAGAGAGATATTGATAACCTGCCCTTTCCAGAGAATGAAACATACCTAAACCTGTCTGCGTCTGAAAAAATACTCCAAAACGATATTTTAAAATACTATATTCATCTTGGCAAAGCTATCAGCGAAGATAGTTCAGGGAAAGTCCTCCACGATCCTATCATTAGGAAAGAATTGCAGGAATTCGGTAACGCTTACTGCGATGCTTTAAATGAAATATACCAAAGATGGCAAATCTTGGCAAGCAGGGAGAGGGAAACTTACGCCAACTTATGTGATCTACCAACTTGGATTTGGAAACGATGGCGGTTTGACATATCATATTAAAGATGTCCTGAGAAAGACATTCAGACTCTGATGAATGATGCTAAATCCAACAAAGGAGTAAACTTTAAAAGAATTATCGCTACTACAACCATGAGGATGGTTATGACTGCGTATATCTTATCAAACCCCGAGCCAGACGTTACTGGCTTCAATCCATTGCGCTGCGTGATGCGGACGATACGTTTATGGATTTGAAAAAGCAGGATATTAACCTCGTGAGCATGAATGGAATTGAATCATACAGAGAATTAAAGCCGAATATAAATTCAAAACTTGTCACCTCATTCAGTGACGCACTACCCGCATTTCCAAATTCAGAAGAATTCAGCAATGTGTTGAAAAAGAAGAAAAACGAGAATCAGCACACTACTGCTTTATGCCTTTACTTGATAACTTTTGCAACTCCACGTTTATTTCCATGCCACAAAATGCCCAGAAAGGAAGCAGTACAATAGACATTGGAGTTTATAAAGGAAAAAATTTGATATTTGTCATAGAGGCAAAAATACTACCTACACCGAAGGGGTCTAATAATCAACCGCGTCATGAACATGAGTATGTCTATGGAAAAGGCGCTGGAATTCAACGGTTTATATCTGGAGCACACGGTGTTGATAATGAAGACCTCCCATTTTCAGATAGTGGAATGCTCGCCTATGTCAAGGAAAACGACTTTGTCTTTTGGCAAAACAAGGTAAATCAATGGATTTTAGATTTTAACCGGGATTCCTCTGAACAACTACAAAAGGTGAGTTTGGACAAGACCGCCACATTTATATCAGCCCATGCTCGTCAGGATGGTTCTCTTTTAAGACTGCATCATTTTTGGGTATATGTGATTTGAGTACGGGAACGGCGCGGATATGACCTTCAATTCCGAGCTAGGCGCTATTGAGTTGGAAAAGTAGGAACAACCTGCCGAGGTAGAATTCGAGCACTCTGGTCGCTGTTGTTCATCCCTCCAGTCAACAACGGCCCCACATAAAAATCCCCTGATTCCAAATCGGAACCAGGGGATTTCATATTAACACGCGCTATTTCCGGCGCAATTACTTCACCAACAACTCAAACACCACCCTGCGGTTTTGTGCGCGACCGGCAGCGGTTTTGTTGTCCGCTACAGGCTGGCTCTCGCCATAACCGGCGGAAGCGACGCGGGAAGCGGCAACACCTTTGCTGATAAGGTAATCGTAGCAGGCTTTGGCGCGGCGTTCGGACAGCGGTATGTCCGCTGATATTGAGGCTGTATTCTGGGTACTGGTTCCTCACCGATACCACTTCGTCGAGTACTGCGTAAGATTGTTTCAGCAACACTGCTTTGCCGGATTCAAACTGAACCAGTTTGATGGCGCGCTCCAATTTTGCCTTGTCTTCTTTTTTGATTTCAGGGCAACCTTTCAGTGCAACAGTACCTGCTACCGTTGGGCAGCGGTCATCGTTGTCGTACACGCCGTCGCCATCCGTATCCGGGCAGCCTTTGTGCATGGGGCTGCCGGCTTTATCCGGGCAGGCATCGTCGCGGTCGGTCACACTGTCGCCGTCGCGATCGGGGCAACCTCTCGCGCTGGTTACACCTTTCACATCAGGGCAGGCGTCGTCTTTGTCTAAGATACCGTCGCCGTCTCTGTCAACGATCGGGCAGCCGTTGTTGCTGGCGGGGCCTGCTTCAAGCGGGCACCTGTCGTTGACATCGGCAATGCCGTCGCCATCCGTATCAGGGCAGCCGCGAAATGCAGCCGGGCCTGCTTCGGTGGGGCAAAGGTCTTCCAGATCAGTAATGCCGTCGCCGTCCGTATCGGGGCAACCCATCAGGGACGCAAGGCCTGCGGCATCCGGGCATTTGTCGTCGCCGTCGGCTATGCCGTCATTGTCGCGGTCGGGGCAACCCATGAGGGCCGCCAGGCCGAAGACATCCGGGCATTTGTCATCATCATCTGAAATACCGTCTTTATCGCGGTCGGGCGATCCGAAGTAGAAGGTAAAGCCCAGGGAATGGTGCCAACCCGGGCGGTTTTCCATGGAGAAACGGTATTGTGTCTGCGCGCTGGCATAAAAGTTTTCAGCCAAACGGAGGTTAAGTCCGACACCCGCAGGTATGTTGAAGTCGCCTACTTTTTGGTCAAAGTTATAGGTCGTACCGATACCGAGATGCAACGTAGGGTTAATCAGGTTGCCGTATTTGAACAGGTTTTGCTGTATAAGCAGGTCCAGATTACTTAACAAATCGCTGCTGCTGGAGAGTCCGTTGCCCAATCTGCGATTAGCCAGACCTATTTTAAAAGGTACCACCAACCAGGTGTTGTTGTCGAGCCGGCGATTGTAGCCGATCTCGATACCACGTGTGCCGGCATCGCCGAAAATGTCCCCTACATTGTCCCAGTCGGGATTCGGGTTTTCATAATTGTACCAAACACTGCGGAGCGTCAGCCCATGCAGCGGCTGTGCAAATGTGTCTTGCTGAACCAGCAAAAACAGGATTGCGATGGAAAGAGTGGTAAATAATTGTTTCATGCGTTCTTTTATTTGTGAAATTGGTTAACTTGAACTGGAAAGGGAGGAAGGTGGATTAAATACTGATTGTCAGTGCTTTACAACGAATTTGTCACATTCGTTTCCGACAAATATAAAGCAGGAGTTATGTGTTAAAATTAGACAGGGCAATGTTAATGAGTTTTCACTCAAAAAGCATACAGAAGCAGCCTTTTTTGATAAGAAAAACACCCCTTTTACAGGAATCTCCTGCAAGGTTCATACGTACAAAGGCGGGTAAGTAACTTCGGAAGGGGAATTATTTTTGGGTGCGCTTTTTTATCTGCACCGCAATAGCCTCTACGGTTTTACCCGTTTTTTTGTCAGTGCCGCAATACTGGCCGTTTGAAGCGACGGCCCTGGTGGCAACGCCTTTCAGACGGGCGGCATATACCACGTCGTATTTTTTGGCGGCGGCGCCTTCCAGTTCGATGGCAAAACCGATAATGCGTTGTCGGGCATTGGCTGTTCCTACATAATCACCATCTGACTGGTTTTCAAGAATACCCCGGCCCGGGACATTGACCCGATAGCGCAATTTCAAACCTTTTTCGGCAGCGCGCATCTGCAGACTAAGCCCCAGCAGTTTCTGGGGTGTCTGGAATTGGCCGGTCAGAACGCCGCCCAATTGCAGGGGCTGTTCACCAAAATGTGTAAACCGGGCTATTCCTGTTATCGCCGGGCCGGAGGGTTTTGCGCTGCTTTTCAGCGCATTGGACACGGCCAAACCTGCATCTATGCGGCCGTATCCGTAAAAAACGCTGTGTCCGTCCTTGTCATATTCGCCTTCCTTTTTGTCAATTTTCTGGCAGGACTCCCGGATGATGGCTTTTACCTCAGGCGGTGTAAGCGCTGGGTTGACGGCCAGCATCAGCGCAACCACACCGGCCATGCCGGGGCAGGCGCCCGAGGTGCCGCCAAACGTATTGGCATAATCGCCGGCGTCATATCCTTCTTTCTGTATGCGGTCGGTCGTGCGCAGGCCCTCGCTGAATGGCGCCGGATGCTGGAATGGTTTCCAGCCGAAGTCGCCACTGGGAAAACACGCCCAAACGGCATCTCCAAAATCGCTGTACACACTGCGCCGGCTGGAATCATTGCAGGCAGCCACGGCGATCACGCCTGGGTAGCAGCAATATCCGTCGTTTTTGATGTCTTCATTGCCATTGCCTGCAGCAAACAGGATAGTACAACCTTTGCCTTCCCTGCCTTTTTTAAGGGCGTATTCGAGGGCCAGGCGGGTACTGTCGGGCAGAACGGTCAGGTGTTTGTGCACCGGGTCGGAAGGATTCCACCACTCGCCGTCGCTCGGTCCCCAGGAGCAGGAGATGACATCGGCGCCGTGTTCGGCAGCCCAGGTAAACGCCATGGCCTCGGCCATACTTCCCAGGCCGCTTCGCAGCCGGATGGGCATCAGCAGCGCTTCGGGCGCCGTACCGCTGGCGCCTTCCTTCAAACCCGAGGCGCAGGCCATTCCGGCGCAGGCAGTGCCGTGGTTGTCTTCTTTGTCTTTCGGACGGGCGACCTCATTGTTCTCCGTGGCATCGAAAGGATGAACGATGCGGCCTGCAAATTCCGGGTGGTCGGTGTCGATACCGTCGTCGATCACTGCAATGGTGATGCCCTTGCCGCGGGTATGTTTCCAGGCCGCCTCGATATTGACATGCGCATCGATGGCTTTGCCGCCGATCGTGGTTTTGCCCAAATGCCATTGCAGGGGGTGGATGGTTTTGAATCGCCGTTCCTGCACCAATTCCGGGTGACAAAATTCTACTTGTTTTTCCTTGAGTATTGCCTCCGCAATCTGGAAAACCTCCAGGCCTGTTCCCTCGCTGGCTTGCACGAAATAGGAATTGACCGCAAAGGACAGTTTGGATTTTACCTTTAAATGGTATTTTTCGATGATAGCGAGGCAAGCGGCTTCAGTCACATCTTCCTTAAATTTAATAAAAAAATTCTCGGTATAGAGCATCACCTCGCCGGTTTTGGCATCCTGAAGCACCCGGCCTGCAAAACGGATATTGTCATCTTTTTTGAGAGAGGCGCGCGCCTGATCGCGGCGGCTCATGGTCGATTCCAGCCCTTGTTCATCCGACACACGGCGTACCGTTACGCCCGCTTCCGGAAAGGCCGCCACCTCAGGGCTGCCCGCCATCAGTTCGCGGCTGCGGCTGCTCATGGGCGTATCTTCGAGTTCCTTGTTGCCTTTGGTTCGGATGGCGACCAGGTCGGGGCTTTCCACCAATTCGATGGTTTTGCCTTTTTTCCCTCCAAATTTTACTTTGTACATAGCGAGAGTGTTTGAATAAAAAGCAACATTGCACAGGGCAATATGTTTACAGAAAGCGCAACATGATCCGATCCTCCCTGGCCTCTATACTGATAACTCATCGCCCGGTATCACTGCGGTAACAAACTCGTAGTTGGCATTCGTGGTGTATCGAACATCAGATTTAACGGTGCTCAAAAACGCCAGATGTTCGCCCCATTCGCGCCCGACGAGGCAACCGGCACTCCAGTCGCCTACCACTGTTGTTTTGATGGTGGTGGAATGCTGATTGATACCATAATCGCTGCCGACAAAAATTTTGTCGCCGGTGCGGAAACCGTTGGCGTCTTTATCGCGGTGAACCCGCACATTGGAAGATTGGCGAAGGGCTACCTGGGTGTTTTTGTGCATCCCTACTTTCCACGATTTGTACTGTCCGAAAGCGATGCGCGCGATGCCCAGCGGATGCGGTTTCGAGCGAACCGGAATACCAGGTTCAGTAGTTGCATCAAAGTTGTGCACCAATTCCGGTTGTCCCCCCGGTTGTATTCGGATTACCATGCGGCGGTCATTCCACTGATTGGCCGGGTCGCTAAAATTGGTGCCTGCTGCATTAAAACCTTCTACATATACGATATTATACATGTTCGGACTGCGGGCGATCCAGTATTTTTTGCTGTCCATGTAACGCAAAACGCGTTTGGCCAGCAGTACGGAAGCGTCATCGCCCGGCAGCGGATGTAGTACTAAAGGTGTTTGCAGCACGGGCGAGGCTAAGGATAGAGCCATGAGCCAGTCATGCCGGATTTGTCCGTCGAAATAGTACGGGATTCCTGACAGGCGGTAAAATTCAAAAATAGCGGACAAGGAATTAGCGCCGAAAGCCCCATCTGCTTTTCTGCCCGGGCCGAAGGCTTTGGCAACGCTGCCGGTAAATTCGGGATCGAGCAGACCCAGGTCGCAAAGCAGCGTTTGGATTTCCAGACCAGCCGGTTTGTTTTCGGGTAAATTCAGGTTGCGGACAGTCGTATCTCTGCCGCTTGTAATCAGTTGTTGTAGGGTAGCCATTTTTATTTAGGGTTGAGGGGTGAGGAATGAGGGGTGAGTTATGAGTTATGAGTTATGAGAGATGAGTTATGAGTTATTGGAGTTTCAGGCTGGAATGGGAAATTGATTGAACAATTCCCATTCCAGCCTGAAACTCCAATAACCTAGAACTCATCTCTCATCTCTCATAACTCATCCCCTTTTCTTTGGTTTTGCTGCCGCTTTTTTCGGCGCAGGCATACTTTCCAGCACGCTGTCACTGGGTGGCGTGGTGAGTGTGCTGCCGGTGCTGACAGAGGCTTGTGTGGGTGCTGCGGTACTTTGCGTGATGGTGGTGGTGGTAACCGGAGATGGGCCGGAGGAGCGCAAACTGACTAATTTGCGCAGCATTTCAAACCAGAACGTAGCGCCGAGCGATATACCGATGGCAGTGGTAAGCCACCCGATAATTTTGTACAGCCACCATTTTCCATCCACCACTTGCCAGTTTACGGTATCCCAGCCGAGGCCGAGCGGCGACTCCAGCGCTGCAATGTTATCATTGACCAGGGTTCCGATTTTTTGTCTCGCTGCAGTTATGTCCGGGTTGTTGAGATCGGGTGCAGTGGGCGCGGGCTGGGTATTGGCATAATTGGTAGCGGCATCCGCTACAAAGTTGCTCAGGGTGGAATTGATGCTGAGGCTGTGGTAAATATTGATCACATCGGCATTGAAGACGACTGCCAACGAGAGGCCGATACCTACTAACCAGCGTTGCGAGGTGCGTTTGTAGGCCCCGGAAGCGCGATCCATCACTTCATTGAACCATTCTTCCAGTTTTTTCTTGAATTCCGGGAGTTCGCCGTTGGTTTGCCGGTAGAGGAACTGCGCCAGTTTTTTGGAAGGGCCTTCCGGCAATCCGGCAATGGCCGCTTCCAGGTCGGCGCGGTTATCTATTTCCATCATATCCAGTAAGATAGAACTAAAAGTGCCGGAACTGATATAGGAAGGCAGGGCGCGTTTTTTTCCACCTATTTTGGTGCGTTCTTTCGATCCCGCGGCTAATTGCTGGAAAAAAGGGTGCCCTAAAAAGTCGTTTGTTGCGCCGCTTCCGATCATGCCGCGGATGGCATTGACGAGTTGCTGACCGCGGAGCGACAGGAAACCGGCAATGAGCTCGAGGATGGAAGAAGCCAGCAGGCTGAAGAGCAGCATCACGAAAACGATGCCGATAATGGTGGAAAGAATGGCCATCATAAGAAGAACAGGTATAGATTGTTTTCGGCGCTAAAAGTGCAGGTTTTTGCGCGAATTTCCTTGTTGGATGCGATTAAATCCTGATTATTTTTTTATTACAAACGCCACACGATTCCGTTTTGCCAGGTATAAATACCCAGCGGCGCTGCATTCGGCAGGCCCCGGTCGAGGCTATACGCAAAATCGGTGCTGAAACGCAGGTGTTTTCCAAGGGGGAGTTCCAGCGACCACTCGGTGGAAAAGCGGTAGTTCCGGAAATCGCTGAAAGCCGGCTGCCAGTAAGTGGTGCCTTGCAGCACTGTGCCTGTTTTTTGCTGACGCAGCGTAATGGACACGTAATTGCTCCAGCGCTGCCAGGCCTGCTGACCATAGTTTTCTACAAAATAATTTTGCTCATACAGCCAGGCGGTGCCGAGATACAGCCGGCTGTTCTGGCCCCGGTTCACAAAAACGCTGCCGCAACCCGGTGCCGACCAGCGTACGGCTTTTGATCAGCAACAGCCGGTTGGTTTGTTGCTGGGCGTATACTTCCCACGAAAGCGGTGTGCGCAGTTTGTAGTTATAGCGCAGGTGTGCAAAAGCGGCATTAGAAAAAGCCTTGCCGCCGGCCCGCAAAAAATCCGCATTGAGCAATAAAAGCAGGACGTGGCGCCGGTGCTTGTATTGCACCCTCGACTCGCCGTGCAGGCGCATGGTCTGTTCCTGCACTTTGGCGACGGAAAAGGCGTCTTTGAGGGCCCCGTACCAGCGCAGGAATCGTTGGGCCGGTGATGCGCATTTCCTCGATATTGACAATCTACCGCAGGGCTCGAGAACATCAAAATAGCCCAGCAGGAGCGTTTTGCATAATTTGATACAGCTACTCGGGCAAAACTATACAAAAGGCGATAAAAGGCACACGGATTAAGAGGAATGACCGAGCGGATCATGCATTCACATCCTATCCCTCATCCTCATCCTAATTCAACCTGTGCCATTTTCATCCTTTCAAACGCTCCCGCGTCAGTTCCCACACATTCACCTCCTGCTCAAAATTCAGCCAGCCCGGTACACCGACGTATGTTTCAAATAATTGAAAACCAACTTTTGCAGCGTTTTGTTGGGCGCCGGATTCAGGGCATACGGTTCGCAGTACAATGTCTTCAGGTGCAGGTTGTCGAAATAAAAAGGCAGGCTGCGGCGCACCAGTTCGACGCCCATACCTTTGCGCCGAACGCCGGATTGCCAGAGGTGCAGGTGCATGTATGCTTTTTCACCGTATTCGATTTTGCTTACATTGGAGTGGCCCACCGGCTCGCCATCCGCTTCCCAGATGACGGCGTAAGATTGTTTTTCCTGATAGGATTGGGTGAGTTGCCGAGACAACATATCCAGCCATTGTTCGCGGGTGGGCATCTTGTCGAGGTCGACGCCCATGCCCTGGAGAAATGCAGGTTCCGCGTTCATCCAGTATTGGATAAGCAGATCGAGGTCGGAGGCCTGGAGGGGGCGGACGGAAAGCATACTGTTGTTCATGATACGCCTTATTTTTACAATTTATATTTTTAATGGAACAATTTTATTTTTTGAGTGTCTAAAATAAAGCCCAACGCTAAAATAAGAAAAATAAATCCTTCCGTGCCCCGCAAGCGCAAGGTGGTTTTGAATGAAAGATCAGTTTAACAGGATGAAAACGAAGCCTCCAGACCATCCAAACTTTTACCCGCCGAAGCCTTTTTAACCGCCATAGCATAGATAGGCGTAGGAGGTAAGGCGAAGAAGGGTCAAACCATTCAATCCTGACGAAATGCGCACCCTCCTTTTATTCATCGGTCTGATGCTGTACAGCCAGACTTTTTTCGCCCAGCCCGATCTGGTATTTTCACAAATTGCCACCGTTAGTAATGCCGTCGACATAACCGGCGCAGGAGATGGTTCCGGTCGCTTATTTATTGTAGATCAATCCGGTATCATTCGCATTTTAGACCAGAATACGAATACGCTGATTGGCACGAATTACCTCGACATCACCGGGCCGGTGTTATTTGGCGGCGAGCGGGGATTACTTGGACTGACCTTCCACCCCAATTTCAAGAGCAACGGTTATTTCTATGTCAATTATGTCCATGATCCTTCCGGCGACACCCGGATAAGCCGTTTTACGGCTACTTCGCCTGCCACGAACAATGCGGTGGATGCCGCTACCGAGTTAGTCATACTGACCATCGACCAACCCGGTTCTACAAACCATAAGGCCGGCGATTTGAGTTTCGGTCCGGACGGCTACCTCTACATTGCCGTGGGCGATGGCGGTGGCTCAGGCGACCCGGGCAACCGTGCCCAGAATCCTGCGGATTTGCTTGGAAAAATGCTGCGTATTGATGTGGATAATCCCGACGTAGGCTTCAACTACGGAATTCCGCCCGACAATCCCTTTGTCGGCGTACCCACCTACCGGGAAGAAATATGGTCTGTGGGTGTCCGCAATCCCTGGCGCTTCAGTTTCGATCGTCTGACGGGTGATATGTATATCGCCGATGTGGGTCAGGGCGCATGGGAAGAAGTCAATTTTGAACCGGCCGGCACAGGCGGGCGCAACTACGGCTGGCGCTGTTATGAAGGTAACCATACCTATGAGACCGCCGGTTGCCTGCCCATTGGAAACTATACTTTTCCGGTTTTTGAATACGACCATAGCGCGACCGGTGGGCGATCCATCACCGGAGGTTTTGTGTACCGGGGTGCGGAGGTACCCTCTTTGTACGGATGGTATGTGTTTACGGATTATGTGTTTAGTAATTTCTGGTTACTGAAATACAACGGATCGGCCTGGGTATCCGATTACCAACCCGATGTGCCGATAGCTAATATTACTTCCTTCGGCGAAGACGACAACGGCGAACTATACGCCACCCGGTTAAGCGGACCGATCTATGAAGTCACTGCCAGCCCACTGCCGATTGAATTGCTCATCTTTAAAGCAACACTGAAAGAGGGCCGGGTACAACTGAACTGGTCGACCGCCACGGAGCGGAACGGCGCTCATTTCGAGATCGAACGAAAAACGGAAGGCACTGATTTTGAGCGGATTGGACAAGTGGCAGCCACCGGGGAAAGCACTTCGGAGCAGCGCTATACCTTTGAAGACCTGTTTGCCGGCCCCGGGTGAAAAACGTATATCGCCTCAAAATGGTCGATCGCGACCATCGTTTTAAATATTCACCGGCTGTTTCCATACGGGTGCAGGAGCCTGCCGACTGGCAACTGTCGCCGAATCCGGCTACCGGCAAAGTATCGCTGCTGGTTGACATGGCCGGCGAACTGCCCTCCCTCCATTTAACCATCACCAACGCACAAGGCGCCGAAGTGCTGTCGCTTACGGAGCGCAATCCTGTTTTGCCTTACAGCAAGGAATTCAGTGTGGCCCATTTGCCTGCCGGGGTATATTTCTGCCGGCTCGATGTTGGGGTTAGGTCGGAATTTCGGCGTCTGGTGATCCGGTAAGATTCAATGCTCGCAAATGAACTTCATTTTAAAAATTTGATTTTTGGGAGAAAGTTTCTATTTTTGAGTGTTTGGAGAATATGAAACTAACATTAAATTGAGAAAAACAAGCCCACATGGATGCAATAGAGTTTTCAGGTAAAATTGAAAAAGGTTTGATCCGATTGCCTAAGCGGTATGAAGGTTATGACAATTCGCAAGTCCGTGTTATTGTGCTGATTGAGGAGCCGAAGAGGTCTCTTGACAGGAAAGAACGTCTGAGACTGGCCTTGCGAAAAATGGAAAAAATCAAAATGTTTTCCAAAATTGAAGATCCGATTGTTTGGCAAAAAGAGATGAGAAATGAGTGGGAATAAAGTAGTTTTAGATACCAATATCGAAGAGAGATAAAAATTCACATGACATGATGACTTTAAGTATCTTTGCGGAAAACAACTCATTTTGGGTAATAAAGAAATCATAAAAAAACGGGGCAACATTCACCCCTTCAAGATTGGCTGAATTTCGCATTCAGACTTTTCAAATATATAGATGTACACAAGGGTGAAGTATTAAAAATACTTGACCCTGCATGTGGCGATGGCGAACTGCTTGTTGCCTTGAAAAGCATTTGTGATAATGAGAACATTGACTGCTCTATTCAGGGGTTTGATGTTAGCCCTGAGTATTTATCCATTGCAAAAGAAAGGCTAAAAAATGTAGACTCCGACAATTTCAAGTTAGTATTAGGTAATTTTTTAGAACTAATTACGCTCACAAAGTCTCAGCTTTCGTTGGAATTCCTCTTCGATAACTCAGTATCGTTGGTTAATAACTCTGCCGACGTAGTTATTGCAAATCCGCCTTACGTTCGAACTCAGATTCTTGGATCCGAACATGCTCAAATTTTAGCCAAAAATTCAATCTCAAGGGCAGGGTTGATTTATACTATCCGTTTTTGATTGCAATGACGGAAGGTCTTAAAGAGGGCGGAATTCTTGGTGTAATTACATCAAATCGATATTTATCGACTAAAGGAGGCGAGAGCATTCGTAAATTTTTATCTGAAAACTACGAGATTCTTGAGTTAATTGACTTAGGCGATACAAAATTGTTTGACGCGGCTGTTTTGCCTGCAATATTTATTGGCAAAAAACGAAAAACAGGAAGAATTGCGTCAACAAACTCAAAATTCATAAAAGTTTATGAAGAGTTAAATGGGTACAAAGGAGAATTAAAAGCAGCCAATAGTATTTTTGATATATTAAATACAAATGATTCGGGCTACTTCAATGTAGAGGGGAAGAGATATAAAAAAACGGAGGGTATCTTAAAACACGATAGAACAACAGGAGGAACTTGGGAAATGCTATCATTAGGAGAAACCAAATGGGTATCCTCCATTAACGAAAATGCAACCTGTAATATTGGAGAAATATTTAAGGTGAGAGTGGGGATAAAGACAACGGCGGATAAAGTATTTATTGGTGATAAGTGGGGAGAACTTGGAGAAGACAAGCCGGAAGAAGAGTTGATGAAAGATTTATTATCGCAAGAAAATATTAAACCTTGGGGTATGTGAAAGGTCAAACTACAGGTACTTATCCGCATGTTATAGAAAATGGAAAGAAAAACCATCAATATTGATGCGTATCCAAAGGCCAAAAATATTTTCTCTCTCATGAAGACCAATTAAAAAGCAGAAAATACGTAATTGAAGCAGGCAGAGACTGGTTTGAAATTTGGGTCCCTCAAAACCCTCAGTTGTGGGCTAAGCCTAAGCTAGTTTTTCCCGATATTAGTTTGATTCCCCGATTTTATTTCGATGAAGGAGGTAAAGTAGTTAATGGAAATTGTTATTGGATTGTTGCCGAACAGGAGAAAGATATTGATAATCTACTATTAATACAAGGTGTTGCAAACTCAAAACTAATGACCCGCTACCATGACCTTGTTTTTAATAATAAACTTTATTCGGGGAGGAGGAGATATTTTACTCAATATGTTGAAAAATACCCGTTGCCAAACCCGGAATCCACTATTTCAAAAGAAGTTATTCAAATTGTAAAACAATTAAACGAAGCAACTGACTTCAAGGTTATTACAAAACTTGAAGAGTACCTCGAAATAAAAGTTGCGGAAGCATTTGGCGTTGCACCCATTTTCAACCTGGATTGAAAACAGATTTTCCATAGTATTGATCAAAAAAATTCATTGGAATAGACCTTTGGCATTTATAACTTTGATCGCTTACATATGAGAATAGTTCGCCAAGTTTTTCGCCGGGCGCTAAGATGATGCCTTCAATAACCCCTGTTTGGGAATCACTTAATGCAATCAAATAGCGGACATCAAAGGTTGTCAGGTTTTTCTCGGAAATTACGATTGCTTCGGCCTCCGGTGAAAATTTCCCTAAATCTACAGTTGGAGAATCTTGAACTTTTACTTCTAAAAGTTGATTTTTGATATCCGGGAAACCGCCGAAAAGTAGGTCGTCTTTTTTCATCTCATATCCGAGTAAATCAAGAGTCATCCTTTCTAAAGATTGGCCTCTGTTTTTGGTTGAGGCCGAATCCAACTTTTTCCCAATCAGTTTTTCTGCAACGATTTTTTTTAGCAATGAAATTGAGTACAGTTCCTTAAGATCAGGCTCCTCTACCATTCCAGATGTGGGTGGTTTATAATCATGTATGATATAGTAGGAGAGTTTTTTTGAATCCGGGAGTGAAAGGATTCGATCTTTCTTTTCATAAATCGACTTTCTTGTTTTTGATGAAATAAGCAATTGATGTTTGACTGTCGGCTTCCCGAACTTCCCGAACCTTTCCTCAATATACCCAGGGGTTAGAATAACAATGGAAGCAATTACTGATTTTACAGGATCAATCCGGACAAACACGAATCGAACACCATCGCAAAGAAGACTTTCCCCAGATTCATATTATCACCAAAGAGTATTACTGGCAGGAATTCTATTCCAAACCTGGAGATTATACGAAGTCCCGGTCGTAACAATATAAGTATCGATAAATTCTCTAACTATTCTGGGAACCCCCTTCCCTTTTGGCGGAACAACCTCGTACTCACTTTCGACAGCAGGTTCAGGCAAGTCGAACTTTTCCAGGGTTGAAGCAATTAACTTTCGAACATTTGAACCATCTGTTCTTGTCTTACCCGTAAGATTGAATGGTTTTCCAATGCGTAATGATAAGTTATTTGCAAGCCTGTCAGGTTCTGTCAGATGCCCCGGAGATTTCGGAGGAATCTTGAAGTCACTATTCATTATCAGCAGTTTAACAATTCAGGGAGTGTGATATTCAGGGCTGTGGCTATTTTATTCAGATTAATAAGTGAGATATTTCTTTCCCCTCTTTCAACCGAACCAATATATGTTCTGTCCAGCTTGCACGCGAAAGACAATTTCTCTTATAATTAGAATTCAGATCTTCAATTTCTTTGATGCGATTTCCAATTTTTTTTAAAAGAATACCGCTTCTGAGGAAGAAGCGGCCACAGGGGGAAAATTACGTGGCAAAATGATTCGCGTGAGAAAAAAAGTGGACTCAAAGAATAAAAATAACTTAATTCCCAAAAAAACACAAAAAAAAACGGCGCGTACAAACCCTCCCAGGTCCGTACGCGCCGTACTTATATAACAACTCCGCTTAATCTCTTTACAAATGCCTGATTATCAACACAAATAACCAATAACCCCCTATTTCAGCATCGTCTTCACCTCATTGATCACATAAGACTCGATGATATCACCGGGTTTGATGTCGTTGAAGTTCTTGATCGTAATACCGCATTCCATACCGGATTTGACCTCTTTCGCGTCTTCTTTGAAACGTTTGAGCGAAGCAAGTTCGGCGTTCTGGTTGGCGTTGCCGGGGTAGACCACGATACCATCGCGTACAATGCGGATGTAGTGGTTCCGGCTGATTTTGCCTTCCAGTACGAAGCAACCGGCAACGGTGCCGACTTTCGAGATTTTGTACACCTCGCGGATTTCGACCTGACCCATGATTTCTTCTTCCTTCGTCGGTTCCAACATGCCCTCCATAGCGGCCTTGATTTCCTCGATGGCCTCGTAAATGATGGAGTACATTTTGATTTCCACCCCTTCTTTCTCTGCGAGTTTGCGCGCAGTGATGGAAGGACGCACCTGGAAGCCGATGATAATGGCGTCGGAAGCGGAAGCCAGCATGACGTCGCTGTCCACAATCTGGCCGACGGCCTTGTGGATGACGTTGACCTGGATTTTCTCCATGGACAGTTTGATGAGCGAGTCGCTGAGGGCCTCGATGGAACCGTCCACGTCGCCTTTGACGATGAGGTTGAGTTCTTTAAAGTTGCCCAGTGCCAGGCGGCGACCGATTTCATCGAGGCTGATCCGTTTGCTTGCGCGGTTGGCTTGTTCGCGGATGATCTGGGCGCGTTTGGTGGCGATCTCTTTGGCTTCGCTGTCGGAGCGGGCCACTTTGATTTTTTCACCTGCCTGCGGCGCACCGGGAAGACCGAGCACCAGGACCGGAGTAGCGGGGCCTGCTTCCTTGATTTTTTTACCACGTTCGTTGAACATGGCTTTTACCTTGCCCGAAAACTCGCCGGCAATGATGGGGTCGCCATCATGCAGGGTACCGTTTTCCACCAGCATTTTGGTGACATATCCGCGGCCTTTGTCCAAAGAGGCTTCCAGCACGGTACCGATGGCACGGCGGGCGGGATTGGCTTTGAGTTCGAGCAGTTCCGCTTCAAGCAGCACTTTTTCGAGGAGTTTGTCCACATTCTCGCCTTTTTTGGCTGAAATGTCCTGGCTTTGGTATTTACCGCCCCACGATTCGACCAGCAGGTTCATCTGGGCGAGTTCGTTTTTGATACGTTCGGGGTCGGCGCCCGGTTTATCAATTTTATTGATCGCAAAAACAATCGGAACACCGGCGGCCTGCGCGTGGCTGATCGCCTCGCGGGTCTGTGGCATGATGCTGTCGTCTGCCGCAATGACGATGATGGCGATATCCGTCACCTTGGCGCCGCGTGCCCGCATGGCGGTAAACGCTTCGTGGCCCGGTGTATCGAGGAATGTTATTTCCTTATCGTTGTCTTCACCAACTTTTACTTCGTAGGCGCCGATGTGCTGGGTAATACCGCCCGCTTCACCTTCCGCCACATTGGCGCTGCGGATAAAGTCGAGTAGGGATGTTTTACCGTGGTCGACGTGGCCCATGACCGTAACAATCGGCTGGCGCCAAACGAGGTCTTTCGGATCGTCGAGTTCCTCTTCTTCCACTTCCACCTGTTCTTCGGCACTGATAAACTGTACTTCGTAGTTGAATTCGCTGGCGACGACTTCAATCAGTTCGGCGTCGAGGCGCTGGTTGATCGACACAAAAATGCCGAGGCTCATACAGGCTTTAATGACGTCGGCAGGTTTGATGTTCATCAGCGATGCCAGATCGGAAACGGAGATAAACTCCGTTACCTGCAATGTTTTTTCGCCTTCCGTACGTTCTATTTCAGCCAGTTCGGCGCGTTCGCGGCGTACATCGCGTTTGTCACGGCGTATTTTCTGGCGTTTACGGCTGGCGCTTGCGCCCATCCGCGCCATAGTCTGGCGGATTTGATCCTCAATTTGTTTTTGAGAAACTTCTTTCGGTTGTTCGTCGCGGCGGGCAGTTGGCGCTGGGCCGCGGCGTTCGCCCGGGGCGTATTGGTTCCGGCAGTTCCACCAGACATAGATGCCTGGAGTGAAGCAGCCGTAACGGGTTGTTGTACTTTTTTGCGTTTGCGTTTATGGCGATTGGGGTCGTTGTTGCTACCGGCGCCTTCGGATGTGCCGCTGCCTGCATTGGCGGGCCGGTTGGTTTGGCCGCCTGGTTGCGTATTGCGTGGGCCGCTGCCCTGGCCGCTGCCGCGGTTGCCACCCTGGCCACCCCGATTACCGCCCTGGCCGCCGCGGTTGCCACTCTGCCGATCGCCGGGAGTAGGTTCCGGTTTGGGTTTGTCCAGACTGATACGGCCCAGTATTTTCAGGCCGCGCAATTGGGTGGCTTCTGCGCGATAGGGTTCATTGTCTTCCGGTGTGTCACCTTCCGTAACCGGACCTTTTTCTACGGGTTCGGTCGGCGCTGTAGCAGGTGCAGTCCGTTCTTTAGCAGGCGGTGTGGTTTCAGCCTGCGGTTTTTTCTCCGGCGCAGGTGTTGCGTTTTGTTTTTCCTTTTCCTCACTTACCGGCGCCATCTGCTCTTTCGGTGTAACGACCTCCGGTTTTTCTTCCGGTTTGGGTGCTTGCGGTTTCGGTGCTTGCTGTTTTTGCGCATCCAGGTCTATTCTTCCGAGCACACGCAGGGAAGGGCGTTCGCGGTGCGTCGTCAATTCCGATTCCTCTTTTTTAGGGGCAGGATTGGGGGTTTGTTGTTCTTCCAATCTAGGTAAAACAACTTTAGGCGCCTCTTCGCGGGGGGGCAAAAAAGATGGGCGTTGCGTCGATGGCGCAGCGGAAGAAGATGAAGTGTTTGTACTGACAGAAGGTGATGAAGGCTCTTTTTTCAGTACGGGACGGGCTAATTTGTCCGCCTCCTGTTTGATAGCAAGGTCTTTTTGGAACTCCTTTTGGAGCACAATGAGCATCTCGTCGCTGATATCGGCGGTGGGTTTTTCTTCCACAAGTGGGAAGCCTTTGCTATGCAGCGTCTCGACGATGGTGTGCAGACCGACGTTGAACTCTTTTGCTACCTTAATTAATTTTTGCGCCATGCAGTGGTTTGCCTGCTTTATTTAAAAAGTTGATTTTGGATGCGTTTGCGGGGAAACGCCGGAATTGCCGCGTGAAATATCGTTTAGAAGGCCTTGAATGTTTAAATTTTGAAATTGCGCTGCAAAGGTATAATAAAAAAAAAGCGGTTTTAGTTATTAGTTATTCGTTATTGGTTATTCGTTTTCATTGTTGGTGCCTATTAAGCAGCCAATTGACTGCAAGCCCAGCGTTAACACCCTGATAACGGATAACTGATAACCAATAACTATTTCCCCTCTTCCTCAAACTCGTCAGCCAGAATACGCAGTACTTCGTGTACGGTTTCTTCCTCCAGGTCGGTGCGGCGTATCAGTTCTTCGGCGCTGAGTTCGAGCACCTGGCGCGCTGTGTCACAACCGACACCTTTGAGGGCTTCGATGACCCATGGTTCCATGACATCGCTGAATTCCTCGAGGTCTACGTCGTCGATTTCGTATTCCGCCTGGTTGCGGTACACGTCTATTTCGTAGCCGGTCAGTTTGGTAGCCAGTTTGATATTGCTGCCCGCTTTACCGATCGCCAGGCTTACCTGGTCGGCATCGAGGTAAACGGCCGCGCGTTTGCGTTCGTGGTCGAGTTCGATGGTCGTGATTTTGGCGGGTGTGAGGCTGCGCTGAATAAACAGCGAGGTATTGTTGGTGTAGTTGATGATGTCGATGTTTTCGTTGCGGAGTTCGCGAACGATGCCGTGGATACGGCTACCTTTCATACCGACGCATGCGCCAACGGGATCGACGCGTTCGTCGTGGCTTTCTACGGCTACTTTGGCGCGTTCGCCGGGCAGGCGTACGATATGTTTGATTTCAATAACACCATCTTCAATTTCGGGCACCTCCGCTTCAAGCAGTTTGTGCAGGAAACTCGGATCGGTACGGCTTAACATGATAAACGGCA
This sequence comes from Lewinellaceae bacterium, assembly GCA_016711435.1. Classification (GTDB taxonomy): domain Bacteria; phylum Bacteroidota; class Bacteroidia; order Chitinophagales; family Saprospiraceae; genus M3007. Next base: position 27,555 of record JADJSY010000085.1, read on the forward strand.
CATTGTTGCGCATTTCCACTTTGCGGATAATACCTTTCACTACGTCGCCTTTGCGGTAGTAGTCGCCTTTGATCATTTCCGTACGGGGCAATACCAGTTCGTTGCTGGTGGCATCGTCCAGAATGAGCACTTCTTTTTTCATGATCTGGCTTACCTCGCCGGTCACGACATTGCCCACCAGTTCGGAGTATTTGCGGAAAATCTCGTCTTTTTCCAGTTCCATGATCCGCGACACCAGTGTTTGGCGCGCGGCCATAATGGCCCGGCGGCCAAAGTCGTCGATGGAGAGTTGTTCGTAACACTCTTCTCCTTCCTTCACACTTTCATCAATTTGCTGGCCTTCGGTAACGCTTACCTGGGCAAGTTCATTGGTCACTTCGCCGTCGGGCACAACTTCCCGTACGCGCCAAATCTCCAGGTCGCCGTTGGTGGTGTTGACGATTACATCAAAATTATCGTCCGTACCGTATTTTTTCTTAATCAGGGTGCGAAATACGTCTTCCAAAACGCGCACCATGGTAGGGCGGTCTATGTTTTTACCGGTTTTAAAATCGGCGAATACATCTACTAAATTGACCATTGATCTATTATTGTTTGGTTGAAAATTAGAAAACTCAAAACGCGAGTTTTACGATGGCTTTTTCTATCTGTTCAAACGGAATGACCGTTTCGACTTCGATTACTTTTTTCTTTTTTTTCTCATCCCGCTCGGTCACGGTCTGGCTCAGGACAATCTGCGTTTCTTCCACCGCTTTCAGCAGGCCCGTCATCCGGTTTTTATCGGTTTGGGTCACTTCCATCTGCCTGCCAATATTTTTGTGGTATTGCCGCAAGAACTTGAGTGGCCGTGAAATGCCGGGACTACTCACTTCCAGCGTGTATTTTTCACCCAGCCAGCCGTTGGTATCAATAAAACTTTCCAGGTAGCGGCTGAGTTTCTGGCATTTCTCGAAAGTCATACCGGAGTCGCTATCTGCAAATACGCAGAGTTTCTGGCCGGGTTTCAATTCGATTTCTACCGTAAAACAATCGGCAAATGCTTCGTCGGTGCTGTACTTTTCCTCCAGGAGTTGGGCGATTCGTTCGGTTACTTCCATTCGGACATGGTTGTTGTATGATGATAATGGTTGTGCAGGTTATGGCAAATAAAAGAGGGAACCAATGGTTCCCTCCCGGATACGAATCCCTGATTTCGTGGCGCAAAGGTAGATTCAATTTATTGAATTACAAACAAATGCCTGATTTTCCTGGGATTTTTACGATTTCGCCCGAACCCTGTCTTCAAATTCGCGTATCAGCATCCGCAGCGCTCCTGCCGAAAGCAGGATTTCCATCAGGGTGATGACCAGCGAAGTCATCATCAGCAACAGGCTGAATCCGAACAGGATTTTGGCCCAGATTTGTAACCCTTCATAGATCAGAAACATGGTAACGACGCAGAACAGGATACTGGCGACCCCGAAAACCTGCATCCAGCGAATCAGCCAGAGGCGGCGGCGCAGGCTGTGAATCTGTTTGAGTAATCCTTTGTGCTGTTTTTCATCAAAATCGTTCACGAGTTTGCGAATGAGGTTGGCAATGGCCAGGAATTTATTGGTATAAGCCAGCAACAACAGCGAGAGGGCCGGGAACAATAGGGCCGGCGTTTGAATGGTGAGCTCCATTTTGGTTATCAGTTATCCAGTTATCCGTTATTTGGCTCGTATAACAGCAAAAAAGCCCCTCGTGTTGCGGGGGAGGCCTAAAGGGCAAGGGGGAAAGGATGGGCGATGATGAGTTTGATGTGGAATGCCACATCATCGTCAATTGTCAGTCATCAATATTTCTTTCGCCGTGCGTGGGTCTTACGACCCCGCACATGTCAGAAATTATGTGTGTGCCCGTTCACCGTCACGGTCACCGTACCATCCGCATTGAAGGTCAGCAGGCCATTGAGGGTTTGTTGCCGGCCGTTGCTGCTGCCGATGACTTTGGCGCTGCCGCTGCCGCCTGTGACCTGGTAACTGGATTTACTGATGGTCAGGTTGCTGATGTTCAGTTCAGTCACACAGTTCAGGGTAGGATCCACCCGGCGCAGATTGCCCGTCAAATCGCCTTCGAGTTCGTATGTTCCGTTGACGATATAAGCCGGTTCCTGCGGACTCAGGCCGGTGAATACCAGTTCGCCGACGGTGACGTCGCTGCCCGACCAATGCGGGCTGCCGAATGTACCATTGCCGGCAATATCGACCGCCGCGCTTTGTGGCACACCGAGATTGGAACAGGTCACCAGCCAGTCCATATTAAAGGTGTAGTTGTAGGAAGCGCCGGCAACAGTTTTGCTTTTTTGCAGGGAGGTGTCGCCAGGTACATTACAACTATTGAGGTAATTTTCCAGGATTTGAGCCATGTCGACTGTAGGCATGGTAAATCCGGCCATTTTAGCGGAAACGGAGGTTTCCAGGATTTCCGCTGCTTCTGTTTCACTGAGCAAGGCGATGATCTCTTCTCCGGATTTGCGGCAGGAGGCGAAAATGAAAAGAACGGCAAGGAAAAAGGTCGAGCAGATTTTTTGATTGAATGTCATAAGTTGATTGTTGAGAATGTTGAAGGGTTGAGAAGTTGAGAGAAGTGAGAAGTGAGAGGCGAGAAGTGGGCGAGTGCTGCATTAAATTTCGAGCGCGAAGTGGTGTAATCTACGTCTCTCACCCTCTCTCTCAACATGACAAAGGTGGACTCGAGTGCGCAGGCTGTGCAAACGAACTCAACCCAAGGCGCGAGCGGTTCAACCAATTGCAGGCCCTGATACGGTTGGTTGAAAGAAATGCGCCGCTCGTTGAAGGGGCTGTTGATGCCCGCATGAAGCACCTGTATATTTGTATGGAGATGGAAACCGCCTTTAAGAATCACAACTCTCGATTCCAGGCCTGAAAAACGATGCCAAAACCAGAAAAGCCGCCAAATAGGATATCTCTCACGCTCTCACGTCTCACCTCTCACCTCTCACTTCTTACATTATGTTCGACCCAACCCAATTCACACGCGCACATTGGCTGCTTTCGCCGCTGGTTATTTTTGGCCGCTACGCAGTCATGTGTATTATCTGCTATCTGATCTTCTATATCTGGAAACGTCGGATTTGGCTGTACCGGAAAATTCAGCATAAGTTTCCGCAAGGCGCTGATTATCAACGGGAAATAGGATATTCAGCACTTACCTCCATTATTTTTGGCGCAATCTCCTGGCTTTTGCTCGGCACCTCGCTACGCCAGTACACGCAGTTTTATACGGATGTCCATCAATATGGAATAGTTTGGCTGATCGCCAGTATTCCCCTGACCCTGCTGGTGCACGATGCTTATTTTTATTGGTTGCATCGCTGGATGCACCAACCCAAATGGTACCGCCTCATCCACCTGACGCACCACAAATCGGTGAACCCTTCTCCCTGGGCTGCTTATGCTTTCCACCCCATCGAGGCGTTGCTGGAAGCGGGAATTTTGCCTGTTTTACTGATTTTTATACCGCTGCATCCCATCTCTTTCTTTGGATTTATTACCTTGATGCTGCTTTTCAACGTGTACGGCCATTTGGGCTACGAGTTGTTCAGCAGAAAAACCTACGAACACCCTATTGGCCGCTGGCTGAATTCATCGGTACACCACAACCTGCACCACGAAAAGTTCAACGGCAATTTTGGACTTTATTTTACCATCTGGGATCGCCTTTGCGGAACGCTCCGGGAAGACAGCCTCGACAAAATCGAGGAGGTACACGGACGGGTGAGAGAAGTGAGAGGGTGAGACGTGAGAGGGTCCCTCTTGGCGGCTCTTATGGTTTGGGCTTGGGTTTTTCAGGCCGTAAATCGTGAGTGGTGTTTAGTGTATGGTGTTTGGTGTTTCGAGGGCTTCGAGTTTGGCAGTAGTTGAGATTTTGGTCGAATTTTCAAATGCAAACATTAAGTACCCATCACACAAAATACCCAAAATTCCAACATAAGCCCCGACACTAAACTCCACGCAACACACATTATTAATACATTTTTCCATGCAACGCAACACCCTCCTGCTCCTTTTTTTATTATCCGGACTGTACAGCCTCCGCGCTCAAACCGTCAACTGGGCCAATGATATCGCGCCTATTTTGTATGAAAACTGCACCAAATGTCACCGGGAAGCCGGGCTGGGGCATTTTTCGCTGGTCGGCTACGGCAACGCTTTCTCCAAACGTCTCTCCATCCGGGAAGAGACCGGCGCGCGGCGCATGCCACCCTGGAAACCCGACCCCACATACCGGCAATATGCCCATGAAAACCGGCTGAGCGATGCCGAGATACAACTGATCGACGATTGGGTCGAGGCCGGCGCGCCCTCCGGCGATCTCAGCCAGGCGCCACCTGATCCGGTGTTTACACAGGGTTCCTCCATCGGCGAACCGGATCATTTCCTGACCACCCCGTTTTACACCGTAACGGCTACGGATGATGAATACCGCTGTTTTGTTATTCCCAATGGCCTCAACCAGGTATCATACCTCCGGGGACTGGAGGCGATTCCCGGCAACCATGAAGTGGTACACCATATCCTGATTTACGAAGATGTCACCGGACAAGCGCAAATTCTTGATAATCAAACGCCAATGAAGCATGGATATGTCAATTTCGGCGGCCCTGGCGTCAGCGGGCGCCCGACTGGTCGGCGCCTGGGTGCCCGGCGCACAAACCACCCTTTTGCCGCCGTTCATGGGCGTAAAACTGACGCCTGGCGCCGACCTTATCGTTCAAATGCACTACCCGAAAGGTGTAACCGGCATGAGCGATATGACTATGCTGAACTTCTTTTTTACGCCGGGCAACCAGAATATCCGGGAAGTGTCGCTAGATCCATTTATCAATCATTTTCCTTTTTCTCTGCAAAACGGGCCGCTGTTTATTCCCGCCAATACTACCAGAACGTTTCATGCGAAATTTACCGCGCCCCAAAAAGGTTCTCTTATCAGTGTAGCCCCACACATGCACCTGATCGGGCGCAACATTACCTCCTTCGCGGTCACCCCACAGGGCGATACCATTCCGTTTGTCCGCATCAACGACTGGGACTTTCACTGGCAGGGCAGGTACACTTTTCAGCACGTTCAGCCTATCCCATCCGGCACGGTGCTGCATGCCTACGCCACGTATGACAATACGTCCGACAATCCGCACCAACCCAGCGACCCACCCCAGGATGTGTCCAGCGGAGAAGCCACCACGGATGAAATGATGATCATCTATTTTGCCTATATGAGTTACCAGACCGGCGACGAAAATATTTTGCTCGACAGTACCCTGCTGAGTACTTCCACGTCACCATTTATTGAAAATGAGGTAATTGGAAAAGTTGTGCTTTTCCCAAATCCTGTACAAAATTGGCTGGATATTCAATTCGACCTGGCTGAAAAAACAAGTGTGCGAATCCATATTATCGACCACACCGGCAAAATAATTCAATTTGGAAATGAACACCGGAACTGGCGCCGGGTACGCACCGCCAAAAAATAGATGTCAGCACTTTGCCGCCGGGTGTCTACTTCGTTGAAATTCAAAGCGCCCATACCGCTAAGGCGGCGGGGAAATTTGTGAAAACGTGAATTGTGTTTATCGTGTTTAGTGTGTGGTGTTTAGTGTTTAGGGGGCATCCGAACGCGAAGCCCGCGAAGGACACCACACACCAAACACAATTCACGATTCCAGGCCTGAAAACGCAAGATCAAACCATCAGAGCCGCTAAGGGCTCTCTCACTTCTCACCTTCTCACTTCTCTCTCACTTCTCTCTTTCATGCTCAACACCCTCCTCTCCGGCCGGGGCCGTCTCATCGTCCACCTCACAGGTTGGTTACTGGTTTCGCTGGTGACCTTCTACCTGATTTCGGGCTTGAGGCCGCCGGGTGAAGCATTGGCGCGTACCGTGATGAATATGAGTTTTCCGGCAGCGCTTTTTTATATCAACGCCAAAATAGTTGTTAACCGCTTTTTCGAGACCCATCGATACGGACGCTGGGCTTTTTGGAGCCTGATCCTTTGGCTGGGTACCGCCTGGATACGGGTGTTGACGGAGTTGTGGACGTTTGGCGGCAATGTTTTCAGCAAACAGAATATCCTGCCAGACGACCGGGGCTACCGCATGTTCTTTGTGACGGCGCTGATTTATTTTATTCTGATGATTTTCAGCGCTTTATATCAATTGCTGGAAAATCGCCGGGAAATAGAGGCCCGGCACACCCAGGCCCGGTTGAATTTTCTGAAAGCCCAGATCAATCCGCATTTCCTGTTTAATACGCTGAACAATATTTACTCGGCAGCTGTGCTGCAACACCCGCGCACAGCGGATATGGTGTTGCGGCTGAGCGATCTGCTGCGTTATGTCACGTATGACGGACAAGCGGAGCGGGTGCCGATTCACAAGGAAATTGCTCAAATGCGGGCATATATCGACCTGTTTCAATTGAAATCGGAAAACCCCTTGTCAATTCGTTTTGAGGTGGAAGGCGATCTCCAAAATGGTGAAATTGAACCGCTGCTACTCTTACCTTTGGTGGAAAATGCCTTGAAACACGGTGACCTGGAGGAGCATCCTGCGGGTTACTTGCACATTTTGCTGCGCAAGGAAACGCAAAGCGCCTGTTTTTCAGGGTAGAAAATTCTTTCAACCCCGCCGACGAACAAAAAGATGAAGTGGGCGGGGTAGGACTGGACAATATTCGCCAGCGCCTGGAACTGAATTACCCGGGGCGTTACCGCCTGGAAATCAGGCAGGAGGAGGGGCGGTTTGTGTCTGTGCTGGAAATTGGGGGGGGGGGGGGGGGGGGGACCCCACCCCTTTCCAACTATTCCATTTAAATTAATACCTTTTATATGAATCTCCGCTGCTTACTCGTCGACGACGAACACTTTGCCCTGCGTTGCTCGAAAAAATTCATTGCCGACACGCCCGGCCTGGAACTCGTTGCGGCCTGCAAAAGTCCGATCCGTGCGGTAGAAGTCCTGCAAAGCGAACCGGTCGATTTGCTGTTTCTCGATATTCAGATGCCCATTCTGAGCGGTACCAACCTGCTGCGTACCATTTCGCGCAAACCGGTAACCATTTTCACAACGGCTTATCCGCAACACGCCGTAGAGGCTTTCGACCTGAATGCCGTAGATTATCTGCTCAAGCCATTTGGTTTCGAGCGTTTTACGCAGGCCGTTGAAAAAGCCCGCATCCTGCTCCGGCAACAAAACAGCGACCTGCAAGGCAAACCCGAGGGCCATATCTCCGTTAAAGCCGACCGGAAATGGGTGAAAATCGCCATCGCCGAGATCCGTTACATCGAGGGCTGGAAAGAATACGTCAAAATTTTTACGGATCACGAAAGGGTGATTACGCTGGAAAGCCTCAACAACCTAGAAAACCCTTGCCCGCCACCCATTTTCTGCGGGTGCACAAATCATATATTGTGGCCAAAGACCGGGTGCAAAAAATGGATGGAGAGGAACTGGTTTTGAGCGAAAATACCCGCATTCCGGTTGCCAGGGCACGAAAACGCGAAGTGCTGGACGCCTTGTTTGTGGGGTGAGGTTAACCTATAAATTTGGGTATTGTCGGATTCAAATAGTTGGAGATTCCCGGTGAGCGGGCGAAAAAAGATTTTGGCTCCGGTAACATTTATCACCTTGCCTGTTCTTGATTATATGCGAATTTTACACCTGAATCCAAGTTGTGGGAGTTATGTCAAAAGGATCGAGTGTAATAAGATGCCAAATTATACTTGGTTATTTCGGTGCGGAACTTCCCGAAAGTTTAAAACTTTCGGGAAGTTGGAGGTATCGCGAAACTAATACAAATCCTGACCGATTTAGATGTAAATACTTGATTCCCAACACTAATAACCAATAACTAATAACGGATAACTACATTAGCACCATGCATAAAATACTTTTTTCATTGCTGTTTTTCGCGGCCTGTACCCAACAAAATCCGGCGCAATCCAATGTGGATGCTGCACAGTTGGAACAAATGCTACAGAAAGACCCTTTATTACAATTAGTTGATTTGCGCACCCCGGCGGAGTTGCAGCAAACCGGCAAAATCGAAGGCGCCAGGGTCATCAATTTCACCAGCGCGGATTTTCAAACCCAAATTGCCAGGCTGGATGAAGAAAAACCAGTGATCGTATATTGTGCGGCGGGCAGCCGCAGCCCCCGTGCCGCCCAACAAATGACCAAAATGGGTTTTAAAAAAGTGTATGATTACAAGGGCGGCATGAACGACTGGCTTTCAAAGGGCAAAAAAACAGTTCGATAAATCATGGAAAGCGGTAATTATTATTTCCCCGTCATGTGGTTGGTCATTATAGCCCTGGTTGTCGGCATCCTGGCGGCCAGCGGAAGCATCGGTCTGTTCCAAAAGCAGGTCAGCACTGATCCCCTGGTTCAGGCAAAAGGCGCACGGCAACTGTTCTTTCTAAAACAAGTGCGCTGGATACTCTGGGGCCTGGTCAGTCTGCTTACTTTGGGCGGTGTTTATGCCTGGAATATGTACCAAACGACTGAAAAACAGGCTGTTGCAGCAGCGCGTAAGGGACTTGTTCCCGCTTATGAAAAAGGTAAATTGTGGGAAGCGCCCGATCCGTACCTGGCTGCAACCGACCCGGAAGCCGAGCTGATCCGGTACGGCCGCGACCTGATCAGTCATACGCAGGATTATTTTGGTGAAAACGGCCTGGTGCGGCCGGGCAGCATCAACGGAATGAATTGCCAGAACTGCCACCTCGAAGCCGGCAGTAAACCATTTGGCAATAATTATTTTGCCGTTCAAAGCACCTACCCACAACAACGCGCCCGATCCGGGTCGCTGGAAACGATCCCCAAACGGGTGAATGACTGTTTCGAGCGCAGCCTGAACGGCGAAGCCCTCGACACGACCAGCCGTGAAATGTCGGCCATTGTGGCCTATCTGCGCTGGCTGGGCACAGGTATTCCCAAAGGCGAAAAACCCAAAGGCGCCGGGCTGATGGAAGTTCCTTTCCTCGGCCGGGCAGCCGACCCGCTGAAAGGCCAATGGGTGTATCAGACCAAGTGCGCCTCCTGTCACGGCGCCAACGGCCAAGGATTGCCCATGCCGGAAAGCGCCCGCACCTATCCACCACTGTGGGGTGATAAAAGTTATAATGAAGCGGCAGGGCTGTTTCGAATGTCCCGTTTTGCCGGTTATGTAAAAGCAAACATGCCTTTCGGCGCCAGCTTTCAAAATCCCCAACTCAGCGACGAGGAAGCCTGGGATGTGGCGGCTTTTATCAATTCGCAACCGCGACCCAAACACCCTTTCCTGCAAACGGACTGGCCCGATATTTCAAAAAAACCGTACGATCATCCGTTCGGGCCATACACCGATTCTTTTCCCGAAATACAGCATAAATACGGACCTTTCGAACCCATTGTGGCCTTTTACAAACGTCCTAAATAAAACAACATGAAAAAAACAACCTTCTTGCTCGCATTCCTGGTGTTTGCTACTGCCGCGCAGGCGCAGTCCGATGAAAATGTAGTGGTCAGCACTAAAAAACACAAGATGATCATTCAACTCACCAGCAGTGACACCACAGCACAAAAATCGCTTGTCAAACAGTTGGGCAACATCCTGCGCGCCGCCCCGAACACCAAAATAGAAGTGGTATGCCACAACAACGGCATCACTTTTCTGCAAACTGCTACCACTAAACACGCCGCTCAAATCCGGGAACTCAGCGCCCGGGGCGTCGATTTTGTGGCCTGCGAAAATACCATGCGCGACCGCAAAGTCAAACGGGAAGAACTGCTCGGCGAATGCCGCACCGTGCCTGCCGGCGTGGTGGAAATCATGCTGAAACAGGAGAAAAAGTGGTCGTATTTGAAGGCTGGGTGAAATAAATGAAAGGGCAAAATTGCAATATGAGTCAGGATTTTGCCTAAAACGGCCACAAAAAGGTCAAACTCTTATTTATTGATGATTGCTTATTGACAATTGATGATTTTTGATGTGCGAAGATGCCACCTTACATCAAAAATCATCAATTGTCAATAAGCAATCATCAATAAAATTGTGCCGGTGCGTACTAAGAGTCGCTACAAAAAATCCAGATGACTCATATTTGCCCCTTGCCCTTTCACTAATTCCCCACCATTAACTTCATCGCCCTGCCTCCCGCACAGTGTACATGCCTGCCGGGCGACCGTACCTGGACTGTCATTTGAGATTCCTCTGTATCGACTCTTGCACCAGGCGACCCATACGATCAATACTTGCACCCGACCCAGCGGCGCGTCCGATTGCAGCGTACAGGCATCGGAGGCGGGGTTGGGTACCAGCGCTAACACGGCGCGCTCCGGCGACTGCGTGGATGTAGTAGAGTTAAAATCATCGAACGTTACCGGCATGAAGGTGAAAGGCCCGACACCGTTCGGGTACCGGCCAAACGAAATATCGGGTTGCTGCGGGCCGAAAGACAGGCTGTCCAGCACCGTTCCGGCGCCATCGGAGAGCATGATAAACTCGCCTCCCGCACTCAACTTGAAATTGGCGTGATAGGGACCCTGCAATTGATCTTCATCGAGCCAAACAATCAAAAAGCCGTTGCCGGGGATAGAAACACCGGCCGGGAAAGGCCATTTGGTCGGGTTGTCCGCTTTGTCGGTGAGGTACAGCCCGGTCAGGTTGACCGGAGTAGCGGTATTGTTATACAGTTCGAGCCAGTCCTCATTTTCCCCTGCTTCGTCGGTGGCGCCGGCGCCGTTGTCGGCCAGAAACTCATTGATCACCACATCGCCGGCATTCGGCAAAGGGGCTGGCTGGAAACGCTGAAAATTCGTGTTCGGCGCGCCGGTGCGAAACGGCCCGCCTGGGCATTTTCAGCATAGATGTAGTATTGCGCTTTCAAGCCGTTTATCGGGAAATCGCCGCCAAATACGCCGTCGCCTGCCGCCCCGTCGTGGTGTTGCCCATCGTCGAAGAGCGGCGTTTTTTGAAAAACAGCGGAAGTATCGAAACGCCAGGCCAATACGGCGCTGCTGCTGTTTTGAATCAGGGCATTGACTTGCACGGTATTGGCTACGGTGGTTGTAATATTGGAAATAACAGGCGGCTCGGGCGTGATATTGCTGTTGCTGCTCAGGAAAGTGCTGCGGGCGTCCATCAAATCCGTCAGGCCGGGAATCGTGGAAAAACCGCCGCTGCCGCCATTGTTAATCGTCTGATTTACATTGTTTTGGAATGCCGTAAAAGAGTAAAATTTCTTGGTGTCATTTTGAACGTCGCTGCTGATGACGGACTGTAATGCCACCGCGCGCGCAGCGTAGGCGCCGGTGCTGAAATTTTCTTCCAGGATGGTGCGCAGGTGCGCCAGGTACATCCGTTTCCAGGTCGGGTTGGCCAGCAATTGTTTGATGAGTGGCCGGTTGTTATTGGTCGACTGAATCAAAGGGTCCATTTGTTTCATCTGCGCCAGGCTGAGCATACCGCTGCCGCCGGGGCTGAGCAAGGGGAAAGCGCCGAAATTCATGTTCAGGTCCCAGGAAACGGGCACAAAACGATTGTTTTCATCCAGATACAGGTAGTAATTCTGTGCAAATGCGCCGGTATAGGAATCGAGGTTGACGGTTGTATTGTTGAAGGCCAGCATCCAAAGCACCCTGTCCACATCGAGCACCTGTTCGGCGCCGGCGGGATGGTTTTTGAGCGTGTCCATCAGCGTCAGCAATTCGCGCCAGCCGTAGTCCGAACGCATATCGTATTTGTTGTAGTAAAAAGCGCTGTCGGCGCTGGAATACACCAGATCGGGATAATTGCCGCCTGTGCCAGGCCCGGCAAAATCTTCCGGGTTGCATTTCACAAAGGGGTTGTTGCCATCGGTGTAAAAATGTTTTTTTACAAAACGTTTGTTGATGCTTTCCACATTGGTGTACACCCCGAAATACGTGCCGTTGAGCCATAGTTTGGCGTGATTGGCCTGTGGCGCGTCCATGTATTGCCGCAATATTTCATACGACAGCGCTTCCCGCACAAACGTAGGGTCGGCAAAACAATTGGACAGTTTGACGTCCTCATAACCCTGGTAGTTCTGGCTTTTCCGCACAAAATCAAGTTCGATGTGCAGCGGATTTTTGGCATTGTCGTCGTTGTACGAACTATTGCCCTTGTATTTCACGCCGCAACTGTCAAACATCTGTCCGTTGATCTCCACCGACTGCACCAGCAGGTAATCGCCCTGGTCAATGGCTTTTAGCGAATCGAGCAGGTGATCCCAGTTGTTTTGATAAAAAGTGACCCTGATTTCCTGGATACTACCTGCATCATACAGACCCTGGGCCTGCACAACATTTGAACACAACAATAACAACAGCAAAAAACCTGGAAGACGCATTTTTTTAATGATGAATGATAAATGATAAACGATGAATTTTACTCCTTTACTAATTTGACCATCTTTTCAAAACTATCTGCCGTGAATCGCAGCAGGTACATGCCTGATGGCAGGTCTTTTCCGGCGCTTTCAAAAAGCAGGGTATGCGGTCCTGCCGGCTGGGCGCTGCCGGATTGGTACAAGGTGGATATTTTTTGGCCCAGCATGGCGTATATTTCCAACTGTACCACCGCTTTTTCAGGCAAATCATACTGCACTGTCAGGGCGTTTTTGAACACGGAAGGAAAGGCTGTCACACTCGGAAAAACCTGTGTTCCAGGCTCCTGAACCGGCGAACTGGCAAGTTTGAATTTTGCAACAATGGTATCGGGCGCGCCCTGCACCATAAAGGTAGTGGCCGAATTGGGCGTTACAAAGGTGTTATTCTGCGCTTCCCATTTGTCAAAAATATAACCGTCGGCAGCGTTCGGTTGGGCGATGAGTTTGAGCGCTACCCCACCGAAAAACTGGGTGGCGGCGGGGAATTGATTGTATTGCAGGGTATTTACCTGCATGGCGCCCGCGCCGGGCGGCTCGACGAGCAGCACAGTGGGGTAGGGGCCTGTAAGGTCGTAACAACCCGCCAGACCATCCGGCAATTCATTGCAGCGGATGGTGATAAAATCGCGCAGTTTGTCCACATTTTGCTCCCATTCCTGCATGGAGCCTCCCCAGCGCTGGATGTGGCGCGGCATTTCAGGGCCGATCGTATTGACAATACTGTCGAGGTAATTCAACATATTTTCACAACTGAAAACGGTGCTCATCAGGTCGGCTTGCCGGGTGACGTAGTACTGGTCGAATTCGGGATTCAGCCGCAGTTTTGTCAGCAGCCGCATGTGTCCGTTGATATCCGGCCAGGGTTCCACCAAAGTTTCTACATCGCAGGGTTCCGCATAAGGGGTGGTATCGGGAATGCCCGTGTAGTTGATGTAATGGCCGAACGTAGCGTCGTTGTCCCACAAAATATAACCCCATTTCCGGTGTCCTCCTTCCGGGTTGAGGCCCCGCCACCAGCCGGTATTGTAGTTCAGCCAGTCAGAACAAACTGTAAATGAGTTGGTTATGACATAATCTGCAAGGCTGCTGATGTCTAATTGATCCGTCAGATTCTGGTAATTGGCGGCATTGTTGAGGTTGCTGCCGTACACGGTATTGTAAAAATTATCCCAGTCGGCGATTGCCTGGTCGCCGCCGTATTCTGCCCAGGTATTCCCCCAGGTCAGCAGGTATTGCAGATCAAATTTGCCCTGGCTGTAATAAAAGTCCGTAAAATCGTGGTCGTCGGGTAGTTCGCGCAGGTCGTATACGCCCCAGTATTTGCCATTGAGGTAAACGATGGCTTTTTCGCTGCGGCGCACGTCGACATTCAGTTTGCCACGGTCGGCCAGGTTGTGGATATACGCATCCCGGATATGCGCGCTGCCGGAAGTATTGCTGGCGTCGGGGTAGTTGTCGTCGCCGGCGGCGCGCAGGATAATGCGCTGGTAACTATCGCGTTCGGAGCCGCTGAAAATTTTCTTTTTCAGTCCGTTGTTGTAACCCATTTCATCGCGGGTAACCCAGTCGACGCTGCGCTGGTTGTTGACCCAGGAATCCTGTCCGTGGGAATTGAGTTCCCCGTAAGCCCGGGTTTTGCGGTCGCCGTCCGTATCGAAATATTCGATGCTGCCCTGCGGGCGAAGGTCCTGGTTGCCATTGGCCAGGTCTTCCACCTGGGCTGAGCCGATAGAAACAACGGGCAGATGGTGTGTGTCGTTGATAAAATAGGTGTTGAACTGCACAAAACTGCGCAATATCAGGCTGTTGCTGCTGAACGTAACAGCTTTCAATACTGTCGTCGCGGTTATTTTTATGGGCGTTGAGTAAATCTGCGAATTGCTGGTAGGTTCGGAACCGTTGGTAGTGAAACGAATGGTGGCATTGGGCTCTGAAGTGCTCAATGCGACATATATCGAGTCCTGAAAAAATCCGCCATCCTGGCTCACATCGGGCCGCGCAGCATAGGCGATAGCGGAAGTCGCATTGTTGTTGGACGCTCCGGGTGTGGGCGTTGCCATGATGCGCCATGCGCTGCCGCCATCAGTCTGGCGCCCCATCGAATGCCCCAGTTTGGTTTTCGACAGTTCTATATCTGCGAGGAAAGCACCGCCCGGATTGGTAAAAACAATATGATCGGGGTTGTTTTTGCTTTGGGTCAGTTTAAAACTGGTGTGCAGGAAATTGCCTGTCGCCTCGTTGCGGCCGGAAGCCCAGACTACCAGGTAGCCGTTACCCTCGATCATGGCGTCGGCAGGAAACGGCCATTTTTTGGGTTCGTCGTTGTCGTCGCTGAGGAAATGGCCGGCGAGACTGACCGGCGTGGCTGAGGTATTGTACAGTTCTATCCAGTCTTCATATTTATTGTAATTATCGGCAAACTGATTCAGATTGGAACAGGAATATTCATTAATAACCACCTGCGCCGACAGGGTAGGGATCAAGAGGAGAGCAAAGCAGAAGGCGAGTAAACTTGTTTGCATAAATAGTTATCCGTTATTAGTTATTTGTTATCAGTGTTGATAATCAAGCATTTGTGAAGGATTTGATCCAGAGATTCAAAATTATAAAATACCATTGGAGCAGACGCATCGCAAAATCTGTTTTGTTAGTCTGCGACAGAAAAAGCGGATAGTTAATCCAGAGATTCAAAACTACATGATACCAATGAAGCGGACGTTCGACAAACCCGTTTTGTTAGTCTGCGACAGAACTACCAAACCACACTACGGTCCATTTTTGTGGAACGAGACCTGTAAGGTTTTAGAAACCTTATAGGTCTGGGCTTGGAAAAAAAATATTCAGTATGTGTGCTCCCACCACCACGCTCACAGGGTCGGCGGATTTACATCATCTTCATCAAAAAACACGCTCACCTGCCGTACGGCTGTTATGGTATTGAGCGCTTTCACCAATGCTTCCGAATCGCCGTTTTTGAGGGTTACGTGATAGAACGCTTCTATTTCATGCTCATAGCCGGTATTTTTGATGTTGACCAATTTAATAGCCCGGCAGAACTTTGAAAAAACTTTATCCAGATCGGCGCTGCCTGCCCGCAAACCGTCGTAGGTGATCTGCAACAGGTGAAAGCGCCGCCGCGGTTGTCCGAAATGGGTGAAAGTGAGCGCTGCAATCACGATCCCCGATACCCCGACGCCGATGAGCGCCACGATATTCAGTCCGACCCCGCAGGCCATGCCGAGCGCCAGTGACAGAAAAATAAATACCATGTCCATCGTATCGCGCACGGCGGTTCGGAAGCGGATAATACTCATGGCGCCCACCAGCCCGAATGCGCGAGCGAGGTTGTTGCCGATGACGACGATCACCAAGGCTGCTATGAGGGTCAGTAACACCAGCGCATTCACATAACTCACGGAATACGAAGGCCCGCGGTAAGTGGCGCGGTATATCAGCGACAAAGCAATGCCGCATATCAACGCTGACAACAGGTTGGTAAGCACATCGGCCGCCGTGACCGGAAATAAATTGATCGTTTGAAAATCTTCTAACAAAGTGCGGTGTTATTCTGAAAGTTGAGTGGTTGAGAATGTTGATGGTTGATAAAAAATTGGTAATCAAAGAATTAATGTGCGGGGTCGTAAGACCCTCGCACGGCGGTAAACCTGATCAGGAAATGGGTGATAACCAATGGCTTTTGTTTGTTGATAAGCCAATAGTTACCGCCGTGCGAGGGTCTTACGACCCCGCACAAAATGACGACGATATCATTCAGGCCCGCCGGTCGCGACCGAAGACTGACGCCGCGAAAACGGTCGGCCTGAATCGAGGGTCGGCTGTCCATACACAAAACGTATTTGGAGGCCGGCGCTTTTTGTAATTCCAGCATGGATAAAATGGGTTTTAGCCAGGCAGGGCAATAGGTATTAAATTTGATTTCCAGTATGAACTGTTGTTCCAAAGGATAGCGCAGGTCGCGTTCCGTAAATAATTCGCTCACCGCCGGAAAGGGCACGGAACGCAGGTTTTTATCCAATGAAATCCGCAGGTTATTGTCCAGATCGATGACCTTGCTGATGAATGCTTCACGTTCGTAAATACAGGTCACGACCGGACGAAGCCGCCGGGTGTACAGCTGGTAAAAAAAGCGGCGCACATTGTCGGCCTTGTTTGTTTCCGGCAGGTAAGTATCCACAGAGGCGCCCTGGAAAATGTTTTTGACCGACTCGAAAGGCATGGTGGCGCGGTTTTTCAGGATCGGACCTTCGTATTTGCGTTTAATTTCAAAAAAAACCGGCGCGGTGTCGCCGCCCAGGTTGTATCCCCGCAAACGCACTTTCATCCGGTGGGCAATGTGTTCGCGTTTGGTATGATACATTTCCAGATCGGGCGTATCGAAATAAATACTGCGTACGGTGTAGTGGTGTTCCGGCTGAAGCGCTGCATAACGATCCGGCTGCACAAAAGGAAGCAACATGCTTCGCAAGGTGGCAAGGTGAAAAACCGGTACGTAGTATTTGTATTCGTGTCGCATCAATTTTTGTTGACAGAAAAATGAAGGATTCGTTTCAAATAAGCCCTGGGTGTCAGCGACCCGCAGTGAATGATACACTTTGCTGAAGTGCCGAGTGCAATACGTTCGCCGGGATACTGCGGTTGGATGATGGCTTGCAAAAAACCGACGCTGCGGCCGCCCAACACCTGCGTCTGGGGTAGTTTGTACAAATAGCGTGCTGTGTAGGTTTGGTTACTCAGCGGGTCGCTGATTTGTACGACTGCACTGTCGCCGATATGGGCCATTTCCTCCGATTTGACGGGGATGGAAAGCACGTATTCCGACACTTTTTGCAATATCAACACTTCCCCCACTTCCCGGATCGGCGCCACGACCCCGTCAAACGGCGACCGAATTACGTATCCGGCATTGCGGCGGCGCAGGAAGTCCAGTTGTTTGCGCAAGGCGCTGATTTCGGAAGCATTCAGGTCTACTGATTCCGTTTTGAGGCCCGTACGCGCATTTTCGAGCGCATTTTCGGCTGTTTTTACTTCAATGCGGGCCAGTTCGAGGGCGTTTTCTATTCTGATAAATTCCAGCCGGGCCAGCACCTGGTCGGCGACCAATTGCTGTGCGGCAACGTATTCTTTTTCCCGCAGCGTGAGGGTTTGTTTGGCAAAAGACAGCCTCGTCTCTGCTTCCTGCACAATGGGCGGCTTTTCTCCCGTGACGGCTACCTGCCGTTCCGACTGCTTGATGTTCAATTGGTTTTCCAGTTCCAGTATTTGTTGCTGTATCACTGCCGAATACATACACACCAGCGTATCGCCCAGGCGGGTTTGCCCTGCTGCGTCCCGGGGTATCATTACTTCCATACCCGACAGGTCGCCGCGTTCAAATTGCCAGGAAGCCACCCGCTCCACCACACCCGTTTTGAAATTCTGGTGCGTTGCCAGCAGGCCGCCACTGCCATCCTGCATCAGGAGCCATTCCTCTGCCGGGGCAACGTGTCCGACACTAACCAGGTCGTACGGAATTTGAATCGGGGCATACAGCGCCGCCGCCACCAACAGGCTCAGGATAAGAAGGGTAATTCCTCGGTACATCTTTACGGCTTCAATTCAACGGCTTTTAACCCCTGCTTTGGTATGTTAATTTTAGGTAAACAAAAGTGGGGACAAGATTAGGCTTTTAACGAGTATGTATTGCTATTTGTATTGGCTAAAATGATCTTTTTGGCGCTAAAACCGGAAAATAGGGTGCTGAATGGTTTTTACCACATAGGACGACCGCCATTCACTTGCCATAGACAGCCTTTGGTATACTCCTAATATGTTTCAAGCCGCGCTTTGTTACTTTTGCTCCTCATTTTTTTGCAACATAACGACCATGCGCACTTTTCCAATTCTATTTCTGACTGTTCTCCTCTGCATCCAATGCGGTCAAAATGCACCGCAACAAGCCAATTCGGCAGCAACACCCATGAAAGATTTTATCGAACAGTTTTACCGCGACCGGCTGGCGCTGAACCCGATGGAAGCCACGATGCAGGGCCTGGAGGGTTTTAACGACCAATTGCCGATCACTGTGAGCGAGGACTATCGCCGGCAGGTACGCGCATTTTATACCCGCACAAAAACAGCCCTGGCGCAGTACAATCCTGAACAGCTCGATGCTAAAGACCGCATCAGTTACGATATCCTTCAATGGGAATGCGACATCGAGTTGGCCGGTCAGCAATTCCCGGATAACTATATGCCTGTCAATCAGTTCTGGAGCCTGCCGCTCACACTGGGGCAATTCGGTTCCGGTAGCGGTACGCAACCTTTTAAAACCGTAGCAGACTACGACAACTGGCTGAAACGCCTGCAAGTTTTTACGGCCTGGACGGATTCGGCGATCGTTTATACCCGAAAAGGGATGCAGGCCGGTTATGTGCTGCCCACTTCCCTGATTGTAAAAGTGATTCCGCAATTCAAAGATATGGTGGTAAAAGACCCGACAAAAAGTCTCTACTACGGCCCGATTCAGGTGATGCCCGCCGATTTTCCCGCCGCTGAAAAAACGCGCCTGACGGAAGCCTACACCAAAATGATAGCGGAAAAACTGGTTCCTGCTTTTCAAAAATTAGCCGATTTTTATGAAAAAGAATACCTGCCCAAAGGCCGCACTACTTCCGGTATTTCAGATGTGCCCGGCGGTCGCGAGCGCTACAACCACCTGATTAAATACTGGACGACCACAGAAATGACTGCCGACGAAATTTTCGACCTCGGTCAACGGGAAGTGGCGCGCATCCGCTCGGAAATGGAAAAAGTGAAAGCGCAGGTTGGTTTTAAGGGCGACCTGAAAGCCTTTTTCGACTTCGTGCGCACGGACAAAAAATTTACGCCCTTCCAAAAACCGGAGGAGGTGACAGCCTGGTACGCTTCCCTGGAAACAGTAATGAAGCCGCAGTTGAACAAAATGTTCGACCTGACGCCGAAATCAAAATTTGAGGTGCGCCGCACAGAGGCTTTCCGCGAGGCCTCGGCCAGCGCGGAATACAGCCAGGGCACACCCGATGGCAGCCGTCCGGGCATTTTTTATGTGCCGGTACCTGATGCCGCCAAGCACAATGTGGTGGGTGGTGAAAGTTTGTTTTTACACGAAGCCATTCCCGGGCACCATTACCAGATTTCGCTGCAACAGGAAGATACCACCCTTCCCGCCTTCCGCCGTTTCCTGTGGTACGGCGCTTACGGAGAGGGCTGGGCTTTGTACACCGAAAGTCTGGGCAAAGAACTGGGGCTGTACACCGATCCGTACCAGTATTTCGGGATGTTGAGCAGCGAAATGCACCGCGCTATCCGCCTCGTGGTGGATGTGGGCCTGCATACCAAAGGCTGGACGCGCGAGCAGGCGATCCAATTTTCCAAAGACAATGAAGCCGAACCGGAAGAAAGTATCATTGCCGAAATCGAACGCTACATGGCGATTCCCGGTCAGGCGTTGTCATATAAAATAGGCCAGTTGAAAATCCTGGAATTGCGCAGCAAAGCGGAAAAAACGCTGGGCGACAAATTCGACATCAAGGAATTTCACAATGAAGTGCTGGATGCGGGTTGCCTGCCGCTGAAGGTGCTGGAAGCGAAGATTGACCGGTGGATCGCCGGCAAGAAATAGTGTTTGGTGTTTGGTTTTTCGTGTTTGGGGCGCATTGCCTTTGGCCGTGTTTGGTGTTTGGTGTTTAGTGTTTGGGGCGCATTGCCTGAACTACTCACAGTGACCAAAGGCAATGCGCCCTAAACACTAAACACCAAACACCAAACACTATTTCCGACTGATCCGAAACGTCAGGCCCCCGCCCAGATGCAGCATTTGCACCAACTCATCGCTGGTCAAAGTTTGTGTTTGAATAGCGCCGGTTATTTGATTTTCAATGGAATAAGTGTAGGCGAGATCCGGCTTGAACGCCGTCCATTCCGCAATGCCGAAAAGGCTCCAGCGCCGCCAGAGGTGTCGTTGCAGGAGGGTGCCCAGGCCGAAAGTAAGGCTGGCGGCAGCGCCCGATTCATCCGTATTGTTCGGTTGCAGGGTAAGTAAACTCAACTCATTCGAATCCTGGCGTTTCAATACGATATCGGCTGCCAAAGGGTAAAAAGTAGTGCCGCCCAGCATCAAACGCGGTTGTAACGACCACTTTCCGGCATTCATGGCATAGGACAAGGAGAAAAACGCCTGGGCGGCGTCTTCACCGTGGTTAACTTCGTCGTACACCCCCGGAAAGTCTATGGTGGCATAATTGTAGGGGAACAGCCCGTTCATGCGCTCCGTAAAATCCGCGCGGATATTAGCCGAAATATTGACATGCCGGAACTGAAAAACCAGCCCGAAGCGGTTCTTCATTTGCCATTGTACTTCATAAGGCACAGACACATTGTGCCGCGGCAAGGACGCCAAAGGGTCGATAGGCGCGCTGAACTGTGGGGCATTAAAAACGGGGCTGTATCCTGCGCCCAGCCGGACATACAAACCTTTGGGAAACATCGTTTCCTGTCCTGTCGCGTTTGTTCCAAGGGCTATACAGCACAGCAAAACCGGTATCGAAAAACATGTTTTCATCGTCATTGCAGAAAAATGGAATCGGTGGTGACGGACAATGTGGTGGTATCGTTTTGGCTCAGGCGCAGTTCAAATTGCTGCCAGCCGGCCATTGCGGGCGGCTGCACCAGCAAAAAGTCGAAATCAGTAGCCTGGTAGAAACTCCAGATTCCTGATATAGCAGGCGCTGCATCAACGGTAGCCTGGTAGCGCAGTGGAGAGCGGCTGCGGTCGGCAAAACGAAACAAGTCTGACACGTCTGTTCCGGGCGGATGATCGCCCAAACCGGTCAGGGTAAAAATCCGGCAATCGGTGGCAGCCGGCGACAGAACAAAATAAGGGCACTCCACACCAGCCGTGTCTGCCTGGTTTCGCACCTCTACAAACGTGGACAAACGGAATCCATAGGCGTTCAAAAATCCATTGGCGCCGGGAGCGAGCACAACGGCTTCGGCGCCGCGGTTGTCTATATGTGCCGTTTCTGTCTGGCTGATTTTGAGCGCAACTTCGGGGCCTTCACATTCTTCGACGCACTTGAGCCGGGCGAAGGCGAGGAAGAGGAGGGCGAGAAGAAGAAGTTTTGCATGGGTGGTGGGTTTTATTTCTTTAACGAAGAAATGGGGGTTGGGGTTGGGTGGGGGGTGCAGCGCTATTTACTCCTCATTCTCTGATTCTGAAAATAAGTCAATTTTAACCAGAAAAACCTAATTGAAGAGCCTCTAGGTCGGAATTTGTTCTTGTATTCTTTTACTTTCTTGACTTGCGCCAGGGAGTAGTTGGTAATAACACTGACATACGGAATTGGTCAATGCCATACTTCTCCCCAAATTGCCAAAAGAGGAGTTGAGGAAAGAAGAAGCAAATGGAGTGGCATTCAAGAAAGCCTTACTTTTTATTTTGAGACATTGCCTCATCCAAAAGGATAAAAAGCGCCAATCCATCAGCATTTGTGGATGTTCAGAAACGACATCCATCAATTGAATTTCGATGAAACCATCTTGCATGATATTGTGCTATTTTTACAAATATAGGCTAAAACGTAAAATCATCCAAACATTTCAAATTCTTTTCATCGAAAGTGGATGTATCCAGAGTTATATCGAAATGAGTACCTTGGAAATTATGCCTTATTGTGAAGAACTCAATTCTATGATTGTCCATAATCATCATCGCATCATTTGAAACAACTCGTAAGGTGCCGTTGTTCATTTTAATAATTGCGCGTAATGTGTCTAACCCAAAACCACGGTTTTGTGGAGAACTTTTTGTAGAAAACGCCTTTTCAAAGGCTATTCGAAGAGCATCATGTGGCAACAAGACAGGCTTGTTATGTTTTTGCAAAAAGGTATTAATCTTAAAAGGAATCCCGGTGCCAAAATCGCAAATTGCTACCTTCATTTTATTCGGGATGGGATAAAATTGGCTTGTCGTATACCCAAGTGACAGTTGAATTTGCATGATCAATGATGTTATTGAATAATTCATGAGCGTGATATTTGTGGATCCACGCTCTTTTCTTGCAAGAAGTTAGTCTCAAAGTAATGTTGTGCATAATTGACATAAGGAGTAAGCCTTGGAGGATTCAACTTCCAAAGGCAAAGATTGGTCATTTGGTGTTTTGAGTATAGTCTTCTCGGTTAAAACCCATTATCCCAATATTCAAAAAGTGAATTGTTGTTAAATATTGACGCAGCCGATTTTCGCCGGGTAGAAAGAATATTGACTCCATTCAGAATACTCTTCAATCAAACATGCCAATAATACTACATGAAAAGGTTCAACGAAAAAGCATTCCTAAAATCAAATACTACTTCCGAAACCCAGGAGCAAATCTGTTGTCATTGATAAATTTAGTCCACAGGCTTTTGCCTGAAGTGCTTTTTATTGAAATCGTTTTTCATAAAAAAGCAGGCTGTGCCAATCGGATATGCACTATTTATTGTTTTCAATTATTTGAGATTGCAAAAACGTGTAACTGCCGCTAGATCACTCATCAAATGGCAAAGCACGATCCTTCCGTTCATTAATTTGCCATTCTAACGCATCTCCAAATGAAGAAGGAGCGGTTGCTTTGAAGTTGAGAATTCTTTCAATTGCTTTTTCTCGCTCCTCATCGTTACGGTTTTTTGTTCAATATGCTTGAACGGAATATTCAAGCGCCGAACCAAACTCAAGATCAGTTCGGCATCCCGTGGGTCGGATATTTCCAATTGAAGTATCATACTCGTTTAACAATTGTAAAAACGCTCTGAAATCATTGTTCAGTACCATATTTCCAGCGGTTATACTCCTCGCGGATTTGTTCCAGGGCTAAAATACGTTCGTAATAAGGCCGACTTTGCCAGTAAGCAAAATCGTTGCCCTGCTCTTTTAACTTGCCTTTGCGAACGGCTGTTTTGTCCATTTCCATACTTCAAAGATACATTTTTAACCTCACATATTCCTCCTATACTGCCCGCCCACTTCAAACAAAGCGCCCGTAATCTGCCCCAGCGAGCAGGTTTTCACCGCTTCCATTAATTCCGCGAACAGGTTGCCGTTCTGAATAGCCACCTGTTGCAGGCGTTTTAAGGCGGCTGCTGATTGATCCGCATTGGCTTTGTGCAGGTTTTGCAGCGTAGCGATCTGATCCTGTTTTTCTTCCTCTGTGGCGCGGATCACCTCGCGGGGCAGGATGGTCGGCGAGCCTTCTTTGGACAGAAAAGTATTCACCCCGATCAGCGGCAGTTCGCCGGTGTGTTTCAGGGTTTCGTAGTACAGGCTTTCTTCCTGGATTTTGCCGCGCTGATACATGGTTTCCATCGCTCCCAGCACACCGCCGCGTTCGGTGATGCGGTCGAATTCCAGGAGCACGGCTTCTTCCACCAGGTCGGTCAGTTCCTCGATAATGAAGGAGCCTTGCAGCGGATTTTCATTTTTCGCCAGACCCAGTTCGTGGTTGATGATCATCTGGATCGCCATTGCGCGGCGCACGCTGTCCTCGGTCGGCGTCGTGATGGCCTCGTCGAAGGCGTTCGTATGCAAGGAGTTGCAGTTGTCGTAAATCGCGTACAGCGCCTGCAACGTAGTGCGGATGTCGTTGAAAGCGATTTCCTGGGCGTGCAGGCTGCGGCCGCTGGTCTGGATATGGTATTTCAGCATCTGGCTGCGCTCGTTGGCGCCGTACAGCTGTTTCATGGCTTTGGCCCAGATGCGACGTGCCACACGACCGATGACTGCGTATTCAGGGTCGACGCCGTTGGAAAAAAAGAACGATAGGTTCGGCGCAAAATCATCCACTTTCATGCCCCGTGAGCGGTAATATTCCACAAAAGTGAAACCGTTGGAGAGCGTAAAGGCCAGTTGGGAAATGGGGTTGGCGCCCGCTTCCGCAATGTGGTAGCCCGAAATGGACACGGAATAAAAATTGCGGATTTTGTTTTGAATAAAATATTCCTGCACATCGCCCATCACCCGCAGACTGAATTCCGTGCTGAAAATACAGGTGTTTTGCGCCTGGTCTTCTTTCAGAATGTCGGCCTGCACGGTGCCGCGCACGGAGGAAAGGGCCTTGGCTTTGATTTTTTCGTAGACATCGGGAGGCAGTACTTCGTCGCCGGTGATGCCGAGCAGGAGGAGGCCGAGGCCGTTGTTGCCCTTGAGGTAGCGTAGTGAGGGGGTGACTTGAAGTCACCCCCTCACTTGGTGCATGGGGCGTAGTGACGGGGTGACTCGAAGTCACCCCGTCACTAAAGGCGCGATACTGTGGCCTTTCCACCCCCTTATCGTCATATTTTTCTTTCAAACGCGTTTCCACTAAATGCTCCAGGCCGTTTTCCCGAATATACCGCTCGCATTGCTGGTCGATGGCCGCATTCATAAAAAACGCCGCAATCGTCGCTGCCGGGCCGTTGATGGTCATGGAAACCGAGGTTTTCGGATCGCAGAGATCGAAACCGGAATAGAGTTTTTTGGCGTCGTCGAGGCAACAGATGCTCACACCCGAATTACCCACTTTGCCATAAATGTCGGGCCGGAAATCGGGGTCTTCGCCGTATAGCGTTACCGAATCGAACGCCGTGCTGAGCCGTGCCGCCGGGAGCCCCGCCGAGACGTAGTGGAAACGGCGGTTGGTGCGTTCGGGGCCGCCTTCGCCGGCAAACATCCGCGTGGGGTCTTCGCCTTCGCGTTTAAAAGGGAACACGCCGGCGGTGTAGGGAAATTCGCCGGGCACGTTTTCCTGCAATGACCAGCGCAGGATTTCACCCCAGTCCGCCCATTTCGGGAGACAAACTTTCGGAATTTTCAGGTGGCTCAGGCTTTCCGTTTTGGTCAGCACCTTGATTTCTTTGCCGCGCACCAAGTAGATGTATTCCTCGCCGGCGTAACGTTTTTTCTTGTCCTCCCAGGATTCGAGGATGCGGAGGCATTCGCCATCGAGGTCTTTTTTTAATTCATTGATAATTGATAATTGATAATTGATAATGGAGGATGTTGCATCCGAAGTGGGTTGCGAACGCAGCAGGTTTTGGGTGGTTTCCAGGGCAAAAAGTTGGCGGGCGATGTTGACCTGCTTGTCGACCCATTCGTCGTATTTGCGGTTGCTTTCGCTGATTTCGCTCAAATAACGTGTGCGATTGGGCGGAATGATGTAGATTTTTTCGGAGACCTCGCCACTGGAACTGAAATGAGAATCCAGCCCGGCATTGCCTTTTTCGTTCATCAGTTCGATGACGCGGCGGTAGAGTTGGTTGACGCCGGGGTCGTTGAACTGGCTGGCGATACAGCCGAACACGGGCATTTCATCCACACTTTTATCCCAGGCATTGCGGTTGCGCTGCACCTGTTTGCGCACGTCGCGCAGGGCGTCCAGGGCGCCGCGTTTGTCAAATTTGTTGATGGCAATCACATCCGCGAAGTCGAGCATGTCGATTTTTTCCAGCTGCGTAGCCGCCCCGAATTCGGGTGTCATGATGTACAGCGACACGTCGCTGTGGTCGACGATCTCGGTATCGCTCTGACCGATACCACTCGTTTCGAGGATAATCAGGTCGAAACGGGCCGCTTTCAGGATGTCGACGGCGGCATGGACGTATTTTGACAGGGCCAGGTTCGACTGCCGCGTGGCCAGCGAGCGCATATACACCCGCGGGTTGTTGATCGCATTCATCCGGATGCGGTCACCCAGCAGCGCGCCGCCGGTTTTGCGTTTGGACGGATCGACCGAAACGATGGCAATGGTTTTGTCGCTGAAATCGAGGATAAAACGCCGCACGAGTTCGTCGACCATGCTCGATTTGCCCGCGCCGCCCGTGCCCGTTATACCGAGCACTGGTGTTTGGTGTTTGGTGTTTGGTGTTTCGGACTTCGCACTGACGACTTCGGACTTCGCACTTTTATTGACTGACGACTTCGCACTTCGCACTTCGGACTCTTTCAGTTTCGGGGCAATTTCCTTTTCGTAGTACTCCGGGTTGTTTTCTGCGATGGAAATGAGGCGCGCAACGGTGTTGTTTCGCTTGTAACTTCCCGAAAGTTTAAAACTTTCGGGAAGTTGGAGTTCTTCCAAATGCTTCATTTCTCCGTTCATGGAAAAACCGATCGGGAAATCGCATTTTTCCAGCACATCATTGATCATACCCTGCAAACCCATCGAGCGGCCATCGTCGGGGTGGTAGATACGGGTGATACCGTAGGCCTGCAATTCGGCAATTTCGGAAGGCAGGATGGTGCCGCCGCCGCCGCCGAAAATTTTGATATGCCCTGCGCCGCGTTCTTTCAGCAGGTCGTACATGTATTTGAAAAACTCGTTGTGGCCGCCCTGGTAACTCGTGATGGCGATGCCCTGCACGTCTTCCTGAATGGCGCAATCCACAATTTCCTGCACGGAACGGTTGTGGCCGAGGTGGATGATCTCCGCGCCGCTGCTCTGCATGATGCGGCGCATGATATTGATGGCGGCATCGTGCCCGTCGAACAGGCTGGCAGCGGTGACGATACGTATTTTGTGGTGGGGCTGGTATGGTGCGGGCTGTTGCATGGCTTCCTTTGCTTGGCAAGGTGGTGGTGGAAATTCGGTGCAAAATTAGGGCATTCCGTTGGTTAGTTATCGGTTATCGGTTATTAGTTATCAGGGGTGATATGGTTTGGCATTTACCTAAGCCAAGATAACCCCATAACGAATAACCAATAACCAATAACTAATAACAAGCTCTCCCGCCAGCAACCGCAACCGAATCTCCGTCGATTTCAAATTAAACAACACCAGGTTCCGCCGCACGAGGGCCTGTTCCAGGGTATTCTGGGCCGTTTGAATTTCGAGGCCGTTGGTGGTGCCGACCCGGAAACGTTCGGTGCTGACATTCAGGTTTTCGCGGGCGATACCGACGTTTTCTTCTTCCAGCGTCAGGATTTGTTGTTGTATCTGGTAGAAAGTCAACTGGTTATCGAGGTCGGTTTCAAAAGTCAGGCGTTGCGCTTCCGTGCGCAGGGAGGCCTGTTGAGCGGCCAATTGGGCCGTTTCTACCTGGCGGCGAATGTTGCCGCCGGTGTACAGCGGTACACTCAGGGTAGCGCCGATCGCCAGGCCTGCGCCGGTGTTGTTCAGCAAAATACCTGCGCCATTGTCGGCGCGTTGCGCATTGAACTGGCTGGTGCCGGTGATGACCGGCTTGTTGAGCGTGCGGGCTTCATCGACCTGTAAGGCAGATACTTCGGCGCTTTTTTTGCAGGGCCAGCAGGGTAGGGTTTTGGGATACCACTTTCTGAATCAGGGCATTGCGTTCCGGATTGTAGGTGTTTTGCAGGGTTTCATCCACTTCAAAAGGTGTTTCTGCGGGCCGTACCAACAGCCGGTTGAGGCTGCGTTTTGAGGCGGTCGTGGCATTCTGTTGCGTCAGCAGATCGGAGCGGCGCTGATTCAGGTCGATGCGGGCTTGGAGGGCATCGGTCTGGGCGGCAAAACCGGCGGCTAAACGCGCTTCGGCAATACGCAGGCGTTCCTCGTTGAGTGCGATGACTTCTATCAAGGCCTTTTCCTGCAAGCGGCCCCGCACAATGTCGTAATAGGCTTGTAATACGCTGGAAGTAGTGTTTTGAACCGTATTTTGCAGGTTCAGCGTTCCCAGGTTTTCCAGTTCGCCCAGCCGTTTTTTGGTAATCTGCATCCGGCGGCCATTGAACAGGGTCCAGCTGAGTTGCACGGCCGCATTGAGCGTATTCGATGGTACGCCATAGTTTTCATTGACCCTTCCGTCAAAGAACTTCTGGTATTGAAACGCGTTTACGGCGGCATTTTCACCGGCTACTAGATTGATGACAGGCAACATCCCGGCATTGGCACGGGTATTATTCAGCCGGGCGATGTCGGCATCGGCCCGACTCAGGCGGATATCGAAGTTGTTTTCCAGCGCAATACGAACCGCTTCATCGGCGCTGAGCAGTGGACCCGGAGCCGGGGTAACCTGGCTGTAGAGATGCAGGGTGTAAAAGAAGGAAAAGAAAAAAAGAAGTTGTTTCATGGAAAAGTGACCAGGTTGAAAAGATACGGAGCGGGAAGGGAAGGTATTTTTGGGTTTTTGTTTGGGGTTTTCCGTGGTGGTTTAGCATAAAGAATTAGGCAAAATAATTTTGCACACCTACTTAAAGCAAAGGGCAAAGAGCAATTGGTAGTGGCGAAACGACTTCAACAGTCTTTTAAACATCAGGTTCAACGGCGGTGCGCTCCAAAAAAAGGTAATGTCCTGTCTTTTTCAGAAACCAACACTTGTGTGAGATCGAATTCCCAGTCAATATTCAGTTGAGGGTCGTCATAACGCAGTCCGCCTTCGTGGGCTTTGGCATAATAGTTATCACACTTGTAGGCAAATTCTGCTGTTTCGCTGAGAACTAAGTAACCGTGGGCGAAGCCGCGGGGCACAAAAAGTTGGCGTTTATTCTCCGCACTGAGCCGAATGCTGTACCATTTTCCGTAGCTGGGCGATTCCGGGCGGAGATCGACTACTACATCGAGTACCTCGCCTTCCAGCACGCGTACCAATTTTGCCTGTGCCATAGCGCCGGTCTGGTAGTGCAGCCCCCGCAAAACGCCCTGCATAGATCGCGCCTGGTTATCCTGTACAAAATCGACCTCTATACCGGCCTCTTCCCAGGTTTTCCGGTTGTAACTTTCATAAAAATAACCCCGGTCGTCGTGCCATATCTGGGGTTCAAAAACCAATAAATCGGAAACAGGTGTGCTTGAAAACGGCATATTTTTGTAAAATTTGAAGCCGCAAAGGTGCGGAAATCCTGCCAAAAGCAATATGCCAAACCTGACTATAATCATGTGCTACGGTTTCACTACATTTGCCCGCCTTATTCATATCCAACGGTGTAACTTTTTGAATTTATGACTGCCGAAGAGCAATTATTGCAAGATACTGAAATCTATATCAAAGACTATTTTGCCGAACATATACGGCAGGAATACGTATTTCACGACCTGGAACACACTGTTCAGACGGTTGCGGCCGTCCACATGATCGGAGAAGGCTTTCATTTGGATCAACGCGATATGCTGGTGCTGCAACTGGCTACCTGGTTTCACGATACCGGCTATTTCGACGGGCCAAAGGATCACGAAGCGCGCAGTTGTACCATTGCAGAGCAATATTTACGCGGAAAAATCAGCGACGACGAACTGGACGCTGTTTTAGGTTGTATCCGCGCCACCAAGGTGCCGCAGCAACCGAATAACCTGCTGGAACAAATTATTTGCGACGGCGACCTGAGTCACTTAGGTATGGAAAGCTACTGGGATCGCACGGGCAAGTTTCGGCAGGAACTGATTCTGACCCGGAAATCCATCATGAGCGAGCAGGACTGGGTGGATTTCGAGCTGAATTTTATGCTCAACCACAATTACCACACGGCGGTCGCTAACGAACTTTTTAACAAACGGAAAGCCAAACATATCCAGCAATTACTCAAACAGAAACGTCGCCTCAACCCCGACAAAGCACCGACCGTGGAAGAACTGGCGTTGATGGATGAAGAAGAAAAAAGCGGCAATATCAAAAAAGTGCTGCGCGAGAGTGAAAACGAGCTCAAAATGGCCCGTTTCGGGCGTGGGGTGGAAACCATGTACCGCACAACCTACCGCACCCATACCAACTTGAGCTCGATGGCCGACAGCAAAGCCAACCTCATGCTTTCGGTCAATGCCATCGTGATTTCTATTCTGGTGTCCAACCTGCTGCCCAAGTTGCAGGATGGCCCGACTATGAAATTAATCATTCCCACCATTCTGCTGACGGCTACCTGCCTGGGTTCTATGGTGTTCGCTACCCTGGCTACACGGCCCAAAGTGACGGAAGGCATCGTGACCCGCGAAGCCATTCGGGCGCGGAAAGCCAACCTGCTGTTCTTTGGAAATTTTTACAATATGTCGCTCGACGAATTCCAGTGGGGTGTGAATGAAATGCTCAAAGACCCGGAGTTTTTGTACAGTTCCATGAGTCGCGACTTGTATTTTCTCGGTATCGTATTGGCGAAGAAATACCAATATCTTAGCATCTGCTACAATATATTTATGTTCGGACTCATTGTGTCGGTAGCAGCGTTTGCCATCAGCTTTGTCGTTTGATGGATTTGATTCATTCAGAACAGGAACAACGGAAGCAATGTCCGCAATCGTCATTATCCCGACTTACAATGAACGGGAAAATATAGAAGCCATCATTCGCGCTGTCTTTAGCCAGGCAGAGCCTTTTCATGTATTGGTCGTAGATGACGGTTCGCCGGATGGCACTGCTCAGATTGTACAGGATTTGCAACACACCAAGTTGTTCGGCGACCGCCTGCACTTGCTCGAACGCCGCGGCAAACTGGGACTCGGAACGGCTTATATCGCCGGTTTTCGCTGGGGCCTCAAACGCGGATACAATTATTTTTTCGAGATGGACGCCGATTTTTCACACAACCCGGCCGATTTGGTACGCCTGCTGGATAAGTGCCGCGTGGAAGGCGCCGATGTAGCCGTCGGTTCGCGCTACTGCCGGGGTGGAAAACTCGAAAACTGGCCCTGGGATCGCATTTTCCTTTCGCGCGGCGCCTCTCTGTACACCAGCCTGATTCTCTGGATGCCGGTGTCCGACCCCACAGCAGGTTTTATTTGTTACCGCCGCGCAGTGCTGGATACGATTGATCTGGGTAAAATCCGCTTTATCGGTTATGCCTTCCAGATTGAAATGAAATTCGCAGCGCGCAGCCTCGGATTCAGCGTCAAAGAGGTTCCCATTACGTTTAAAGACCGGGAAAAAGGACAGTCCAAAATGTCGCTCCATATTATCCGGGAAGCCATGCTGGGGGTGCTACAGATGCGCTGGCGGGGATTTTTTGCGTCGTACAGAAAAGGGGCTACCCAGATGTAAGGAGACTACGGCCTTACTTTTCCCGAAAAAACGCTCGCTTTGGAATTGAACGGATTGCCCGATGAGCGGCGGAAAGAAACTACCTCCGCCAACCTCCAAGGGGCCGTTCATCATGTTCCAGAAAGGAATTTAGCCAAAACTAATTTTGAAAAACGATGTCAAAGCCTTCCAGCCGGCTGTCCGGTTGCCGGAGCAGATCGCTCGCCGTTTTTAAATACTCCAGCGTCATTTTCCTTTTAACCTCAAAAGGCACTGGTTTGCTAGAGCCCGGGGGCAATGGTTTCTTCCTCTTCTGGCTGGGGTAGGCGAAAGCAGGTCTAGAAGTCCATAGCCCAGTAAAAGTACGCTACCATCCGTGCGACGACCGTTTCGGCGGTAAAAGCATCAGGGTAGTCCGGTATTTCCCGGGAGGGGGGGAACAGGGCGGCGGGCGGCCCCACCCTTTTACCTTGGGAAGCCCCAAAGCTCGAGCAACGGTTTTGCTATAAAGGGTTTGAGTAAGTAAGTGTGCAAAAATAGTTTTGATTAAAGTCTCTGTAAATGCTTCATTATCAACACAGATAACTAATAACGGATAACTGATAACTACTTATTTTCAATTGTATTCCTACATTTAGAGCCAAATTTCACAAACATAACCATGAATAAAGAACTGATTGGCAGAAAATTTTTCGGAACAGGCATGCTTTACCTGTCCGTGCTTTGCTTCCTGTCTGCCGATTTTATCTTTGGCCGGCCACCTGTGGTCACTGATTTACCCATCCTGGCTTATTTGTTGGGGGCCATTGTCGGGGTGTCATCCATCGCGGTATTGATTAACTCAAAACACGGCGCCTCGGCGGGATTGTTTATAGCCGTTATCATTCTGATCTTTTCTTTATTAATCCGTCATGTGCCTTTTGTCATCAGATCGTTTGCCTTTGAAAAGATACTGTGGAACATTAATGGATTCAAAACGCTTGCTTTGGTTGGAGGTTCCCTGATTGTTTCGGCCTCCTTTTTTCAAGACCGGGACAAGGATGCGCCGCCATTTATCTTTCATTCAAATACCGTCCATTCCTTCAAAGTGACGGGTATCGTTTTTCTAAGCATTTTTCTGATCATCTCCGGTTTTGCGCACTTCCGGTTTTTGGATTTTGTAACCGGATTTATACCGGATTACATCCCGTTTCACGGATTTTTTGCTCCATTTACGGGTGTGTGTCTGATCGCAGGCGGGGTTGGTCTGCTTTTGCCGCCGACCAGGTTCTGGGCGGCTTTACTGTCGGGCAGTATGATATTCGGCTGGTTTTTGCTCCTGCATATTCCCCGGTTTTTAGCCGATATGAACGCGACAAGCGACCGCCAGGGATTGGGCGAATCGCTTGTCTTTGCCGGGATTTTGTTTGTCCTGGCGGGTATGAGTGAAAAGAAGGCGTAAGATGGTCCGGCGCCGGACTACCACTTTTTACTCGTCGTCATCACTTTTTTCTCCGCCGCCATTCCCCGGGTTTTCATTGCCAACGGTTGCCGTTGCGCCGCTTCTGATTTCGGTATGCCTGATTTCGCCGC
Source organism: Lewinellaceae bacterium (assembly GCA_016711435.1). Taxonomy (GTDB): domain Bacteria; phylum Bacteroidota; class Bacteroidia; order Chitinophagales; family Saprospiraceae; genus M3007. The sequence goes on from JADJSY010000085.1 coordinate 60,508, forward strand.
CAGAGGAGCCGACGCGTTGTGCAAATACCATAGTTCCGATAGCAGCAACCAATGTCAGGGCGTACAGTGTAGCTGCTATTTTTTTCGATTTGAAGTCGGCATAAAAAGTGGCAAGCGAAAACAAGCCCAATGCGCCCACCATCCAAAGGAAACTATTGGCAAGGTCTTCATGCGCTTCCATCAGGTTTTCGCTGACGCCGGGCAGGCCTTCTACGATCTCCTCCGCGCCCTCGCCAGTCAGGTAAGCCGGTATGGCACAGAGGGCTGAAATGACGAAGATTCCCAGCGCCGTTCTTTTTACGGTGTTGTTTTTCAGAAAATAACCGCCGGCTAAAATCAGTATTCCAAAAAGGGTACCTAAAATGGGTAAGTGGTTGAACAAGAGATGCAAATGTGCCTGGTTCATGGTTATTGTTTTTAAAAATGAGTGATGAGTTGTTGATCCAGTTGATGAGGGTTGAGCATGTTGAGAGGTTGAGGGTGGTAACTTAGATGCTTTGAGTAATCACCCTCAACAATCTCAACCTCAACAATCTCATCAACCTAAAGTGCGTTGATTTTACGAACCGCTCGCTGTTGGTCATCGAAATCCGGCAGCGTTTGGGCGGGGTGGTATCATAGGTGTTGCCACAGGTAGGACACACATAGTATACTGCTGAGAGGGTACCGACCTGGTTGTTTTGTAGGGCAGCGAGCGCTTTTTCATACAGCGGTTTGTGCCTTTGTTCTGTTCTGTACGCATAGTTCAGGCTGGTAAGTGCGAGTTGGTTATCTGCCGAATTAGCGGCGGTCAGGAATTCCGGGTACATGGTAGTAATTTCATAGGATTCTCCTGCGACCGCATCAGTCAGGTTCTCTTTTGTGGTTTTGACTGTGTATTGCGGCTTAACATCGGCAACTGTTTCGCCCATGTCTTCAAGCACAGATCTGTGGTTGTTGGCGTGGATTTTTTCCGATGCTGACGTGGCTTTAAACAAAAGTGCGATTTGTGTAAAACCTTCTTCCTGTGCTTTTTTGGAATACGCAGCGTATTTGGCGCTTGCGGTGGTTTCGCCTTCAAAAGCAGCTTTCAGGTTGTTTACAGTAGCCGTTTTGGCATCTGTGCCGGGTGTTTCAGATTTGCTTTTGTTTTCGCCTTCGTCGTCGTCCTGTTCTGTTTTGGCTGAGCCTGCCAGTGTTTCGGTCTGAAGCATTTCGGGGGCCTGAAGTCCTGTAGTGTTTTCAGTATTGGCGCCGCAGGCGGGCAAGAGAATCCAGGCAGCAATAGCCAGGAATGCAGGTACTAAAATGTTGTTTTTCATTGTCTTATCTTTTTAATTTGTTTGTTTGCGTTTGATAAGACAAAGGTGGCGGTGGGCGCCTTAAAGGAAACTTGAGGGATTCTAAAAATTGGCTTAAAAAGTGATCAAAATCCAAGCACCACTTCCACGCCTGCTCTACTGCTCACCCTCAACTCAATCCCCAGCAAATCCGCCAGTTTTTTGGCAATTGACAGTCCCAGTCCTGCGCCCGGTACGGTAGTGCTTCGCGCTTCATCGGCCCGATAAAAACGTTCGAAAACATGCGGCAAATGCTCAGCCGGAATGCCAGGGCCGTTATCCCGAATCGCCAGCGAAGCGTTTTCAGGTAGCCAGGTACAAACAATTTGCCCGCCGGAATGCCCGTATTTGATGGCATTGCCGATCAGGTTATCGAGGATGATATGGAGCAGGGTAGCATCGGTGTGGAGTACGGTCGCGGGTGGAATATGCAGGCGGAGTGCTATGCTTTTTTCTGATAAACGGGGCTGCCATTTCTCTGATAGTGCACGGAGCAGCGTATTCAAATCAACAGTTGTTCTGTTGACAGGAATGCTGTTGTTTTCCAGACGCGCCAGTTGCAACAATTGATCGAGCATGGCGTTCAGGCGGTCCACTTCGCGGATCACGCGCCCGATTTTTTCTTCATATTGCGCCGGTTCCCGCTGCTTGCGAACCAACACTTCCAGGGTGCCGCGAATGGCCGTTAGCGGAGTGCGTATTTCGTGCGAAGCATCGGCAGTGAATTGTTTTTCGCGCTGTATGCCGTTTTCCACCCGTTGTAGTAGTTCGTTGATGGTAGTGGCCAATTGGTAAATTTCATCCTTGTTTTCAGGCAAAGGCAGCCGAGCGTCTATATTGGCCTCGCTGATGCCGGATGCCGACTGTATCAGCCGCTGTACAGGCGCTATACCTTTGGAAGCAGCCAGGGCAGTTGCCAGAAACAGTATAATCAGGAGCAACGGAAAAGCAATCCACAGGGTATTGCGCAGGTTGTGTAGCACGACAGCCGATTCCTCCTGCGAGATACCCACCGTCAGGTGACCGATGACCGAGTTGCGTTCATTGAGAATGGGAAACTGCCCCTGCCGGATGCGCTGGTCAGTGATACGGCTGTTAAAATACGCCTCCCGGGAAAGTTGGGGATCGAATAGTAATATGTCGTTTTTTAAATTGGCGCTGCGGAATAACAATTGCCCTCCGGCATCCAGCAGTTGCAGGAAAGTTGGGTTTACTTCAATTTGCTGGTGTTCTTTTTCCTCCCATTCGGGCATTTGATCGATGATAATGGAATCGCCCGACCAGCGCAGGTTGTTCAGCACCTCTTCTTTTTCCTGCCGGATGTCCTCGTCTAAGTGGTTGTAGGCGGTAAAATAAACCACGCCGTACACTACGAGAAAAACCAGCCCGATGGTGACGGCGGCAGCGAGGGCGCTGAACAGTGCAATCCGATTTCTGAAACCCAGGTTCATGCGTCGTCGTCGACACGGTAACCGATTCCGCGCAGGGTTTGAATGAACGAAGGCTGGCCCGGTGCGTCTAGTTTTTTGCGCAAAAAGTTGATATACACGTCGATGACGGACGTGTCGTGGTCAAAATGGATGTCCCATACCTTTTCGATGATGCTGGTACGGCGGCAGACTTTGCCTTTGTTGCGGAGCAGGAGTTCGAGCAAGGCGAATTCTTTTGGGTGAGTTCTACCGGTTTTCCGGCTTTCAGCACCCGGTGGGTGGCGACATCCAGTTCAATATCGGCGTATTTAAAAATATTTTGTTCTCCTTCGCTGCTTCGCAACAACACGCGTATGCGGGCCAGCAGTTCTTCAAAGGCAAAAGGTTTGCGCAGGTAGTCGTTGGCGCCGGTTTCCAGTCCGAACACCACATCGTCTACCGTGTCTTTGGCGGTCAGGAAAATGACCGGCACCGTTTTGTTCTCCTTCCGAATAGCCCTGCATATTTCGATGCCGCTCATGCCGGGTAGCATCCAGTCCAGCAAAATCAGGTCGTATTCCGGCAGGTTGTCTAATGCCAGTTGAAGGCCTTCCTTGCCGTTGTGGGCAACATCTGTGGCAAAACCTTCTTCTTTCAGACCTTCTGCGATGAAATGAGCAATGGCCGTTTCGTCTTCTACTAGTAAAATGCGCATGGTTGCGATAATTGGTTCGTCAGGTTGTTTTTTCTGCAAAGTTGCCTGACCGAATCTTAAAGGTAGCATTAAAATGTCTTAAAATACGCTTAAAACAGCCTGTTAATATCATCTGTCAAGGTAATTTTTATCATTCCATCTAATTCGGAATTGTCAGGCATACCTTTTCCCTGTCTCTTGCACCGGGGGCATGACGAAGGTCATTCAACACCTTAACTCAGGTCACCGCGACTCCTTTTTGCACACCCCTACATTTGTGTAAAAATTAGTCGATATGAAATATAAATTCTTGTTCCTCTTCTTATTTGCTGCTTCATTCGTTTTTGGGCAGGCAAATTATCAAGTAACAAATTTTTCTTTGGTTATCAAAGGGACTTCCAATCTCCATGACTGGGAATCTTCCGCAAAAGAAGTGCGGGCCAACGGCTCTATGACAGTTGTCGCTGGCGCCTTGAAATCCATAGAATCCCTCAACGTAGACATCCCTGTCAAAACGATCAAAAGTTCCAAAGGCTCCATCATGGACAATAAAACCTATGATGCGCTGAAAGCCAACAAAAATCCGAACATCACTTACAAATTGGGTAAAGTGACCGGATTGACCAAAAAAGGCGAGGGCTACGATATCAATGCCACAGGATACCTGACCATTGCAGGCTCCACAAAGACCATTGATATGTATGTACGGGCAAAAGCCGGCAGCGATGGCAGCATCACCTTTAACGGATCGAAAAATTAAAAATGACTGATTATGGAATCAAACCGCCGACCGCCCTTTTGGGTACCATGACTACCGGCGACGAGGTGGAAATAGTCTTTCAGGTAACCTTGAAATAACGCTGCAAACATTACAAAACTTAACTCAACTGTTTTATGAAAAACATCACTGTTCTCTCAATGCTTGCGTTGCTTTTCAGCGCCAACTGGGCACTTGCCCAACAACCCGATATCCAGTATTTCCGCCCTTGGAACAAAGAAGGTATCAATACATTCGAACCTTCCAAAAAGGCCGAACAACCTGAATATACCGGGTTCAAAATCCGGATCGGCGGTTCCTTTACCCAGGATTTCCAATCCCTCAAACACTCCAACAAACCTACCTACGCCGCTACTTCAGCCACCAACCCGGCTAATAAAAACTTCCTGTACGGCGTCGTGAAAGCAGAAGACTCCACTTCTGCCACGCTGTCCGGTTTCAACCTGGCTATGGCCAACCTGAACCTGGATATGCAGATCGGAGACGGTATCCGGGTATGCCTGGAAAACTACATGTCTTCCCGCCACCACTCCGAATTCTGGGTAAAAGGCGGTTACATCCAGGTCGACAAACTGCCGATGTTCGGCAACCCGGATTGGTTCACCAATAATGTCCGCGTCAAAATCGGTCACTTCCAGCCCAACTTTGGCGATATGCAGTTCCGTCGCACCGATGGCGGTAACACCATCTATAACCCATTCGTTGAAAACCTCATTTTTGACGCGTTCACTACAGAAATCGGCGGTGAAGTGTATGTGTTCCCGGTGGATGGTTTTATGGGTATGGTGGGTCTGACCACTGGTTTCATTAATGGTAATATCGACAATTACCCCGACGTGCCATTAACGGGTAACGTAGAACCCAATGAGAAAAATCCTTCCATTACTTTGAAACTGGCCTACGACAAAACCTTCGGCGACTTCCGCTTCCGCTTGTCCGGCTCCATGTACAACAACAGTGGCAGTGCGCGCAACACATTGTATGCAGGCGACCGCACCGGATCGCACTACTTTATGGTGGCAGAACCGGTAGGAGGTACCTACTCAGCCAATTTATCTTCCGGCCGTTTCACCGGTTTAGGTATTGCCAACAAAATCAACGCCATCAGTATCAATCCGTTTATCAAATTTAAAGGTCTGGAATTATTCGGCGCCTACGAAACCATCAAAGGCCGGACGAATGCCGAAAGAGACGGCGCAGAACGCAAATTCAATCAGATCGCTGTAGAAGGTCTGTATCGCTTCCTGCCCAACGAACAAGCCTATCTCGGCGCACGGTACAACCAGGCCACAGGCAGACCGCAGGGTTTCGCCGCTGACATGTCGATTGACCGTATCGCAGTAGCTGCCGGTTGGTTCCCAACCAAAAACATGCTGCTGAAAGGCGAGTACGTGATTCAGAACTACAAAGATTTCCCAACCAACGACTACCGCAATGAAGCTGAATTCAGCGGATTCGTGATCGAAGCCGTGATTGGTTTCTAATATTCCTATTACTCCCCGGCCCCATATCCTCACGGTTATGGGGCCATTTTCTACCTAACTCCGACAACATTGCATCATGTTTTACGATAAAACCCGGTGGCTGTGCAGTTTCCTTTTTTTAATAGCAGGTATTTTCCTGACAGGTAGTACCACCGATAATAGCGGACCTGTGAAAAAGCGCTTCCATATACAAAATGGCAGCAAATTGTACCTGAAGGGAACATCCAACGTGAACAAGTTTACCTGCGATTGTGAAGACCAATATACACAACAAGTGATGGAAGTAGAACGAAATGGCGGATACGCCCGGTTTAATAATGTTCAACTGCACTTGAAATCAAAGAATTTTGATTGCCACAATCGAAAGATTGACAACGATATACAGAAAGCGCTTCAGGCTGATCAATATCCGCATATTAAAATTGCGCTTGTAGATACCCGGCAACATGCCAAATGCCTGGAAGGCGATTGTAAAGACTGGTTCGATGTGCAGGCGAAAGTCCGTATTACCATTACAAACGTCACCAAAGAGCAGTCCATATCTGCCAGGGCCAGGATGCTCAGCCCCAATCGCTTCGAACTCCAGGGAGAACATGCCCTGCAAATGAGCGCCTATGGCATCGACCCGCCGGAAGCCATGTTCGGGATGATCAAAGTAAACGACTGGATTACGTTTCATTTTAACCTGATTGTGCAGGTGGATGAAGCGCAGATGTGAGTCGTGAGTGGTGAATAGTGAGTTGTGAATCGTGAGAACATCCCTTTCGGCCTTTTTTATAGGTTTAGGTTGGGTTTTTCAGGTCTGTAATTGTGAGTGGTATCGGCAACTGTGAGTGACCTCTCAACAATCTCAACCCTCAACAATCTCAACCCGACCATATCTTTTCTTTTTGCTAAAAAATATAAAACCTGACCATGAAAAAATTTCTGATCAAAGGTGTTGTTGCAGGCGCTGTCCTGTTAGTCTTTAGTTATGTTGCGCTTTATCTGCTGGTTGCGTTTTTCCCCGATCTGGCAGAGCTCTATTACGATCCCGTTTTTAGTCTGGAAGGGGAAAAAGGAATTTTGTATTTCATACATCCTTTCATCCTGAGTTTTGCACTGGCCTGGTTCTGGAGGCGCTTTAAAAGCCTGTTTCACGGCTCTTTCTGGTGGCGCGGCACCGAAATGGGCCTGGTGTACGGCCTGATCGCAACGCTGCCCAGCATGTGGATCACGTTCAGTTCGCTGTCCGTATCGGTCAGTCTCGTTATTACCTGGTTCCTCTACGGTTTGTTCCAGGCGATTGTGGTGGGGATTATTTATGCGAAGATGAGTCCGTGAAAATCTTGGTTTTATATTGTTTAATCGCAGACCAATGCCAGCCCGTTAATTTAGCGTCTGGCATTTGCGATTCTAAACACAAAGAATTTCTTTTACAAAATATACTGGGTTAAAGCGGTTTCTATCTTTCTTTTAAATACTTTACGGATAACTTGGTCAGATGCTTTGGATGAATATAAAAATTGATACTTTCGCATCTGCGAAATAAAATCAACTATGCTCCTGCCCAATTGGAAACCTATCCTAAATGACCTCGAAAAAGAGCGCGCCGTGCTGCTTATCGGCCCTGATTTTTTACCCCATCAGGAAGAATCTGTAGCCGCAGATTTTTATGCGCACCTGCAGGAGCATCTGGCAGATGAGGCCACTCATTTTTTGCGCGCGATGGCCTGTTTTTATTCGACACCGCCGTATCGAAAATGGATGCGCAAACGGAAGCAGAGTGTTTTACAAAAATTTGTATGCAGACGAAAAGTTTTAGGCCCTATGGCCGAATTGCCTTTTCCCTTGATCATTTCTGTCAATCCCGACCTGTCGTTGCCGCATTTTTCAGCAAACGCCAGTTGAATTTCCAGTTCGACTATTTTCTTCCAAAGACAAAGGCACGCCCGGCAATATCACCAAGCCAAGCGCCGCTTCGCCTTTGATCTACAACCTCTGCGGCAGCATCGAGGATTACCAGTCGCTGGTTCTCGACTTCGATGATATGTTCGAGTTGCTCAAAAACCTGTTGAGCGACTTTGGCATCCCGAAAGCTGTGAACGACGTATTGGTGACCGCCACCACCTATATTTTTATCGGGTTCCAGTTCGACAAATGGTACACACAACTGCTACTGCGCTATGTGAACAAAAACCGCGACCGCTTTTCCAACGCCAAAAAAAACTACGCGTCGAAAACCGTCATCAGCGACGAAAACACAAAGTTTTTTTTCCAGCAACAGTTCAACCTGACCATTTACGGCGGGGATTGGCAGTTCTTGCACCTGATCCTACACCGGAGTACGCCGCCGCCAAAAAATACGCCCGCTCCTCAATCCGATCTCCGACCGCGCGGCCCTGGTTCGCCGTCTGGTACAGTTCAACAATATCGAAGGGGCGCTCGAACGACTCGAAGAATACGCCGCCAACTGAACGCCACCGACCGGGACGAGGTGACGATGTACAAATCCAATTACTATGCATGGCTGACCGAGCGCCGCGACCGCACCACCACACAGGAAAACCTGGACGTCAAAATCGCCCGCATCCGGAAGGCATCCTCGATCTCACCCAAAAACTGCCCTGACCATGCGCGAAAAACACTATCGGTATATGGGCGTCAAAACCCTTGAGGCGGCGAACCGCGCGATTTTTTTTGGCCGGGACGAGGACATTGAAGGGCTTTTCAACCTGATTTTATCGCAAAAATTGGTCGTTTTGTTCGGCAAATCGGGGTACGGCAAAAGCTCGCTGCTCAACGCCGGGGTGCTGCCCCTGTTTCAGGAAGCGGAAGAAGCGGAACACCGCGCCATCGTGGTAGAGTGCGCCTCGGCACCTACGTCAAAGGTCAAACCCGCTCGCCTTTAAAAACGGCCCTGGCCAAATTCCAGAAAAACTGCCCGAAGCGGCCATGGCTCCGGAAGACGATTATCTGGATTCCTTGTACCCCGACTCCGCGGAACGCCCCCTGTGGTACCACGTCAAGCGGCGGCAATCGGCCAGCGCGGGCGGGCGCTTTGTGGTGGTGTTCGACCAATTTGAAGAATTTTTTTCATACCCCGCCGCCGAACAGGACCGCTTCAAACGCGAATTGGCGGAATTGCTCTACTCCGACATCCCCCAACACCTCCGCAAGCGCCTCCCGGAATTGACGCCTGCGGCAAAACGACAACTCGCCCAACCCATGCAGGTCAAAGCGGTTTTCGCCGTCCGCGCCGACCGCATCAGCCTGCTCGATTCCATGACCGACGTCCTGCCGGCGATCCTGCACAAACGGTACGAGTTGCGCTCCCTCACGCCCGCCCAGGCGCGGGACGCCATGGTGAAACCGGCGGGTCTGCCCGCGCCCGATTTTGTCACCCCACCCTTCGAGTTCACCGAAGCCGCGCTGCACAAAATACTGACGGAACTTTCCTCCGGCCAAACCAAAGGGGTCGAAGCCTTCCAACTCCAAATCCTCTGCCAGTACATCGAAAGCCAGGTGGAGAGCGGGGCCATTCCCGACCGCGACGGGAACGGGCTGCCCGATGTGGACACCGGCGACCTGCCGGACATGAGCAACCTCTACGAAACCTACTACCGCCGCCAGCTCGACCGCTTGGCCAGACGCCCCAACAGCGCCCCGCTCAGGTGGTGCTGGAAGAAGGCCTGCTCGCCGAAGACGCGCAAAGCGGCGAAGGCCGGCGCATGAGCGTGGACAGCCAGTTTCTCAAAAGCCAGTTTGCCGTGGACGATGCCCTGCTCCGCGCCCTGGAAAACACCTACCTCGTCCGCAAAGAACCCAACTCGGTGGGTGGAGAAAGCCTGGAAATATCACACGACACCCTGGTGGCGCCGGTGTTAAAAATGAAAAAGGAGCGCCAGGCGAAAGAAGAACTGGAGGAGGCCAAAAAAGCAGAGGAAGAAGCCAAGCGTCTCGCGGGCCTGGAGCGCCGCCGCCAAGCAAAACCAATTGCTGTCGGTTGCCGCTTTCTTGATGTTTCTGGTAGCGGCGGGTCTGGGCTTTAGGGCAATGCGGGGAGCGTAGTGCTCAATTACTGCAAAACGAAGCGATCCAGGAACGCGATAATGCCCAGAAACTGTTGGAGAAATTTCAGCAGACAGAAGCGGAAAAAGTATTGATCGAAGTCAACGATATGCTCCAACGCGCAGAAACGCTGCGCGACAAAGGGTATATGGATAATTACCGCGACATTCTGAAAGAAGCAAAAAGTACGCTGGAAAATACCCGGAAAACCCTGTTTTGCAAACCCGATTAAAGAATTGAAAAATTTGGGACAATGAACCTTGGAACGCATCGAAAATATTGGCTCATGCTCTTGCTTGGCATATTGCGACCAAGCTACCGCCGGAACAAAATTGCGCATCGATTTTAAGCGAAGCCAGACCGCCTACAAAAATAAGAACCTCCGGCTTGCCTTCCAATAAGTTGCAGGACACGGGAAACCTGCGATTACAAGAACGGGCTGTTGAAGGAACGGCGGGCGCTACAGAACATATTTTCAATGCTATCGACGAGCAACGGAAAGAAGCGGAGAGAAATGCTCAGCAGTTAGCCAAAGAAAGTGCGCAAAGTAATCGCTTCAGATGCGGAAACCCAAGAGCGCTGCGGCAAGCACAGGCCGCACTGGATAGCCTGAAAATTGTACTATACAATCTGGACAATGCAAACGCGGATAAAGTCCGCCTCATTTTAGCGGAAGTAGCGCGAAGTCAAAAAGAACTGAACTTCGATGCAGCAGTAGACAAGATTAAAACCGCAAGGATTCTACGCGCTTTGCCGGATTCCGTTGACCTGGCCTATAAAAAGCTGAGCCGCTTGTTGCTTGCGCATGCGATACAAAGATATTCAGGCCAGAGCTTATCAAGGCGCTTAAAAATCCAAAAGTGCAGGAGAATTGAACGTACGGCTGGATTCCGTTCGAATAGCAGAACAGGATGCAACGCTTCTTGTTTGAAAACGTGGACCTCGATATTAAAAACAGTGATTACGATACGGCATTGACGAAGATCAACATATTGAAGAAACTTCAGGTACCGTCCGACACGATAGAAAGCCTGTTGTTTGAAATCGCATTTTGCTATACGAAACAGATCGCCTAATCAGGCCAAACCTTGCTGGACTCGATCGCTCCAACAGCGTGGCAATGATGCATTAAGCGCTTTGCTCCGGCAATATTCGGAGAAAGAACCTGCTCAAAAAACGGAGGCACTTCGACAGGCCCTGCAACAGTTGAACCCTGCAAAATGGCTGCTATAAAGTCCCGCTATTTTTCCTGAACATTTTCGGCTATTCCCGGAGGGATTTTCACGGCAGATTCAAAAACAGAACGAGGATAATGCGACGGAGATGCTTGTTCCATAAACGTTCGTCCGTTCGCATTGTCAGCCCCATGAACTAACCACTTTTATGAATTCGATCTTTTGTATTGCAACAGGGCGGTCCAAACCTTCCGATAAAGGCTGGGGGCGCGGATCACGGCCTGTTATCGATGTAAGTTGGTTCGATGCAATACGATACTGTAACTGGCGAAGTGAACAGGAGGAGCCTTCAAAAAGTGTATAACTTTCCGGAAATGAGGACTATTGAAGGCATGCGTGTAAAAATTGAAATAGAAGACCTTGATAAGAATTTGATCGAATGGAATCCATCGGCCAATGGCTACCGCTTGCCTTCGAAGTGGAATGGGAATTCGCTGCCGGAAACAGGATAAAAAAACACGTTTTGCCTGGGGAGATGCGCTGCCCGCTGCTGAAAATGGTGGAAATGTGAGCGATGAAACGACTAAACCAAATTTCCGGACTGGAAATATTTACAGGATATACGGATGGGTTCATCAATACTGGCTCCTGTTGGATCGTACAATCCGAACGAGTTCGGGTTATACGATATAACAGAAACGTATTAGGAATGGTGTTGGGATACCTACAGTGAAATTGCTCATCTCTTATGATGTGACGGGACTGAACTATAAAGAGGAAGTAGAAGTTACGCCTTTTATTGTAGGAGATTCGTCGTTATTAAGGTCTATTTTTGAAACCGGCACAAGAGTAAAAGGAACAATATCTTTCGATTCGTCCGGAAGCTACTTCTATTACATGCAAAGTATTTCGAGGGGATTACGGCGTTTTTAGCAGGAATGGAAAAACAAGTTGATCGCTATGGGATCCTTTTCAGGACGGGATAAGTGATTTTAGAAAATACCCGGATCAACCTCAGAGCAGAATGTACGGCCCATTCCCCGCGAAATATATGCCCGGGTTGATACTACAGCAGTAACAGCGCTCGCTTTCGGAGCAAAGTTGTGGCCCTTTAATGTGCTTGGACGGATGGGCGCGTATCTCGGTTTTCGCTGAAAGCGGAAAGCGCCGGATTACCGATATACGGTAACAAATTTAGGCAGGATCGACTACTTGGAATCGGGGTTTATGAGATAGTACCAGGTCTTATCTCCGGTTCCGCACTTACCAGAGGTTTTCTTTTTTCCTATGGCGCGCAATCTGCACGGTTATGCGGGCGCAGGATTCGGCAGCGAAAGACTCTTCTGGGAATACAAGGCGTATAACCTGGATAAAACCTGACGGGCACCTACTGGGCATTGAACGAAAACGTGAACCGAAAGGGCGCGGTCGTGGAAGCCGGTCCTGAACCTTCGTCTGGGACGCTTTCTGGTTGAAGCTGGGAGGCGAGTACGGTTGCTTTCAATCGGTTCAGATCACCGGCGGTATAGGACTCAAATTTGCAAACTTTCAAACGTCTGCCAAGCAATGAGACATATTAGGTTATCAATTCCTGTTCTGTTGAGCATGTTTCTTTTGATTTTCCATGGCTGCACGCTGGAGAAAGAACCTGGCATTCCCACGGGTATTAATAATGAAAATGCTCCTGTTTTTGTTTCGACAAATATTGAACGGATGGGGGCACAGCGTCAGTGCAGGTCTTTCTCAGTTCATTAGGCAATTTAAATATTCTCCGTTACGGCTGGGTATGGAGCGGAGTTTTAATCCTACAATGAGGATAACAAGCAAGAATCGGATAGGCTTGTACTTGATTCCTTTGAAATGACAATCACTGAGTCTGGACATAGGAAAAACCTATCACTTTCGTCCATACGTTATGACCGGTTCCGGCCGAAAATATATGGGCCGGACCATGTATATAGGTTAATATCTACTTTTCAAACGTCATTTGATCTTTATTCTTCCGTAGCAAGGGTTGTGCGACAGACAACGGACGACGGTTTTATATTGCTGGGAAACACAGAATTTTTAGGCAGTTGCAATTAGTGAAAACGAATGCTTCGGGTGATATTCAATGGAGTAAATTCTTTGGAGGAAACGGCGTCGAATATGCAAGTTCCATGGAAAAAACAACAGATGGCGGATTCATCCTGTTGGGAAACACAATTGATGATCCCCAAGTCCTCATCTGGTAAGAACCACTGCGTCAGGTGACCTGCAGTGGGAGCGATTTTTAGCGAACCTGGATATTATTCACTCGGAAGTTCTGCAAAACAAACATCAGACGGAGGCTTTATAATGATAGGTAACTCCCGGGCGGAGGAGGATGTAAATTCGGATAGTACCTATTTCTATTTGATAAAGACCGATGCCTTGGGCAATTTGGAATGGGAAAGAACTTCCAAAGGGAGATGACAAAAAAGTGGACTTTATGTACAGCAAACATCAGATGGTGGATTCGCAATACTGGGCGGCTCTGCCCAGCAGGAAAGATGTATTTGCTAAAAACAGATGCGTCTGGTAATCCACAGTGGGAAAAATACTATGGAGGAATTAAACCGGCCGGAGGTGCTGATATGCAGCCAACCACAGACGGTGGATTTATACTAATGGGAACTAAATATATTGATGATTTCAACGGCAATATATATGTCGCAAAAATAAATTCTTCAGGCGATCTGCAATGGGAAAAAACTTTTGAAGAAGGCGGGGTCGAGGAAGGAAATTCAGTACAGCAAACAACGGATGGTGGATTTATCCTGCTGGGCTCAACCAATGCCGGCAACATAGATGGATGTCTCGACATGTATCTGATAAAAATAGATGCTTCGGGTAATTTGCTATGGAAGAGGCATTTTGGAACTGAAACTGCCTATGATGATTATGGGCATTCTGTACAACAGACAGCAGATGGCGGTTTTATATTGTTGGGCACTACTATAAATTCTGACGAATTTGTTTACAAGATGTATCTGGTAAAACCGATAGAAAATGGTAAAAGTATATTAGGGCGTTCAGCATATTAGTGTGTGTGTTCTTGCTGGCCTTTTCCTGCACTTTAGACAAGAAACCGAAATCCCAACCGGGGCCAATAATGAAGAAAAACCTGTTTTCCCTTCGAGCTGAACTTACAACCATTACACACGACGGTATTCGGGCAAAAGCCCGGATAAGTCCCCATGGAAGTCAGAATATTCTGCATTACGGCTGGGTATGGGTGAAAATCCTGAACCTAAACTACAGGATAATAGTAATAAAATAGATTTGACGTACTGGAAATCGATTCTTTTGAAACACTGATCCCTCACCTGATTATTGGAAAAACCTACTACTTCCCGCCCGTACGTGAATTTACCGGTTCCGGCGAAACATCACGGCCCCGAACGGAGGCCGTTTTAATAGGTGTTCAAAAGTGGAGGATATTGCCGTAGTAGCCGATTCCGCCTGTTTCCTGCGTGTACAATGCCAGCTAAAAGCCCGCTGCCACTGTTGGAATACGGAATCGTTTACCTCGTCAGATCGGGCACACCGACACTGCAAAAAAGGATGGCCAGGCGCCGGGTTCGGGTTTCAACAACGGTACGTTCCTGGCCGATGTGACTATGTTAAGCCAGATACCGTTTACTCCCTTCGGGCTTATGCGGTCACCGCTTCCGGAACGGGCTACAGCAGTGCGAAGCCATTTACTACTTCCAACGGTTCGTTGCTGGTGGCAAATTTTACCATCAATACGGATGCGGAAATTTTCCAGGGAGCGGACGTGCTTTTTACCAGCACTTCCGTCGGCGCTACCACATATTCCTGGAATTTCGGAGATGGTGACGTTTCTAATGCTGCTTCTCCGCTCCACTTTTACGAATCCGGGCAATCAAGGGTGCGCCTGACTGCGGAACATGGCGGCTGCATGGTCACAAAGATACTGTGCTGAAAGTTGTACCTGATCCTTTTCGGATTATTGGGTTGATCTTCCTGCGGCGTTTTTATCATGGGATGCACAGCCGGGCAGGAACCCGATTGCTTTGCGGAGATGAATATCCTGCACATCAGGTATTTTACGCCTTTTTTATCGACCGGACCGAAGTCACGCAAGGCCAATGGAAAGCCGTCACGGGTAGCAACCCGAGTTCTTTATTCGTGCCGGAGCAGATTGTCCAGTTGAAAGAGTGAGTTGGGATCGTATTGTCAATGAATTTATACCGGCACTCCATCGCAAAACGGGTAGGGCGCATCGTTTGCCCACCGAAGCGGAATGGGAATACGCTGCACGGGGTGGGAAGATACCAAATACGCGCCGGATCCGATAATCCGGATCTTGTAGCATGGTATAATATAACCGCCAC
>JADJSY010000086.1 GCA_016711435.1 Lewinellaceae bacterium
AAAAGGAATAGTGAAGCAATCCTCAAGATTGCTGCAAACAAAACTTAAGGTCCCCATCCCTTTCCCGTCCTTTTTTACAATAAGTCCAACTTGTTGATTTCCATCAACTTAAAAGATTTTTCTCCTTACAACAAATTTGAAGATATTTTGGAATAATCGTTAAGCCCTGCGGTTTGGCCCCGCCCTAATTTTGCGATACTAAAAATGGCACACATGAATCATCGCAAGATTTTATTTTGGTCGATAACCGTTGCGTTCGCCGGTTTCTTATTCGGATTTGATACGGTCGTAATTTCCGGCGCCGACCTTTCCCTACAGGCGCTCTGGCAAAAAGGAGAATTCTTCCACGGCTTTATCGTAATGGCCTCTGCCCTCTGGGGAACCGTGATCGGCGCTATATTCGGCGGCATTCCTACTGATAAATTAGGGCGAAAAAAAACCCTCATCTGGATTGGTATTTTTTATCTTGTGTCGGCGGTAGGTTCCGCACTGGCGGACGATCCCTGGGTATTCGCTTTTTTCAGGTTCCTGGGCGGGCTTGGAATCGGTGCATCCACGATAGCAGCACCCGCATACATTTCCGAAATAGCGCCAGCCCAAAACCGGGGGAAACTCGTGGCGCTTTACCAGTTCAACATCGTTTTCGGTATCCTTCTTGCCTTCCTTTCCAACTTCCTCTTAAGCGGTATCGGAGAAAATGCATGGCGATGGATGCTCGGCATCAAGCATTTCCGGCTTTCATTTATACGTTGATGGTTTTCACGGTACCGGAAAGCCCGCGTTGGTTGTTGGTAAAAAAAGGTGACCGCACTTCCGCCGTCAAGACGCTTCGGTTAATCGATGCCGGAATGGACGTGGAGGCAGCAGTGCAAGGCATCCTGGCCGACCATGAGACAACAGATAAAAGCGAAACAATTTTCAGCAAAAAATACCGCTTCCCGTTGATGCTGGCCTTTCTGGTGGCATTTTTCAACCAGTTTTCAGGCATCAACGCCTTTTATACTACGCTCCCCGCATCTTCGAAATAGCAGGTCTGGAAAAAAGTTCTGCGCTTCTGAGCAGCGTGGGCATCGGTGTCACCAACCTCATTTTCACACTCATCGGTTTGTCGCTGATTGACCGGTTTGGAAGGAGGCAGCTGATGCTTATCGGTTCGGTGGGCTACATCGTGTCGTTGTCCCTGGTGGCCGCCACCTTTGCCTTGGGCATTAAGGGCATGGCTGTGCCGATTTTCCTGTTCCTGTTTATTGCGGCGCATGCCATCGGACAGGGAACCGTCATCTGGGTGTTTATTTCGGAAATCTTTCCCAATCATTTGCGGGCAAACGGGCAGGCGTTCGGAAGCTCCGTTCACTGGGTACTGGCAGCAGCCATCCCATCGCTGGTGCCGGTGCTGTTCACCAAAATCGGGGCGGCGACCGTGTTTTCAATCTTCGCTTTTATGATGGTACTCCAACTGGTTTGGGTCTGGCGCATGATGCCGGAGACGAAGCAGGTCTCGCTGGAGGATTTGGAGAAGCAATTGGCTTTTAAAAAATAGTTTCAAACATACCTGTAATGAGAGCAGGAGTTTAGGAAATGCATTTCAGAAACGCCTTTTTAAAACAACAATCATGTCGAATCCTGCCATTATATGCTTTGGAGAAATCCTTTGGGATGTGCTGCCGACCGGGCGCAAAGCCGGCGGCGCGCCCATGAATGTCGCGTTTCACGCCAACCAACTGGGTCTGGAATCCAGAATGATCAGCAAAACAGGCGATGATGATTTGGGCAAGGAACTCAAGCGATTTTTGGAAAACATCGGGGTCTCTGTCGAATTGATTCAAACGGACAACACCTTCCCGACCGGTATCGTCAATGTATCACTCGACAAAAACGGTTCGCCGTCCTATGAAATCGTCAGTCCGGTAGCATGGGACTATATCCATCCGGACGATAAGGTGAAAGACTTCGTGAAAAATGCCGGTGCATTGATATTTGGCAGCCTCGCCTGCCGGACAGAACGCAATAAAAGAACCCTGCTCGATTATGCCGACCTGGCAAACATCCGGGTATTTGATGTCAACCTGCGGACACCGTTTTATTCTAAATCACTGGTGGAAGAACTATTGGGAAAAGCCGACATCGTGAAAATGAACGATGAGGAACTTGCCCTGATCGGGGAATGGCTTGGCATTTCCGGCACTGAAAAATCGCAATTGGAATACATCAAAAAAGAATTCAGCCTCGATTTGGTCATCCTCACGAAAGGCCGGCATGGCGCTGCTTGTTTGGATGAAACAGGCTACTATGAGCAGCCGGGATTCCGGGTAAAAGTGCAGGATACCATCGGCAGTGGCGATTCCTTTTTAGCAGCTTTTTTGAGCCGGTTTTTGAAAGGTGGAAGCACACCGGATTGCCTTGTATTTGCTAGTGCAGTCGGAGCGCTGGTGGCGACGAAACAGGGCGGCACCCCGAAAATAGAATCCCCGGAAATAGTGACAATCATGAATTCACAGTCATTCCAACAAACTTAAAATAACCTCAGATACATGAGTAGACTATTGACTATCCTCTCCGTGCTCTTCCTCGGCAGCCTGATTTGTTCCTGTCAGGAACACACCCGGGCGCAGCCAGGCAATACCGAATCTTCAACAAGCTACAACGAGCAGCACCGTTCCCAGTTCCATTTTTCGCCCGCAGCAAAATGGATGAATGACCCCAATGGCATGTTCTTTTACGCAGGCGAATACCACCTTTTTTATCAGTACTGTCCCGACACCACGGTGTGGGGCCCGATGCACTGGGGGCACGCCGTGAGCACTGATTTGGTGCATTGGCAGCATTTGCCCATCGCACTATATCCGGATTCGCTGGGGATGATTTTTAGCGGCAGCGCTGTGGTAGACTGGAAAAATACAAGCGGTTTCGGGAAAAACGCCCAACCGCCCATCATTGCCATTTTTACCACCACGACATGGCCGGAGAGAAAGCCGGCCGTAAAAATTATCAATACCAAAGCATCGCTTATAGCAATGACCGTGGCCGAAGCTGGACGAAATACAAAGGTAACCCTGTGGTACCCAACCCGGGCAACATCCGTGATTTCCGAGACCCGAAGGTGACCTGGGATGACGCTTCCAATCAGTGGGTAATGGTGTTCGCAGCCTTCGACCATGTGAAGATCTGGGGCTCGAAAGACCTGAAAAACTGGCAGCACCTGAGCGATTGGGGGAAAGAATATGGGGCCCATGAAGGTGTATGGGAATGCCCCGACTTATTCCCCATCCCAGTCGAAGGCAGCAGTGAAAAGAAATGGGTGCTGCTGCAAAGCCTGAATCCGGGCGGACCGAACGGCGGTTCGGGCACCCAATATTTTGTCGGCGATTTTGATGGTAAAAAATTTACGCTCGACCCTG
Source organism: Lewinellaceae bacterium (assembly GCA_016711435.1). Taxonomy (GTDB): domain Bacteria; phylum Bacteroidota; class Bacteroidia; order Chitinophagales; family Saprospiraceae; genus M3007. The sequence goes on from JADJSY010000086.1 coordinate 3,399, forward strand.
ATTTTGAGCCGTTTGTAAAAAAAGGAAATGCCGTCTGGCTCGACGCTGGGCGGGACAACTACGCCGGCGTCACCTGGTCGGATGTGCCGAAGGAAGACGGACGCCGCCTGTATATTGGCTGGATGAGCAACTGGGACTATGCGACGATCGTACCCACCGAAACATGGCGCAGCGCCACCACTTTGCCGAGGAGTTTGATCTTAAAAAAAACAGGGGAAGGTTACCGCATTTTTTCACAGCCGGTGAAAGAACTGGAGGCGCTCCGTTCTGCTGCTAAAAAAATTGAAAAAGCGGACATTGCCGCTTCCCTCGACTTAACACAGCAGCTTGGTTTTTCACCCGCGCAATCAGAACTCGTGCTCGATTTTGAAACGGGCGATGCTGCCGCCAATTTCGGCGTGGAGCTTTCCAACGGGAAAGGCGAAAAATACCGCATCGGCTACGACGCTGCCACCAACCAGTTTTACAGCGACCGTACCCAATCCGGCAATCTCTCTTTTTCTAAAAAATTTGGAGCGAAAATCCACACGGCTCCCCGCGCCTCCAAGGATAAAACGATCCGTTTCCACCTCTTCTTCGACGCTGCTTCGGCAGAGTTATTCGCGGATGGGGGCGCTAACGTAATGACGGATATTTTTTTTCCCGGCGAGGACTTTTCCCAATTGAAAATTTATTCTGAAAACGGAAAGGTGAAATTATTGAACGGAGAAGCATATTCTTTAAAAAGCATTTGGAAATAATGCAGGCAGGTGGCGAGGTTGAATTAAACACAACCCTGTTTATATGCCACTCAACTTTAGGCCCTATAGCATCTAAAACATTACAAATCTGTCATTCAAAACGTAACAACATGAAATTCAAATTACTATCACTTTTCGCTCTGCTCCTTTCCGGGCAGTTCGCTTTTGCCCAGCGAACCGTCAGAGGAACGGTCACCGATGCGGAAACAAGCGACCCGCTCATCGGGGCGACCATCCTCGTGAAGGGGACGACCATCGGAACCATCACCGATGTCAGTGGAGCTTTTTCGCTCGAAGTGCCGGAAGAGACAGCGACGTTGAGCATTTCCTACACGGGTTACAAATCCGCAGTCGTGTCCATTGCCGGGCTGCAAAACGTGGCGGTGCTCCTCGAAGCGGGTAGCATCCTCGACGAAGTCGTCGTCACCGGCTACACCACCCAACGCAAAGCCGACCTGACCGGGGCGGTGACTGCCGTGGACGTGCAGGAAGTAGCCACGTTGCCTTCTGGCAACATCATGCGCAACCTGCAAGGCCGGATACCCGGCGTTCAGGTTTTCACCAACGGCAACCCGAACTCGACGGTGGGGGTGCGCATCCGAGGCGTAGGCCTGGGCAGGCTCGGCTTCAACGACCCGCTGTACGTGATTGACGGAGTGCCGACTTTGTCGGGGATGCACGAGCTGAACCCGAACGATATCGAGTCGCTGCAGGTGTTGCGGGATGCCGCTTCCGCCAGCATTTACGGCTCACGGGCAGCCAATGGCGTCATCATTATCACCACAAAAAAAGGCAAGGCCGGCGCCATGCGGGTCAACCTGAAAGCCAACGTTTCCACGGAAGACTATACGTTCGACGTGAACCCGCTCAACACCGAGCAACGTGCGACTGCCATTTGGCAGGCCGCCGTCAACGACCAAACCAACCCGAATGCCGCCAGCCCGCTGTATCAATACGAGTGGAACGGCGACTTCAGCAACCCGGTGCTGAACAAAGTTTTGCTGCCCGAATACATTGACGGCAACCGCACCATGAAACCCGCCAACACCGACTGGTTCAATGAAATCCAGCAAACGGCGCTCATTCAGGACTACAACCTGTCCGTTTCCAACGGCACTTCCAGAGGGAATTACATCTTGTCGGGCAGCTATTACAACCACCAGGGCATCATCAAACATTCGGAGTTCGAGCGCTTTTCGTTTCGCATCAACACGGACTATGCGCTCATTCCCGGCAAGCTGAAAATCGGGCAAAACTTCACCGCCACCAACCAGCAGGCAAACCAGGCGAACGACATCGCCGAAGGTGCCATGGGCTTGTCTATCGAGCAGCAAACCATTGTGCCGGTTCGCACCGCCGACGGCTTGGGCTGGGGCGGCCCCACGGGCGGCATCACCGACCGGGACAACCCGGTGCGCCTGCTGGAAATGAACAAGGACAACGTGTCCAACTTCAACCGCCTGCTCGGCAATGCCTTCCTCGAATGGTCGCCCGTGCCAAACCTGACGCTCAGATCGAGCTTCGGTGTGGATTACAACTTCTTCTACAACAGGAACTTCCGCAAAGCTTTCGTGGCGGGCAGCCTCAATTTTGAGGACAGGTTGAGCACGTTTAACAACCGCTACGGCAACTGGGTCTGGTCGAACACCGCCAACTACAAAGTCAATTTGTCGGACAAGCACGCCCTCGATTTGCTGGCAGGCACGGAGGCTATCAAGTTCAAAGGCGAGTCGTTTGAAGGCATTGCTGAAGGCTTCGCTGCGCAAGACCGGGACTTCGCTTTCTTGTCGCAAGCCACCGGCAGCCAGTTCGCACGGGGCGCTGGCGATAGCTGGTCGCTGCTGTCTTATTTTGGCAAAGCCAACTACGTTTTTGCAGACAAATACCTGCTGTCGGGCACGGTGCGCCGGGACGGTTCTTCGCGCTTTGGCGCAAACAACCGTTGGGGCGTATTCCCCGCCTTGTCAGTGGGTTGGAGGATTAGCCAGGAGGCTTTCCTGAAAAATTCCAGCCTGGTTTCCGACCTGAAACTCCGGGGAAGCTGGGGCTTGAACGGCAACCAGCAAATCAGTTCGCTCGCCGCAATCGCTATTTACGAGCCTCGCTATGCCACGCAATCGCTGTTCACCACGCTGCAAGACAACGGCACTGCTTATGACATCGGCGGTATCAACGAAGGGCAATTGCCTTCCGGTTTTGCCCGCACACAGAGCCCCAACCCCGACCTCAAGTGGGAAACTTCCGAGCAATACAACGCCGGTCTGGATTTCAGCCTGTTGGATTTCCAACTCTACGGCAGCGTGGATTATTTCCAAAAAGAAACCCGTGACATCCTGACCGCCACCCGCCCGTTGGCAACGCAAGGCGAAGGCGCTCAACGGATTGTGAACGGCGGCACGGTACACAACTGGGGCTGGGAGTTTGTGCTCGGCTACCAAAATCAGGTCGGCAGCGACCTTCGTTTCGACATTTCCGGCAACCTTTCCACTGCTAAAAACGAGGTTGTGGATTTACCGCAGGAGGTGATAAACTCGTTCCCCGGGCAACGGTCAGGACAAGACCATTCTTGGTCATTCGGTCAATTCGGTCTATGGCTTTGTCGCCGACGGCTTGTTCCAAAGCCAGGAAGAAGTGGAAGCCCATGCCAGCCAAAACGGCGCTGCGCCGGGTCGTATTCGCTGGAAAGACCTGAACGAGGACGGTGTTATTGACGACAAAGACCAGGACTACATCGCCGTTTTCGACAATCCCGATTTCATCTACGGCGCCAACTTCACGGTCGGCTACAAAGCTTTTGACCTGAACCTGTTTTTCCAGGGCGTTTCCGGCGGTCAAATCAGGAATGGCTACAAAGTCTTCACCGATTTCACCTCCGTCAACGTCGGCTCGAACTACGGGCAGCGGACGCTGGATGCGTGGACGCCGCAAAACACCGGCTCGACCATTCCCGCTTTGACCAGGATTGATAACAACAACGAGGCTCGCCAGTCTACCTATTTTTGGGAACCTGCCGACTACCTCAAGCTGCGCAACCTGACGCTGGGCTACTCGCTCGGCGCCGACCAATTGCAAAAGCTGCGGATGAACGGCGCAAGGATTTATGTGCACGCGCAAAACCTGTTCACCATCAAGCCCGGCGAAACGGTGGCGCAAGACCCGGAGACGCCGAATGCGACGTTCCCGGTGCCCCGGAGATATACGATTGGCGTGGACGTAACCTTTTAATTTTAAAAAAAAAGACAATGAAATTCATTCATAAACTTTTCCTACTGACGCTGCTCGCCTTCGGCTTTGCAAGCTGCAAGGATTTCCTCGAAGAAACGCCCAAGGGCGTTTTGAGCGAAGGCCAGGTTATCAACATCGAAAACATTGACGGGCTGGTGATTGCCGCCTATTCCTGGCTCGGCAACGACCACTACACTGCGCCCAACTACCTCTGGACGACCGGCAACCTGCGGGCCGGCGACGCGCACAAAGGTGGCAACGGCGCAGGCGACATTTTCGCCTACCACGCCCTGTCTGTTTACACACCGCTGGTTGCGGACATGTCCACTTTTCCGCCGGATTTGATTGATTTGAACAACAAAAAATGGGAGCGCCAATTCACTGGTATTTCCCGCTGCAATACGGCGCTTGCGGTTTTGAACCAAGTGACCGAAGCGCAATATCCCCTGAAAAAAGTGCGGGAAGCGGAGTTGCGTTTCCTGCGGGGGCATTCCTATTTTGACCTGAAAATCCACTATAAGCGCGTTCCATTCATTGATGAAAACGTGGCGGTCGAAGACATTTTGAAGGTCTCCAACGTGGACTTGACCGACCAGGAGCTTTGGACGAAAATCGCCGACGAGTTTCGGTTTGGCGTTGCCAATTTGCCCGAAACGCAAAGCCAGGTGGGCAGGGCAAACAAGTACACGGCAATGGCTTATTTAGCCAAAACGCTGTTGTATCAAGCCTACGAGCAGAACGACCAAAACATGGTGACGAGGGTGGACGCTGCCAAATTGGAGGAAGTAGTGAGCCTGGTGACGCAAATCCAAAACTCCGGAACATATGGTTTGCAAAGTGATTTTGCCGAAAACTTTCTGTACGAATTCGAAAATGGAAAAGAGTCGGTTTTTGCCATTCAGCGCTCGATTAACGACGGCTCACCCGACGGTCGTGGTACCTGGGCGTCGGCGCTGAATTACCCGCAATCTGCGGAATTTGGCTGCTGTGGCTTCCATGTGCCGACCCAGAATTTTGTCAATTCCTTCAAAACCGGCGCAGACGGTCTGCCGCTGTTGGACACCTACAACGACGCCAACTATGTTGCCGCCGCCGACCCGGTTGACCCTCGCCTCGACCACACGGTGGTGCAGCAAGGCAAGCCGTTCAAGTACGACCCTGCCTACATCGCGCAAGGCGACCCCTGGGCACGTGATCCTGCCACTTACGGCAATTATGCTTCGATGAAAGAATTGGAGCACCCCGACTGCCCCTGCCGGGCGGCGAACGGGCCCTTCACCATTACGTCCAAAAACGACGTGCTCATGCGCTACGCGGACGTGCTGTTGTGGAAAGCCGAGGCGCTCATCGAGTTGGGCAGGCAAGGCGAAGCATTGCCGATTATCAATGAAATTCGTGCCCGTGCCGCCAACAGCGTGGGTCGTTTGAATGGCGCAGGCATTTACAATGTGCAGCCTTACGCGGTTTTTGCTTCGCAAGACCATGCACGGCAGGCGCTGCGTTTCGAGCGCCGGTTGGAGTTGGGCTTGGAAGGTCACCGCTTTTTTGACCTGGTGCGCTGGGGAATTGCGAAGCAGTGGCTGGACGGGTATCTCTCGGTCGAGCGCACCCGGCGCTCGTACCTGAACGATGCCAATTTCCAGGCAGGAAAAAATGAATACATGCCCATTCCGCAGACGCAAATCAATCTTTCGGCAGGGCTTTATCAGCAAAATCCGGGGTATTAAAAATCCCCGCTGCTCGAACCTGAAAATTCTTCTTCGAGAGCCGTCTTTCCGAAAGTTTAAGTCTTTCGCAAAGGCGGTTCTCCCAAATTTTTAATTCATCATGATGAAAAATATCCTTGCGCATTACCGCAGCATGATTGCACTGGCGCTTCTCGCTTTGGCCATCAGCTTCAGCGCCTGCAAAGACGACTTGCTGGCAAGCACCGATTTGGACATTGACCCGAACAAAACCCTGCTCATCACCGACTTCATCGCGCCCGGCGCTGAAGAAGTCGTGATTGACCCGGAAAAACGCACGGTCAATGTCACTTTCCCCTGCGGCACCAACCTGTCCGCTGTCACGCCAACGCTCGCTGTTTCTGCGGGCAACACGACGAAACCTGCCTCCGGCCAGGTGGTCAACCTCTCGCTTCCGGTCACTTACACGTTAGTCAACGGCAACCTTTTCAGCAACTGGACGGTGACCGCCAGTGTCCGCTGCATCACCGGCTTTTTGAGCGACGCCCCCACCCGTCAGGGCATCGAAGACGACGACGTGAAGGCAGCCGCCGATTGGTTTTTTGCCAATTATGCCGATGATGTGGCAAAATATGTCTCGTTCCAGGGCATCAAAAACGGCACGGTTGACTTAAGCCAGTACAAGGTTTTATGGTTCTACTACGACCGCAACGATGCGTTCCAATTGCCCGCCGACTCGCAAGACCCGGACGTGCTGAATGCCATTAAAAACTGGTACAAAGCAGGCGGAAACCTCTACCTCGCTGGCTACGCCAATCAATATCTCTGGGACTTGGGGCGCATTACGGATCAATACTCCAGGGTCATCGGCGGCGGCGGCGGTTTCGAAAATGGCGACACCTGGACAGTGAACACGAACATTGCCAAGACGTACGACCAGAGCGTTCACCCCATTTATGCGGGCATCCCAATGAACAATGTGGACGGTCGGAAGGAATTTCCGGTGCTTGGCCCAGGCTGGCGGGAAGACCACAACTACGTGATTGAAAAAATACCGGAATACATGGTGGATATGTTGGGTGTCCCCATTGACCCGACCGTGGGTTTTAACGAAAATCCGAATGTTTACAATGCGTTCACTTCCAGGAATAACGCAGAATGGCTGGGCACTTGGGGTGGCATCAACGACTACTTCATGACAGGAATCATGGAGTTGAAACCGAATAGTGAGTTCCAAGGCACTGCCATTTTTCAGGGCATCGGCGGCATCGAGTACAATCAAAACAACCAGGGCACAATCAATCCGGAAGGACTGAACGTGCATCAGGGGAATGTTGACAGGCTGACGAAGAATACTATCAGTTATCTTTCAACGAAATAGGCTAAAGATAAGTTGTGAAGTTGCCGGGCAAATGCCCGGCAACTTCACAACTTATCTTTTGCACCTTCCTCAATAAAGACAGGTGATTTTATGGGAAAATTTTTCCCATAATCACCGCTCTTCAATTGCTTCCTTTCCGCCATGCGCCACGTATATTCTACCCTTTCCCTGCTATTTTGCTTGAATTCCCTGCTGGCACAGCCGCAATTCACGGAACGTTCCGTTGCCGCCGGGCTGGGCTTTATTTATGAAGAAATGCTGCTCATGGGCGGCGGCGCCGCCGCTTTCGACTTCGACAACGACGGCGACGAAGACCTATACGTGGTCGGCGGAGCAAGGCACGACGCCTTGTTTGAAAATGACGGAACCGGCAATTTTACCGACGTCAGCGATGAATATGGAATAAGCGAACTGACGAAATATAGCTTCACTACCAGTGTAACCACCGGTGATATTGACAATGACGGTTACCGGGAAATATTCGTCGGAACGGTAGGTCCCGTTGGCGGCGCTTCCGGCTTCGACCGGAATTTGCTTTTGCAATTCGACACCCTGGAAAAGAAATATAAAAACATAGCTGCGCAGTTCGGGCTTCATGATACTTCCTTTTGCATGGGCGGGCATTTTTTTGACGTAAACCACGACGGGCTGCTCGATTTGTACGTAATGAATTACGTGGAAACGCCGGGTTTGATAATGTCCAACAGCATATTGGTTGGTTTCGACCACCAGTGCGGTCGCAATCGGCTGTACGTCAATACCGACAATATGTTTTTCACCGAAAGCGCCGCCTCGTTTTCTTTAATTAACGACGGCTGCACCCTTGCGGCAACTACTTCCGATATGGATATGGACGGCGACGTTGATTTATTGGTCGCCAATGATTTTGGCAAATGGCTGCAACCCAATGAATTGCACAAAAATAATTATCCGCTGGCATCCTTTACCGACGTCAGCGAAACATCGAGAATGAATGCCCAAATGTACGCTATGGGCATTGCCTCGGGAGATTATGACGAAGATTTGGACTTCGATTATTACTTCACCAATATTGCTCAAAAACGCTTATTTCAAAACCAGGGCAATGGAACATTTATCAATAAAGCGCCGCAGCTAAATATTGAAGACACCTACGCCATTGACAGCACAAAATACACGACTGGCTGGGGCTGTTTTTTTGAAGACGTCAATAACGACAGCTATCTCGACCTATTCGTGGCAAACGGTTACGTCAATTCTGCCATTGACAAAGACGGGCAACGCCAAGCCGACCGCCTGTTTTTGGGCAACGCCAGTCATACTTTTAACGACCGCACCATGGCGTGCGGCATCTGGAACGAAGGCTTGTCTCGGGGTGCTATTCATGCCGATTTTAACCGGGATGGAAAGCAGGATATATTGACCGTTACCAATGACATATTATTTCCCGGCACGACCAATTTTCTCCAATACTATGAGAACATATCGCAGGAGCCTGGCAATTGGATAGCTTTCCAACTGGAAGGACAAAAAACCAACCGGGATGCTTATGGCACTAAGGTTTTGGTATATGCCAGCAACCGGAAATTGCTGCGGGAAATAAGCGGCGGTTCGAGTCATGCTTCGCAAAATAGCTCGATTGCGCATATTGGATTGGGCGGCTTGGTAAAAGTGGACTCCGTTCAGATACTTTGGTTAGGCGCAAAAACGGAGACTATAATTCTTCCGGTTATTAATCAAGTGCATAAAATAAAGCAGGCTGAAAAAAGAGCAAATATCAATACCGGCGGCAATGGGACGGGGGAAAACGGGTTTGAAATATCATATAACCCCGCTGCCGGTGAAATAACAGTTGCTTATACGGGGCTGCAATTTCAGCAGGTGGAGATATTGGTCAGTGACGTGGTGGGCAGGGTGTTGTTGCAGGACGATTTATTGATGACAAACGGGCAGCAAAAGACATTTAATCTGGATAATTCTCCGCTTATTTTCATCGTGACAGTAAAACATAAAGACGGCATTTTTTCGGAAAAATACGTGCGGTTTTAAATTAACGGTAATAATTTCTCCTTTACGATGTCTCGCACCTTATACTTTCTTTTCTCTTTTTACTTCCTCTCCGCCTGCCAAACCGGGCAGCCCCCCCCGCCATTATTCGAAAAAATCCCCGCCGCCCACTCCGGCATTCACTTCGTCAATACCGTTGAAAACACGGAAGACTTCAATATTTTCAACTACCGCAATTTCTACAATGGCGGTGGCGTCGCCCTCGGCGACATCAACAACGACGGGCTGACCGATATTTTTTTCACCTGCAACATGGGCAAAAATCGCCTGTACCTCAACAAAGGCAATTTCCAATTTGAAGATATTACGGAAAAAGCGGGCGTTGGCGGCTCGAAAGTCTGGAGCACCGGCGTCGTTATGGCGGACATTAATGCCGACGGCTGGCTCGATATATTTGTTTGCAATGCCGGATATGTCAAAGAAGCTGACCGCACGAAGGAATTATTTATCAATAACCACGACCTCACTTTTACTGAAAAAGCAGCAGAATATGGCTTGGACGAAACCGGCTACACCACCCACGCCGCCTTTTTTGACTACGACCTCGACGGCGACCTCGATTGCTATATTCTCAACAACAGCTTTATGCCTGTTAATAAGTTAAATTATAGCAGCGACCGGGAACGATATGCAGCAGATTGGCAAGTGCCGGAATTTCTGAAAGGCGGCGGCGACAAACTCCTGCGAAACGATTCCCCGCCCGGCGGTAACGGGCAGGTAAAATTCACCGACGTCACCCGGCAAGCAGGCATTTACGGCAGCCTTATCGGCTTTGGATTGGGCATCACCGTCGGCGACATCAATGGCGACCACCTGCCCGACCTGTATATTTCCAACGATTTTTACGAGCGGGACTACCTCTACCTCAACAACGGCGACGGCACTTTCCGGGAGGAAATCGAAAATGGATGCAGCACTTGCCCCAGGCAAGTATGGGCGCAGACATGGCGGACGTGAACAACGACGGCTACCCCGATATTTTCGTCACCGAAATGCTGCCCGGCGACGACCTGCGCCTGAAAACCACCACACAATTCGACAGCTACAGCCTCTCCGACCTCAAGCTCAAGCGGGGTTTTTATCATCAATACATGCAGAACTGTCTGCAAATTTTTACCCCGGTTCAGGCTGCTTCGACGGGTGGCGGCGTGTTCACCGAAACAGCCCATTTCAGTGGCGTCGCAGCCACCGACTGGAGCAGGGCGCGCTGCTTTTCGACATGGACAACGACGGCTGGCGAGACATTTACGTTTGCAATGGTGTCCTTCAAGACGTTGCTGACCAGGACTTTACCGACTTTTTTGCCAGCGAGTTAATTCAAAAGATGCAGCAGACCGGCAAAAGAGCCTTTTCATGAGCCTTGTCGGCAAAGCGCCTTCCGTGCCGCTTCCTGACAAAGCCTTCCGCAACCAGGGCGGCACCGAAGGTTCGGGACAGGCGCTCACTTTTTGAAGATGTCGGAATGGCATGGGGCTTCGATGCGCCCAATTTTGCCAACGGCGCAGCGTATGCCGACCTCGACAACGACGGCGACCTCGACCTCGTCGTCAACAACGTGAACCAGGAGGCTTTTCTCTACCGAAACCGCTCGCAGGAGTTGCTAAAAAACCACTTCCTCACCCTGCAACTCAAGGGCAACGGGCAAAACACCTTCGCCGTCGGCTCGAAGGTTTTTGTACATCAGGGCGCTCAAATATTAAATTGCCAACTCATGCCTACCCGAGGTTTTCAGTCGTCGGTGGACTACAAAATGGTGTTTGGCTTGGGGCAAAATGCAGCGGTGGACTCGGTCGTAGTCATCTGGCACGACCTGAAAAAGACAGTCTTGAAAAACCCGCCCACCGATACCATTCTGCTGATTTCACGGGAAAATGCAACCGGCATTGTAACGAGCAAACTAGCTGATTTTCAACTGCATAAGCAGGCACTTTTGGAAGAAATCGCCAGCCCCTTTGCCGCTCACCGGGAAGATGATTTTGTTGATTTTTACCAAGAGGGTTTGGCGTACCGCAAAGTGTCGAGGAAGGCGCACGAGGTGCAGCCGTCGACGTGAATGGCGACGGTTTGGATGACATTTTTATAGGCGGGGCAAGCGGCCAGCCGGGGCAACTTTATCTGCAAGCGCCGGGCAGGGATTTTCAGCCTTCCCGCCAGCCGGCCTTTGAAAAAGACGCAGATTTTGAGGACACGGCGCTCGCCTTTTTGACGCCGACGGCGACGGCGACCCGGATTGGCAGTCGGCTCCGGCGGCAACCACCGCCCGACGGGTTCCCGCCTGCTCAATGCGAGGCTGTACCTCAACGACGGCAAGGGTTTTTGCAAGAAACGACCAAGCACTGCCGACCACCGGCTTCAACGCTGCCGTCGTCGTGCCGCTCGATTTTTGACGCAGACGGCGACCTCGATTTGTTTGTCGGCAGCCGCAGCGTACCGGGGCAGTACGGTGTGCCGCCCAGGCATTTTTATTGCAAAATGACGGCAGCGGCAATTTTAAAACGTGGCAAAACAGGCAGCGCCCTGATTTCGCCCGCCTCGGCATGGTCACCGCCGCCAAATGGGTCAACATAACCGGCGACGAGCGCCCTGAATTGGTCGTCGTCGGTGAATGGGCAGGTCCGCAAATCTTTGAAATTCAAGCGAATAAGCTCACCCTCTCCCGCTCTCCCGCGCTCACCGCTCTAAAAGGCTGGTGGTACGCCGTCGAAAGCGAAGACCTGGACGGCGACGGCGACCAGGATTTGATTTTGGGTAACCGGGGCGAAAATTTCTACTTCACCGGCACGAAAGAGCAGCCCGCCAAACTTTGGGTCAGCGATTTCGACGACAACGGAACCGTTGAACAAATACTGACCCGCCACATCGGGGGCAGGGACGTGACTATTGCGCTGAAAAAAGAACTGACGGCGCAGTTGCCCGGCTTGAAAAAGCAAAACCTGAAACACGCTGATTTTGCCAAAAAGTCCATGCAGGAACTGTTCCCGGCGGAGGTGCTGGACAAGGCGCTCGTGCTGGAAGGCAATTATTTTTCTTCGGCAATCGCCCTCAACGACGGCAAGGGGGCTGGTCTGTTCAGGCGCTTCCCGCCGAGGCGCAGCTTCGAGCGTCCACGGCATTTTGTGTGAAGACCTGAACGGCGACGGCAAAAAGACCTGTTACTCGGCGGCAACGACAGCGGTTTTTCTGCCGCAATTTTCGAGGCTGGACGCCAGCTTTGGGCACGTGTTGCTGAACGCTGGCGGAGGTCGTTTCGAGCGAATAGACAACCGGGCGTCAGGCTTGTTTGTGCAAGGAGAGTACGGCAAATATTGGCGGTGCAGGCAGGGGCAGAGCGGCGGGTGGTGGTGCTTTGAATAATGAGAAGGCGAGGGTTTTTAAAGAGAAATCAGAAAATAAATTCAACCATGAAAAAAGCATTTTTCCTTACAATATGCCTCGTGCAAACCTGGGTTATATTTTCCCAAAATTACGATGAGTTATATCGTCCGGCATTTCATTTTACGCCCGAAAAATATTGGCTCAACGACCCCAACGGGCTGGTATATTTCGAAGGCGAATACCACCTGTTTTACCAATACAATCCCCTCGGCTCACTATGGGGAAATATGAGTTGGGGACACGCCGTGAGCACGGATTTGGTGAATTGGGAGCAATTCCCGTCGCCATTCCGGTCTATGGAAATATACTTGCTTTTTTCCGGCAGCGTTGTCGTGGATTGGAACAATTCCAGCGGTTTTGGCATCAATAATCAGCCGCCTATGGTGGCAATCTATACGGCAGCAAGTAACATACAGCGTCAATATATTGCATACAGCAATGACAATGGGCGCACCTGGACAAATTATAGCGGCAACCCGGTTTTAAATTTATTCAACGATGATTTTCGAGACCCTAAAGTAATTTGGCACGAGCCAAGCCAGCAATGGATAATGGTTGTCGCATTGTCTTCCAAGCACCGCATACGGTTTTACAAATCGCCCGATTTAAAAAACTGGCAATTCCTGCAAGACTTCGGAGAAGTGGGCAACCAAGACGGGGCTTGGGAATGTCCCGATTTTTCCGCTGCCGGTTGACGGCGACACGTCCAATATAAAATGGGTGCTGCAAGTAAGCATTGGGCCCGGTTTGGGGCAATATTTCACCGGCGATTTTGACGGCAATCTATTTACTGCCGATAAATATCCGGCGCAGACGGCAACCCAATTGCCGCCGGGCATTTTGCTGGCGGATTTTGAAAACGGATATGGCACTTGGACGGCAACAGGCACGGCATTTGGCACTGCGCCAGCCGCCGGTTCATTGCCAAATCAACTGCCGGTGAGCGGTTTTTTGGGCAATGGAATAGCCAATTCTTTTCATGGTGGCGACCCGGCTATAGGCATGCTTGTCTCGCCCAATTTTACCATTACCCATAACTATATAAATTTCAAAATTGGCGGCGGAAATAATTTAGCCAACGCAAACATCCAATTGATTGTCAACGGTCAAACGAAATATACCACGACTGGGCAAAACGATGAATATCTCAAATGGACGACCTGGAACACGCAGAATTTCTTAGGCCAAATGGCGCAAATAAAAATAGTGGACAATGCTACCGGCGGATTTGGTCATATCAGGTTGACCATATTTTCAGTCCGACCAATCCATGTCGCAGGCATTGCCGCCAAATGGTGCTATTAGTGATGATTTTCAAGACGGCAATTATGCTGGCTGGACGGTCGCCGGAAATGCCTTTGGAAGCGCCCCGGCAATGGGCGCCTTGCCCAATCAACAGGCAGTCGCCGGATATTTAGGCAACAGGTTGATTCATTCGTTCCTCGGCGGCGACGCTCCGCAAGGAAAATTAACCTCTGCCACATTTACCATTGATAGCCAATATGTTGGCTTTCTGATTGGCGGCGGCAACCACCCCAACGGTACATTTATCCGGCTGAAAATCAACGGCCAAACCATTGCGCAAAGCACCGGCAGCAATGCCGAAACGTTAAAATGGGATAGCTGGAACGTTGAAAATTATATCGGTCAAACAGCATTTTTCGAAATTGTGGACAGCGTGACCGGTGGCTGGGACACCTCAATATTGACCATATCATGCCAACTAACCAGCCGCAAAACAATGGCATTTTCGACTAGGTAGATTATGGAAAAGACTTTTATGCAGCGCAATCCTATTCCGATATTCCGGCGGCAGACGGCAGGAGAAATATGGCTGGCATGGATGAATAATTGGGATTATGCCGCACAAGTCCCGACTGCACCATGGCGGGGCATGATGTCCGTGCCGAGAACGGTTGGTTTGGCTTCCGTCAACGGCAATCTTGTCTTGACCCAACAGCCCGTCGAAGAATTGCAGGCGCTGCGCTTGGGCAACACGCATTTTGAAAATGCGGCAATCAGCGATATCAAGCCGGCTTTTGATGCTTTGCAATATCAAACGTATGAGCTGAAGCCACTATAAATGTCAGCACTGCTGACCAAATCGGCTTTAAATTCAGGAAAGGCAGCAACGGCGACGAGACGGTTTTAACGTATGATATTCTTTCGAAAACGCTCCTTTTTGACCGGAGCAATTCGGGTGAATTGACGGATAATGCCATTTTTGCCATGCTCCAGAAAGCCCCGCTGCCACAGGAAAATGGGCAAATCCAACTGCATATTTTGGTGGATAATTCATCCATTGAAATATTCGGCAATGGCGGCAAAACCGTGATAAGCAATCAGATATTCCCGGCCGGCACAAGCACTGGCATGGAAATATTCACCCTCGGCGGCGGCGCTGAAATCGTAAATATGGACATTTGGGAAATAGGCAAAGCTGATTTTTTGCCGACCATGCACGTTCACCAGGATCAGGATATTCTCGTGTTTCCAAACCCGGTTATTAGCGAGGAATTAACTGTTGAAGTGCCGGAGAATTGGCAAAAATGGACGTACTGATATGCGATGCGAACGGAAAGGTTTTTACCGGAAAACCGTACAATCCCAACAGCAGCGCTTGAAATTTTCAAAGTCAGTATTCCCGGTTCCTGGGGTTTATTTTTTGACGATACGGCATGAAGGGGAGACGGCGGTAAAAAAAAATAATCAGGCAATAAAGGTGGTGAACAAATTGTCGTTGTGGTGATATTGACGGGGCAAAGCGATGTCAAGGACAATTTGAAATGCATTTCACTTTATCCGATTTCCTTTTTCTAAAAAATCTTAATTATGGTATCATCTGTATGTATTCGATTTGAATTACTGACCAAAACAGCCACCCTGCTGTTGCTCTCCTTTATTTTTTGTGAGTCGGCGAAAGCGCAGGGCTATACCGAACCCTACCGCCCCCAATTCCACGTTTCGCCAGCATTTGGCTTCATGGGCGACCCCAATGGACCGATAAAATACAATGGAAAATACCACCTGTTTTTACTGGGGCATTTTACTTCCGAGGACCTCGTTCACTGGACGCAGATAAATACCAATGCCCTCAACGGTACCCCGGCGGACACGGAAACTGGTCTGGTTCTGTAGTGGTTGACGAGCAGAATACAGCAGGGTTTAATACAGTAGAAGACCCCATGATTGCCGTTTATACCTTAAATCAAACCGACGAACATCCAGCAGCAGGCGATTTCGGTCAGCCTGAACCATGTGAGTTTTCAATACTATCAGGGCAATCCGGTTATCCCCTACAATGGCCCCGACTTCCGTGACCCGCAGGTTTTTCTGGCACGAACAGACCGGAGGTGGGTCATGGTCGTCACCAAACCGATAGGCCGTTCTATCGAGATTTTTCTCCGAAAACCTGAAGGATTGGACGCTGGAAAGCATTTTCAATGACCGGGGCGCCAAGCGGGAGGTTTGGGAAGTGCCAGACCTATTCCAATTGCCGCTGAACGACAGATCCCAACAACATGAAATGGATAATGACCTACACGGAATGGGACCCAACCGGATGCAGTACTGGGTCGGGGATTTTGATGGTTCCACTTTCACACTCGACACCAATGACAACCTGCTAACCGGCAAACACGTCAGGGGCGAGTTGTTGGCCGATTTTGAAAATGGTTTTGGCGGCTGGACGGTTGGGGGACTGCCTTCGGCAAATCACCTGCCTCCGGCACGCTGCCCAACCAGCAACAGGTGGATGGTTTCACGGGTTTCGGCTACCTCAACTCCTTTCACGGTGGCGATGTTACTACCGGCAAAATGACTTCACCCGATTTCATCACTGAAAAAACGATTCATCAACTTCCAAATCGGCGGCGGTTCGCTGGCCGACGTGGGTTCAATATCGTGGTGGAAAATCGACTCGGCGAAACCGTCAAAAGCACCGACAACACCGAGCGAATGCAGTGGCGGGGCATTAGATGTGAGCCTGCACTTGGGCAAAACCGCCCGCCATGAAATCTTTGACAACGCTACCGCAGGCTGGGGGCATATCCTCGTTGACCACATCGTATTCTCGCGGAGGTACGCAGTACGATAGCCGGCTGAAAACGCCAACTGGATGGACTGGGGCTTCGATTTTTATGCCCATAAAACTTTCCACAACTACGACGAGGACGACGACCGCACCATGGGCTTGGCGTGGATGGGCAACTGGGCTTATGCGCAGAGCGTGCCGACCACGCCCTGGAAAGGATGCGAGTCGCGCCGAAGGAATTGCACCTGATTGTGAAACGGCTACGAGCTTGCGCAAAAAACCGATTGACGAGTTCCAGGCATCGCTACGGCGATTTTGAAAAAGCAATTTCACGGTAGAGGCACCGACAACACGCTCGATTGACCCGGGCTGGAATGTGTACGAGCTGAAAATTTCTTTTGGAGTTGAAAACGAGAACCAGGTTTTCGGACTGAACCTCGCCGAGGGCAACGGGCAGAAATTTGTCGTCAGCTACGATGCCAAAACTTCCAACATCACCATTAACCGCATGGCCACCCCCTTCAGTTTGCAGCCAAGGTGGTCACCCAAACCCCGGTTTTATCTGTCAGCGACTCGCATTCTTGACCTGCATATTTTTGTGGACCAATCTTCGGTCCAGAGAAATACATGCGGAAGCTTACAAGACCAACATTACCTCAGCTTGCCTTCATTAATGCATCTGCCCATGATATTTCTTTGTTTCAGAAAACGGCAGTGTGGAAGTGCTGAACATTGAAGCATGGAAGCTTAATTCCATTTGGGGAACTCCGGTAACTGATTGAAGAGAAGCTTCAAAAAAATGAAATGCAGTTGGCGGTTTCCCCAACCCG
>JADJSY010000087.1 GCA_016711435.1 Lewinellaceae bacterium
TTGAAAAATACCGGAATACATGGTGGATGTGTTGGGTGTCGATGCTATTGACCCGACCGTGGTTTAACAAAAATCGAATGTTTACAATGCGTTCACTTCAGGAAGCACGCAGAATGAAGGGGCACGGGGTGGCATCAACGACTACTTCATGACAGGAATCATGGAGTTGAAACCGAATAGTGAGTTCAAGGCACTGCCTTTTTTCAGGGCATCGGCGGCATCGAGTACAATCAAAACAACCAGGGCGCAATCAATCTGGAAGGACTGAACGTGCATCAGGGAATGTTGACAGGCTGACGAAGAATACTACATTATCTTTCAACAAGTTAGGCTAAACATGGTCATCCCGATTTTAGGGTATAGGGGGCAAACGTCCTCGGTAAGTTTCGTTTTCAATCGCAACAGAGGTGCGTGCACGGACAAGTAATGTATTTTGAACGCCGGTTTGTTCTTATGCACCTCATTCCATGCCTATCCATTTCTGCATTTTAGGAGTGCCGCACCAAAATCTCACAAAAAACTGACCACCCCAGAAAAATTCGGGATGACTCATGTTTGCGCCTCCTCAATAATGACAGGTGATTTTATGGGAAAATTTTCCCATAATCACCGCTCTTCAATTGCTTCCTTTCCGCCATGCGCCACGTATATTCTACCCTTTCCTGCTATTTTGCTTGAATTCCCTGCTGGCACAGCCGCAATTCACGGAACGTTCCGTTGCCGCCGGGCTGGGCTTTATTTATGAAGAAATGCTGCTCATGGGCGGCGGCGCTGCCGCTTTCGACTTCGACAACGACGGCGACGAAGACCTATACGTGGTCGGCGGAGCAAAGCACGACGCATTGTTTGAAAATGACGGAACCGGCAATTTTACCGACGTCAGCGATGAATATGGAATAAGCGAACTGACGAAATATAAACTCACCTACCAGTGTAACCACCGGTGATATTGACAATAACGGTTACCGGGAAATATTCGTCAGAACGGTAGGTCCCGTTGGCGGCGCTTCCGGCTTCGACCGGAATTTGCTTTTGCAATTCGACACCCTGGAAAGAAATATAAAAACATAGCGGCGCAGTTCCGGGCTTCATGATACTTCCTTTTGCATGGGCGGGCATTTTTTTGACGTAAACCACGACCGGGCTGCTCGATTTATACGTAATGAATTACGTGGAAACGCCGGGTTTGATAATGTCCAACAGCATATTGGTTAGTTTCGACCACCAGTGCGGTCGCAATCGGCTGTACGTCAATACCGACAATATGTTTTTCACCGAAAGCGCCGCCTCGTTTTCTTTAATTAACGACGGCTGTACCCTTGCGGCAACTACTTCCGATATGGATATGGACGGCGACGTTGATTTATTGGTCGCCAATGATTTTGGCAAATGGCTGCAACCCAATGAATTGCACAAAAATAATTATCCACTGGCATCCTTTACCGACGTCAGCGACAGATCGAGAATGAATGCCCAAATGTACGCTATGGGCCTTGCCTCGGGAGATTATGACGAAGATTTGGACTTCGATTATTACTTCACCAATATTGCTCAAAACGCTTATTTCAAAACCAGGGCAATGGAACATTTATCAATAAAGCGCCGCAGCTAAATATTGAAGACACCTACGCCATTGACAGCACAAAATACACGACTGGCTGGGGCTGTTTTTTGAAGACGTCAATAACGATGGCTATCTCCCGACCTATTCGTAGCAAACGGTTACGTCAATTCTGCCATTGATAAAGACGGGCAACGCCAAGTCGACCGCCTGTTTTTGGGCAACGCCAGTCATACCTTTAACGACCGCACCATCGAGTGCGGCATCTGGTACGAAGGCTTGTCCCGGGGTGCTATTCATGCCGATTTTAACCGGGATGGAAAGCAGGATATATTGACCGTTACCAATGACATATTATTTCCCGGCACGACCAATTTTCTCCAATACTATGAGAACATATCGCAGGAGCCTGGCAATTGGATGGCTTCCAACTGGAAGGACAAAAACCAACCGGGATGCTTATGGCACTAAGGTTTTGGTATATGCCGGCAACCGGAAATTGCTGCGGGAAATAAGCGGCGGTTCGAGCCATGCTTCACAAAATAGCTCGATTGCGCATATTGGATTGGGCGGCTTGGTAAAAGTGGACTCCGTTCAGATACTTTGGTTAGGCGCAAAAACGGAGACTATAATTCTTCCGGTTATTAATCAAGTGCATAAAATAAAGCAGGCTGAAAAAAGAGCAAATATCAATACCGGCGGCAATGGGACGGGGAAAACGGGTTTGAAATATCATATAACCCCGCTGCCGGTGAAATAACAGTTGCTTATAGGGGGCTGCAATTTCAGCAGGTGGAGATATTGGTCAGTGACGTGGTGGGCAGGGTGTTGTTGCAGGACGATTTATTGATGACAAACGGGCAGCAAAAGACATTTAATCTGGATAATTCTCCGCTTATTTTCATCGTGACAGTAAAACATAAAGACGGCATTTTTTCGGAAAATACGTGCGGTTTTAAATTAACGGTAATAATTTCTCCTTTTACGATGTCTCGCACCTTATACTTTCTTTTCTCTTTTACTTCCTCTCCGCCTGCCAAACCGGGCAGCCCCCCGCCATTATTCGAGAAAAATCCCCGCCGCCCACTCCGGCATTCACTTTCGTCAATACCGTTGAAAACACGGAAGACTTCAATATTTTCAACTACCGCAATTTCTACAATGGCGGTGGCGTCGCACTCGGCGACATCAACAACGACGGGCTGACCGATATTTTTTTCACCTGCAACATGGGCAAAAATCGCCTGTACCTCAACAAAGGCAATTTCCAATTTGAAGATATTACGGAAAAAGCGGGCGTTGGCGGCTCGAAGGTCTGGAGCACCGGCGTCGTTATGGCGGACATTAATGCCGACGGCTGGCTCGATATATTTGTTTGCAATGCCGGATATGTCAAAGAAACTGACCGCACGAAGGAATTATTTATCAATAACCACGACCTCACTTTTACTGAAAAAGCAGCAGAATATGGCTTGGACGAAACCGGCTACACCACCCACGCCGCTTTTTTTGACTACGACCTCGACGGCGACCTCGATTGCTATATTCTCAACAACAGCTTTATGCCTGTTAATAAGTTGAATTATAGCAGCGACCGGGAACGATATGCAGCAGATTGGCAAGTGCCGGAATTTCTGAAAGGCGGCGGCGACAAACTCTTGCGAAACGATTCCCGCCCGGCGGGAACGGGAAGGTGAAATTCACCGACGTAACCCGGCAAGCAGGCATTTACGGCAGCCTTATCGGCTTTGGATTGGGCATCACCGTCGGCGACATCAATGGCGACCACCTGCCCGACCTCTATATTTCCAACGATTTTTACGAGCGGGACTACCTCTACCTCAACAACGGCGACGGCACTTTCCGGGAGGAAATCGAAAAATGGATGCAGCACTTGCCCCAGGCAAGTATGGGCGCAGACATGGCGGACGTGAACAACGACGGCTACCCCGATATTTTCGTCACCGAAATGCTGCCCGGCGACGACCTGCGCCTGAAAACCACCACACAATTCGACAGCCACAGCCTCTCCGACCTCAAGATCAAGCGGGGTTTTTATCATCAATACATGCAGAACTGCCTGCAAATTTTCACCCCGGTTCAGGCTGCTTCGACGGGTGGCGGCGTGTTCACCGAAACAGCCCATTTCAGCGGCGTCGCAGCCACCGACTGGAGCTGGGGCGCGCTGCTTTTCGACATGGACAACGACGGCTGGCGAGACATTTACGTTTGCAATGGTGTCCTTCAAGACGTTGCTGACCAGGACTTTACCGACTTTTTTGCCAGCGAGTTAATTCAAAAGATGCAGCAGACCGGCAAAAAAGAGCCTTTCATGAGCCTTGTCGGCAAAGCGCCTTCCGTGCCGCTTCCTGACAAAGCCTTCCGCAACCGGGGCGGCACCGAAGGTTCGGGACAGGCGCTCACTTTTGAAGATATCGGAATGGCATGGGGCTTCGATGCGCCCAATTTTGCCAACGGCGCAGCGTATGCCGACCTCGACAACGACGGCGACCTCGACCTCGTCGTCAACAACGTGAACCAGGAGGCTTTCTCTACCGAAACCGCTCGCAGGAGTTGCTAAAAAACCACTTCCTCACCCTGCAACTCAAGGGCAACGGGCAAAACACCTTCGCCGTCGGCTCAGAAGGTTTTGTACATCAGGGCGCTCAAATATTAAATTGCCAACTCATGCCTACCCGAGGTTTTCAGTCGTCGGTGGACTACAAAATGGTGTTTGGCTTGGGGCAAAATGCAGCGGTGGACTCGGTCGTAGTCATCTGGCACGACCTGAAAAGACAGTCTTGAAAACCCGCCCACCGATACCATGCTGCTGATTTCACGGGAAAATGCAACCGGCATTGTAACGAGCAAAACTAGCTGATTTTCAACTGCATAAGCAGGTACTGTTGAAAGAAATCGCCAGCCCCTTTGCCGCTCACCGGGAAGATGATTTTGTTGATTTTTACCAAGAGGGTTTGGCGTACCGCAAAGTGTCGAGGGAAGGCGCACGAGGTGCAGCCGTCGACGTGAATGGCGACGGTTTGGAAGACATTTTTATCGGCGGGGCAAGCGGCCAGCCGGGGCAACTTTATCTGCAAGCGCCGGGCGGGGATTTTCAGCCTTCCCGCCAGCCGGCCTTTGAAAAAGACGCAGATTTTGAGGACACGGCGCTCGCCTTTTTTGACGCCGACGGCGACGGCGACCCGGATTTGGCAGTCGGCTCCGGCGGCAACCACCGCCCGACGGGTTCCCGCCTGCTCAATGCGAGGCTGTACCTCAACGACGGCAAGGGTTTTTTTGCAAGAAACGACCAAGCACTGCCGACCACCGGCTTCAACGCTGCCGTCGTCGTGCCGCTCGATTTTGACGCAGACGGCGACCTCGATTTGTTTGTCGGCAGCCGCAGCGTACCGGGGCAGTACGGTGTGCCGCCCAGGCATTTTTTATTGCAAAATGACGGCAGCGGCAATTTTAAAAACGTGGCAAAACAGGCAGCGCCCGATTTCTCCCGCCTCGGCATGGTCACCGCCGCCAAATGGGTCAACATGACCGGCGACGAGCGCCCTGAATTGGTCGTCGTCGGTGAATGGGCAGGTCCGCAAATCTTTGAAATTCAAGCGAATAAGCTCACCCTCTCCCGCTCACCCGCGCTCACCGCTCTAAAAGGCTGGTGGTACGCCGTCGAAAGCGAAGACCTGGACGGCGACGGCGACCAGGATTTGATTTTGGGTAACCGGGGAGAAAATTTCTACTTCACCGGCACGAAAGAGCAGCCCGCCAAACTTTGAGTCAGCGATTTCGACGACAACGGAGCCGTTGAACAAATACCGACCCGCCACATCAGGGGCAGGGACGTGACTGTTGCTCTGAAAAAGAACTGACGGCGCAGTTGCCCGGCGAAAAAGCAAAACCTGAAACACGCTGATTTTGCCAAAAAGTCCATGCAGGAACTGTTCCCGGCGGAGGTGCTGGACAAGGCGCTCGTGCTGGAAGGCAATTATTTTTCTTCGGCAATCGCCCTCAACGACGGCAAGGGGGGCTGGTCTGTTCAGGCGCTTCCCGCCGAGGCGCAGCTTTCGAGCGTCCACGGCATTTTGTGTGAAGACCTGAACGGCGACGGCAAAAAAGACCTGTTACTCGGCGGCAACGACAGCGGTTTTCTGCCGCAATTTTCGAGGCTGGACGCCAGCTTTGGGCACGTGTTGCTGAACGCTGGCGGAGGTCGTTTCGAGCGAATAGACAACCGGGCGTCGGGCTTGTTTGTGCAAGGAGAGGTACGGCAAATATTGGCGGTGCAGGCAGGGGTTGAGCGGCGGGTGGTGGTGCTTTTGAATAATGAGAAGGCGAGGGTTTTTAAAGAGAAATCAGAAAAATAAATTCAACCATGAAAAAAGCATTTTTCCTTACAATATGCCTCGTGCAAACCTGGGTTATATTTTCCCAAAATTACGATGAGTTATATCGTCCGGCATTTCATTTTACGCCCGAAAAAAACTGGCTCAACGACCCCAACGGGCTGGTATATTTCGAAGGCGAATACCACCTGTTTTACCAATACAATCCCCTCGGCTCACTATGGGGAAATATGAGTTGGGGACACGCCGTAAGCACGGATTTGGTGAATTGGGAGCAATTACCCGTCGCCATTCCGGTCTATGGAAATATACTTGCTTTTTCCGGCAGCGTTGTCGTGGATTGGAACAATTCCAGCGGTTTTGGCATCAATAATCAGCCGCCTATGGTGGCAATCTATACGGCAGCAAGCAACATACAGCGCCAATATATTGCATATAGCCATGACAATGGGCGCACCTGGACAAATTATAGCGGCAACCCGGTTTTAAATTTATTCAACGATGATTTTCGAGACCCTAAAGTAATTTGGCACGAGCCAAGCCAGCAATGGATAATGGTTGTCGCATTGTCTTCCAAGCACCGTATACGGTTTTACAAATCGCCCGATTTAAAAAACTGGCAATTCCTGCAAGACTTCGGAGAAGTGGGCAACCAGGACGGGGCCTGGGAATGTCCCGATTTTTTCCCGCTGCCGGTGGACGGCGACACGTCCAATATAAAATGGGTGCTGCAAGTGAGCATTGGGCCCGGTTTGGGGCAATATTTCACCGGCGATTTTGACGGCAATCTATTTACCGCCGATAAATATCCGGCGCAGACGGCAGACCAATTGCCGCCTGGCATTTTGCTGGCGGATTTTGAAAACGGATATGGCAATTGGACGGCAACAGGCACGGCGTTTGGCACGGCGCCAGCCGCCGGTTCATTGCCAAATCAACTACCGGTGAGCGGTTTTTTGGGCAATGGAATAGCCAATTCTTTTCATGGTGGCGACCCGGCTATAGGCATGCTTGTCTCGCCCAATTTTACCATTACCCATAACTATATCAATTTCAAAATAGGTGGCGGAAATAATTTAGCCAATGTAAACATCCAATTGATTGTCAACGGTCAAACGAAATATACCACGACTGGACAAAACGATGAATATCTCAAATGGACGACCTGGAACACGCAGAATTTCTTAGGCCAAATGGCGCAAATAAAAATAGTGGACAATGCTACCGGCGGATTTGGTCATATCCAGGTTGACCATATTTTTCAGTCCGACCAATCCATGTCGCAGGCATTGCCGCCAAATGGTGCTATTATTGATGATTTTGAAGACGGCAATTATGCTGGCTGGACGGTCGCCGGAAATGCATTTGGAAGCGCCCCGGCAATGGGCGCCTTGCCCAATCAACAGGCAGTCACCGGATATTTAGGCACCAGGTTGATTAATTCGTTCCTCGGCGGCGACGCTCCGCAAGGTAAATTAACCTCTGCCACATTTACCATTGATAGCCAATACATTAGCTTTCTGATTGGCGGCGGCAATCACCCCAACGGTACATTTATCCGGCTGAAAATCAACGGCCAAACCATTGCGCAAAGCACCGGCAGCAATGCCGAAACGTTAAAATGGGATAACTGGAACGTTGAAAATTATATCGGTCAAACAGCATTCTTCGAAATTGTGGACAGCGTGACCGGTGGCTGGGGACACCTCAATATTGACCATATCATGCAAACCAACCAGCCGCAAAACACTGGCACATTCGACTGGGTGGATTATGGAAAAGACTTTTATGCAGCGCAATCCTATTCCGATATTCCGGCGGCAGACGGCAGGAGAATATGGCTGGCATGGATGAATAATTGGGATTATGCCGCGCAAGTCCCGACTGCACCATGGCGGGGCATGATGTCCGTGCCGAGAACGGTTGGTTTGGCTTCCGTCAACGGCAATCTTGTTTTGACCCAACAGCCCGTCGAAGAATTGCAGGCGCTGCGCTTGGGCAACACGCATTTTGAAAATGCGGCAATCAGCGATATCAAGCCGGCTTTTGATACTTTGCAATATCAAACGTATGAGCTTGAAGCCACTATAGATGTCGGCACTGCTGACCAAATCGGCTTTAAATTCAGGAAAGGCAGCAACGGCGACGAGACGGTTTTAACATATGATATTCTTTCTGAAACGCTCCTTTTTGACCGGAGCAATTCGGGTGAATTGACGGATAATGCCATTTTTGCCATGCTCCAAAAAGCCCCGTTGCAGCTGGAAAACGGGCAAATCCAACTGCATATTTTGGTGGATAATTCATCCATTGAAATATTCGGCAACGGCGGCAAAACCATGATGAGCAATCAGATATTCCCGGTCAGCACAAGCAATGGCATGGAAATATTCACCTTCGGCGGCGGCGCTGAAATCATAAGTATGGACATTTGGGAAATAGGCAAAGCTGATTTTGTGCCGACAATGCACGTTCACCAAGATCAGGATATTCTTGTGTTTCCAAACCCGGTTATTAGCGAGGAATTAACTGTTGAAGTGCCGGAGAATTGGCAAAAAATGGACGTACTGATATGCGATGCGAACGGAAAGGTTTTTTACCGGAAAACCGTACAATCCCAACAGCAGCGCTTGAAATTTTCAAAGTCGGTATTCCCGGTTCCAGGGGTTTATTTTTTGACGATACGGCATGAAGGGGAGACGGCGGTAAAAAAAATAATCAGGCAATAAAGGCAGGTGCAGATTGGGGGCATTTCACTTTATCCGATTTCCTTTTTCTAAAAAATCTTAATTATGGTATCATCTGTATGTATTCGATTTGAGTTATTGGCCAAAACAGCCACCCTGCTGTTGCTCTCCTTTATTTTTTGTGAGTCGGCGAAAGCGCAGGGCTATACCGAGCCCTACCGCCCCCAATTCCACGTTTCGCCAGCATTTGGCTTCATGGGCGACCCCAATGGACCGATAAAATACAATGGAAAATACCACCTGTTTTACTGGGGGCATTTTACTTCTGACGACCTCGTTCACTGGACGCAGATAAATACCAATGCCCTCAACGGTACTCCCGGCGGATACGGAAACTGGTCTGGTTCTGTAGTGGTTGACGAGCAGAATACAGCAGGGTTTAATACAGTAGAAGACACCGCCATGATTGCCGTTTATACCCTAAATCAAAACTCGACGAACATCCAGCAGCAGGCGATTTCGGTCAGCCTGAACCATGTGAGTTTTCAATACTATCAGGGCAATCCGGTTATCCCCTACAATGGCCCCGACTTCCGTGACCCGCAGGTTTTCTGGCACGAACAAACCGGGCGTTGGGTCATGGTCGTCACCAAACCGATAAATCGTTCTATTGAGATTTTTTCCTCCGAAAACCTGAAGGATTGGACGCTGGAAAGCATATTCAACGACCGGGGCGCCAAGCGCGAGGTTTGGGAAGTGCCAGACCTATTCCAATTGCCGCTGAACGACGATCCCAACAACATGAAATGGATAATGACCTGCGGAATGGGACCCAACCGGATGCAGTACTGGGTCGGTGATTTTGATGGTTCCACTTTCACACTCGATACCAATGACAACCTGTTGACCGGCAAACACGTCAGGGGCGAGTTGTTGGCTGATTTTGAAAATGGTTTTGCCGGCTGGACGGTTGAGGGGATTGCCTTCGGCAATGCACCTGCCTCCGGCACGCTGCCCAACCAGCAACAGGTGGATGGTTTCACAGGTTTCGGCTACCTCAATTCCTTTCACAATGGCGATGTTACTACCGGCAAAATGACTTCACCCGATTTCATCATTGAAAAACGATTCATCAACTTTCAAATCGGCGGCGGTTCGCTGGCCGACGTAGGGTTCAAGATCGTGGTGGAAAATCAAGTCGTCCAAACCGTCAAAAGCACCGACAACACCGAGCGATTGCAGTGGCGGGGCATTGACGTGAGCCAGCACTTGGGCAAAAACGCTCGCATTGAAATTTTTGACAACGCTACCGCAGGCTGGGGGCACATCCTCGTTGACCACATCGTGTTCTCAGACGTACAGTACGACAGCCGGCTGGAAAACGCCAACTGGATGGACTGGGGCTTCGACTTTTATGCCCATAAAACTTTCCGCAACTACGACGAGGACGACCAGCGCACTATTGGTTTGGCTTGGATGGGCAACTGGGCCTATGCGCAAAACGTACCAACCACGCCCTGGAAAGGATGCGAGTCTTTGGCGAAGGAATTGCACCTGATTGACCAGGGCAATGGCTACGAGTTGCTGCAAAAACCCATCGAGGAACTTCAGAACATTCGCTATGGCAATTTTGAAAAAAGCAATTTTACGGTGGCAAGTACTGGCCATAATCTCGAATTTGACCCCGGACGGAATGTGTACGAGATAAAAATTTCATTTAAAGTCGAAAACGAAAATCAGGTTTTTGGGCTGAATCTCGCCGAGGGCACCGGGCAAAAATTTGTCGTCCGCTACGATGCCAAAACTTCCAACATCACCATTGACCGCATGGCTACCCCCTTCAGTTTCACTGCGAAATGGGTCACCAAAACCCCGGTTTACCTGTCCGGAGATAGCATTCTGAACCTGCATATTTTCGTGGATCAATCTTCGGTTGAAATCCATGCGGAAGATTACAGGACCAACATTACCTCGCTTGCCTTCACGAATGCTTCGGCACATGGTATTTCTTTGTTTTCTGAAAACGGCAGCGTGGAAGTGCTGCATGTGGAAGCCTGGCAGCTACAATCCATCTGGAGTGTTCCAACACCTGTTGAAGTTGGGCCAAAAAAAAATGAAACGCAGTTGGAGATTTTCCCCAACCCGGTGGGGGATGTATTGAAATTTAACGTGCAAAACGAGGATACTACGGCCCCTTGCCAGGTGAAAATTTTTGATGCGAACGGGCGGGAGTTTTTGCAAAAAACCATGTTCAACCAAGCGAATTCATTGAACGTGTCCGGACTGGCGGCTGGAGTGTATTTTTTAGAAGTTTCCCAAAACGACATGACAGGGGTGAGAAGGTTCTTTAAAAAATAACGATAGATTTTCTATCAAAAAGGTTGATTAGATTGAGAAATACTTTCATTTCTCAGACACACTTTTTGGGGTAATACCTTCCTTAAGTTCTACCTCATACCATCTTTAATAGTCGTATCCAGCAGCATTTCCGCATTTTCGAGTATTTCCTGCATTTTATCCATGTCATTGGCAAATATGCGCAGGTTTTTTTCGTGTTGCTCCAGCGTAAGGCCGTGCAGTTGCAGCACCTGTTGAAAATATGCCTGCATCAGGCTGTCTTTTTCATAACCGGTGATGCCGTTGGTGGCGGCATCTGCAATGGCCAGGTCGGCGATGACGCGGGCCATTTTTTCATCGGAAACGCTGGGGCGCTCTGCTGTTTCCTGAAAATTGCAACTCACCCAAAAACCGGAAAGCAGTAGCAGCAAAAAAAAATTTCTCATTTAGTAGACGTGCAAAATTAGTTTGAACTAAATCTTTTGTAGCTCATTGATTTACATTGCTTTTTGCCTTTTGCAATTTTGCCCTTTTTCTTACTTATACATTTCTTTTGGAAAAAAATGAGCCTTTACCCGGCTGTTGCCTTCATACATGGTTTTCCAGTTCTCAGCCTCTGACTCTATCTGAACGATTCCGCAGGTTGGAACGTTGTCTATAAAGTCATCTGAAAAGCGGTTGGCTACATCTGTAAAAGTAGGATTGTGTCCGAACAGGCATACCACAGCAGCCGAATCAGGCAAATTGCTGATGATCTGAAGAATATCGGTGGGTGCGGCCTCATAAATGTCCTGTTCCCGCAATACCTGTTCGTCAGCGATTCCAAATTTTTCTGCAAAAAACAGCGCCGTTGTCAGGGCGCGTTTGGCCGGACTGCTGACTAATAAATCGGGCTGAACGCCCCTGTTTGCAAGTAATTGAGCCATTAGCGGAGCCTCCCGCAGACCACGCTCGTTGAGGGGGCGGTTGAAATCGCGCAAGCCGGGATTGTCCCAACTCGATTTTGCATGGCGGATAAGAAAAAGAGTACGCATAAGTGCAAAGGTACATCCCGTAGTTTGTAGCACGCCATACTACCTGACATTTTTGAACAAAATCAAGCCGATTTCCTGTACATTTGAGGTTTGATTTTTGGAAACACGCCGGCCCCAATCACCTTCATCAAAATTGCCATGCAACAAAAACTCTGGCTTAAAGACTTTGAACACCATATCAGTGCGCAGACCTGGAATGCGGCTGATATACTCTTGCAATCCGGAGCGGTTAAAAATCTGCGGGAAGTGGAAAAGCACCTTTGGGTAGCGCTTGTTGCCACCGAAGAAGGCCAGTACGAGACGGAAATGATTATTTCTCCCCACAAAATCAAAGCATTTACCTGCGAATGTTTTGGGGAAGGACGCCGGCTGATTTGTGCGCATGTTGCAGCCTCTTTGCTTCGTTTGCGCCAGTTTCTGGATCAGCGCGCGGAAGAGCGCCGGGTTAAAGCCGAGCAACAAGTGCATAAGGAACGCAGCCGGCTGACGGTGCTCGATGCCCTCGAAAATGCCACGCCGGAAGCCGTAACAGAGTTTGTCCTGGAATATGCCCGCCGCGACCGCGATTTTGCGCTGGCGTTGAAAACATGGTTTGCCGGATTGGTAACGGCTACCGAAAACCCCTATTTACTGGTATTGGACTCGGTGATTCCCAACGGCAAAAACTTTCGGGAACCGGAATTTCGCCGCCTGCGCAAAACACTGGACGACCTGACGATGCAGGCGGAAAGCGCTTACAAGCTGCATAATTTTCAAACTACTTTTCAGGTCAATGCGGCTATTGTTCAAAAAATGGGGTCTTTTCTGCCCAGGTCAACGGAAGCGCGCTACACGGCTTTGCTGCAATATTACCAGACGGCTCTTCAGCACCTGATCACCCTGCAACAGGAAAACATTGCCCAGGAATTACGCGATGCCGTTTGGGAATTGTTGTTTGAGCAGGGTCGCAGCACCCAGATACCTCCTGAAAGCGAACGCGATGTGATCCGTTACCTGAGCAGTACGGCCAAAGAATCCTCCAGATTTGAACAGTTTAACCGTCTTTTTGATGAAACGCCCGCACCCGCAGCGCCTTTTATCCTGCATCTTTTTATCGCCGCATTGGCAGAACGCGGCGCAGCAGGCGCAGTAGTCCGGGTGCTCGACGATTTCCAGGAACAACCGGAATTAGTCAAAAATGCCATTTTATCGCTGTATTACCTGCACTACTGGGAAGCCGTCACTTCTGCCAGCGAAGCCTTTTTAAAAAAAGAAGCGCTGTCGCCTGCCTGGCGCAGGGAATTGGAAGACATCATGCTTTTTATTGCCGAACAAACGGGCGATTCTGTACGCCAAAGGCGACTGTTGCGCCAGCGCTTTCTACTTTCCGGCAGTTTTGATTATTATGAAAAACTGAAACAGCAGTCCGGCACAGAGTGGCCGGAAGTCAGACAGGAATTGACGGCAACACTCGAGGCCAAAGGCGAGCGCAGCAAACTCGCAGCCATGCTGGCACTCGATAATGACCGGGAAGCGCTGGCGAAATTGCTGGACGAAGAAGGTGATATTCGGCAGTTTCAGCGTTTTGAAGCCATTTTTCTGCCCGATGACAGCGCTTTTATCCGTGAGCGGTATGTCGCTTTGCTGGGTGATTATTTAAACGAACATTTCGGGCATCCCGCTGCTGCTTATGTTCGGCAGCACCTGGCCACCTTGTTACAAAAAGGGGAACCCGAGTTGGTCCGCGAAATTATCCGGGCTATTACCGCCCGTTTCCCCGACCGCCCTTCCCTGCCGGAAGAATTGTCAGAGTTGTTTCCTAAGACGAAAAGAAGGGTGCTTTTGTAGGTTATCGGTTATTGGTTATCCGTTATCAGTGTGGTAACTGTTGGCTTAAGTAATCAGTATAGCCAAAAGTTACCACACTGATAACGGATAACTGATAACGAATAACCCTCCTTTACATTTTCATAATTTCCCCTCTGAACACATATTCCTCTTGCCGGGCAGTAACTACATAAAGTCCTGGCAACCAGTTGCTTGTATTCATCGTTATATCTTTAAACCGCCCCAACAATTGTGTGCCGGACTGGATAAGACGCCCGTTCATATCGTGGACAAACCAAATCCACTCGTTACAAATATCTTCCGGGAAAACGACACGTACGAAATTCTGTACCGGTTGCGGGTAAATTTTTAATTCCATCGGCTGTCTCGTTGTCAGGGTGTATGGCGTCGATTCGCCCAGTAATTCGATACAGTAATCTTCCACCTGTCCATAGTCAAATGATTCACAGGAAAGCGGCATTGTATTGGTCAGGTTTTTAAATTTCATCATAACCCGCATGCGCGTCAGTCCCTGCGAACTGAAACCGGGCGTGGTAATATATCCTGAGATAGGCCCGTCGTGGGCGTAACCGGGGTCGAAAACCAGTTCAGCAGAGTCGCTGAAGTCGCCGTCCATGTTATAGTCGATATAAATTCTAAAAAATTCTTTGAACTGGAGGCCCGCAAACCCCGGTGTAATTTGCACAGATACCGTGGTTTGTGGGGCGATTTGAAGGAAGGTATCCGACGTGCCCGTAAAATTTTGATAGCCGGCGCCTGCGGCTCCCGAATAATGTCCCCAATCGCCAACGGATACGCTGTCAATCCATTCGTAGGTCGACTGCCCTGCGGCGGCGACACAGTAACTGGCATCCAGACAGGAGCCGCAACCCGTAGTCTGAAAAAATACCGGAGCGCCAAAATTAGTACTTCCCGTATCGCATACAGTCTGAATTTGCAACTCATAGCCGGTACACGGCAACAAACCCGTTATTGAGTAGGTATCGGAAGACGTTGCCCATAGTTCCCATGCCGGAGTGCCGACAGCCCGAATACGCAATTGATAACTATTCCCCGCAAGCACCTGCGGCCAGCCGACTGTACAGCCTGTGGCACTTATCTGGTTCAACTGCACGGAAGCCGGAGCATTGCAGCAGCCATCGGTGATGAATGTAACCGTATCCGACCAGTCGCTCCAGGTTTCGACGGATAAGCAATAGGCAGAGGCCGCAAATTCATACGAATTACAAGTATGGAGGTTTTCCAGAAGAAAAGGGCTTTGAACGTTTTCCACAACCGACCAGTCTGTGCTTCCCGAACTTCGCCATCGAATCCGTACAGCCTGAAAATCTGCGATGCCCGTCCAGGACAACAAGGCAGCATCAGCGCCCATAGCCAGGCTTTGCAAATTAAAGGGTGCAGGGCAGGCAGCACATTGATTCCCATATTGCTGCAACATTTGATACAGTTGTAATCCGCCTCCGCTTACAGTAGTGCCATTCAAATCAGCATTTGGAGCAGCACTTTCCAAAATCAAATTTTTGACCCACAATGCCGCCGCTGCCGGGTCACTTTTTGACAGACTGACTAAATTCGGGCAAGGCGCAGCGTATAACAACCCTACGGCGCCGCTCACTTGCGGAGCGGCAAAAGAAGTGCCGGAGAATGTTCCGTAAGCATTATTGGCAGCAGCGGTATAAACATCCTGGCCATACGCCCCCAAATCGACATGCTGGGCGCCCCAGGCGGCGTTCATTGCCTTTTGATTGGTGTGACCGAGGCTGGTTACCGCTACCATATAATCACTGGGGCAAGTAGTTGGCAAATCGCCGGAAACATCGACATCGATGGGGATATTGGCCGTAGAAGCGATGCTAAGGATACCCGCCTGCCCCATGGTATCAAAGGCAGCGCACCAGAGTGGCGCATCTTCCGGCAAACCGTAGTTGGCGCCCCAGGAGCAATTGACAGCCACTACAAAAGCGCCTTCCTGACCATGAGTACTGTTGTATCGTTGTCTGGCCTGCCAGATATAATCGTATGCCTCCAGGATGGTCGCTTCCGTGCCGCCGGCTGCGACAAACATGATTTTGATATGCCAGTTAATACCTGCAACACCGGTATTGTTATTTCCTTTTGCCCCGATAATCGCACTTACCGGCGTACCATGCGCAGTCGAATTTCCCTGGATATTATCATTTTGTGTCCAGACATTCCAGCCCCTTCTGTCGTCAGTAAAACCATTGTTGTCATTATCAATGTTATCGCCGGGTATTTCAGACCAGTTGTACCAGAGATTGGGCGCAAGATCGGGATGCGCCGAAGCAAGCCCGCCATCAATGACAGCGACCACAATCGTATCACCCGCAGGTGTCAGTCCGCCGGTAGTAATGTCCCAGGCAGGCACTGCGCCCAGGTCAGCACCAGTGGAGCCGCCGGTTTGTCCGCTATTTAGCAGTTGCCATTGTTCTGTAAAAAGCGGGTCGTCGGGCGTATTGTCTCTGTCGGTCAGGATATGATTGAACTGGGCGGTATGCACCTCGGGTTGCTGTCGGAGCCATTGCAGCAAGGCCGTTGACTCGGATGTATCACCCGTGCGTTCCAAAAGCCAGATATTCAAGGACCTGGAAATTTTTTTTTCTGTCACCGCAGATTGTTGCAATGATCGTTCCCAGCGTTGGAGTAAGAAGACAGGCGACAAGCCATCCTGCATTCTGACCAGCAGGCTACTGCCGTGCTGGGCGTTTAATTGCAAAAAAAAGACAAAGAATAAAAATAAAGTTAAGAACATAGGCAGCGTTCTTAACCTTGCGTTAATCTGTGATGAGCCTAAGTCTTTTCGTATGAATCCGGCGCACATAAATACCCCTAATCTCTGCATGATTGAATCATTTTCAAGATGGCAAAAATACCATTTGAATGAGGGAGCGGTGTTAAAATTATCCGGAGCGTACATTTTTGTCTAAAAATTACAATTTGTTTTTACTTTACGCCGGCTTAACAAAAACATACTCTCCAAATAACTTTTGGGACAGCACCTTTTTCTGTGTTGCTGACAAAATATTCGCAAAAGGCGGATTTATTCAGCCAAATTAATTACTGATGCTTAATCTTTGGAGGTACATGACTTTTACCCAAAAGAGTACTAATCACAGCTGGAAGCTGTTCATTTTTTTCTTTTTTCTCTCCTCAGAAGCGCTCTTCTCACAGGCGCCGTGCAATTGCACCAACTGTCCACAATTCATGCCGGATGGTTTCACAGGGAGTTTTTATTTGAATGTACAAAATGCCTGTAACCCTACGTTGGGGCAAAACGGTCAGGCCGTATGTGGCGTTCGACTGCACCTGGAACACGAGTATATCGGGGATTTGCGTATTACCCTGACCTCTCCGGGAGGGCAGACTATAACGCTCGTCGGACCTGTCGGTCTTTTTGGTGAAACCGACGGTGCGGATTGGGATGTGACGTTTGTGCCCTGCACCTCACCTGCTGCACCCGACCCCGGCTTTGCCAATACCTGGCATAATGATCAGGACTGGGCGCTGAACGGAACCTATACTGGCGACTACTATCCTGCCAGCGGGTGTTTAAATACCCTGACCGGCCCGGTCAATGGTCAATGGACCATGACTGTATTTGACCAGCAGTTAATAGATGTGGGTACTTTTTTCGACTATGAGATTATCTTTTGTGATCCTTCCTGTATCAACTGTTTTACTTGTGCCGCCAATGCAGGCCAACTTCAACAGGCGGATGTAACGGCTTGCGCAGGTTCAGCCAGCCTGAACCTGAACCTGCCACCCACTTACACCACACAAAGTCCGCCTCCGGCGGCCGGTGAGTATGATTATACCTATGTAATCAGCCGGAACCCTGGCGGTATTATCGTAGGTTATGATGCTGACGCAAACCTTAGCACTTTTGCCGCCGGAAGTTATACCGTCTGCGGTATGTCCTACTTTAATGGTTCGGAGCCTTTGTTTCCCGCGCCCAATGGTTCGCTTACGACAGCGCAACTTTTGGCGCAATTAAATTCGAGCGCGCCCCCATTTTGTGGTAGGGTTAATTCCAACTGCGTCAATGTAACCATCGGTCCGGCGCCGCAGAATATTGTGGTAAACCAGGAACTATGCGCGCCGCAGTGTACCACTTTTTACGGCACAACTTATTGCAATACAGGAGTTTATGTAAGAAACCTTACTCAAAACGGTTGCCCATATACAGCCACTCTGGTGCTGAATGTTAACCCGGCGATTACCATAAATATTCGGGATACGATTTGCGAAGGCGCCTGCTCTATAGAACCCGGTTTCCCCAATGCCTGCGCCCAAGGTGTTTTTACCCGCACGATAGCGGCTTCAGGTCCAGGTCAATGCGACACTACCATAAGGCTGACCGTTATACAGCTCATAACAAATGTAGTCATCCCTCCTCCGCAACAACTTACCTGTACGCAGACTACCGTCACCCTCACCAGTACAGGAAGTAGTGCGGGTACTTACCAGTGGACAGCCAGTAATGGGGGGCAAATTGTCGGTTCTACAACGGGCACCTCAGCAGTGGTGAACGAGCCGGGTACCTATAAACTAAAGGTATGCCGAACAAACCCGAGCGGAGCGGCGTGTTGTGATTCAGCAACCGTCGTAGTGACGGAAGTGGTGAGCAATATAACACCTCCATCGTCCATCAACGGCCCGGATATTATCTGTGTCGGAACCAATACAACCTATAGTACCCCTGCTTTGCCCGGAGCGACTTCATACACCTGGACATTCCCCCCGGGTGTCATAGCGACTTCAGGCGCTAATACGAATTCAATAAACGTAACCTGGAATAATGTTACCGGCGGAAATGTATGTGTACGAGCCAATTTCCCCTGCGGCCCCAGCACTTTATTCTGTATGCCGGTCACCACCAATCCACCGGTGACCGCCACGCAACCCCAGGGGAATATCGTCGTGTGTGCCGGCTCAAGCACTACGTATAGTATTCCTGAGGTTAATAATGCTATTTCATACAACTGGACTGTAAATGGAGGAACCGTCAGCTCCGGGCAAGGCACAAATAGCATTACCGTCCTATGGGGAGCCGGTTCAAGCGGATCCGTTTGTGTCAGTGTAGTAGGGCCTTGCGGCGCCAGTCCAAATGTTTGTCGGATCATTACCATTACCAGTATTCTCGGAACGCCCGTGGTCTCCGGTAATAGTGTTGCCTGCTCAGGTGGAACAGGTACCTACAGTATTCCGGATATTCCCGGCGCTACCGGTTATGGCTGGGTAGTTCCCGGAGGAACGATAACCAGCCATAATGGACCCACTTCCATTCAGGTGACGTGGGACGCAGGCGCTACCAGTGGAAGTGTGTGTGCCTCTGTTAACAATTCCTGTGGAACCAGCTCACAAAATTGTCTGAACGTAACCTTGAATGCGCCTCCTGCACAACCGGTTATTTCCGGCGATGCAACACTTTGTTCGGGCACGAATGGCAACTATTCCTTCCCTGCTATACCCAATACAACGGGTTATCAATGGACAGTGACCGGCGGAACGATCGTTTCCGGTCAAAATACGACGAGCCTTGTGGTGAACTGGGGCGCCGGAACCGGAGGTACGGTGTGCGCATCAGCACTCAGCTCCTGTGGAGCCGGGCCACAAGCGTGTTTCCCGGTAGTGGTCAACGCATTGCCGAATGCCAATGCAGGAAGCACAGCTTCTACCTGCGCTTTGACGATCAATTTGCAGGCTGTCAACAGTGTAACAGGCAGCACAGGCGCCTGGACGACGGTAACGGGCCCCGGCACTGCTAATTTTGCCAATGCCGGCAGTCCGAGCTCCAGCGTTACTGTCAGCCAGCCGGGCGCATATACATTCAGGTGGACGGAATCGAATGGCGCCTGCACAGATGATGCGACGGTAGTTATCAATTTCAATCCCAATCCAACTACCGGACCGGTAACAATCCTTTGCGAGGGCACCAATCAGAACTTTACGGTTTCATTCCCGATAAGCGGCGGAACAGCACCTTATAATATCCCGGGGGGAACGGTAACCAACGGTATCTTTACTTCCAACTTTATCCTGAGCGGCCAGTCCTATTCTTTTGTAGTAACTGATGCGAATGGCTGTTTATCACCGGCAGTTACAGGTAGTTTTAGTTGTAATTGTACCAGCGAAGCCGGCCAAATGAGCCTTCAAACAGTAACAGCCTGTCAGGGCGGCACTGTAACAACTCAACACCTGGGCGGACAGTTCCTCGACCTGAACGATGTGTCATCTTATGTGCTGCATACCAACTCTGGCACTTCCCTGGGGCTTGTTTTGGCGCAAAACACCACCGGAACTTTTGGCTTCCAGCCAGGAATGACGTATGGCACAACCTATTATGTTTCATTTGTCGTCGGTAACAACCTGAACGGTTTCCCCGATCCTTCTGATTTCTGTTTATCCGTTTCTCCGGGACAACCGGTTATTTTTTACCAAACTCCGGTACCCGCCGCAGGTGCGGATGCTGAAATCTGCGGGCTGTCAATCCAGTTAAATGGCAATTCCGGTAACGGTACCTGGTCGGTCAGCAATACGCCTGCGGGTGGGACGATTACGTTCGTTAATATTCAAAGCAACACGAGCCAAATAACTGCTTCAGCATATGGGGCTTACACGCTCGTTTGGACCCTCAATAACAACGGCTGTACTGCTACGGATCAGGTGGTTGTGACATTCAATGCTTCGCCGGTAGCCGGTACGGTCACCCACACTTGCGACCCTGCCAATGAAAACTATACCGTTACGATTCCCATCAGCGGTGGCGAGGCCCCCTATTCCGTCAATGGAGTGGCTATTGTTGGTAACAACTTCGTTTCGGCTCCTATAGTGAGCGGCCAAAGCTATTCTTTCAGCATTACAGATGCAAATGGTTGTCCGGCGCCTGTACTGAACGGAGGTTTCAATTGCGATTGTACCAGCGAGGCAGGCCAGATGACGCTGACACCACTTGCTGCATGTGAAGGAGCAAGTATTACGGCTGCCCATCTCGGCGGTCAAACCCTGGATGGCAATGACGTGTCTGCGTACGTATTGCATACGAATGCCGGCGCTTCGCTGGGTACCGTTATCGCGCAAAACGCAACCGGTACTTTTAGTTTCCAGGCGGGAATGACGTATGGAACAACTTATTACGTTTCGTTTGTGGTCGGCAACAACCTGAACGGTTTCCCCAATCCTTCTGATTTCTGTTTATCCGTTTCTCCGGGTCAACCTGTTGTTTTTCACCAAAACCCGACGCCTGATGCAGGCACAGATACTGAAATCTGCGGGCTGTCGATCCAGTTAAGCGGCAATACAGGTAGCGGTACCTGGTCGGTCAGCAATGCCCCTGTTGGCGGCACGATTACGTTTGAAGATAATCAAAGCGACACGAGCGAGATAACGGCTTCAGGATATGGGGCTTACACGCTCGTTTGGACACTTGATAACAACGGCTGTACTGTAACGGATCAGGTGCTTATAACCTTCAATGCCTCTCCGATAGCGGGTACCGTAATACATACCTGTGATCCAGCAAATGAAAATTACACCGTTACCATACCCATCAGTGGCGGCGAGGCGCCTTATTCTGTAAATGGGACTGCTATTGTTGGCAGCAGTTTCGTTTCGGCCTCGATCCCAAGCGGTCAAAATTATACTTTCACCATCACCGATGCGAATGGCTGTCAAGCCCCCGTACTGAACGGAGCTTTCAATTGCGATTGTACCAGCGAGGCAGGCCAGATGACGCTGACACCACTTGCTGCCTGTGAAGGTGCAAGTATTACGGCAATGCATCAGGGCGGTCAGACCCTGGATGGCAATGACGTGTCTGCATATGTATTGCATACGAATGCCGGCGCTTCGCTGGGTACCGTTATCGCGCAAAATGCAACCGGAACTTTTAGTTTCCAGGCGGGAATGACATATGGAACAACCTATTTTGTTTCTTTTGTCGTCGGCAACAACTTGAACGGCTTCCCCGATCCGGCTGATCTATGCTTGTCTGTGGCCCAGGGACAGCCTGTTGTTTTTCACCAAAACCCGACGCCTGATGCAGGCGCTGGTGATGCAACCTGTGGATTGACGATCCAGTTAAGCGGCAATGCCGGTACCGGAACCTGGTCGGTCAGTAATGCCCCCGCAGGCGGAACGATTACGTTCGCTGATATTCAAAGCAACACGAGCGAAATAACTGCTTCAGATTATGGAGATTACACCCTGGTATGGACACTCGATAACAACGGTTGTACTGTATCAGATCAGGTGGTTATAATCTTTAATGACGCTCCGATAGCGGGCACCGTTACGCATACCTGCGATTCTGCTAATGAAAACTATACCGTTACCGTGCCCATTAGCGGTGGCGGAGAGCCTTATTTGGTAAATGGAACGGCTATTGTTGGCAACATCTTCGTTTCCCTCCCCATCCCGAACGGTCAAAATTATACGTTTAGCATTTCGAACTCGAATGGTTGTCAGGCGCCTGTACTGAATGGAAGTTTCAATTGCGATTGTACCAGCGCAGCAGGCCAGATGGAACTTACGCCACTTGCTGCCTGCGAAGGATTAAGTATTACGGCAACGCACCTGGGCGGTCAGACCCTGGATGGCAATGATGTATCTGCATACGTATTGCATACGAATGCCGGCGCTTCGCTGGGTACCGTTATCGCGCAAAACGCAACCGGTACTTTTAGTTTCCAGCCAGGAATGACGTATGGCACAACCTATTATGTTTCATTTGTCGTCGGTAACAACCTGAACGGTTTCCCCAATCCGGCAGACCCATGTTTGTCTGTGGCCCAGGGACAACCTGTTGTTTTTTACCAAAACCCTGTAGCAAACGCAGGCGTCGACAATGCAGTTTGCGGTTCTATTATAACCCTTGCCGGTAGTGGCGCAGGAAACGGTCAATGGACGCTGAATGGAAATCCTCCGGGAGGCAATCTAGTCATCAATGATCCACAAAGTCCTACAACAAGTGTAACGGCTTCATTACCAGGCCAGTACACAGTAGTTTGGACACTTGAGCAAAATACCTGTACCAGTACCGACGAGGTGATACTGACTTTTAACAGTAACCCGAATTTGTCTGATCTGGTGCGCACATGCGATCCGGCCAATGAAAACTATACCGTCAGCATAACCATTGCCGGCGGTACCCCACCCTACCTGCTGAATAACACAGCTATTGCAGATTCCGTGTTTATATCTGTACCGATTACCAATAACGCTACTTATCAATATACGATTACGGACGCCAATAGCTGTACGATGCCCGTTATAAACGGTTCGTTCAGTTGCAATTGTGCAACGGATGCAGGCAGTATGTCGGCAAGCACGCTGACTGCCTGTGATGGAACAACGGTTACAGCTGAAGCGAACAATGATGCCAACTTAGATGGAAATGACGTAACATCCTTTGTACTTCATAATGGCTCGGGGCAATCGCTGGGTGTGATTTATGCCCAAAATACCACCGGGGTATTCGGCATACAGACCGGCATGAATTTCGGCGTGACTTATTACATCTCCAGGGTGGTCGGTAATCCTGCAAACGGTTTCCCAAATCCGTTGGATCCATGTTTTTCAGTAGCGCCCGGTCAGCCGGTCATCTTCCTGGAAATTCCGACACCCAATGCCGGTGTGGATACCGAAATATGTGGGCAATCTTTTGATTTGCAAGCACTTACAAGCGGATTTGGCGGAACCTGGACACAAACGAGCGGTGCGGGCGCCGCTACTTTTGTAGCAGTGGCGGATGCCGGCAGTAGCGTATCTGTCCCGGGTTTCGGCGTTTACACTTTCCAGTGGGAAGAAGAGAACGGCATTTGTTCGGCATCAGACGAAGTGCAGATTACATTCAATGAGTTGCCTGCCGTAAATGGGTTGATTGAAACCTGCAACGGTACCAACACACAGTATACTGTAATATTCAGTGTTACCGGAGGTACTGCGCCTTACAGCGCAACGGGTATAGCAGGCACGTTTACCGGGAGCGATTTTACTTCGATCTTACTGCCCAATAATTCGGCATATTCGTTCACTGTTGCGGATGCCAATGGATGTGAAAGCCCGGATATTGGCGGTATTAAAAACTGTAATTGTCAAACGGATGCCGGAACGATGGTGACAACGCCATTGGCTTTCTGTGCCGACCAGCCTGCTGTTGCGCCCTGGAATAATGATGCTAATTTGGATGCCGATGATATTTTGCTTTTCATTCTTCACAGTCAGTCCGGCTCTATCGCAGGTAACGTCTTTGCAACTTCCGACCAGCCTTCCTTTACATACGGTGCGGGACTGGCGACAGGTGTTACGTATTACATTTCTGCTATAGCAGGCAATAATGTAAGCGGAGCCATTCAACTGAGCGATCCATGTTTGTCAGTAGCACTGGGCACTCCGGTACAATGGAGACCACTGCCAACCGCCGCCATGAGCGGCGATGCGACCATTTGTGAAGGTAGCAGTACGCCGCTTACTTTCAGTGGAACAGGAACTTTCCCACTGACTGTCACATATTCCACCGGTAGTGGTGCAAATAATACGGTAACCATTGCCAATCAACAGGAACTGATCGTCGACGTATCGCCACCTGCAACAGAAACATACACGCTGATTAGTGTCGCAAGCGGGAATAATCCGGTTTGTACAACTGATTTAAATGAATCGGTTACGATAACAATCAATCAGGCCCTGTCAGCAGGCACACCAAATGATCCGGTTGCATTTTGTGTAGGTACCGATCTTCCTGTACAACTGTCTAATTTGCTGACGGATGCCGATCCGGGCGGACAATGGACAGAGATTTCGACCGTACCGGCATTGCCAGGCGGGTTTAATG
Source organism: Lewinellaceae bacterium (assembly GCA_016711435.1). Classification (GTDB taxonomy): domain Bacteria; phylum Bacteroidota; class Bacteroidia; order Chitinophagales; family Saprospiraceae; genus M3007. The sequence goes on from JADJSY010000087.1 coordinate 24,654, forward strand.
CCCAGACCGGCACTTTCTTCACCAATGGTCAGCCGGCGGGGACTTACCGGTTCCGTTATACCCGCAATTCACCGGCGCCCTGCCCTTCCGATGAGGCAGTCGTTGAAATCGTTATGAATCCTTTGCCCGTAGCGGATGCCGGGGAAGACCAGGCATTGAATTGCAATCAGACAACGACGATATTGGGTGGCCCCGGAACAAGTTCGGGCGCCGCAATCACCTATATCTGGGAATTAAACGGCGCCAATACCGCTGATACCAAAACCCTGCTTACCAGTGAACCGGGTACCTATGTACTGGTCGTAACCAATGGTTTCAGTTGTTCGGCTTCGGATGCAGCAACGGTTACATTAGACAATGAATTACCTGTTGCCGACCTGATTACAGTGAAAGATGTGCGTTGCTGGGGTGATAAAAGCGGCAGTATTTCCGTGGATGCTTACACCACCACACATCCGCCGGTTTTGTTTTCCATGAATGGAGGTCCGTTTACCAACCAAACCGTTTACACTGCTCTGGTGCCTGGTGAATACACGTTGACGTTGCAGGATGCAAACGGCTGTGAATGGACATCTGAAATAATGGTTGTAAGGGAGCCACCACAGCTGTTGCTGGAGTTGGGAGCCAATATTACCGTGGCACAGGGTGATTCTGTTCATCTGGAGGGACTTATCAATGTTCCGTTTACATTTTTGGATACCCTGTATTGGAATCCAGTGATGGACACTGCCAAGGCGGGAACCTTGGTTCAGGACTTTTTGCCTTTGGTTTCGAGTTATTTTGAGTTACAGGTTATTGACACGAACGGATGCGCTACCAGCGACCGAACCTTAATAGTTGTCGATCAGGAGCGAAGGGTTTATATCCCGAATATTATCAAGGTAGGCAGCGCAGAAAATGATGTGCTCACCGTATTCGGAGGACGCGATGTGGCAGAGGTTGAATTGTTCCGGGTCTTTGACCGCTGGGGCGACCAGATGTTTGAAGAGCGCAATTTCCTTCCCAATGATGTGACAAAAGGTTGGAAAGGGCGTTACAAGGAAAAAGACGTGAATCCGGGTGTATTTATATACACCGCAGTCGTCCGTTTTATTGATGGCGAACGGATTCTGTTTAAAGGAGACGTTACGGTTTTTAAATAATAATAATCGGAACGCTGGAATATTGCCGCAACAGTATTTCAGCGTTCTGATTAAATTGAATTTTGGAGATTTTTAGCAATAATTCTTTCTAAAATAGCCCCTTCCTGTTATATAGTTTTCATTTTTTTGCGGGAACTATTATGCATCTTTTTCCCAGCCAAACCAAAATTTACCCAGGTGAACTGAAAAAGACATCTCCACCCAATTACATCTAATCTTTTTGTTTTCTAACAATTTGTCAATGTTTTGCTGCATAGCAGCAAGGTGCGTTTATTTCATTTTTTAAAGTTTATCCAAACGGAGGTATCTCATGTATAAAAAAGTACTCTTCTCTCTTGCCACTCTTTTATTCCTCTGGTTGGAGGCAAAAGCACAGGTGACGCCTCCTTGCCCAAATCCTCCTCCGGCCGGTGGAACCTCCTGTAATTCAACCTGCGTGTATTGCGATTTTAACGGTTATAGTGGCACCAGTGGAGGTACCGCTTCCACTTCCAATGTTATTTGTGGTCAAATTGTTGTACACAATGACCAATGGTTGGGTTTTATAGCCAATTCACCCTCTATGACTGTTGAGGTAATTACCAGCAACTGCGTATTAGGTGATGGGGTACAACTCGCATTTTTTGATGCTTGTAATGCTACGAATGCGCTGATTTGTAACCCAGGCATAGAAGATGGAGAAGGGATACCTTTATCTTTAACCTATAACAACTTCGTTCCCGGTCAGACGTATTATTTGATGATTGACGGTTCATTCGGAGATGTTTGTGATTTTACAGTCAGTATTACCAGCGGTTCGGTCACACCGCCGGAGCCGGGAATTCCCCAACAACCCAGCGGGCCGACGGCGCTGTGTCCCGGCGCTACCGCAATTTATACAATTCCACCGGTGGATGGCGCCGGATGGTATCGCTGGACGGCTCCTGCAGGCGCCCGGATCAACGGTCAAAACACCAATAACCTTCAGGTGGCAGCGCCGCAGGGTACTACGGTGACGATCACTTTTGGCAACACCGCCGTCCCGAATGGCAATGTATGCGTAGCCGCCGGCAATGCCTGTTACGCACCCAACCAGGCCTGCCTCCCTATTTCCATAACAGCCATTCCGCTCACAGTAAAGCCCCCCATTACATTGTGCTATGAAGATCGTGTATACACCTGGACTGAAGCGCCTTTTAGCACTATCACGTATGCACCCGGCACACACACGCTGAATTCTACGTATGATTCTTATTTAGGGTGCGATAGTATGGTAAGGCAAGTGATTACTGTTTTACCGCAAAACACCCGGAGTTTAGGCATCAAATATATCTGTCCGGGAAGCTGCTTTGTATTAAATGGAATCAGTTATTGCAACCAGGGCCCTCAATCCCAGCAACGTTTATATGCCAATACTTGTGATACTTTGCTCACATTTAATATTGTTGTCATTCCAGCCGTAGCCAATATCCCGGCAGTACCCCAGATTAATTGCAGTAATCCCAATCTGACACTCACAAGTAGCGGCTCAACGGCGATTTCCGGCACTACGACTTATCGATGGACGAACGCCAGTTGGACCACCATCGGTTCTGCTGCCACGCAGAATGTATCGGGGACGGGTACTTATCATCTGATCGTTTCCACCACCTTATCCGGGAATACCTGCCGGGATACAGCTTCGGTGACCGTTTCATCCACCGCTGCATTTCCAGGCGCAACCGCATCAGGCGGCGTTATTACATGTACCTCTCCTAATGTCACGTTACAATCCAGCTCTACTACGCCGGGTGTAAATTATCTGTGGACGGGGCCGGGGATTACTCCTGCCAACCAAGCCCAGCAAAACCCGGTGGTGGGTGTAGCCGGCACTTATTCGGTATCGGTTATCAATCCGGGCAATGGCTGTTCCTCTACCGCTATTGCCATCGTTACCCCAAACGATACGCTACCCACGGCTACTGCAACGGGAGGAACTATCAGTTGCTCACAACCGAGTGTAACTTTAGACGGTGGCTCAAATATACCAAATGCAACGTATACGTGGAGTGGTCCGGGGATCAATGCCGGCAATCAAAATCAGGAAAATCCAACGGTTTTAACACCCGGTGCATATTCCCTGACGGTCGTGAATCCGGCCAATGGTTGTTCGCGTACGGCGACGGCGACGGTTATCCCAAACAGTTCGCTCCCGGTTGCAGGCGCCGGCGCCGACCAGAATATTACCTGCCAGCAGTTAAGTGTGACGCTGAATGGAACGGCAAGCGGCAGTGGTCCCCTTCAATACCTGTGGACAGGTCCGGGTATCACTCCTGCGAATCAGAATCAACTCACGCCGACGGTTACTATGGGCGGAACCTACACATTAAATGTATTAGATACTTCCAACGGTTGCTCGGCCACCGATGTGGTACAGATCACCGAATTGGTAAGCCTGCCGACCGCCAATGCCGGAACGGATGGAGTGCTTAATTGTGGAATACTCTCGGTTATCCTCAATGGGGCCGCTTCCTCTCAAGGCGCCAATTTTACAGCCCAGTGGAGCGGACCCGGAATTAATGCAGGCAATCAGAATGTTTATTCCCCACAGGTGACCCTTCAGGGTACATATACCTTGACGATCACAAATACCGTCAGTCAATGTACTGCAACCGATAATGTTGTCGTGACGCTCAATAATGCCGCACCGACTGTCAGTGCCGGAAATGATCAGATTTTGACCTGTTCTTCCACCAACGGTATCAACCTCAATGGTAGCGGCGGGCCTGCCGGTGTTACTTTTTTATGGACAGGCCCCGGTATCAATGCGGGGAATGAAACACAACAAAGCCCCAATGTCAATGTACAAGGTACTTATACCTTACAGGTAACCAATCCGGCGAATCAATGTACGGCAACGGATCAGGTACTTATTTCGCAGGATGCAAATGCTCCTATTGCTAGTGCGGGCGCCGATCAGGTCATTAACTGTACGATCTCTTCTGTCACCTTAGGTTCTTCTGCCACCAGTTCAGGGGCAGGTATACAATACCTGTGGACAGGACCCGGTATCACAGGAGCCAACCAGAATCAGCTGATGCCGGTGGTAACCGATGGCGGCACCTATACCCTAACCGTCAATAATACAAACAATGGCTGTTCTTCTACCGACGTAGTCCTGATTATGGAACAGGTAGCATTACCAACGGCATTAGCAGGTGCGGACAGTACATTGAATTGTGCTGTTTTAAATATTACACTGAATAGCAGCGGCTCTTCACAAGGCGCCAATTTCACGGCAATCTGGACTGGTCCTTCTATCAATGCAGGCAACCAGGGTTCCTACAACCCGCAAGTCAGTCTGCCCGGAACCTACACCCTGACCATTACGGATATTACCAATAATTGTACGGCAACTGACCAGGTCATTATCTCCCAGAACAATACGCTTCCGACGGTCAGCGCCGGGAACGACCAGACGCTTACTTGTAACACACTTAACGGAATTACCCTGAATGGCAGCGGCGGACCTGCCGGTGTTACTTTCATATGGACAGGCCCAGGCATCACTGCAGGGAATGCAACACAAGCAACCCCAAATGTAAGCGACCCTGGCACCTACACCTTGCAGGTGAGCAATCCGACAAATCAATGTACCGCAACCGACCAGGTAGTCATTACACAGGATACTATAGCACCTGTTGCTAGTGCGGGCGCCGATCAGGTCATTAACTGTACGGTCGCTTCTGTCACCTTAGGTTCTTCTGCCACCAGTTCAGGCGCAGGTATTGAATACTTATGGACTGGACCCGGCATCACAGGCGCCAACCAGAATCAGGTGATGCCGGTAGTAACAATGGGCGGCACCTATAACCTGACTGTCAACAATACAAACAATGGTTGTTCTGCCAGCGATATGACCCTGATCACAGAAGAGGTTGATTTGCCAACTGCACTGGCAGGTGCTGACAGTACGCTGAATTGTGCGGTCTTAAATATCACTCTGAATGGTAGCGGCTCTTCACAAGGCGCCAACTTTACTGCCGGCTGGACCGGCCCGTCCATCAATGCAGGCAACCAGGGTTCCTATAACCCGCAAGTCAATCTGCCAGGTACCTACACCCTGACGATTACGAACACTACCAACAACTGTTCTGCAACAGACCAGGTCATTATCTCCCAAAACAATACACTTCCGACGGTCAGTGCAGGCAATGATCTGATTCTTACCTGTACTACTCCCAACGGGATTACCCTGAACGGTAGCGGCAGCCCGGCTACCATTACTTACCTCTGGAACGGACCGGGCATTAATGCCGGTAACGCTACTGTGGCAAATCCGCTCGTCAATGATCCCGGTACGTACAATTTAATTGTAACCAATACGGTAAACCAGTGCAGTGCAACTGACCAGGTAGAGGTAACGGAAGATTCAGGCGTGGCGATGGCCGATGCCGGGGCAGACCTCACCCTTACTTGCTCCGTAACTTCCGTTAATATAGATGCTTCCGCCTCTACTACCGGCGCAGGCATCGAATATCTCTGGACGGGCCCGGGTATCGCAGGCGCCAATGCAACGGCGCAAAACCCGCAAGGCATCACACTTCCGGGTACTTACAACCTGACAGTAACCAATATCGGTAATAGTTGTAGCAATACGGACGTTGTTGTGATTGCTATTGACACGATTCGCCCCCTGTCTTCGGCAGGCGCCGATCTTACCTTAAATTGTTACAATGGCAATTCGGATACTTTAGATGCCTCTGCTTCTACAACCGGCGCCGATTTCACTCTGGTTTGGACTGGGCCTGCTATCACGCCCGCTAATCAAAATTTGATAAAACCTGTTGTTAATCAGGCTGGTACGTATGTAGTACTCATTACCAATACCATCAACAACTGTACGGCTTCAGCCGACGCCCTCGTCACGTCAGATACTTTATCGCCTATAGCGGACGCCGGCGCGGATGGAATTATTGACTGTGCCAATAGCACGGCAAGCATTGGCGGCAACTCCTCTTCAGGTGCTGATTTTGAATACCTCTGGACAGGTCCGGACATCAATACTGCCAATGAAGCTTTGGCTACTTTGAGTATCGGACAAGCCGGCCCCTACACATTGGTCGTGACGGATGTGAGTAATGGTTGTACTGCCGCCAACGATGTGCTGGTGAATGAAGACCTGGTTTACCCGGTTGCAAATGCAGGTGCAGATACCGTAATTACCTGTGAAAATCCTGTCATTACTTTAAACGGAGCCGCTTCTGCTTCCGGGACCGGTATTCAAATATTGTGGAGTGGATTGAGTATCACACCTGCCAGCCAGGGTTTGACAACACCCGATGTCACACAGCCGGATAACTATGTTCTAACGGTTACCAATACAATAAATAGTTGTGTATCAATAGATACAGTGGTGGTACTGGAGGATATAGAACCGCCTGTCGCACTTGCGGGAACCGACGCCATACTCGATTGCGAGACTACCAGCACCATTCTGGATGGCAGCGGATCATCCGTTGGCTTGGCAATCGCTTATTTGTGGGCAGGCCCCGGTGTCACGGCTGCCACGGAAACAATGCAAAGTCTGTCCGTCAGCGATCCGGGAACTTATACCCTGTTGGTGACCAATACGGACAACGGATGCGAAGCCCAGGACGAGGTCTTGATAGATCAGGATATTACCTTGCCGATAGCCGAAGCCGGAGCGGATCTGTTATTGGATTGCCAGCAACCGACACAGGCCATCGACGGTTCAGGTTCCAGTACCGGAGCGAATATTCAATATGCCTGGCAGGGCGCCGATATCAATGCTGGAAATATGAACGTCATCAGCCCGATGGTATCCGATTCAGGCACCTACATTGTCGTCGTTACCAATATTCAGAATCACTGCTCCGCTACCGACATGGTTTACGTCGGTTTGAATGCCGACCGGCCTGCCACTTCAGCCGGCACAGATGGCATTCTGAATTGTTCCGTTGACACCTTACAATTGGACGGCACACTATCGGAAACGGGAGTAAATATTGAATATGCCTGGAGTGGTCCGGGCATCGTTAGCGGAGAATCCACACTCAACTCTCCGAACATATTTCAACCCGGCACATACACCATTACCGTAACCAATACGGCCAACGGGTGTAGCGATACCGATGTTGTTACTGTTTCGCAGGATACGATTGCTCCACTTGTACTGGCCGGAAACGACCAGACCCTGACCTGTGCCAACAGTACTACGGGCGTTACGCTCAGTTCGGCAGGTTCAAGCAGCGGCGCCGGATTTTCCATTCAATGGAGCGGATCGGGCATCACACCTGTCAATGAAACCCTTGCCAGCCCCGTCGTAACAGGCGTCGGCCCTTATGTGCTGACTATTTTGAATACGAATAACGGCTGCACTGCTACCGACGTGGTGGTGGTGTTACAAGACCAGGATGCGCCTGTGTCCGTTGCCGGCGCCGATCAGACCATTACCTGTACGACCACACAAGTATCGCTCGATGGAAGTGGTTCATCGTCACCGAGTGGATCACTGGAGTATCTCTGGGCAGGACCAGGCGTGACATCAGGTAGTCAGAACAACGCAGTCATAACGGTGAACCAATCCGGCAACTATTCGCTGACCATCGTCAATCCGGTTTCAGGCTGTCAGGCAGTAGATAATGTGCTGGTAAACTTAGACACCGCGCCGCCTGTTGCAACTGCTGCCGGCGATACCATTACCTGCCAAAGTCTGACCGGTACGCTGAGTGCCACCAGTTCGGAAGCGGGTTCGCTTTTTGCGTGGTCAGGACCGGGCATTAACACCGGAAATGCCACGCTGCCTACACTTCAAGTCAACCAGCCCGGAGCGTACAGTGTTACGGTAACTGCGGCAAACGGTTGTACCGACGTAGCCCTTACTGTTATGAATGTAGACTCCAATTTCCCTGTAGGTACTGCCGAAGGAGTCGAATTGAATTGTATCAACAATGGTATGGGCAGTATTTCAGGCTCCGTTACCACACCGGGCGCTACATTCTCCTGGTCTGGCCCCAACGGCTTCAGCGCTACCACTGCCACGGTCACCATTTCTGTAGCAGGGCAATATACCTTTAATATTGTGGCCAATAATGGTTGTGTCAATCCGATTCCGGTTGTAGTAAGTTCCAATTTCACAGCGCCCGTTATCAGCGCTTCCGTGCCGGGCAATCTCGATTGCAGCACAACTTCGCTGACTATTAACGGCACAGGCACTTCCACAGGTAACTCTTTCACATACGCATGGACAACCGCAGGGGGTAATATTCTGTCGGGCGACGATAGCCTTTCACCTGTGGTTGATGCACCGGGCGCTTATACCTTGCTGGTTACCAACATGCTCAATGGTTGTACATCAACTGAAACGGTGACGGTAGCCAACGATCCGAACATTCCGACCTCGCTCGATCTCACGGTACGCAATATCAGGTGCTTTGGAGATAAAAACGGCGTCATTGCCATCAGTGGCGTGAACGGCGGAACAGAACCATTTTTCTTTAGCCTGAACGGTGAAACGGAAAGTACGGTAGACCAATACAGCAACCTGGCTGCCGGCGAATATTCCATTACGCTGGAAGATGCCAACGGGTGCGTTTTGGATACGGTGATAAGTATAAACGAACCGGCGGAATTGCTTGCAGAGTTAGGGCCTGACATGGATGTACACCTGGGTGACAGCGTTACGATCAATGCCCAGATCATGAACGAAACGCCCATTGCGGATGTCAAATGGAATTTTTCGCCAAACCGAGACTCGGCTGATTGCTGTTCTTTCAGTTACAGGCCATTACAGACGTACCGGCATGAAGTAACAGTGCGTGATTCAAACGGTTGCGTAGCCCGTGATGTCGTGATGGTAACTGTGCGCAAAGAGCGCCAGGTATTTATTCCCAATATCATCGACCTCACCAGTGATAACCCGCTGAATGCGTTGCTGATGATTCATGGCGGAACCGATGTGGTCAAAGTGCACAAATGGTTGATCTTCGATCGCTGGGGCAACTCGGTGTATGAAGCGCGCAACTTCCTGCCGAATGATCCTGCTTACACCTGGAATGGCACTGTTCGCGGCGATAAAGGTCAGCCTGCCGTATTTGTCTGGATGGCCGAAATCGAATTCCTGGACGGTCAGACGGAACTGTTTGAAGGGGATGTGACGATTGTGAGATGAGGGTTGATAAAGGTTGATAAAGTTGATGAGGTTGATGAGGTTGATATACATTTACTCGGGAGTGAAGCGATTTTACTTTTTTCGAGCGGTTGTATATCAACCTTATCAACCTTATCAACCTTTATAAACCTTTATAAACCCTCATCAACCTTTTAAAACACCAACGGCTCCTGTCCCAAAAGCAGTTGCCAGCCCAGCGCAACCAGGGCCAGTGTGGGATACAACAACCTGCGAACTAAGTATTTGACAAGCGCCCGGTCAGGAGTAAAATTCATTTTTTCCAGTAAATCGGTATAAAAAATACGGTTGTCCTCTTCCCGGAGGCCATGCTGCTCATTCATCAGGCAACGGCCGAATACGCTGAATTGCAACATTACCATCCCGTAAACCGGCAAGGACAATTTCCAGGAAAATAAAAAAGGAGCGACCCAGGCCAGCAGGGTGACGAAAAGGTGCAGCCAGAAAACAAGATTTTTCAATTTTGATTAAATTCTTTGTAAATGCTTGATTATGAACACGGATAACGAATAACTGATAACGGATAACTATTTACTTAAAACTCGACCTCCATATCTTTAATCACCCGGCCGTCCTTCGTTTGCATCCGAACGATATATTTTCCGGGTGTAAGGTTCCAAACTTCCAGGCGCAGGCTGCTGCGATGCTCTCCGGCAATCATAATTTCCTCCTTCGAAATATCCTTGATGAATTTGCCGCTGCCATCCAGCAGTACCATACGTACCTTTTCATCTTTCTCCAGATAATAGCGGAAATTTCCCTCCACCACCATTGCTTTACCAAGATCGGCTACGCGGCCCGGAACATACTCTACTGTTTTATGCCTGATTTTATAACCGGGAATTGCTTTGCCCAACTGATTGGCTACAAAAGCAGTCAGGGCAGGATCGTCAATGCTTCCCAATGAATAACCATTGGTCATGGCCCACACCGCAGACTGTGCCGCACCGTCATTGGTTTTCCCTTTTTCGGCTATAAATTTCAACACATTGCACAATGCTTCGGGCGCCATGGCCGCTACCAGAAAGCGCGCATTTTTTGCCGGGGAAATTTCACCTGCCTGCGTGCAAAAGGTTTTGAGCGTCAATGCACCGGGCATTTTTGGCGTAAATATTAACCCATTGTTCCTCTGCCACCACCAATGTTTGCTGTAAGCTGTCAACGGGTTCCATCAATTGCCCAATGGGGAACCGTATACGCAGTGATTTTCCGCGCAGGTTATTGCAGGTTATTTTCAGGCATTCTCCATGATGCCCACCTGTGCCCTCCACTGTAATACTGATCAGTTTTTGATCCAGCGCTTCCTTTACATCAAAGTTGCGTTGTGCGGTTGTCGTGTTTTTTTGCGCAGACAGGCTGACGCAGGCAATGAGGAGGAGCAATGCAGCAAAGGTTTTTCGCATAATATACTAAAAGTTGAGCGGTTGAGTACATTGAATATTGAGAAAGCAAACGTTTATTCTGCCATTTTCATGTGCAAGTGAACCGTATTCACAAAACATGCGGGACACCGGAAAATATTAACCTTTGAATGCATGTTATTTTTTTCATATACTGTACTTTTAGTGGCAGTTCGTCGTTTGTTCCTTTTGCCTGGCACAAAATGTTGCTATTCCCGTAGGGGATTCCGGCAGTATTTATATCCTGTAATTAATCATTCACCAATATTTTGTTTATTTTCTAATCAACCACCGTTGTTATATGACGCATCATGCCTCCCTTTCGGAAACCCTTCAAAACCTGAGTACCAATGGTTACCACATCACAAACCTCGAACACATGAACATGCCTGAAGAAGCCATCCAGTCGCACGACTGGCGGCTCGACGCGCTACACCATGTAAAAACAGGTAGAGAAAGAAGTCCTCGTGCGGTAGTTATTGCTGTTTCGAGCGCGCACAAGCACCTGAAACTGGCTTTTGTACGTGAATTACTATCAAAACAGGACTTTTCACCACTTACCCTGCTCAAGCGATTGTTTCCACAAAGCCGAAAATCAGGTATTCATACGAATTGAAACCTTTTCCACAAACATGCGTTCATCCCGGATTTTTCTACCCTGAAAAATTCGGGATTTTTGTTTTGAGTGGAATAAGTACTTTTGGGTTTTTTATCACACCTGATATGCGCAGTATGTTCCAGAAAGGTTCTAAAGCACACAGTATTGTCCACCTGAAATGCCCACGTTGCCAGGAGGGTGAAACATTTGAAACAGGCAGTTGGTCGTTTGTAAAACCGTTCGATATGCTGGAACGCTGCCCCAAATGCAACCTCAACTATTTCCCTGAACCTGGCTACTATTACGGAGCCATGTTCATTTCCTATATCTGGACCGGTTGGTTTTCGCTTTTTTTCGTTGCCATTTTCACATGGGGTCTGCATTGGAGTATTAATGCGTCATTCGGCGTTTTGATCCTTTTTATGCTGATCAATTTCGTATACATATTTCGTGTTTCGCGACTCATGTGGCTGAATGTTAATGTGAAATACGACCCGAATGCTATTAAGAGGTGAGAGTGAGAAGTGAGAAGTGAGAGGTGAGAGGCGTCCCGTTTGGCGGCTCTATTGTTTTGGCTTGGGTTTTTCAGGCCTGGAATCGTGAGACGTGTTTAGTGTGTGGTGTTTGGTGTTTCGGGGCTTCGCCTACGGCATTTGTAATATTTGACGAAAATATAACAGCCACACACAAACAGACCTTCCAGGCCTGAAAACCAAAGCCAAAACAATAGAGCCGCCAAACGGACGCCTCTCACCTCTCACCTCTCACTTCTCACTTCTAACCAAAGTCCTCACCATCGTTTCCTCCCCTGCCAGCATACGAACCTGATAGGCCCCTGATGGTAAGTCCTTGATTTCCAGGGGGATATTTTGTTCCAGCACCTGATGATAAAATGTAGTGCGCAGGATTTTACCCGTTGAATCGGAAATACTCAGGTACAGCGACCGTGCTGTCGGGAATGACACCGCCAGCGTGGCTTTATCTCTGGCTGGATTCGGAAAAATTTCTGCAAAAACGAGTTCATCAGGCTGTGCGGTACCGACCACTTCCGAGAGCGTGAACACTACCGTTGTCGTGCACCCATTTCCATCCGTTACTTGCAATTCATACTCCCCGGCAGGAGCATTGGTCAGGTCTTCCGAGTTGACAAATGCCGATCCGTTGCGCAGCCAGATGTAGGAATAAATTCCCGTGCCTCCGCTGACATCCACGAAAATAGCGCCATTGCTCTGGCCCTGTCCGGGTTGTTCCAGACTGGTCGGCGACACAACTACCGGCGCCGGACTCAACAACTCCTGTGTGATAACAGTCTCACAATCAACGGCATCTGTGACCGTCACGGTATAAGTACCACCACTCAGATTCGTAATGGCAATCGTCGTTGAGTTGTCAGACCATTTGTAAGTATAAGGTTCGACACCGCCGATAACATTGGCTGTTAATGCGCCATCGGATGTGGCGGCGCAGCTGGGGTTTTGCGCTGTCACGGATGCGGCCAAATTGCAACTGCTGACCAAGCATTCATCGATAATTCCAACCACCGATTGTTCGCATCCCATGGCATCCGTTACAATAACCAGGTAAATATCTCCGCTGGCTAAAGTCTGTCCGTCGGGTGTGCCTTGCAAGGTATATGGTCCTACCCCATCGATCGCCTGGACGTTCAATGTTGCCAATCCTGCGCCAAGGCAGTTCTCTTCAATTTCCAGGGCAAGCGGCTGAAATTCGGGTGGCGTGAGACCATTCAATATTTTCAAACAAATATCTCCGCTGTTCAATCCGGCTGCCCCGTTCCAGGAAGCGATTTGAACATAATAGGTTTGGCCGGCACTCAAATTTCCCACAGAGAAATAACCGTTGCAACGCAGCGGATTTTTAGCGCAAAAAACCTCGTTGAGGTTATTGCAGGCGCCTTCCCAAACCGTCAGCACATGTTCAAAAGATGCACCGCTGTTGAGGCGCACGGAACCTGAACTCGGCGCAACAAATTTAAACCATACGTCGCGGTCAGCCGATACAACGCAAGAGGGTTGTTTCCCGGAAAAAGAAGCGTTGAAATTGCTGCCCGAAGCGCATTGACCGCCGACAGGTACTGAAACGGCTGCGATGCACTCGTCATTGATGGGCGCATCAACCTGTTTTCTTTGCAATTTTGGACATACATTGCCTTCTATGGTGGCAAAAGTACCGGCAATTTGTACCAAATACGTTTGCCCGGCTGTCAGTGCAGGCAAATCAAGTGCGCCGCCTTTGTGGTTTCCTGCCACTTCCTGCAAAGCGGCACAAGTACCCTGGTACAGCGTAATGATGTCTGAAAAATCGGCATTACTCCGGATTTCTAATTGTTCATTGGCCGGCAGGGCCGGCGCTGTAAAACGATACCAGACATCTGCGCGGGCCAGTGTATTCAGAGAAGGCAACGTCTGGGTGGTAGTGGCATATAAATTATTGATGGTCAGACAGTTGGCGTTTTCTGTCAGTGCAATGGCAGTTGTGCAATTGTCATTGACCGGAGCAGTCGGAGCATTAGGAACCTGCTCGATATTGATACATAGATTGCCGCGGGATACGCCGAAACCGCCCTCCTGGCCGCTCACCCGGATGAGGTATGTAGTGCCTGCCTGCGCAGAAAAATAGGTTGTTTCGCCGGTGAATCCATGTTCATCACGGTTATTGCAGAGCAGCGCTGCGGGCGCCGGACAACTGCCGGTAAACACCGACACCACATCGTTAAAATCGGCGCGGGTGGTCACTTTGGCCTGACCGCTGAAGTTCGCCTGCCAGGTGTACCACAGGCCCGCAATACTTTTTTCCGTACAGGAAGCCGGCGGACCGTCGAAAAGAGCGGTTCGGTTATTGCCTTCCATACAATTGACGCCGGTGAAAATCTCCGTGGCGTTGGCGCAAAGATCATTGGCAGCACCGGAACCCGTAATTTTCACATTGTCAATTCCGGCCCACCAGCCCCAGTCATTGCCATCCACATATTGAAAAACAACGCGCATCTGCTGATTCCGGTAAGCGGACAGGTCGAGCGCCGCGTGTACGTATTGTGGGAAATAGGGTCCGCCGACATCCCCGTCCGATTCTATTACTACAAATTCGTCGCCATTGCCGTGTTGTACGATGACAGATATCCGTTCCTTGTAATAACGCAAAATCACATCCAAATGGAGTTCGTAACGGGCAAAATCCGAACCGTCAAACCAGGGCGTAGCCAACCGGACCGTGGAATACGGGGCATTCTCTCCAACCAGATCATCATCAAAAAGTGCAAAACAGGTACCATCCATCGAATTGCCGCTGCTGTAACCTTTAGAAGCCGTGTCGACCAGTCCAAAACTCCAGTCTGCATCGCCGGCTACCACTTCCGTTTCCCAATCGGCCGGTTTTTGGCAGTCGTTGAAAGTTTCAGCCACCACGTTCGTTCCGTTTCCAAAACCCCGCACCAGTATGTTATCTACAGCCGCCCACCAGGCATAACCGCCCGCATCGTCATAACGCAGGATAATGTGGGTTTGTGGCGATTGTATGATTAAAGAAAGGTCGAATTTCAGGGTAAAATGATCGGAAAGCAGCTCCCCATTGCGTCTTTGCTGATCGAAATGCGCAATTTTTGTTTCGGTCACGCCGTCCGTTACCAACACGTCAAAATACTCAGCGGACTCATTCCAGTCGCGGTAATGCACATCCATCGTCAATTCGACCGTGCTGTGTTGGGAAGCATCGAAGGCCGGCGAGGTAAAACTGATTACATAAGCGGGGGTATTGTCCCCTGTCGCATCATCGTCGATAATCAGGCAGCAAGTGCTGTCGATACTTTGGCCCAATGCGTCGTCGTTGGTAGAATAACCGACCAACCAAACCGGATTTTGATTGCCGATACTATTTACCTGCCAGCCGGCGGGCAATGCACAACCATTAAAATCTTCCGAAAAAAGTGTTACCTGGGCCGCTAAATGGCTTGTGGCGACAAATGAAAGCAATAAAACGACAATCCGCAAGCGCATGAGCAGTGGTTTTGAATGGGGTGCATTTCAAATTGTGTGGTATATTGACGGGGTGACTTGAAGTCACCCCGTCAATAAGCATCGTGCGATACCAAGCGCCAATTTGAAATACACCCTTTTGAATGATACATTTCGCGTGTGAAAGGTAGGCATTCCAATAAATTATTCCCCTTTCACAACTGATAAATTTGAGCGTCAAAAAAAATGAGGAATTAAATCTGTTTTAACACGCGAAATCGCGAAATCTTCTTTAATCTTGCTTCGCCTTGAAGCCGCCAAACATCCTGACAACATCACCTTAATAATATGCCCGCTCACGCTGATCTTACGGAAAAAACACAGCAGCAGGTTGCTCTCGCTCCTCCGCCCAACAACACTTTGCAGCCGTATGTACCCTCGGCAGCAAAGCCCTGGAATGCTCTCCGCATAGCGCACCTTTACCGGCGACTGGGTTTTGGCGCATCTCTGGAACAGATTCAGCAGGGATTGCTCCTCTCCCCTTCCGACTTGATCGACCAATTGCTCGACACTGCTTTCGACCTCGAAATACCGGCCGCGCCATATTGGGCCGGCTATACCAATGCAGATTACGACGGCAACCAGGACCTGGTGGAAGAACACCGCCGGGAACTGCGCCACCGCTGGCTCAACGATATGCTTTCGGAAAGTATCCGGGCTAAAATGGCCCTTTTCTGGCACAACCATTTTGTCACGGAACTCAATGTGTATCAATGCAATTCCTATATGTGGAGCTACTATTCCATGCTCCACGAATACGCCTTGGGCAATTTCCGGGTCTTTGCTCGCGAAATGGGGAAAAACCCGGCCATGCTCGACTACCTGAATGGCAACAGTAATATTGTGGGAAACCCCAACGAAAACTACGCCCGCGAGTTGCTGGAGCTATTTACGATGGGCGAAGGCAACGGGTATTCACAGGCAGACATTGTGGAAATGGCCCGCGCACTGACCGGTTGGCAGGCAATGGCTTACCTCTGTACCCCCGCATTTTACAACGCCGATTTACACGACAACCAATCCAAAACGATTTTCGGGCAAACCGGTAATTTCAGTTTCACCACCGCGCACAACCTGATTTTTACAGCCCGGTCACAACAGGTGTCAGAATATATCACCACCAAACTGTATAAAAATTACGTGTATCAGCATCCCGATCCGCTGATTATTGCCGGATTGGCCGATACTTTTAAAACGGGAAACTGGGAGATACTGCCGGTACTGAAACAGCTGTTCAAAAGCGAACATTTTTTTGAAGAAAAATTCATCAATGCCCGCCTCAAAAACCCGCTGGAATCCATGATCCCACTGCTCAAAAATGCAGGCGCCACACCCGCTCAAATATTGCCCGACTGGTGGGATGCTATCGGTTATTGGTCCTATCAATTGGGTCAGGAAATTTTGAATCCGCCGAATGTGGCCGGATGGAAAGGCCACCATACCTGGATTAATGAAAGTACCCTGACAGCCCGCTGGAATTTCTCTTCCATCACGGCTTATCTGCTGACGCAAGACGATCAGATTCGCGAGAACCTGCGCAATATCGCCCTGGCACTGACCAATGAGAGCAATGATCCGGCAGTAATTGTACCTACATTGATAGCCTATTTTACGGGACAGTCACTCGATCCGGTTTACCAGCAAGGCGCAGTTATCAATTTCAAAGCGGGGATTCCCGAGAACTATTTCCAGGATGGTTCCTGGAATTTATACTGGGATGAATCACCCGATCAGATTGTCAACCTGCTGTATTATCTGGTGCGAATGCCGGAATATCAATTGACTTAAATAGTTATCCGTTATTAGTTATTGGTTATCAGGGTTGATAATCGATAAACCATAAACTTATAAACTCAACCTTTATCGCTCGCCAAACCATATGTGCGAAAAACATAAAAAAACGCGTCCCGGCGCCACACTTGACAACCAGGCGGCCCACGAACAAGATCACCGCCTGTGGTCGCGCCGCGATTTCCTGTCCGCGTCCGGCCTCGTCGGTGCAGGAGGATTGCTGCTGGGCAAATTACCGGTACGGGCATTTCAACCCACCCCACTCCTGGCGGCCCTCGCCAACGGCCCCAATGACCGCATCCTCGTCTTGATCCGGCTGGATGGCGGCAATGACGGCCTGAACACAGTGATCGAGCGCGGAAATACGCACTATTACGACCTTCGGCCCAATATCGCCATTGCCGAAAACAACCTCTGGGCTTTAAGCAACGAATACGGTATGCCATTGGCAACCAATGCGTTACAACCGATGTGGCAAGATGAAATGATGAAAATCGTTTTAAACGTCGGTTACCCCGAACCAAATTACAGCCACTTCCGCTCTTACGATATTGTCGCTTCCGCCAGCAGCTCGGACGAGGTGGTAAACAGCGGTTGGATGGGGCGTTTCCTCGACCATGAATATGCCGCTTTCTTAGATGCGCCGCCTACTGTCCCGCCTGCCTTACAAATAGGTGTGCAATCCAACCTCGTATTCAAGTCCGACGCCGCCAATATGGCGCTGGCCATCAGCAGCCCCGAGGAGTTTTACCAAATTGCCCAAACCGGCCTGTTGTACGATACCAGTTCCTTGGGCAATACACCCAGAGAACAGGAACTGCCATACCTTCGCCACACCGCCAATCCTGCATTTCGATATGCCCAGACGATCAAGGACGCCTACGCAAGGGGTAAAAACCAAGTGGACTACCCTACCGCCAACTACCTGGCCGAACAAATGGCCATTGTAGCGCGGCTGATAAAAGGCAACCTCGGCTCGCGGGTATTTATGGTGGAAATTGGCGGATTCGATACCCACGCGGATCAACTGGAATCCCACCCGAACCTGTTAAACCGACTTTCCACTGCCGTCAAGGCATTTTACGAAGACCTGGCAATTGGCGATAACTCCCTGGAAAACAATGTATTAAGCATGACATTTTCCGAATTCGGCCGCACCATTTACGAAAATGGCTCGCAAGGCACCGACCACGGCTGGGGAACACCCGTGTTGCTTTTTGGCGGCGAAATCGGCAATGGCCTGACTGGTACTTACCAGGATCTAAGCAACCCCAACCCTTACACCGACCCCGAATTCAGCGTCGATTTTCGCAATATCTACGCGACCATATTGCAGGATTGGTTGGGCAACCACCCGGAATTGGTCAATTTTGTGATGGGCCAACAGCAAACAACAATCAACGGATTGGTGCCTGCCATCGCTCCCGCCATCGGCGATAACAACAAATGTGCGCTGCTGGGGCACAACCCGCACCCTACCCTGCCGGGTGTCATTGAAATCAAATACGCCATGATGCAAAATGGCCCCGTCCGGGTACAATTGCTCGACGCCGCCGGCCATGTGCTGCGTACCCTGCAAAACGAATACAAAAATATTGGGAGCTACATATTCAATTTCAGGCCCTCGGATTGGTATGTTGCGCCTGGATATTACCTCTACCGGCTACAGGCCGGCGGACAGGTATTTCAGCGAGATATGAAAGTTTGATGGGTTGAGATTGTTGAGAGTTGAGAATGTTGAGGGCCGCTCTGTGAAGGAGCGTCTTGTTCACAGAGCGGCCCTCAACATTCTCAACCTTCAACAACCTCAACATTCTCAACCCTCAACATTCTCAACCCTCAACAACATCCCCTCAAACCATCCATTTAATCCAATTTTACCAACCGATTTAACACCCTACCAGATGCAAGAACATCCTTTGCTTATTGCTTTTGCACAGCTCATTGGAGACTTTTTCCACAGCGCCGCAAACGAACATCCCCTTCGAGAAACCCTGCTTCGCCGCCTTGCCCAGGCCCTGCTACAAGGCCAGACAAGCAATTTTATGCGCGATACCTTTCAGTTTGAAAGAATCCGACACTACAATACCCAATACCTGGGCGCCGGGGATCGCGATTACCTGAACAGGATATTGGGCGAAGAACAGCAAGCAATACTTCCGGGACAAACCCAAATAAAGGTTTTTCTGAGAGAAATGCCGGCCCGGGCTACCTACCTGCGCAGCAGCATCCCTGCCTGGGCACGATCAGCCGCATTGACGGATAGTATCGGCCCCGTCCTCAACCGCGATGGCAGGCGCTTCTGGCTGGATATTTATACGCTTGTCCCCGACATAAAGGCGATCCCGGATGATGTTGCCCAGGGCGCCGATGCGCGGGTTTCCCAATTCCGCCCACCCGAAGGTTTTGAACTTCGGTTGCACCAAAGCACCCCGGGGCTTACATCTGTAGCCGGGGCGGGTTGGAATATCTACGGCGAAGAGAAAAATTTTGAATGGACGCAAGGCCCCGCCACATTCAACTATCTTTTTAGCGGCGTTTCCGTTCCAATGACCCCGGATTTGACCGATTTGAATATCGCGCAATCCTTATCGCCGGTATTAAATCTATCGGGATTAACAGCCATCGAGAACGCTGCCTGGTTGTTGCCCGCCGCTGAAATGGGCTGGCCTTTATCAGCAGAAGGCGCAGGCATGTTGTCTGTGCGAACGAAAACAGGACTACTTGCCAGTTGCGCCGGATTGCTGGATGTCAACCAGGCAGTCACCGCACCCCTGCAGATCAACCGCTGCTGGGTAAATGCGGCGGCGGGTCAGTTACAGATCATTGCTTTGGAAACCGCCACGGAGTATGCGACCCAAACGCTCCGGCTTTGGCAGGACAGCCAGGCCCGCTGGAACGACATCCGGTTAAAATATCCCGGCATATTCCCGTTTATTTACCAGAGCAACGCCGCCGGCACAGAGGCCCTTGTGTCGATTACCAATTGTGAGGGCAAACTCGACCGGCCCGTCGGCGCTGACCAGGAGCCTTTCAACCTTCAGACAAAAACCTCCATCTACCTTCGCTCGTACGGCCCACTTAGCGACTACTCCCTGCTGTACGATGAAAATGTCATTCAGGATAATCAAGATCCGAATGATCCGGCGGCGGGGGAACTCACTTTTCAGAGCCGGGCTATTGCGCTCAACAATGCCCTGCTGACCGTTTCTCCGATCAATGCGTTTTTGCTGAGCGGCGAACTGTCTCCACAAGCTGATACATTTATTGAAAGCAGTCTGCTCTACGCCTTTGCTTTGGTTGGTTATCTGCCTGCCCTGCCCGACCCTTACGCTGCCGATACAGGCGTTTTCAAATGGATGCATATCGAATTGGAAGGAAGGGAGGGCGTTTACCGGCTCAACAATATCCAGCGGCTGTTAATCGGTGCGATGCACTGGCAGGCAGCCGAAGCGCCGGGAACCAGTTTCATTTTCGGCGACCTCGCAGATTCGGAGGCGAACCTGTATATACACATGAATCCCATGCTCGATCTGCAAAGATCGCTCCATGAGCAAAACAATACGCGCGCCGAGCGGGCAGCCAAAGCAGCCGCCCGGTTCAGCCTGCATGCTGGTGTTCATTTAGGAGAACAAGCCTGGCTCGAAGAATACGATGTGAACATTCGGGTGAACGACGTTTACCGGAACCACCATTTTTTCAGCCTGTTAGACGTCAGTACGGCTGCCGACTGGATGGGCGTAAATGTGGGATACCTCGACGAGCAATTCATTTTTGAACGCCGTTTTGAAGTGGTGACAGACCAAAACCCGCTTTCTGCCGATGGCATGGATGTGGTGGCTACGGGTCGGCTGGTGCGCCTTTTTACTGTTCCGCAAATCAGTTGGGAACCTGTGCTTAATAAAGCAAAGGCCACCAATGTTGCGAACGACCCACCGGAGGGTTTGCTCTTGTTTAAAGACGACGGCCCGCCGACGCTCATCGGCAATACCGGCAGCGACACCGTGCCGATAGCCCCCCTTCCGGTAGCCGAATACCTCGATGAAGGCTACAATAACAACCCGGAGTTTAAAGCCTGGAGTTTTTTCACCCTGCCTTTCGGCATGCTCGGTATTGCGCGATACAACCAGGAAGTAACGATAAAAAACAACCCGCCTGTCCCCGGCGCTACGATCGGGCGGCTACAAGAACAATTCGGGGGCGATATTCAAACCGCTTTGCAGATCAGTACCAAAGGTTATTTGCACCCGCACAATAACCGCAACTTTGAAGGCATGACCACGCAGTTGTACAACCTGCGCAGTCCGCTCGGTCAGGACCTGAATAAAAGTATACTTTCCGCTACGGTGACCCAGATTTTCAACAACGAATTCGGGCCGGATGGAGGTAAACTGATTCAACGCGGTGTTCCGGTGGAACGGTATGATTTCAGCGGATACGGCGCCAATCTTTTCAGCCACTGGGTAGATCCGTATGCCGTCATCGCTCAAACATCTCAGGCTAAATTCGATGTGTGGCGCGGCCGCACTGCCCAGGAAGTGATACAGGTGCGGAGTATCGTCTACCCCTGGGGGATCAGGGTGGTGCGCACGATCACGATGTACCGCAACAGCGCCGCTTTGGTGTATCGGATAGACAGCGGATGGCGCGCAGAAAGTGACGGCGTATATGATTTCGATACCGTAATCGACGACGGCATTGTAGAAAAAGGGTATGGGTTCCACGCGGGTATTGTAAAAGGCGTATTCAACGTCCGCAATATTGTGGAAAGTGATGACCTGAATCCTTTTACAGATAACTGGTTTAAAACCACCGGTTATTATATCAATGAAAACAACGGCCTTGCCACCCTGGTGGGGGCCGGCCAACCATTGGAAGTCGACCTGCGACCTGTTTATTTCGATGCCGATGTGCAGATAGACGGCATCATTCAAGGCGGCATCGATGGCCGGACACCTTCCAAACGTATGCTGGGTTACCTGCAGGTGGCGCCGAGGGGGGTGCCTATTTCCGCTGAATTGTTCAGGAACCTGCTGTTGATGCAAAACGGTTTGGGTGGCCCGGTGGATTGCCTGATCGACATCGGGGAAAGTAAACAGACCATGCGCCTCAGCCGGGTGGAAGTACAACCCTCGGTCGAAGCCGGGAAAATCGTGTTTGTGACAGCCGCTAAAGGCACACCCGTATTGCCCAAAGACGGCAGTTGGAGTGTAGTGGCACACAAAAAATCGACCGGAGAAGTGTTGCCGATCAGCAATTCGGTGGTGCCGCTGATCCAGCGCGGACTACACCCGATTGCCAACAATAATAACCCACTGGAACTGGCTAATCCCGGCGATTTATTCAACCTGAACTCGGAGGACCGGGCCACACAGTACGCATTTTTACAAAATACGGATACCCAGAAAGTGTTGTTCCGCAATCCCTCCTTTTTACATGGATTGCAACAGTTACAAAGTTCAAAACCCGACCTCGCGGATGCTTATCGCCTGCTCAACAGCAAAGGTATTTTCCCGAAAATAGGCGATTTGCCGCGACTCGACTTCAATGGTTTTCAACTGAATATCAACGACGCGGGTTACCAATTGCAAAATCTAAACGTCCCGGGCGAAATTTTACAACAGAAATTAGAAGATAAAACCATCTTTTTTATCAATGAAAAAGATGTAAAAGTGTACGCCGAATACGTCAAAAAGGACAAAAATGGCGCTCCGGAAGGCGTCGCCGGTTTGGCAAATTTCAACCTGGATAGCACCGCAGTCGCCAAACAATGGACCAACAAACTCGACGATGTAACGATGGTGGTCGATTTGCTGGATATGAAACGCCTGTTCAGGATTCGCGGTAAATTCGATACCGAAAAAGGCAAGGCGCCCGGTTTTACGGCGCCGGAATTGCTGTTCAGCGATGAAATGCAACCCGTCATAGATATTCTGCAAGTACTGCTTTCCCTGAGTGGCGGAGATTATGCAGGTAGTTTATCGAAAGGGCTGAAAATAGCCATGAGCAACAGCCCGAACAACTGGGAGTACAAGTTTCAGGCAGACAAGGAAATACCCGTATTGCGTTTCCCGCCTGCAGGAACCGGCGGCGCCATCGCCCCGCTTCGCCTGGAAGCCAGCCTGAAACTCGGTTGTTATTTCAATGTCGGGATGCCCTACCCGGAAGGCGGCTCGCCGATGCCCAGCGGCGGCGCTTACCTGGAGTTTGGCGGCAAACTGAGCGTCATGTGCGTATCTGTGGCCGCAGCGACCGTCTATGCCGTGGGCAGTTGTGTGTTGCGGGTCAGTGCCGATACGATACGCGGCCCCGGTTTGTATATGAAAATCGGTTTCGGCGTGGAACTGGTGGTCGGATTGCCGGTGATCGGCAATGTGAGTGTGTACTTCGCTGCCGGCGTGGAAGTTTCCATCGATACCCGTATTATCGTCGTCGGCGCTTTTATCCTGTTCCGGGGAAGGGCGGAACTGCTCGCAGGCTTGGTAACCATTCAAATCCAGATAGAAGCCTCCGGCAAAGTTCGGCGTGACCTGGCAGCGGGCAGAACAGATTGTATTGCACAAGTGACGTTCAGCCTCGATATCAGTATTTTCCTCGTGATCAATATCAGTTTCTCCAAGAGTTTCCAGGAAAACCGTCAAATCGCTTAACCCAAAACCAAACTTATCATGGAAGCAAAACTCAGCATACTGACTTTCCCACAACGCATTGAAAACGACCGGCTCTACTTCAATGTGTTGATTATTCCGCGCAATTTCAGTCCATTGCTCGACGACCCAATCCAGGCGCTTTCGCCTGCCTGGGTCAACGCTACGCTCAGCCTGCGCGCCCAGATATTGGCCTCCTTAGACAAATATCCGCGACTCGACCTCATACCCGATGTCAGTGAACTGCTGCCGGCTACACCCATAGACGCTGATGCAAGCGAAATTTTCAATACCCTGGCCCTGCGCTTCGACATCAGCAGCACCGCCACTGCTGAACCGCCCTTACCGCAGCATCATGCCAGAAAATACCTGCCGACCAGTTACCGGGAAGCCTTTCATTTTACGAAGCCGCGCACCGACCGCGCTGTTACCGACGATAGTTACGCCTGCGCCATCGATCAGGAAAAAGAGCCCGATCCGCTGTTCCAACCCGATACCGATCAGGTCAGTTGGGGGCAGGTGTTTGCATTTTGCCTGCGGCAGCCCGCCATTGCTAAAAAATGCGGCTTTATCCACGAAGCGTTTGTCGACCTCGCGCCCGGTTTGCTGGAGAATGGCGGCTGGCTGTACCTCGATATCGCAGATGGCTCGGATTATCAGTTTGCCGATTTAACACTGGTCAGGCGTTATGCGGCGCGTTTGCCCAAAATTCCTTCCGGCGTCAATCGGCAATTATTTTCGGCGGTACAATTTCGCGTCCGCCATGACGAAAATACTCCGCCACCCGATAACCCCGCCATGCCTTCCGCTTACGACGAAATGCTGCTGGAAGCCAGTATTTACGACGACGGGTTTGCCAAGATCGTGCACGCGCAGCAGCCGGCCAGCGACCACATGCTCAAAGAAAAGCGCGATCCGGAATTTCCCGTCACCAATGATTCGGGTATCCGCCTCGGCTGGGACGACGAACAATTGCTGATCTGGATGAACCGCCAGTTGGAGATTGACCCGAAAAAACCTGCTGATATGCAGCGCGCAGATGCGCCCATGGGCGTGATCGGCTATCGCATCGACGCCCGTGAAATCAGCCCCGACCCGGACAATCCCAATGCCTGGATTTCTCTTTGCCAGGTGCGCAATAAAACGGATCTCTCGCTGGGCGCAGCGCTGATCGATACCGTAGACGCACAACGTGAATTGGGTGTGGAAGTCTACCCCGCTATTCCCGACGGGCGAAAAGGCAAACCTTTCTGGTTGCCGGCCTTTTTTGCCTACTGGACCGGCAAAAGCCTTGTACTTCAGGATGAAGACGCCATCGACCTGTACCGCAAAGACCAGCATCAAATGCAGGATGGCACCCCGCAAACAGCCACCAAAAACCTGGCTTATGCACCTGTCGGCCTGGACGCTATCCCGCTGCTGTACGGCCGGCAATATCAGTTCCGGACACGACTGGCCGACATGACCGGCGGCGGCCCGCTGAGTACCGAAGCACCTGTATACGACGCGGAGGCGCCCGTAGCAACCCATCATTTTAAACGCCACGCCATCCCGCAAACTGTACGTATTCAAAATGTGTTGTCGGAAAAAGAAGACGCCTATTTTGAAGAAAATCAATTGGTTGTGCAAAGGCCGTTGCTCGGATACCCGAGTGTGTTGTTCACCGGCGCCTACCCCGACGCCCTGGATCTGCTCAAAGCCGACTTCGATGTGGCAGCCGGAAAACGCGACATCGGCATTGCCGACCCGGATGTCGACCGGCTGGAAATAGAAGTGGCTGTTCGCTCTCTGGACATGGATACGACGATTTCAAAGCACCACCCGCAGGACAACTACGCTGTATTGTACACGACCAACCGGGCCTTTCCGGCAGATTTAAACGGCGAACTGAACTTGTCACTCACTTTTGTGGATCGCCCCGTCATTCATTTTGATGGTTCCAACAACCTTCAATTGCTAGGACGATCCGACAATGGCGACCTGATAGACGATTTGCAGGAGCTGGTACTGCCTTCTAACCGCGATATCCAGATTACCCTGCGGGCCAGGTGCAGCGACAAAAACGATTATTACGCCGACGATGACACACTACTCGGCATGCGCTCCCGCATCGTTACCCGGCGTGCCGCCGCTGTCGAAACGGCTTTTTTCAAAGCCACCAGCGAACAAACCATGATCCGGGGCATTTACCTGCGCCGCCTAGAAGAACAAAAATTAAAGGCCAATTTCAAACACATTTTTGTTGGTGGTAAAGCGGCGCCCGACCAGCAACCCGAACTGATTGAACGACTGGCGAAAGCCATAGACGTGGAAAACAAAGGTTTGTCTTTGATGGGAAAAACCGGCCAGCGCTGGCAATTCGGCGCTGCACGAGCCATTCGACACACCCTTTCGCCCGACAATACCAGCCTCACGATCGCTACCGAAGATGATATGATCAATCACTGGTTGGTGCCGATTACTTTGTTGATCGACCGCGACTGGTCCTGGGATGGCATCCAGCCTGTGAGCATTGATATTTACAGGAGAAAGAAATTTGCCCTGGCGGAAGACTGGGAGCCGGAAACCCTGGTGGGCGATATCGAATTGAAAAAAGCGATCAATATCCTGGCTATTGTACAAGCCGACCGCACACAGACTTTCCTGTGTTTCATCGATGCGGTCGAACCAAAATCGGTCGACCCGAATTTGTTTCCAGATGAAATCCTGCTGGAATACCGCATACACCCCAATTTCAAAACGGATAACCCGGAACTTGCCGCAGATGGCCCACTCCTGCTCCAACTGCATTTACCCATCACTACCCCACCCGCTCAAATGCCGAACATAGTCAGTGCGGGTATGGCGCTGAGCCGTTATGCGCGGGATGCAGCCTATGCCAATACGGAGGTGCGGCAGCGCTATCTCTGGGTGGAATTTGATGCGCCTTTAAAAAATCCGAGGGATACGTATTTCGGCCGGATCACGGCGTACGCGCCCGACCCTTTGCTGGCAGAATGGACGGAAGACTGGATGAAACCCAGAACCGAACCGCCTTTACCCATCGAACCGGAGCCTGTTCGGATCATCAGTCCCGGCCACAGCGACAACCAGTCCGGGCTGAATGCCATGCAGCAACTCATTCCGGCCACAGACAGTCAGCGGCATTTCCTGGTGCCTTTACCGCCTGGTCTGCACCCGGAATCACCCGAATTGTTCGGCTTTTTCACCTATGAATTCCGCGTTGGACACCGCGACGGCTGGAGTACGGCACAGGGCAGGTTTGGCCGGGCGCTGAGTTATCAGGGCGTACAACATCCTTATCCTCAACTGATTGCATCGCCCGACCGCAATGAAGATCGCATCCGGGTTTCGGCGCCGCATGCTGAAGCTGTGTTCGATGGCCGCAGACTGACTGCCCGTCCGGTGCGCACCCAGATGTGGGCCTTGCTGTATGCACAGGTGCGTATGGCCGATGACAGCGACAACCGCAATATTTTGCTGAACGACCGTTTGATGCGCCCTGTGCCGGAAAATATCCTGGTTCCAGCGGGCGCTGCATTCCCTTTAACCGCTACAACAAACGATGCGCCCAAACAATCCGTTGCAGCATGGACCAATGCTGAAATCAGTACTTTGCTCAAAAACTATGGCTTGTCCGCCGACAGCGAACTGAGCGTTTTATGCGTGGAAATGATGCCGACGGCCGAGCATTTTCTGATGCACAGCGAATTTGTTCAAAGCCATCAAGTCCTGGCTAATGCTGCCGATGATCCGGGTAAAGCAATGGATTTCCTGCGCCATACCGCCAGCAGCCTGCAAAAAACGCAGTTGTTTGCGCAACAAATGCCGGAGGAATTGATAGCCAGGCCGCTTTCGGACGATCTCGGAAATTACCGTTTGTTGCGTACTTCGACGCTGTCGGCGGTGCCGGAGGTGTGTTGTGTGGATTGTTGATTTTGTTGAGGGTTGATTGAGGGTTGAGAATGTTGAGGGTTGAGGGTGGTAACCCATGCTTTGGAGGTAATTCACCTCAAACCATCAAACTTCTCAACCCTCAACAATCAACCCTCAAACCATCAAACCTTCCTCACATCGGATCCACATCCACTACCACCTGCACCTGCCCGAAGCCGGGTTTGCCGATAAGTATTTCCGTGGAATGCCGGATGAGCGCTTTGGAATCGCTGAGCAGCGGCGCTGATTTTTCCAATTTCAGCATAATATCCTGCGCATAATAGCCGCGAATACGGGCGATATTGGGCTGTACGGGGCCGAGTACGCGGTCGCCCAATTTCTGACGCAGCATTTTGCCGAATTGCGCAGCGGCGTCATGCACCACTTTCGGGTCTTTATGACGCAGTTGGAGATTGATGAGCCGGTAAAAAGGCGGGTAGTGAAACGCCTGTCGCTCATGCAGTTCGCGTTCTGCAAAGCCGCGAAAATCGCCGCGCAATACTTCCAGCAGCACCGGGTGTTTCGGATCGAACGCCTGGATGAGTACTGACCCGCGTTTGAATTTTCGCCCGGCGCGACCGGCTACCTGGGTCAGCAACTGGAAAGCGCGTTCGCCGGAACGAAAATCGGGGAACTTGGTCAGTTGGTCAGCGCCAAGCACACCGACCAGCGATACATTGTCGAAATCGAGGCCTTTGGTCACCATTTGGGTACCCACCAGGATGTCCAGGCGGCGTTCCTCAAAATCGCTGAGAAGTGCCAGCAGGTTATTTTTGGAACCGGCAGTATCCAGGTCCATGCGCCCGATGCGGGCATTGGGCAGGAATAGTTTGAGTTCGTCTTCAATTTTTTCGGTGCCAAATCCGCGCAGGGTAATTTTTCCACTACCGCAGGCAGGGCAAACAACGGCAGGTTCCTGCGTGTAGCCGCAATAATGGCAGCGCAGCCGGTTGGTGTGTTTATGGAACGTCAGGCTCACGTCGCAGTGGCGGCACTGGGCGTTCCAGCCACAGACCTGGCATTCGAGCATCGGCGCGTAACCGCGGCGGTTTTGGAATAAAATAGCCTGCTCGCCTTTCTCAATGGCCTTTTGCAAATGTTCGATCAGCGGCGTTGCAAAAAGGCTCTGCATCTGCTTCGTTTTCATTTGCTCCCGCAGGTCAACGGTCTGAATTTCAGGCAGTTCGAGTCCGCCGAAACGCAGCGGCATTTCTACCAGACCGTATTTTCCTGTTTGCGCATTGTGCCAGGATTCAATGGAAGGTGTGGCCGTGCCCAGCAACACCCTGGCGCCGTAGAGATGGGCCAGGTAGATCGCCGTATCGCGGGCGTGGTAGCGCGGCGCCGGGTCGTATTGTTTGAAAGAATTATCGTGTTCTTCGTCCACGATAATCAGTTGCAGGTTTTGAAAAGGCAAAAACAAACCGCTTCGCGCGGCCAGAATGACCGCTTTGCCCGAAGAGGCCGCTTTCCAGACTTCCACGCGTTCGTGTGTGTTTACTTTGGAATGGTACACGCTGACCTCATCGCCGAATACTTTTTGTAAGCGACTGATAATCTGCGTAGTAAGCGCTATTTCCGGCAGCAAATACAGCACTTGTCCGCCCTGTCGCATCACATCGCGGATCATCTCGACATACACGCGGGTTTTGCCGCTACCGGTCACGCCGTAGAGCAAAACAACTTTTTTTTCTGCCAGTTGGACGTCGATTTCCGACAGCGCCTGCCGTTGCTGATCCGACAAATCATCGACTTCCACGAGTTCATCCTCGTAACCGCTGAGGCGGCTCACTTCCATGTCGTAGCGCTCCAGGATTCCTTTTTTGAACAGGGTATTCAGGGAGGATTCGGTGACGTCGGCTTTATACAGCACATCCTGTTTGCGGACAAAAGGCTGGTTTTTGTCGAGCGCAAGAAAGGCCATCAGGATTTCTAATTGCCGTTCCTTGTTTTGCAAATCGCGCATTACTTCCCGCAACAGATCGGGTTGGGAGCGATAGGGTTCGGTCAGCCGTACGGCAGTGAGTTTGCGCGCTTTGAATTTTTCCTGCAAATCCTCGCGCAGAAACAGCACGCCTTTTGTCAGCAAACGCTGAATGACGGGAAAGACCGTTTTTTTATTCAGAATCTTGCGGGCGTCTTCCACCGTGATTTCCTGCTGTATCTGCAAGGCCTCCGTGATGAGGTATTCGTCGTTGTCTAAGGCGCTAAAATCGTCGCCGAAAATGTTGCTGAACACTAATTTGGTTTCGCTGGTCAGTTTCAGGTGGCCGGGCAATGCGGCGGACATCACTTCTCCGAGGGTGCAGCAGTAGTAGGCGGCAATCCAGTCCCAAAGTGCGAGTTGCTGCGGCGTCACGACGGTCACCTCGTCCAGCACGGATATAATCGGTTTTACCTGATAATCAGGTACTTCGGCGTGTACCCGCGCTACTAGTCCGCTGTACAATTTGCTGCGGCCAAACTGTACTTCCACCCGAACGCCCGGTTGGACCAGCGCGCGCGCCGACTCCGGTACGGAGTAGGTGTAGGTGCGTTTGGGCAGGGCGAGGGGCAGGATGATGTCGGCGAACATTTTCTGGATGGTGGCTTGATGTGCAAAGGTAGATAAAACCGGTAAAATTGTTTTATGAATGGTTTTTTAAAACAAAAAGTTTTTTATGCAGTGCGTGGGTCCTCCTTTCTTGGAACAGGATTGTAAGGCGGGGGTCGTAAGACCCTCGCACGGCGGTAACGTTTGGCTCAGGAATTAGTGATCATCAATGGCTTATGAGAGTTGGCAAGCCAAGCGTCACCGCCGTGCGAGGGTCTTACGACCCCGCACTTTACGTGCTCTGTACGCTACTTTTGTCATCCTGCGGGGGATCCGTCCACTCTACGAACGCGTTCCAACTCGGCTTACCCCGCGTAGAGTGAACGGATCCTGGTGGTACACCGAGCCGCCCGGGCCGTCGTTGGGCGTCCTCGCCAACGACAGACTATCACCCATGCCAGGCAAAATAATGGATCAAATCGCTTAGCATGAGTGGTACAATGTCGTTGGCGAGGACGCCAACGACGGCCCGGGCATCTCACTTTATTATTGATAAAGTAAAAACTTTGGCCGATAGAATCTCTGTAAAATTCGGGATGAGTAATGTTGTGAAAACCACTTCGTGTCCGTTGCGGTAAAAAACACCTCGCCGAAAAAAACAGAATTCCAAAGTTCAAATGAGTCGCCTTCTATTGGATAGCGTCCTTTGCGGTAAAATAATCTTAAAAAAATTACCATTTCGAGCAGCCACAAAGCATAAAATGCGTTATTTTTGTCCCACTTTTGCCAAGAAGTTTGCATCTCCTGCGTGGAGGCAACCTGATTTTTTCACTAAACCATCATTCTTAATTGGCATTTAAACCTTACCGTCCTAAACCCGCCGGCGCTCGTCCGCCCGGCGCTCGCCCCGGAGGGGGCCGCCCGTTTCCATCGCGCCATCAGCACCAACCCGAACACCGTATCAATGAATTCATCCGGGTACCGGAAGTTCGTTTAGTGGGCGAAAACCTGGCTGAAATCAGCGAAGTAGTCGGGGAAACTATTGAAAATGGCATTTTTCCTACCTCCAAACTCCAGAAGTTTGCAGAAGAAATGGGGCTTGACCTGATTGAAATCACGCCCAATGCGGAGCCTCCCATCGTACGCATTGCCGACTATAACAAATTCCTCTACCAGAAGAAGAAGAAGGAAAAAGAGATGAAAGCCAATTCCTCCAAAGTGGAACTCAAAGAGATCCGCTTCGGACCGGAAACCGGCGAGCACGACTTCGACTTCAAACTGCGCCATGCCAAAAGTTTCCTTGGAGAAGGCAATAAAGTAAAAGCCTACGTGCAATTCCGCGGCCGTGCCATCGTATTTAAAGACCGGGGCGAGCTGCTGTTGCTGCGTTTTATGAAAGAACTCGAAGATCACGGCGCTGCCGACCAGATGCCACGCCTCGAAGGCAAACGTATGAGCGTGATCCTGTCGCCCAAAAAGGGCGCTCCCAAGAAAAAAGATGATTAAATAGGTGTTTTTGTGTTTTGGTTTTTGTGTTTTTGAACAAGCAACTGTAAGTTACTGATTGTCAAAAAATGTGTACAAATGCTGTTCTAAAACACCAAAACACTAAAACACCAAAACACTTATTTTTTCCAATTTCTTTTGCGCTTTGTCGCAACGTACTACCTTTGCGCTCCAATTTTAAATAACAATCGTTTTATCATGCCGAAAATGAAGACCCACTCCAGCGCCAAGAAGAGATTCTCGGTTACTGGTACAGGTAAAGTGAAGCGCAACCGGGCAAGATTGCGCCACATCGCAAGTACAAAAACGAAAAAACAAAAACGCCACCTGCGCGGCAGCGTAGTGGTTGACAAGACCGAACACGCTCGTATCGAGCGCCTGTTGGTGATCTGATCCTGTTTTTTCCGATTGCCCCGTTTCCTGAAAGCAGGAAACAAATTCTCCTTTTTTAACGAGGACTTTGGCAAAAGTATGGTCGCAAGGCCATCCCGAAGTCGCACTAAAAAGTAACATTGTATGCCAAGAGCAACCAACAACCCGGCCAGTCGCGCCCGCCGGAAAAGAATTATGTTAGCCGCACGCGGCTTCTTCGGCGCCCGTTCAAAAGTCTACACCGTAGCAAAAAACGCCCTTGAAAAAGGTTGGAATTATGCCTTCCGGGACCGCAAATTCAAAAAACGCATTTACCGCCGCCTTTGGATTGCGCGTATCAATGCCGCCACACGCCCGATGGGTATCAATTACAGCCGCTTCATCCATGCTTTAGACCAGAAAGGGATCACCCTGAATCGCAAAGCATTGGCCGACATGGCGCTCAACCACCCGGCTACCTTCAAAGCCATTGTGGACGCAGCGAGGAAGTAAGTCGACAGTCCGAAGTCGACAGTCCGAAGTGCGAAGTAGCAAGCGTTTTGCTATTGTTTTGTTAAAATATCTCTGCGGGGAATTGGTATCATGCCAGTTCCCCGTTTTGTTTTCCGGTTTAAATAAGGGGTTGGGGTGGTTGGCTGGTGTCATGGATCACAAAAACATGAATCAATTTTGACAAGAACTCAGTATTTTAAAAAAATATGCCAAAAACGCCGGAAATTCACCCCGGTTTAACTTTAACCCAACCCGATTTCCACACAAATTTCAACTTAACTATGAAAAAATTCCTACTCCTGCTGTTTACCGTGGCCTCTTTTGTCGCTGTACAGGCGCAAACCTGTGTTCGTGACTCTTCTGTGCTGCAAAATGATTCTGTTATTATTACGCCGCGTCCTTACACGGATACTTACCAGGTCTACGCTTTGGCGCAGGCTTGTATCGGACAACCTTATCTTCAGTCGTTTACGCTGGAAGTGCCGTCTTCATTTACTTTTCAAGGTATCACGTTGCCTATTACGAGTGCCAGCATCGCCACTTCAGGCGCATTGTCTGGTCAGCCAGTGGGCATTACATACCTGTGCGATCCGCCGAACTGCGTTTTTCAGGCCGGCACCCTGGGATGTATCCTGTTGTACGGCACGCCGACAGCTGCCAATACACCCGATACGTTCAGTTTGGTTATTGCAGCTACTATCCAGACGACTTTCGCACCCGTACCGATTACCTTTCCAGGCCCAGTGGCCCCGGGCAATTATTACCTGATCCTGAACGCGGCCAACAACTGCGTTTCTTCCGCTTACGACCTGAACAGCCAGATCGTGGGTATCAAAAACCAGCCGAATCCATTCGGTCAGCAAACCACCATCGAAGTGGAATCTGTCACGACCGGCGATTTCCAGTTTGAAGTATTCGACCTGATGGGACGAAGAATGCACCAGCAAAATATCCGCCTCATTGAAGGTACCAACCAGTTCACTTTCGACGCCGTTAGCCTAGCCGACGGCACGTATTTTTACAGCCTGAGCAACCGGGAAGGCAAGGTGTCGAAGGTGATGGTGATTGCGCTAGATAATGGAAGGTTGTTGAGGGTTGAAAGGGTAAAAGGATATTATCCGCTCGAAAATTTTAGTCGTTAAAGTGTCTTGGAGAATCTTTTAATCCCCTTTCCCTCCTTTCAACCAAACCCCCCTTGAAAAGTTCGTTCCCCGCCATATAAGTACTTCGTCGATATTAGTTTAAATTGATTGCAAATGCTTGATTATCAGCACGAATAACCAATAACTAATAACGGATAACTAACTTGCCTGTAATCCTGCCTGATTCGCCGCGGAGCGTATTTTTTCACAAATAAAACCCGGTTGTCTATGCGACTTCTGCACCTCTTATCCATTTGTTTATCAGCACTTTGTATCCAGACCCTCACTGCTCAGTCCGGCTGTCCGGGCTGCCAGACCGCGCTTCCTGAAAGTTTGCCGGAAGACACCCTGTACCTGCAAAATATACCCGACGGGGAAGCGGGACTTCCCTACAGTGAAGACGTTTCTTTCCGCATGCCCAAAACCACGACGCCTGTTGCAGCAGTTGACAGTGTCACACCTCCGGGTCTTACCATTAGTAAAATTGAAATTATTTCGGTGGACGGCTTGCCGCAGGGACTTTACTGGCA
The DNA here is from genome assembly GCA_016711435.1 of Lewinellaceae bacterium. GTDB lineage: Bacteria > Bacteroidota > Bacteroidia > Chitinophagales > Saprospiraceae > M3007. Next base: position 58,941 of record JADJSY010000087.1, read on the forward strand.
GCCCAGCCAGTGGGAATTTCAGACGGCCACCGAAACGGACGGTTGCATCAAAATCTGCGGTATGCCGACGGTTTCCGACTCCTTTGTGCTGACGGTTAAAATCAAAGCGACGGTGCTTTTCCTCGTGCAGGAAAAAACGTTCCCGATGCGCATCTACATCGCGCCGAAAGTGAGCAACACCGACGGTTTCAGTATGACCAATTACACGGGCTGCGGCAGCGCAGAAGTTACTTTTGAAAATAATGTGCCCTCCGGCGGCGCCGATGGATTTACATACGCCTGGGATTTTGGCGATGGTACGACCTCCACAAGTGAAAACCCGCCTCCGCATACCTACGACGAGCCGGGCATTTACACGGTTTCCTACGAGGCAACGGTCGATACCGCCGGCTACATCCTGGAAAGCGTCACTGTGTTGGATGTGGATTGTGTGGATCAGTTAGGCGCAGGGGTGCCGGACCTGTATTTCCTGATTAAACTACCCAATGATTCGGTGGTTTTCAACTCTTCCCCGTATGTCAATAACACGCCCCTACCCTACACCTGGCCGGTCAGTTTAAAATTAGGGGAAGGTAATTATACACTCTTTGTGGCCGATGAAGACAGCGGACTTAAAGGCAGCGACGACGACTGCGGTACCGTGCCGTTTAATATCCTGAGCGGCGATACGCTCACGGCGGGCGGCCTGACGGTGATTCTCAATATTCAACACCCGATCGAGGAAGTGGTGTCGCAGGACACTGTTATTGTATATCCTTTGCCGGTTGCACCGACGTTGAGCGCGCCACAGGGATTGAGCGCCTGTGTGGGTTCGGATTCTCTCGTCCTGCTTTCTTCCTACGGGGCAGGCAACCAATGGTTCCGCGACGGTCTGCCTATCGAGGGCGCTACGGACTTTTTGTATCAACCCGGCCAGTCCGGCGATTACCAGGTGCAAATCGGCACCCCGGAAGGTTGTACGGCGATTTCGAATATTGCTTCCGTATCCGTTCACCCGCTGCCGGCCTCGCCTGCATTTTCAAACCTGAATAACTCGCTGCGTTTATTCGATACGCTGGCTTTACCGGCTGAATATAGTTTGCAATGGTACAATGAAGCCGCTCCGATCCCCGGCGAAACGGGTTTTCGCTTCTGCGCCACTGCCAACGGCACCTACGGCCTTGAGGTGACCGACCTGAACACCGGCTGTGTGAACTTTTTCTCTCAATTGGTGGTGTACAACCCGGCCTTCGACTGCACGGTAGGCACCGGCAATCCAGTAGCCCTTGCGATGGGCATTTTCCCCAATCCGGCACACGACGAACTGCATCTGCGATTTGAAAAACCGCTCAGCGGCGAAGGCCTGCTGCGCATCTGGGATGCCACGGGGCGACTGATCCGTACCATTCCGACAGCCCCCGGCGCTACTGCCATGCAGATTGATTGTATGAATTTGGTGTCCGGCTTGTTTACCCTGGAAATGATCAGCGGGGAAGGCAGGGGAAGCGCGAAAGTGGTGGTGACGCATTAAAAGTTTATGGGTTTATAGTTGACAGGTTTATGGTTTATTAGATATCACTCTATAAACCTATAAACGATCAACTATAAACCCATAAATTTATAAACCCAACATCAGCCAATTCAGAAAACTTCCTCGCCGGCTTCAATATTTACTGTGGATACTGCTATATTGGTTAATGTTTGATCTGCCGCTTTTTCTTCATCCAGTGTTGTTTGAAGTAAATCACCGGCAGCACTCAAACCGAGTGTGTCTGCAAACTGGCGCAGTGTGCCGTAAGTCGCAATTTCATAGTGTTCCACTTTTTGTGCTGCGGCAATGATACCAGCATCACGCATGGCGCCTTCTTCACAGTCTTCCATGATCCCTTCGGCTTCTTTAATCAGCCCTGCCATGGCATCACATTTTTCAGCGGTAGGTTTTTTGCCGATGGCGCCAAACACTTGTTCCAAACGAATGATTTGTTCTTCCGTTTCTTTCAGGTGGTGTGTCAGTGCATCTACCAATTCAGTCGATGTTGCATTTTTGATCATCTTTGGAATGGCCTTGGTCAATGCTTGTTCAGCCCAATAAATATCCTTTAACCCATCTTCAAATAATTGCATAAGTTGTGAGGCCTGCATCCCACCTTTTTTGGCTGAACCATTCGATTTCGTTTCCCTTCCGGAACCATTATTTTCTTGATGTTGCATAATTATTTTTTTACACGAATTAAAAAAATGATAATGCAAAGGTGGGAGCATACCGGGTCTAAAATTTTACACAATCTTAAAAAGATATTACATAATTCCCAGATTAACCGGGTTTATCGGGCCATTTTTAACACCGCGTTTTCACCCGTTTGCGCTTGGATTGCCTATTATTAAAGGTATTTCTTTAATGTACTTGAAGTCTGCAGGATAAAATCCTTTGTTTGAGGAATGGTAGCCAAACCATTCAGCAATCCAAAGTCGTGGATTACCCCATTGTACCGGACTGTTGTTGCTTTCACGCCGGCCAGTTCCAATTTACGACCAAAAGCCTCGCCTTCATCACGAAGTATGTCATTTTCAACTACTTGTATCAGGGTTGGAGGAAGGCCTTTGAGTTGTTCGACGCCGGCTTGAAGGGGAGATTGGAAATAAGAGTTACATAATTCACACGTATCAGAAAGCCCATCGGCAGAAGGACTGCCAGAATCCGAAATCCCAGAAATTTAATACCGAATAATGGTACAGCATCAAGACCAGTAATGCAAGCGGAAAAACATTCCAGCGCCGGTGCGAGCGCCAATCCCAGATACTCAGTCCAAGCAGGATCAGGTCAGCTATTAAAAACCCGACCACCGGAGCAATCGGACGCCCCTCGATGGTCGGCAGAAACGGCACCAGGGATGGGAAAAAAATATAGATGATCCGATCCGTAGCAGGGGTGAGCATCGGGAAAATCGTACAAACCATATACCGCGCATGGATCGTTGATTTTTTCCGGTAAAAAATAGCGAGTCCGTAATAGATTACAAATACAATCAGCGCATTTACCACTAAGGCTACGAAGAAATACTCCGTGGAGCCAAAAACAGGTTGCTTTTGCAACTGGTATTGCAACAGGTCGAGCGTGGTAAAAACCATCGCCGGAACCAGCACATAGGAAAACTTGCCGATCAGCCGGTGCAAGGCATTTCGTTTCGCCCGGATCAAATATGCCTGCGAGATGAGCATCAGACACCAGAGGGTCAGGGTAATACCGTGCAAATGCATTCGGTAATTCTCCTGTTCTGCTATTCTGGTGAAATACGTAAACCAGAAAGCAGCCAGCACCAGCAGGAAAAAAGCAATAAAATAGAGGTAACTTTTTTGAAATAAGGTGTTTTCAAGTTTCATGTTATCTGTAGATGCTTCTTGTAAAGTTTGATGTAGCATTATTCAATGGAACACTGATTTAAGGGATGAGGAATGAGGAATGAGGAATGCCGAGCGTGATGTCCGACATCACGCTCGGCATTCCTCATTCCTCATTCCTCATCCCTTAAATCAGTGTTCCTTTTCAAATCTAATTCCCCGTTGCCGGCTGCAAGCCCTTCTCCTTTTCCGCCCTGTTTTGGCACCGGTCGCACAGGTCTGTAATGTTTTTCAGTTCCCTTCCCTGCGCAACGGTCCCCTGAAATATTTCATTCGTCCTGTCCGTATTGATGTAGGAGCAATCCTGAAACAGGTGATAACTTTTGCCTGATTTTGTCCAGTACACGTGGTTCACACCATTCATCAGCGATTCTACCTCTTTCGTTTGCTCCGTGTACTGCTCCACGGAAGGCGGATTGAAATCGACGCCCGCAACGCCTGCAATCAACAGCGCTACCACAGCGATAGAGCCGACGATGCCTTTTTGTTTGCCGCTCAGATCCTTGTTCGTGAAAATAAGCACTACGAGGGGCAAAAAAGCAATGACCGCTATGATCAGACCCAGCTGGTTTTGAATGAAAAACTTGACCTGGTCTTTCTCGGAGGCAGGATCGAGCCGGTTCGATTTTTTCCAAAGCACGGAGCCGATCACGGCAAAAATAAGATCGGCTACAATCAGACCGATGAGCCAGGCCGTGCTGACCGGCGGTTTTTGGAGCAGCATAATGGCCCAGATTTCAAAACCGATGGCCACAATCCAGGAAAGAATGGCAATGATACGCAAGTTTCTGGCCTTTGCCTTGCTTTCATCGCTGGCAACGAAAGATGCCGAGGAAGCAGATGTTTCCCCGCCTTCTACGTGGGTTAATTTTTTTGATGTTGGGTTGTTTTCCATGTTGTTCTGATATTTAAATGATGCCAAATATACTACCAAAAATAAGGTTCTTTCGATTTTAGTGCTTTAAATAAATGAATGCCGGGGTTCTCTTTTTTTAATTCCTGTACGTTTTTATCTAAATCATTTCCGTTCAATTCCCGATACGTAATGGAATAGTTGCAGTGAAGCGAATAGGGTTGTTCTCTCGTTTTGTCGAAAGCAAAATGTATTTTCTTTTTAAGTCGTCTAACGAACATAGATAGTATTGCTTTCTGGTTTTATTGACGGATGTTTCATTGGGCGAATCACATGTAAATATCAGGCTGTCAATCTGGAAATAGACGACTTGATTTTTGTTAAAGCAACCCAGTCTTTGCTCCTCGTCAAAGCAGTAGGTAGCATGTGTAACGAAAACTTCCGGGTTCAACGAGCCGCTGCGAAGCGAATGTTCGAGGTATTCCATCAGTTCGCAATGGCCATTTTTCAACTGATGGGTGAGTATTACGTCAAAGTCATTTCTTGTGCCTATCCGACGTCCATTCCGCATCATGTTGGTCCCTGTCAACTGTTCAGAAGGATAGCCATATTCCTTGAGTATCCGAACTACCCGGGTATAATTTAATTCATCTATTGTACGGATGCGTCCCTCTTGAGCGAGGTTATCTCCTCTGTATTGTTGATCTTCCAAAATCATCAACTTAAGGGTATCTACCAAATTTTTATCTATCCCGGTACTTATCTCTTCATATAGTGCAGATATGTTTTTGACAGACCCTGCATATTGCAGATGCGCTTGGTTGAAGAAACTAACAGGCACACCTCGCTTCGCCAGTGCTTGTGTATATTCAATGCACAAAGAATCCGCTTTCATTTGAATTGCACACAGAAGTGCATTGTAATAATCTTTCGAAAAATGCCCGAACCTTTCCTTAAATGCTTCCTGATAAAGCATAAGTGCTTTTTCTTCATTGTTTTCTGTGATATACAATTCAGCCCTGTTTACCAAGTCGTGGTATTTCTCCACATCCTGAGCCATTGTCACCCAGGGTTGCAGGGCACAAATGCACCATACTAAAAAGTGTTTATACATAAGTAGTTGTTCTTTAATCTGAAAGTTGAGAGATTAAGCATGTTTTCACCGTTTCTCGCGTCCGTCCGTTTCCATATCTGGCCGCCCGCGGCGCTGAGAAGTGGGTTTAGCAGGGAAGGAAGGAGCACCTGCCGAGGTGAAAAAATGCTAGTTGTATATGAACCAGCCTGCTGAAATTCCAGCAATAACATTTCTATCCGGGGACCTAAATGATTGCATTGCATGCAGATTGCCTTGTAGTAAACTTTTTCTGTCATATACTCCGTACAAAGTACTCCAGGGGCTAAATGTTTGAAAGTATTCAACGTTTAATGCAACAGTGAATTTTTTATATCTATACTTAAACTTTGCCCCTAAACCTGCATCAAAAATGCGTTTTTGAGTTCTTTGTATACCGTACGAAAAATTAGTAATGATTGTGTCATTTGGAGAAGTTGTACTTCCGGTACTTCCGGTCGATAAATTGGAATAAGCAGAACTTGTAAAAAGCATTCCTCCCGACAGATAAGGTTCAACGGCAAAATGGCTGTTTTTCAAGTATATTGTATAACCTATTGATGAGTGAAGTCTATGGTAAGCGGTATTGACATTGTTAAATGAAGCAAAAATTTTTGTTTGAAGTGGGGCGTCTTCAACCGCCATACTAACACGGTAAGTAAAATTTTGTAATCCAGTCTCTACATTAATCTTTTTATAGTTTGCGTTTACCAATAATCCATAATACGGGCCGGCATTTGCCGGAACGAATAAAATACTATTATTGTGTTTAGGCAAACTAACGGCTACACCAAAATCAGCATTTATACTTATTTGCAATTTCTCGTTTTTTGAGTAGATTTGCGCAAATAAACCGGCAAAACAAGTACAAGTGATGACCAAAACAGATAATACTCGCTTGCTGGTACCAAGCAGTAAATGTTGATTTAGCATGCATAAAATCTTTTTAACCATCGAAATTATTTTTTTGCTTTTTTCACAATTGCAAGATTTGGTGGTTTCGGGAGCATTTGTAATAACGTTTACCGGCAGATATGGGGCGGATAGGCCGCGCGGGGCCGAAAAAGCCTCGCGCGAGCGCTTGGGTGGGTAGGGTTGGACAAGGTAACCTTAGGGCCAGCGGGGCTTGGGTTCGGTAGAAACGTAGGGACACCTGTCGGGTCGAAACACTTGTTGAAGTTGCTTTAAATTTAGTTTTTTATTATAGGAATCGCCTTAGAATATTCTTTAGTAAAAACGTTAATAATATAAATTCCTATAGGTAAATTAGCAAGATTTATCACGTATTTTTCGTTTTCCTGAGTAAATGAGTTATCAATATTAATTATTCGACCCAAAATATCAACTATTTCAATTGATAAAATTGAAGCACCATCAGATATTAAAAATATTTTATCTTGTGTTGGATTTGGAAAACACAACTTTTGAATTTCATATTTGCCAGATGCAGAAGTTGTTGTTGTTACAATAACCGAGTCAGCTGTCACACAATTAAAACTATCTGTTACAGTAACAGAATATACCCCTACTGTTGTTACTATAATTGTTGGCGAAGTTTCTCCTGTTGACCATATGTAGCTAAGCCCAGGCCCAGTTGCAGTGAGTATAACGGTTTGTCCTTGTTGAAGTATAATATCAGTACCTAAATCCACAACTGGAAGTGCATTTACTACTACTTGTACGGACGAAGGTGTAGACTGACATCCATTTGTTATGCCAGTCACTGTGTAGGTTGATGTTGTCACCGGACTAACGTTAATCGTACTACTCGTTGCACCATTGCTCCAAACATAGGTTGTTGCACCAGTTGCTGCCAATGTTGCAGTCTGACCCAAACAGATAGTTTGGTCATTCACAATTATGTTGGGCTCTGGATTTACTGTTACTTGTACGTACGTAGGAGAAGACTGACATCCATTGGTAATGCCAGTCACTGTGTAGGTTGATGTTGTCACCGGACTAACGTTAATCGTATTACTCGTTGCACCATTGCTCCAAACATGGCTTTGTTGCACCGGTTACTGTCAATGTTGCAGACTGACCCAAACAGATAGTTTGGTCATTCACAATTATGTTGGGCTCTGGATTTACTGTTACTTGTACGTACGTAGGAGAAGACTGACATCCATTGGTAATGCCAGTCACTGTGTAGGTTGATGTTGTCACCGGACTAACGTTAATCGTATTACTCGTTGCACCATTGCTCCAAACATAGCTGATGCACCGGTTGCTGTCAATGTTGCAGACTGACCCAAACAGATAGTTTGGTCATTTACAATTATGTTGGGCTCTGGATTTACTGTTACTTGTACGTACGTAGGAAGACTGACATCCATTGGTTATACCAGTCACTGTGTAGGTTGATGTTGTCACCGGACTAACGTTAATCGTATTACTCGTTGCACCATTGCTCCAAACATAGCTTGTTGCACCGGTTGCTGTCAATGTTGCAGACTGACCCGCACAAATAGTTTGGTCATTTACAGTTGCACTCGGAATATTTGTTTGTTCATAAACTACTATTCCTACTACATCATTACAACCCAGGAAATTTGAAATTGTCACAGAGTAAGTTCCAGCATTTACAGTAATATTTGATGTTGTTGCTCCAGTGCTCCATTGATACCATGCTCCACCTGTAGCGTTAAGAGTGGTGGTCTCATCAGAACATATCACTTTACTACTCCCTTCTAATATATATGGGTTAAATCCATATAGCAGGCATGGATTTATTTCTGCATCAATGACAGTTATTTTAGAAATATTACTCCATATCCCATTATATTCAACCCTAAATGAATCATAGCCTACGTTATACCCTATAATTTTTCCATTTTCAACCCCAGCATTGTTAGTATAAAAATAAAAGTTTAATTCACTAAAATCTGAGAAATCTATTTGCCCGTGATTTGTTAATGCCGTAATTTTAGGCGTCTCTCCTGTAATTGTAGAAACCAGCAAAAGTGAGTCAATTCTCAATTGTGTAATAAAAGTGTTATTTATATCTATGTTTATTGTCAGCGTATCGTAATAATATATATTTGAAAGAGTATCTATGCCAATTGCCAACAAACGTTTTGGTCCTGGATTGTCAAAAATAGTATCAACCAAAAATTGATTACTACTATTATTATTGTTGTTAGAATAAAGCAAATATTCATTGTTATAATCACAAATTACTGCAATTCTACTAATCGGTAAAGAGGTCGTAATATCTACTGAAAATACGGCATTTAATGGGAAATGTGTATTATTCAGTGGAGAGATGATTTTAAAAGAATCTGGATCCATTTTAAACACTGGGGATAGCGTATTGATTTGATTTTTAGTTAAGTTGGGTTTTGCTGTGAGTGTTACAGGGTTGTAATCATAGGGCGAGAAATGCAAACTTGATGTTGGCGTATTCAATAGATTAAAAACACTACTTATTACATAAGGATTTTTTGTCGAACCGTGCCACTGGTTAGAAACAAGCGTAGTATTTTGTGTAGAAAGTCCTCCTTTTTGACTACTTACAGATACAATCAAGTCATGTTCCTCTCCATTAAAAAAATTTGACAGAGTCAGTTCAGGTAAGTTTGAAAAAATAAGATAATAAATATTAGAATTATGTGTACCTTTCAACCTATTTGTTAAACTATTGTAAAAAGAGTTTTCAAATGATAAAGTTTCGGTTACTATAGAATGCACAGGTACATTAATTATTGGATTAATATAACCATTTAATTTATTTCGTATCTCCCAGCTGAGAACTGATAGGTCCGTAATTGCATTATAAGGGCAATTATAAGAACCTGATAAAATACTAATAACCTCACACCCTAACGTACCCCAAGGCGAGCCTGAATGAGGTGTATTTAATGTAATAAGTTTGTTAATGTCATTTTTAAAGTTACTGCTCTGAATATAAAATCTACTTAGGATACCTCCCATACTGTGTCCAACTATGTCAATTTGACCTGATACTAATTTCATATCACTTCTAGCTTTATACAAAAGCATCTGGATATAATTAGAAACTACTGTTTTATTAACATTGAACCTAGCCCAACTTGTATTTTTATAATTGGCAGACATGACTTGCCCTGGCAAATATTTTCCACTTGAGAGGAGAAAATTTTTCATTTCATCAAATGACTCAGGGCCACTATTAAAGCCATGAATCAATAAAACTGGAGTCCTATATATTCTAAATGTAACACAGCGAATTCTAAATGAATTATATGTAATTTCAAACTTGACAGAATCATATAAAGATGCTGAGTCTGGGATTTTTGAAGGGTGGCGATATGAAAAGATTATACTATCAGCATTTTGTTCAATTAAACTAAAATCTCCATTTACAATTGAATCATTTCCAATTTAAATTCTATTTTAGTAATATCAAAATTAGTTCCAGAATTTCTTTTTAGTACAATATATGAAGATAAGGAACTATCTGAAGTGACAGAAAAAAAATTACCTGACAACATGCCGCTGTCATTTATTGTATTTACTAAACGCTTGTCATTAATAGTTTCCTCGTAATAGTAATGGTCTAAGCGAAAAGATTTTGAAATATCATTCGTTGGAATAAAATAGGATGTAAGTTCAGCTGCTAATATATTTGGATAAATGCTTGAGCCATTTACCAATGACAATTCCAACTTGATTAAACCGACATTCGGAGCAAAATATCTTTCATAAAGGTTATAACTACTTGAAGTATATTCTTTCGTACTCCATTTATAACAATTTGTAAAAGTACCTGCAGCTACAGAAACTGTTCCGAACAAGACATATGAATTTTCAACAAGATTACCATTAGCGTTCACAAAAGTAGGTAATGTGCCAGATACACCTTGATAGTGCTTTTTTGCGTAGGGAATATCTTTAAAATATATATCACCAATTGATGAAGAACATCCTTCAAATATATCTATGCCATCACTTGATAATCTAGGATTAGTGAGCCCCATAAAAAAGGAATTTATTGCAGGTGGTTCCGGGCTTTTACATCGAAAATAAGTCCCTATACTGCAACACTCTATTTTTTCAATCTCATTAACTACTAATTGTGTTGTAGGAGGGTTTAATAGATTGTTAACAAGGTTATATGACCATTTTGCACCAATTTTAGTAGGAAAATAGTCTAATGTGTTTTGAGCATTATTTGTAAATGAAATAAATAGAATTATACCGACAATTACGTTTTTCATTTTAAATACTTCATTTTAAAAAATTAAGATAGATTATCGGTAACCCTTTCAGAAATAGGTTAATAGACTTCAACAATCAACTTATGAAATTTCAGTTGCATCCATCTTCTATTTCTATCAATTCTCACCTAAGTGCTTTCAGTTTTAGAAAATCATGCACTTTATCAGCCACTAATATAAACCACTCCTTTCCTAACAACCAAATTTCTAAGAAAAAAACTACTTCCCTATCCTCCCACGCAACGCCGACCACCACTTCCCCTCCCCAAAATCCCCCGTTTCCACCCGCCCCATTTTCCCGTCCGAGCACGCATCCTTGGTCAAATAAATCTTCCCGCCTGCGTTCCACACCAATTCATCCAGCGCTCGCACCAGCGCGAACACAGTGCGCGTCCGCGGAAAATCCAACGCCAGCGAGTAGCCCCGGATCGGGAAAGAATATTTCGCCTCGGGTGGGCGGGCGCCGTGTCGTTTCAGCACCGTCAGAAAGGGCGCGTCGGGGCTTTTTTGAATGGTTTGCAGCACTTGCGCGATACCGTCGAAGGCCGTTTCCTCGGGCAGGCAAAACTGGTACTGCACAAAACCCCGGCGGCCGTACAGGCGGTTCCAGTTGCGCACGCCGTCTAAGGGGTAGAAATAGGTGTCCAGATCGACCGTCTGCTCGCCCGGCGGCTTTTTGCGCAGGTACAGGGCATTGTGCAGCCGGATACTCCAGGGATTGAGCAATCCCGCCGGCGCGTAAAACGGCACATTGCGGGGCTTTTTCTCCTGAAAAACCAGCGGCGCACTCTCCTCCCCTTCCAGGTGCCTGGCGAAAAAAGCGGCGCCGCGACCGAAGTGTTGCCCGCTGCTGAGTCCGTCGACCCAGGCAGCGGCGTATTCGTAGTCGGAATGGCCGGACAAAGCGGCAAAAAGTTGCTCCCAGTTGGCGGCCCGCACCGTAAGTTGCTGCATCTGTGTCGAGCGGATGGGGCGCAACTGAAAGCGTGCGCTGAGGATGACGCCCGTCCAACCCATGCCACCGCAGCTCTGCCAGAACAGGTCGGCGTTGCTTTCCTTAGAGCAGCGGATCACAGCGCCCGAGGCCGTCATCAACTCAAAGGAAATCAGGTGATTGGAAAAACAACCGTGCTCCGGGTGGTTTTTGCCGTGTACGTCGCTGGCAACCGCCCCGCCGACCGTGATGCTTTTGATGCCCGGCGTGACGTAAAAAAACCAGCCCTGCGGCACGACTAATTGCAGAATATCGCTCAGCAATACGCCCGCCTCGCATTCGATGATGCCGGTGGCGGGATCGAAGTGGGTGATCTGCCGCAGCGCCAGCGTGGACAGCACATGGGGCGCCAGCGCGGCGTCGCCGTAACTTTTACCATTGCCGCGCGCGATCAGGCGCTCCTGTTTCAGTACGTAGTCGCGCACGGCCTCGCGGTCAGGAGGTGTGGCGACTTCTGCCTGCACGACCGGGTAATTGGCCCAGCCGGATAATGTTTGTTGTTCAACGGGATAAGTCATAAAAAATGCGCCGGAGCAGCGTGGTGTCGGTGATAGAAAAGTAGTTGTGCGGGTTTTGGGAGGAATGCAGCACCCAGGCCGACAGGTGGTGGCGTTGGTTGCCGAGGTTCGACAGGTCATCCGGCAGTTCGGGCGGTGCGAAATAGAAAAAACGGAGTTCCAGCGGCGCAGCGCCGGACTGCGTTTGCAAAGTCAGGGAAGCAATCAGGGTTTCTTTTGCCCGGCTGTCGTCGAAATGATCGGCAAAAAGGCTCCCGTTCAGCCGGGGCAGCAGTTGCAGCCAGAGTTGCACGCTGTCATCCGACTTGCTGCGCGTTCCATATTCCCAAATAGGCAGGCTGTCATTTTTTTTGAGGAAAGAAATAGAATCCTGCCTGGACCAAAAAAACTGGATATGAGCGATAGAATCCGCCGAAAATTGAAAGGCGACATTTTTGCGGAAATGCCCGGCATCTTTGTCAAATACATCGCGCAAGTGCTTCTTTACTAAGTAGATACCGCGTTGGTTGTTTAATTCGATATAGGTAGCGGGCACATCATTTTCTATGGTTTGATAGCCGATGTGAAACAGTTCCTGGCGCGCACCGGCCCAGACGGCTTTGACGGAAATGGCCCTGGCAAGTCCCAGGGTGTCCGGTTGTTTCGTTTTAACGATGCGCAGCGTTTGAATATGCGCCAGGGCTTCGAGCATGGGTTGTATATCCGAATCCAGCGCCTGCACGGGCCGTCCGTCCTGCTCTGCCACCCAGCCTATGTCGGTGCGTTCCAGCAGCAGTTCGGTGCTTCCGGGACGACTGATGCTGATGCTTTGCAGGGCACTCGTATCGACCTCGATCAGGTCGGCCTGGAATATCTCGGACATGGGCCAGGGCAAGCGGCGGGCGAGGAGGCCCAGGGCCAGCGTGAGCAGGAAAATAAATACGAGGTGTTTATTTTTCATAAGGATGTTTTACCACATCGGCCCATAGGCTATTCCACACAGATAAAATAGTATGGTTCCAACTTCCCGAAAGTTCTAAAACTTTCGGGAAGTTGGGGGTGATTTGAATTTTTTTGATCCGTTGAATTGTTTTTGCCTCAAGTGTGCATATTTCATCGCTATGTGGTCTATGTGGAAATTCTACTGTGAACTATGTGGTGAAAAAAAGCATGTGGTAAAATACAACGGCGAAAATAACAACGAAATGCGCTCCATAAGCCATTCCCCGATTACTTTTGCCGCTCGTTTCCTGACCCGAACATATTATGAATAGTCCGTCCAACACGAAAATTACGCTTACCGGCGACCTTGGCAGTGGAAAAAGCGCCGTTTCCAGAATCCTCTGCGCCCGCACGGGCTTCGAATATATCTCTACGGGGCGTATTCAGCGGCAATTGGCCCAGGAAATGGGACTCGATACGCTCGAAATGAACCGCCGCGCCGATACCGACCCGAGCATCGACCAGCGCATCGACGGCATTTTTGTTGACCTGGGGAAAGACCCGAACGGATACGTGGTGGACAGCCGGATGGCCTGGTTTTTTCTGCCGGAATCTTTTAAAGTGTACCTGCAGGCAAATGTGCACATTGCCGCCGCACGTATCCTGAGCGATCCGACCCGCAACAGCGAACAATACACCAGCCTGGAAGAAGCGGTGGAAAAGATTTCAGCCCGGAAACAAAGCGAAAACGCGCGTTTTTTGAAAAAATACGGCGCGGATAGCACCAATCTGAACAACTTCGACCTGGTCATCGATACGGCGCAACGCAGCCCGGAACAGGTGGCTGATTTAATTTTGGAGGTGATGAAGATGAAAGCGGAGGGGGTGGATTTTGAACGATTTGAGTGAGATTGAATGGACGAGGAATGAGGAATAAGGAATGACCGAGCGTTATGTCGGACATAACGCTCGGTTTGCCCTCATGCCTCATTCCTTTCCTTTGCCCTTGCCTTTATTTCAAAGCGTTCCCCGCAAAGCTTGCTCCCGTTCAATCGCTTCAAACAGCGCTTTAAAATTCCCCTTTCCAAACGATTTGGCCCCGCGTCGCTGAATAATTTCAAAAAACACCGTCGGGCGATCCTGGATAGGTTTGGTGAAAATCTGCAACAGGTAGCCGTCGTCGTCGCGGTCAATCAGGATATTCTGACGTTTTAAGTCTTCGAGATTTTCTTCGATATGGCCCACACGTTCCAGCACATCCTCGTAGTACACTTCGGGGACGTACAGGAAATCGACGCCGTTTCTGCGCATTTGCGCCACAGTTTCCAGGATATTGTCAGTCGCCACGGCGATATGCTGCACACCGGCGCCCTTATAAAAATCTAAGTACTCTTCTATCTGGCTCTTTTTCAGGCCTTTAGCCGGTTCGTTGATGGGAAATTTCACATAGCCGTTGCCGTTGCTTACCACTTTCGACATCAGGGCCGTGTACTCTGTGGAAATATCGTTGTCGTCGAACGTAATCAGCAGTTTAAAGCCCATCACGTCCTGGTAAAACTTGACCCACTGGTTCATGGCGCCGAGTTCGACGTTGCCGACGCAGTGATCCACGTATTTCAGACCGACCGATTTTACCGGATACACACTTTTACGGGCTTCGAAGCCAGGCAGAAATGCGCCATTGTAGTTGCTGCGTTCCACAAAAGTGTGGATGGTATCGCCATACGTTTTGATAGCCGACAACACCACATCGCCGTGTTCATCGCTGCGTTTCAGAGGCGCAATGGCCGATTCTGCGCCGCGCTCGATGGCCGTGTAGTAGGCGCTTTCGGCGTCGTCGACCCACAGCGCGAGCACCCGCACGCCATCGCCGTGTTTGGCTACGTGGCGGGCGATTTCCGTATCGGGCAGCAGGGATGACGTGAGCACGATGCGGATCTTGTTTTGCTGCAGCACGTAACTCACCCGGTCGCGTACGCCGGTTTCGGGGCCGCAGTAAGCGACCATTTCGAAACCGAAAGCCGCCTGGTAGTACAAAGCGCTTTGTTTGGCGTTGCCGACGTAGAATTCGAGGTGGTCGGTACCCTTGAGCGGGAAAGTATCGGTTTGGGCGGCGGTGGTGGTGGGCGCGGTCATGGTTAGAAGTGAGAGAAGTGAGAGGTGAGAAGTGAGGTGAGAGGTGAGAGGTGAGAGGTGAGAGGTGAGAGGTGAGAAAATGCGGCGCAAAATTAGCAATTTCGGTGCATTTTCAGATGCTCGTTCTCGAAATCAGATAACTTACTTACCAATAATCTCATACACATGTAGCAGGGGGAGACATGGATTTTTTAAATTGATGATTGCCGATTGATAATTGACAATTTATGATGTATCGGGCAAATCAACAATTGTCAATTATCAATCGGCAATCATCAATTTAAAAAACCCGTGTCTCATCCCTCCAATCCGTGTTCCAACTACTCTATGAGAAGAAACCCCAAATTCAATACGTCGCCTTCAACTGCAAATCCAGCCTTAAATCCGTCTCGAGTCCGGTAGAATTGCGCAGCCAGAACACCACATCCATAGAAAAGCGGGAACCCGTCATCAGGCGTTTACAATCGGCGAGGGAAGGAATCAATGCCAGTGAATTTCCCGGTTCGAGCGGAACGGGCTGGCGGTAAGCGATCTCGATATAATCGCTGGGATTCGCTTCGTCGTACACCCGCAGCGACACCTGATCCACAAAATTCAGGTTGGCATCGCCGAAAATGCCGTTTAACACGGCCTGTGAAGTGATAACTCCCGTGATGTCTCCATCTGTTTTGCCGTGCTGGGCCAGGTATTGTTCATAGCGCGTCGCCAGGTTTTTCAGGTAAAAATGGTGTACCTGAAACACGCCGATACCCGCCGGAATGGTAAATTCCTGCTGGTAAATCATATCAAAACCGGGCGCCTGATCTTCCTTGCGGCAGGAAAAAGTGCTGATGATAAGCAGCAGCAAGCTCCAAAAAAGTATTCTTTTCATGCACCCTTTGGCGATAAAAACGATGAAAAGGTTGCTTTGGAATCTGATTGTTTGTGTTGAAATAAAACGGCCCCACAGTGTTTGTCCAAAAGTCCACAAGCAAATTTGACAACTTTCAAAAGGGTTTCATAAAACCAAACCGAATTCTTTGGCCAGTTACCAATCACTCACTCACAACTACCAGAAACCCCCGACAGGGCCTCTCCTAAAACAGCCTGAAAACCCGAATTACGTACACGATTCACGATTACAGGCCTGAAAAACCAAAGCCCAACCAACAGAGCCGCCAAACGGGAAGCCTCTCACTTCTCACCTCTCACTTCTCGCTTCTTACCTCTCGCATCTGTTTTCTAAACCGCAACACCTGCTGAAAGGCCGTCCATTCCTTCGGCTGGTATACGTCCGGTTCGGATGCATTTAAAAACGCCAGGCCATCGGGCAAATGACAATGCCAGGCTGCGATTTGCAGCACCAGGGAATAGTGCCAGCCCGGCATATTGCCGTTGACCGCCGAACGGTATTGTTGTAACAGGTTGTTGAACAGGGATGTAGACCAGGATCGCCGATGGTTTTCAAGCACCCTCAGGATAAACTGATTGTCGTAATCCAGCGACATGTTCTTCTTCGCCAGGTGCTGCATCAGACTTTCCGCATGGCGGTTCATAAAACCCTGCATGGCCGTTTTTTGCCACAGCGGATGCCGGAACTGCTTGCAGTAATGCTGCCAGACCGCCCCCACCCAGGATTCCGAATCATGGCGAAGGAGGTTTTCCAGTAAAGCCTCCGCCAGGTTGGTCTGGTTGCCGCCATCGAGGGCTTGAATAATTTCAGCAGGCGAATTTCCCGTGACGGACAACAAATCGGCTGGCGGCACAAAACGTACAAATAATTGGAACAGCCCGTTGCGCCAGTCGCTTTTTTCCTTTTTGGACAACAAATCAAACCAGGGTTTCAATTCGGCATCCGACAGATCAGGCAGCGTGGATTGCAGGTATTTTTCCCGTGTGTGGGCCGGAAAAGCGCCCGCCAGTTTTTCTTTAAAAAATGCGCACAGGGCCGTCCGTGTCGCATTTTCCGACAAAAAGGCCAGTAAGGACAAAGCCGCCAGCCGCACTTCCCTGCTTTTATCCTGAAAAGCGCGTTCCAGCAAATCCGTATCCATTTCCGACAAACGAAAGTTCAACAAATGGATAAAATGTACCTTATGCTCCGCCTTTTCTTCCGGCCAGGTTTTTTCTAACCAGGCAATGGTCAGCAAAGGATTGCGGCTGCGCGTAGCCTCCAGCAATTGCAGGCGCTCTTCAAAAGAAGCCGTAAACCAGTCGATGGCCGACACATCGGCGGCCAGATGTCGCCAGCGCTCATTTTGTTGTGCCAGCCAAATGCCTCTTTTCCCAAGCATCGGCGCCAATTGGGCTGCGAGCGCGGGCTCCTTGAGACATTGATCTAATAAATCCGGCAGTAATTCAGGTGGCAGGCGATAACCGCTTTCCTGCAACAAGGATAAAAATTCAGGCAGACCTTCGGAATAGGAACCATTCAACATCCGTTGCAAATCCCGCACAGCTGCATCTTGCAGAACAGCCAGCGCTGATTCGTCTGCCGCCTGCTGCTCAAAGCGCTCCAATCCTCCTGCGGAAGCGGGCGCCAGGCCGGCTTTTTGCAGCAGCGCAGCACTCGCTAAGGCTTCCAGGGCGGTGCGAACCGGATCGTCCGTTACAGCCAAACCAAGGCCGGCTGCCGTTTCTTCAGGCAGCTTGCGGCGATCGACGCCGATCAGCAGGGTTTGGAGAACAGAAGGCCAGCTCATTTTTTAGTGCGAATGTAAAGCGGGTTCCCGTTCTTTGCGGTTATGCGACGTTTTTTCAACCTGAAATTTTGTATCCCGTTTCTGCTATGCGGGACGATTTTCTTCGAAGGCTTCCATGACAACAAGCCCTTTGCCAACCTTTCCCAGTCTGCAAATGTAAAAGAAGCATTCTGGGTCGACTCGGTTTTTAATGCCATGAGCGATACCGAGCGTTTCGGTCAATTGTTCGCGATCCGGGGTCATCTGGATATGGATTCCGCGTACGAACAGCAGGTGGAAGACCTGATCCGCCAGTACAAACCGGGCGGCATTTGTTTTTTTAACCCGACGGGAAAAGGAACGCCCGAAAAACAGGCGGCGCTCACCAACCGCTACCAGGCGGCCAGTCCGCAATTGCCGCTCATGGTCTCTATGGACCTGGAATGGGGCCTCGGCATGCGGCTGCGGGAAACCACCATTTCCTTTCCCAAACAAATCATGCTGGGCGCTATTGAAGACAACCGGCTGATTTATGAAATGGGCGTCGAGGTGGCCCGGCAATGCCGTCGCCTGGGGGTGCATGTCAATTTTGCGCCCGATGCAGACATCAACAACAACCCCGGCAACCCGGTCATTAATGAACGTTCGTTCGGGGAAGACCGCTACAATGTGACCGCCAAATCCTTCCAGTACATGGCAGGACTACAGGATGGCGGTGTGCTGGCCTGCGCCAAACATTTCCCGGGACATGGCGACACGGATGTGGATTCGCATTTCGACCTGCCTTTGCTCGGACACAGCTTCGAAAGACTCGACAGCCTCGAATTGTATCCGTTTAAAATGCTGACTAAAAACGGCATCGGATCTGTTATGGTGGCCCACCTGAACGTCCCGGCGCTCGATCCGCGCGTCAATCGCCCCACCTCGCTGAGCAGGCCGGTTATCACGGATTTGCTGCGCAAAAAGTTTGATTTTCAAGGACTTATATTCACAGACGCCATGGAAATGAAAGGGGTTACGAAACACTTCGGCCCCGGCGAAGCGGATGTGGAGGTATTTCGGGCCGGCAACGACGTCGACCTGCTGCCGGAGAACCTGGGCGCCGCCATGACAGCGCTGCAGACCGCTGTTGATAATGGTACCATCGACAAAAAACAACTGTATGATAGTTGTAAAAGGGTGCTTCGCTCCAAATATCGCCTCGGAATAACCACGCCGCAAAGGGTGGAACTCAACAACCTGCGCCGCGACCTGAATACACCCCAGGCCCTTGTGCTCAAACGCAAACTGGTCGCGGCAGGACTCACGCTGGTGCGCGACGAACCCGGCATTGTCGGTTTCCGCGAACTGGAAAAATACCGTTTTGCCACCCTCGCCCTGGGCGATACCAACCGCACTGTTTTTCAGACTTATTGCGGCTATTATGCCCCCATGAAACATTTTAACGCCGGAAAAGAAGTGGATACGCTGGTGCAGAAGCTGCTGCTGGACTCCTTGAAACAGTACAATGTGGTTTTGGTGAGTATACACGGCACGCGATCCAAAGCCATTGATAATTTTGGTCTTTCGCCCAGCCAGATGACCTTGCTGCACCGCCTGAACGGATTAACGACCGTGGCGGTAACCATGTTCGGCAATCCGTACAGCATGGGTTATTTCGAATCTTTCCCGATTGTACTGAACGCCTATACGGAAGACCCGATGGTGCAGGAAGCGGCCGCGATGGCGCTGTTCGGGGCCGCCGACCTGACGGGCATTTTGCCCGTAACAGCTTCGCCTGCCGCCAAATTCGGGCAGGGTGTCCGAAAAATTTATCCCTATAAACGCCTCGGCTACGGGCTGCCCGAATCGGTGGGGATGCGCAGCGACACCCTCGCTTTGCTGGACGGCATTGTACAGGAAATGATCGCAACTGGCGCGGCGCCGGGCTGCCAGATTCTGGTTGCCAAAGACAATACCATCGTCTGGCATAAAGCCTACGGCTCGTTTACCTACATCCAGCCGACGCCGGTCACCACGGAAAGTATTTACGACCTGGCTTCGGTGACAAAAGTGGCCGCCAGCACGATTTCCCTGATGAAACTGACCGAAGACGGCCTGATTAGCCTGGACGTCCCGATGTCCAATTTTATTCCCGAATTAAAAAAGAGCAACAAAAAAGACCTCCTGGTGCGGGAAATCCTGGCGCACCATGCCGGATTACAGGCCTGGATACCGTTTTATCAGCAAACACTCACCGCTGATAAAAACCTGTCTCCAATGATTTACCGCGAAAAGCATGAAAGAAGGTTTGATACGCCAGTTGCCCAGGGCTTGTACATGGAAAATACCTGGGTAGACACCATCTGGCAGCAAATATTCGACTCGCCGTTGCGGGAAGATAAAAAATACAAATATTCCGACCTGGGCCTGTACCTCGGCGCGCGCGCCATCGCCGAAATCAGCGGCCGGCCGGTGAATGTATTCGCGGATCAGCAGTTTTACCGCCCCCTCGGCCTGAGCACGACGACCTACAACCCCTGGCAAAAAGGACTGACCCTGCGTTGCCCCCCAACAGAAGAGGATGCTTATTTTCGGCACCAGCATGTACAGGGTTATGTGCACGACATGGGCGCAGCCATGCTGGGCGGCGTCAGCGGGCACGCCGGTTTGTTTTCCAATGCCAACGACCTGGCCAAAATTTTCCAGATGCTGCTGAATGGCGGTTCTTATGGCGGCGTACAGTACCTGAAACCCGAAACGGTACGCCGGTTCACCACACGTTTTCCGGGCAGCACCCGGCGCGGCATCGGTTTCGATATGAAGGAACTGGATCCGAAAGAAACAAAAAACATGAGCGATCTGGCGGGCAACAACACCTTCGGCCACCTTGGGTTTACGGGTATAGGCGTCTGGGCAGATCCGGATAAAAACCTGATTTTCATCTTTTTATCTAACCGGACTTACCCTACTATGGAGAATAATAAACTCGGAAACGGGGATTTTCGGCCGCGATTGCAAAGTGTAGTATATCGGGCAATGAACAAGAGAGGGATCAGGATTGAGGATGACCGGAGGGGGGGGGGGGGGGGGGCGTTATGTCCGGACATCACGCTCGCGGTCATCCTCATTCCTCATTCCATCTGATTATGGGAAAATACTCCCATGCGCATAGCAGTACTTCTCGATTTAGGCACCCAACACCTTTCACCTCCTCATTGTGGAGCGCGACTCCGATGGCCACTGGCATGTTTTGCTGAAAAACAAAATATACGTCAAACTCGCGGAGGAAGGTATCCAGCGCATCGGCGCAGCGCCTTATGCCCGCGGGCTGAATGCTTTGCGGCAGTTTCGTTCGCAATTGGACGAAGCGGGTGTGCCGCAGGAAAACATTCGCGCATTCGGCACGGCGGCCCTGCGAACGGCTGAAAATGCGCCCGATTTTTTTAAAGAAGTCTGGGAAATCGCGCAAATCCGGCCGGAATCCATCTCGGGCGACCGGGAAGCGGCACTGATTTACAAAGGAGTGCGGCAGGCGGTTCCTTTCCCCGATCACCGGGTACTTATCATGGACATTGGCGGCGGCAGTGTGGAATTTATCATAGCCGACCGCGAGCAGGTACACTGGCAACAAAGTTTTCCGATCGGCGTATCGGTATTGTTTCGCGACTTTCACCACAGCGACCCCATCGCAACGGAAGAAATCCGGCATCTCAACCAATTTCTGGAAAAAGCGCTGGAGGCACTCTGGCAGGCGTTGGAACAATTCCCCTGCCCTACCCTGATCGGCGCTTCCGGCACTTTCGACGTCATCGATATTTTCCTGCTCGACCCTGCGACCAAACCTGAGTTGTACGGCCACCTGGCTCCCGGCGATTTTGAACCGCTGCGGGACATGCTCACCCGAAGCACCCTCGCCGAACGCCGCGCCATGGAACAACTCCCCGACGAACGGGTGGAAATGGTCGTGGTAGCCATGGTGCTGATCCAGCATGTGTTGGAAAGGGCAAACATCCGCGACATCTTTACCTCCACGTATGCGATGAAGGAAGGGATGCTGGCGGAAATTAGAGGTGAGAGGGTGAGAAGTGAGGGTGAAGGTGAGAAGTGAGAGGTGAGAAGTGAGAGGAGATTCACTTGGTGATTCTGAAACACTTGTGAATGCGTTCATTCCTGAAATCCAGCGGAATGGTTTGTTTGGTGATATCCTGCACCTGAGTCGCCCTGATAGCGTCTGTTTCCATTTTAAAACGACGATAATTAGTAGAAAAATATACCGTTCCGCCCGGTTTGCACAAGCGTAATACGGCATCCAGCAGTGTGACATGGTCGCGTTGCACATCCAAAGTGCCATACATTCTTTTGCTGTTGGAAAAAGTCGGCGGGTCGAGCACAATCAGGTCAAACCGCTCGCCGGTAGGCTGTCGCAGCCATTGCAGCACGTCAGCCTGCAAAAAGCGGTGTTCCTGCCCCGTGAAACCGTTCAGTCCCATATTCCGGTCGGCCCATTGCAGGTAGGTATTGCTCATATCAATCGTGAGCGTCTCTTTCGCGCCACCTGCGGCTGCATACACGCTGAAGGAGCCGGTGTAGGCAAACAGGTTGAGCACTTGTTTACCTGCCGATTCTTCCTGCACCATTTTGCGGGTATTGCGGTGGTCGAGAAACAAACCGACGTCTAAGTAATCGGCGGGTTTGATGGCAAAACGCAGCCCGTTTTCACGAACAATATATTCCGCATTGGTACGGGCGAACCGTCGGTATTGTTGCAGCCCTGTCTGGCGCTGCCGGAATTTCAGGTAAATTAAATCCAGGGAAACATCCAGTACCTCGCTGATAACGGCCAGACAGCCGTCTAACCAGGCCGAGTGCTCGTCGGGTTCCATGCCATGCGGGCGGGCGTATTCGGCTACGTGTACGATCTCTTCATACCTGTCGATGGCTAATGGGAAATCCGGCATATCGTCGTCGTACACCCTGAAACAGGTGATTTCCTGTTTTTTCGCCCATTTCCCAATGTGTTTGTACACTTTGGTAAGGCGGTTGCGAAAAGGTTCAAATTTGGCGCTGTCCGGCATTCTGGTACTTGTCTTTGGAAGTGGCTGGTAGAAAATCGGCTAAAAGTAGGGCTAAAAAAGCATACGCCGGTTGACTTAAGGATAGTGAAGAGGTGTCATTTGCGACGCAGGAGCAAGTGACATCTCGAAACGGATGGCTCCACTACGAGATGTCACTTGCTCCTGCGTCGCAAATGACACCTCTTCGCTAAGGCAGCTTCAGCCCTTTACCGACTAAAACAAATGCGCTAAAGAAAAATAAATTATCATCATTCCAAAGATGCCTGAAAACAAGCTAGATCGCTCGTTACTGTACTCTTTGCCGTAATGATGTTACTTTTGCAATCCCATTTCCAATTTCTAACATTTTTGCATGGAATATATAGGCGAACATTTATTTCCCGGCCAGTTCGGCCACCTTTGTGCAGTACTCTCCTTTGTAGCGGTTCTGTTGTCTTCCGTTGCGTATTTTTTTGCTACAAAACAAAGAGAAACAGCAACTTATGAGGGATGGCGCAACCTTGGCAGGCTCGGTTTTTTACTGCACGGACTGGCGGTGCTGGGCGTTATCGGCAGCCTGTTTTACATTTTGACAGGTAAAATGTACGAATACCAGTATGCCTGGGCAAATGTGTCGGACGACCTGCCCAACCAGTATATTTTTTCAGCCTTCTGGAAAGAACAACAAGGCAGTTTCCTGCTCTGGAGTTTCTGGCATATCGTGCTGGGCCTGGTGTTGATTCTGCGTTCGGGAAAATGGGAGGCTCCTGTGCTGGCGGTCGTGGCGCTGGCCGAATTGTTTATTGCCAGTATGATTCTCGGACTTTGGTTCGGCGATTTCCGGCTTGGCGCCAGCGCTTTTGACCTGCTGCGCGACACAATGGATGCGCCTATTTTTAACCAGGCCGATTATTTGAGTAAAATAAAAGGAAACGGATTGAATCCGCTGTTGCAGAATTACTGGATGACCATCCATCCGCCCACCTTGTTCCTGGGTTTTGCGAGTACTTTGATTCCTTTCGCATTTGCAATAGCCGGGCTTTGGCTGCGCGAGCACAAAGAATGGTTGCGTCCGGCCTTGCAATGGTCGCTTTTTTCAGGCGCTATTCTCGGAACCGGCATCCTGATGGGCGGCGCCTGGGCCTACGAGGCGCTGTCTTTTGCGGGTTACTGGGCCTGGGACCCTGTGGAAAATACTTCCCTCGTGCCCTGGATTACCCTGGTAGCGGGTATTCACACCAATCTGGTGGCGCGTTCGACCGGATTTTCCATCCGCAGCACGTATTCGTTTTACCTGATGACCTTTGTGCTGATCCTGTATTCCACTTACCTGACACGGAGCGGCATCCTGGGCGATACTTCCGCCCATGCTTTCACGGAAATGGGTCTGGGTTTCCAGTTGGTGCTGTTCATGGCGGTATTTTCCCTGCTGGGGCTGGGACTTTGGTTTTGGCGCTACAAGGAAGTGCCCGACATGAAAGGAGAAGAGAGCGCTACCAGCCGCGAATTCTGGATGTTTATCGGATCGCTGGTGCTGCTGTTTTCAGCCATATTGATTACGGGCGCTACTTCTTTGCCGGTGTGGAATAAAATAGTGCAATTTTTCAACCCCGACTATATCGGCGCGGCGCTGAAAGACCCGATCGAGCACCACAACCGCTACCAACTCTGGATAGCGGTGTTTATCGGCATGCTTAGCGGTATCGGACAATTTATGCGCTACAACGAGCGCAACTGGAAAATGGTCGCCCGCAAATTTGCGATCCACATGGCCATTGCCGCAACGGGCGCAATCGTGCTGACGGTGCTGAATGCACAATGGATCAATGTGCGCGCCTGGCAATTGTACGCTTTCCTTTTTGCCGGCATGTTTACCGTCGTTGCCAATGTCGATTACCTGTTTTCCATTGCAAAAGGCAATTTGAAAATAGCCAGTTCTGCCGTGTCGCATTTTGGTTTTGGCGTGTTGCTGCTGGGTATTTTGAGCACGGGCCTGGGAAAAGAATGGATTTCGTCCAACTCTTTTGCCATGGAGGGCCTGATCGAAGGCGCCGATTCGGATGAACTGAGTAAAAACGTTTTGCTGCTGAAACAGGCGCCTATGCCGATTAAAAACTTTACGGCGGCGTACCTGAAAGATACCATCGAACGGCAGACGCGTACGTTTGAAGTGCAGTTTAACCGCCGCGACGCCGACGGCAACCCGACCGGCGAACAATTTGTGCTGCGCCCCAATGTGATGTACGACAGACAGTTTACCAAAGTGGTGGCCAGCAATCCGTCTACGCAGCACTACTGGAATTACGATATTTTCACCCACGTATCTTCCCTGCCGAAAGCCGAACTCGACCCCGAATTTGCCAAACAACAGGAAGACAGCCTGCGCTGGGAGAAATACGAAGCCGTTATCGGCGACACGATTTTTACCAAACAACACTTTGTGGTGGTAGAGGAACTGACGAAATCGCCCAGCCACCCCGAATACAAAGCCGAGAAAGGCGACCTGTCATTCGGCCTGAAACTGCGCGTTCGTTCGCTCGAAGACCCGAATGCCTACACCGCCGAGCCGATGCTGTACCTGCGCATCGGCCAGGGGGGCTTTACGCTGCCTGCCACGGTAGGGCAATTGCAAATGAAAATCCGGCTCACGGAGGCATCCATGGAAAAAATCTTCCAGGCCGAAGACCAGTTGAAATACACCAATTTTGGATTGAAAGAAGGCGGTTCTTTTGAATTTGAAGGGTATAAAATCAAATTCACCGGCGCTGAAAGAGAAGTGAATCATCCGGCCTATGTGCCGGAAGCTGGCGATATTGCCGTCGGTGCAGGACTGGAAATAACGGCGCCCGATGGCAGAACGGCTACGGCCACACCGGTTTACCTCATCCGCGAGAACCGGCCTTTCAGCCTGAAAGACGAGGCTTCGCAATTCGGGCTGCATTTCCGTTTTGATAATATCGACCCCAAAGCAGGCGTACTGACCATCAGCGCCGCGCTGATGGACGATGAAGCGCGCAAAATTCCGGTAGAAATAGCCGAAAACGCCCCGCGCTCGGATTATATCGTGCTGGAAGCCATTATTTTTCCGGGCATCAATTTAGTATGGATCGGTTGCATTTCTATGCTTTTAGGTATGGGAATATCCTTTTGGAGGCGAATGGGGAGCAAGGCGTGATTTTTATCCTTTTATCGCTTTAATCGAATACACCATCGGAATAATCCCCTCCATTCCCTGGATGCGGTAGTTGCCATCAGTTCCCCGGACGGTTTTATCAAAACAGTCGTACGGCGAGTAATCGTATTCATTGAGAAATTCGATGCGCAATCCATGCCGGATCAGGCTGTTGATGATTTCCGACAGGCTGTGGTTCCATCCGTACTCTTTGTATTCGATGCTGGCATAGCGGTCGGCATACGTGCCTGTCTGCTCCGTTTCGATTACCTCGCCGCCGTGGTACGGATATTTCAGGTATTCCATCTTATCGTCCAGCATCCACACAACGGGGTGAAAATCAGCGATATAGAACATGCCGCCCGGACGAAGGAAGTGGGCGACCACAGCGGCCCAGCGATCCAGGTCGGGCAACCAGCCAATAGTGCCGTAAGAGGTAAAAACAATATCGAACCGTCCGTCCAAATGTTCCGGCAGGTCGTAGAGGTTGCAGCGGACAAACTGCGCCGGGATGTTCAATTCGGCGGCCAATTCCCGTGCAAAGTCGATGGCGTTGTCCGACAGGTCGCAACCGGTCACTTCCGCGCCCAGTCGCGCCCAGGAGAGCGTATCCTGTCCGAAATGGCATTGCAGGTGCAGCAGTTTTTTGCCCTGAACATCGCCGACTTCACGCAATTCAATGGGTGTGAGGCTGTTGCCTTCATTTTTCCAGCGTTCTACCTGGTAGAATTCGCTGTTTTTATGCACTTCCGTGCGCAGGTTCCAACCTTCCCGGTTGGCTTTGAAGTATTGATCCCAGGTGTTCATTTTAATAAATTTCCTCCCGCCCCGTATAACCTCCCTTGGCCTGCCAGAGCGGATCCGAGTTTTGCAGGCGTTTTTGAATGACGGCCTCGTATCCGTTCAGGCGCTGATAGTTTTCTGCCCGCGTATGAACGAGGTCGCCAAATTGAAACTGGGCCAATGGCCGGTAGGAATCCCCGAGTTCTTTCGGCACATCGGGCAGGCGGTTGACGATAATGGTCCCGTTTTTAGGTTTGGTCACGACCTCCCAGGTGATATTGATCGGCGCTCCGGCATAATTTCGGGTAAATGACAACAAGTCGAAGTCACCGATACACCGGACGGCTACGTTGCGATTGTCGGAAAGAAACGTGGGTTCCAGGTCGAAATTGGGCGCCGGAAGTTGCGCGGGCAGGTTTTGATAAAAGCCATCCGTGAAAAAATTGTATCCGTCTGCCGCATCGCTGGTACCGTTCATACGCAATCGAAAACTGCTGTATGGTTTGGGTTCCGGCATAAAATCTTCATTTGCGACCGGTTCGAATACATTCAGCGCACTGATGACCTGTTCCGCACCGCCCGGTACGCGGCGTATATCACCCAGCGGGACGAATTGCAGGGTAGCCGTATCGATCACGCCGTCTACCTTGTATTTCCAGGTGGTGGTAAAAGGCAGGTCTATTTTAGCAGGATGGGCTAAATTCATGGTCATTAAATTGACATCCACTTCATTCAGGTTTACGTCGCCGGAAACGTTATCGAAATAAAGATACCGCCAGAACATTTCGCCATTGACCAATACCCTAAACCAGACCCGTCCGGTATGCTCGATTCTGTATTGACCGAAATAGTTGTTGCCCGGCTGGGGGCGGGAAATGGGCAGTCCGTCGGCTA
Organism: Lewinellaceae bacterium; assembly: GCA_016711435.1. GTDB lineage: Bacteria > Bacteroidota > Bacteroidia > Chitinophagales > Saprospiraceae > M3007. The sequence continues at coordinate 86,595 of JADJSY010000087.1, forward strand.
CGATAATGGAATCCAGTGTATTGACTCCCTTTAGTGTAAAACTCAGGTCGCTGGTTTGAATATATGCCAGGTTGCGGAGGTTGACCGTTTCTCCATTCGCCAATGCGGTGTAGGTGGTCAGGGTAATCGTGGTGTCGCGCACACCGGAACCGGGCATTTCAAACGGGAAAACCCGCGCAATGGTGCAGTCGAAAATTTCATTCTCTTTGCTGTCCGGCACTTCCACATGGGCTGTGTCGGCGCCCGGAATCCAGCGAAAAGCCCGGACGGCGCCCTCTTCATCGCTGATCCAGACAGCGTAACGACCCTGTAATTCATTCAACTCATTGTTGATGACCACCTTGTAAAATGGATCAGGGGTGAGTGGCGGGGCAGGATTTTCCTTGTTGCAGGCGCTTAAAGCCCCGATCAATACGAGTAAGTAGCAAATGTGAATCTTCATGGGAATCGGTTGGATAAGATTAGAATGATGAAGGTTTGATGGATGGATGGTTTGAAAGTTTGATGGTTTGATGGTTTGGATTGTTCAGGCCGCAAAATTAATAGAAATAAGGGGCATGGGGGATGATGCCTCAAATTTTAAGCCCATTTTTACACACAAAACTCCCAATCCCTCTTCCCGTATCACACCATCCACTTCCATAATCAGATCGGCGCCATAAGCCATAGCAGGCGTCTGGAAACCTTTGGGCGCATTTCCCGCCAGCACCTTTTGTACGATCAGGAGGCTGGTGAGGGCGGTCAGGGTGTAACCTTCCGGCAAGGTAAGCCGGACGGATGCTTTTGCGCCTGCCGCATTGCTCGCTTCGCCCCAGACGATACTTTTGGCTTTTGCTCTCCGTTTGGCCGAGGGACCTGCGGGCCGGGAATGAATACGGTTTCGCAGACGATTTTTCATAAATTCGGTGCGCAACAACCAGTTGAACAGGAACTGAAAATTCAGCATCCGGTGTGAACGCGGATTGGTCTGCGTGAATGTGATGATATTGGGAATCCCCGTGCTGTACCAGGCAGTAGATACATCGCCCCAGGGAATAGACATGGTAAAGACGGTTCGATCGTCTGCCGGAAGCGTCCAGGTGTGTTTGCCGAGGCGGACAGCCACGATGCGGCCGTTGCGGCGTTCGGCGCCTGGCTGCCCCAAGCCTTCCGCCATCGTCAATGCCGTGCCATGAGAAAGTCCGCCGCCGATGGACGCAAAAGCCAGGCGCAGGTGGGTGGCGTCGGGCAATTTGTTTTTCAGGTACAATGCCGCGCAATCGGTTGGAACCACATCGAATCCGGCACCGCTCATCAGCAGAATACCTGCTTCGCGCGCCGCTGTGTCGAAGCTGTGCGCCATTTCAAAAACGTCGATTTCGCCTGTAATATCCAGGTAATGCACCCGCTTGCGCAGGCAGGCCTCCATCATCGGGCGGGCGGTATGGATAAACGGCCCGGCAGTATGCAGCGCCACCAATATACCTTCCAGGCCTTTATCCACAGCGGCAGGGTCATTTAGGTCAAAAATCCGATATTCAAAGCCGTATTGTTCGGCCAAGGCTCTGATTTTTTCTTCATTGCGTCCGGCCAATATGGGTTTTAAGCCCGATGCGGCAGACATTTCCGCGATAAGTTGGCCTGTGTAGCCGTTGGCGCCGTAGAGGAGGAAAATTCATAATGATGAATGATGAATGATGAACGATGAATGAGGCCAAATTACAACTTGCCACTCGACTCTGGAAAAACAAAAAAATCATTTACTTGCCGGATATTGCCCCTAATTAGTCGGCTCATTAAATCATTCCTCATTTCATCATCCTCATTCCTCATTAAAATGACTTCAGTAGCAGTTTTTTGCGGCGCCAACAAAGGTTCCTTTCCCTGGTTTGAAGAAGCCGCTTTTGAATTGGGCAAAACCCTGGCCCAGCGCAATATCCGGGTGTTGTTTGGCGGTGGCAGCGTGGGCCTCATGGGTGTCCTGGCCGATGCCGTGCTGGCCTATCATGGTCCGATCACGGGCGTGATTACCCACCAGCTCGATGGCCTGGAACTCGGTCATCCCGGCGTCAAAGAAATGATAAAGGTAGAAAGTATGTCCGAACGACGCGTATTGCTCCTGCACAATACAGACGGTGTGATTACCATGCCGGGTGGTTACGGATCTATGGACGAACACTTTGAGGCGCTGACGCTGGCCCAGTTGCACCAATACAAAAAGCCGATCGGACTGCTCAATGTAAAAGGTTATTACGACCCCTTGATCGACATGATGGACACCATGGTGCACAATGGTTTTCTCAAAGCCAACAACCGCCACTTGTGTATCGACGCTACAACGGTTCCGGAATTACTCGATAAAATGACCGCTTATGAGTACAATGCCCTGCCCAAGTGGCACTGATCGTTACCGGGGGGTTAAAGTTCTTTTAAATAAGGGCCATTGGAAGTGACATTCGTTGCTTTTTCAGTTTTAGGAATGGTACTTTTGTTCAAAGAAATCAGACACCGAACTGTAGAGACGACTATGTATAAATTTCTCATTGCTTTTTTAATCACATGCTCGGCTGCCATGCTCACGGCCCAGACCACGCCGCGCTCCGGAGCTACCCAGTCTGTCAACACAGGTAAAACAACCCTGGCTCCTGCACAGACACGTCCGGTCAAACCGACTCAGGGCAGTAGCAACGATGCCAAAACGCAAAAAACAACCGAGCGCACTGCTGCTCCGACAACGACCACCGAACGCAGCGGAACAAAAACAACCGATGCGACCTTGACTGCAAAAGGCAAACCCGCTACGACAAGCACGCCACGCCGCTCGAGCACACGCCCTGCCTATACGTCGCCTTCACAAAATCGCAATGCATCCCGCACTTCTGCCACCGCCCAAAAAAAGCCAATGCCAAACCCGAAGAACGGGTGACGATCAACTGGCTGACCCTGGAACAAGCCATTGAAAAAGTAAAACCGAGAAACGCAAAATTTTTGTAGACGTATATACTTCCTGGTGCGGCTGGTGCAAACATATGGATTCCACCACTTTTGTAAGCGGCGCTGTAGCCAAATACCTGAATGAACATTACTACCCCGTCAAGTTCAATGCAGAGCAACAGGGCGATATTGTTTTTAAAGACAAAACGTATAAGTTCAAAAAAAGCGGTAGCCGCGGTCACCACGAACTGGCGGCCGAATGGCTCAACAACCGCCTGACGTTCCCGACCGTTGTGTTCCTGGATGAAAATATGAGCCTTATTCAGCCGCTTGCAGGGTACCAGGACGCGACCAAAATGGAAGCGATTATTAATTATTTCGCTACTGATAGCCATAAAAAAACACCCTGGGAGTCGTACGAAAAGAAATTTGTGCCGGGACAATAAACCTTCCGCCGCAACAACTCTGGAGTTGAAACATGCAATGAGTCATGCTTAAATCCTATGGTTGCGGTTGAAAAACGTGTGCTTCACGGGCATGCTTCAATGCTTCCGCAGCAACTCTGATAAAGGACCCCTTTTAAAAAAAATGCGTCCTTTGTCTTTTGCGTTTTTATCCATTTACCATATTTGATTTTGAATACATACGGCACACTTTTTCGGGTCACCACTTTCGGCGAATCACACGGCGCGGCCATCGGCTGCATCGTCGACGGCTGCCCCGCAGGGCTGGAATTTGACCTGGAGTTCATTCAGCGCGACCTCGATCGCCGCCGCCCGGGGCAAAGCGCCATCGTCACCCAACGCAAGGAAAGCGATACCGTGCAGGTGCTGAGCGGCGTATTTGAAGGCATGACCACCGGAACACCCATCGCTTTCGTAATTCCCAATGAAGACCAGCGCAGCCGCGACTACGACCATATCGCTACGGCGTTCCGGCCCAGCCACGCCGATTATACCTGGCAAACCAAATTCGGCCACCGCGATTTCCGGGGCGGCGGCCGCAGCAGCGCCCGCGAAACGGCAGCCCGCGTAGCGGCAGGAGCGCTCGCTAAATTGTTTTTGAAAACACAAGGTGTTGACATTCAGGCTTATGTAAGCCAGGTAGGCGCGCCTGACTTTGGAAAAATCATACGCCGAAATAGATTTGTCCCTAACGGAAACAAATGATGTGCGCTGCCCGGATACCGACCTCGCCGAACAAATGATCGACCTCATCAAGCAGGTGCGCAAAGCGGGCGATACCATCGGCGGCGTGGTGTCGGCAGTGGTGCGCGGATGCCCGCCGGGCCTGGGTGCGCCCGTTTTCGATAAACTGCACGCCGAACTTGGCAAAGCCATGCTGAGTATCAACGCTGCCAAAGGTTTTGAATACGGTTCCGGTTTTGAAGGCGTAAAAATGCTGGGTTCGCAACACAACGACCAATTCAATACGCCTGCTGATACAACTTCCAGGCTCACCCGAACCAATTTTTCCGGCGGCATCCAGGGCGGCATTTCCAATGGCATGGATATTTATTTCCGGGTAGCCTTCAAGCCGGTGGCGACCATCATGCGCGATCAGGAGTCGTTCAACGCTGCCGGCGAGCCGGTGACCGTGAGCGGTAAAGGCCGCCACGATCCCTGCGTGGTACCCCGCGCCGTACCCATCGTGGAAGCGATGGCGGCGCTGGTGCTGGCGGATCATTTGCTGCGGGCGAGAACCAAGGTTTAGTGTGTTTGGTGTGTGTTTAGTGCTTGGTGTGTGGGGTTTGCCCCACAGGCAAGGGCGGCGCCCAACACCCCGGCCCAAGGGCGGAGCGCCCTAAACACTAAACACCACACACCAAACAAGTAGAAAAATGTCCACCCTCCGTCGCCTCCGCGCCCTCTGGCACCCAGATGAATACCACGGCTGGGGCCGTACTCAGCGCTATTTTGAAGGCTGGTATTTCAAAATAGTGAGTCGCGACGAACGCCATGCAATGGCGTTTATCCCGGGTATTTCAATGGGCGAAAAAGGTGTGGCGCACTCCTTCGTGCAGGTGATGTACGGCTCGGAATGCCGCTCAGCCTACCACCGGTTTGAGGCAACCGATTTCAAACCCGCTGAACGCAGTTTCCAGGTTTCGGTTGGTAACAATCATTTTTCTGCTGAAAAAATGGCGATCGATTTGCCCGGTATCCGGGGAGCCATACGGTTTCAAAATATCCAGCCCTGGCCGAAAATGCTGGGCGCTCCGGGCATTATGGGCTGGTATTCCTTTGCGCCGTTTATGGAATGCAACCACGGCGTGGTGAGCCTGCACCACGAACTGGAAGGCGCGCTGGATATCGACGAGCAAAGGTCGATTTCAGCGGCGGGAAAGGATATATTGAAAAAGACTGGGGCGTTTCGTTTCCCCGGGCCTACGTCTGGATGCAAAGCAACCACTTCGATACGCACGACCGGGTTTCGCTGCTGGCTTCGGTGGCGCATATTCCGTGGATGCGCAGTCATTTTATCGGATTTATCAGCGGGTTCTGGTTAGACGGGCGGCTGTTTAAATTCGCTACCTATACCGGTGCGCGCAAGTCCCTGAAAATCAATAACCAGGAAGTAGAACTTTCTTTTCAGAATGCCAAAACCACCTTGCGGATACTCGCCCGGCAAGCGCCCGGAACAGCCCTGGTATCGCCCCTTTCGGGTGAAATGACGGGCAAAATCAGCGAAAGCCTGCTGGCAACCATGCAGGTGGAATTGCTGGAAAACGGTCAGCGGATTTTTGAGGGGACGGGGCGGTGTGCGGGGCTGGAAGTGGCGGGAGCGGTAGAGGTGTTGTGATGTTTTATCTGGTAAGCCAAACCGAACGCAAGTATACGGTCGTCTTTCCTGATGGTTTCCGCTACGACGTTTTCGTGCATATATGTGTATAACACGTTGAAAGAGAAGCCTTTCCATACCGGGAAATCCACGCCTATATCAAACTGGCTGCGGTAATTACGGCTGTTGTTAAAAGCCGGCTGCCAATAGGCGTCGTAATACAAGCGCAGGCGCCTGCCGAACAAATAACTCCAGCCTCCGAGATACGCGGTACCTCTCCAGAGCGCAATTTTGTCGGCTCCGTTATATTCGGAAAAATTATAAACGGTGCTATTAAACCTGGTCGCTTCATACACGGCGCTGGCAGAAACTTTGAACACGTGAGCCGGGGTATTCCATATTTGCCAGGTGGCGCCCGCGCCGGCAAAATACCTTAACTCGATTTTTCTTCGAAAGTTAGCGGAAACGTATGCGATCGCAAAGGGATAAATTTTGTTGCGCGGCTGGAAGTACAGGTAATTCCTGCTGAAAACATCATTGTCCGCTTTGTTGCCGTAAAATGCCTGGTACAAGCTGACGTTTTGTGATTTGAAAACAATGTTTTGAACAGGTGCGTACAACAGATCCGCTTTGCTGCGGATGGTCGCCACTTCCACGTTCCCGTTTTGATAATTACCCGCCAGACTGATCCGCATTTGAAACCGGGCTGTGTCGCTTTCATTGATTTGGGCAATAGCGCTGCCCCCGGCCAGGAGCAGCGCTATTCCGATGACATATCGTGTTATTCCTTTCATTGAATACTACTTAGAATTTCCAGAAATTTTTCAGGTTGCACGACGAATGGCAAGTGCGATGTTTGCATTTCATACACCTTTTTTACCGTTCCGTTGTTTTTGATCATCTGCTGTTGCAGCGCATAAGGAACGGCGTAGTCGTTTGTGGTGGAGATATAGTATTTGGGAACCCGGGCAAATTTGGTAGTCAGTGTCACATTATCATTCAAGCCTTTCACAGGTTCGGCACGGTGGTATTTCACCAAGGTTTCTTTCATCTCGGGTGAACAATCCGCACATACAACAGTGGGAATTGCATCCTTTTTAATACTTACCAGCGTATAATCCTGGTTGAATTCAGAAGGCTTCAATGGGCTGGTTGTTTAAAACTTGTTGGTGATGCCCGACACATTCTCGCCCGACTTCGGCAGATAAGCGGCTACATAAATCAGTTTGTCAATCTTGTTCGGGATGTTTTCGGCAACCTGTGAAATAATAACGCCGGCCATGCTGTGTCCGACCAGGATCACTTTCCCGGCGTGCCGGTTGACGGCTTTTGTAACGACCTTCACATAATCGTTTAGTCCGACGCCCACACCGTAGGTATTATCCGCGCCGTGGGCCGGCAAGTTGACAACCTCCACATTGCCATGAACGGCCAACTGATTTCGGACAAATCCCCAGGCGCTCTCATCCGCCCAGGCGCCATGCACCAAAATGTATGTAGGATAGCGTTTTTGGTCTTCTTTCAGTGCTCTTACCACCAGTTCGGCAGCAGCGCCGCCACTGTTTTGCTGTTGTCCGGTAATCAGATTTCCATCCCGGACGGCATAAGACGAAAACATCGGCCCGGTTTCAAACCTGGATACCGGCATTTTGCGGGCTTCATCTTCGATGCGGAAAGGTTGGATTTTTTTGCCAACATAAGCGTCGGCGTAGTTCTCTTCGCTGCTGGCAAAACCTGTCCATCGTTTGCCTTCCACCAAAAACTTTCCATCGGGCATTTTAAACTTCAACAAAATGCAGGTAGCGTGGCAAATGGCCGCCGCCGGTTTGCCCGTTCGGTAAAAATCGACAAAGAATTTGTGCAGTTCGGTGTTGTCGATAAAGGTGTACATGGGCCCCTGGCCGCCGCAGACAAAAATGGCCTTGTAATCGGCGGGGTTGACGGCTGACAATTTGAGGGTGTTTTTAGTAAGGGCCATTTTGGCGGGATCTTTTTTGAAGCCCAGGGAAATATAATCGAAAGCGGCATACCTGCTTTGGTCTTCGGGGTCGCTGAAACCGTCAAACTGTATTTCACCACCATCGGGAGATGCAATATCCACGGTGTAGCCCGCTTCGCTGAATACCCAGTATGGATGTGTTAATTCGGCATACCAAACGCCGATGGGCCAGCCGGTTGTGGAAGAAACAGCGGGATTGGAGGCAATCAGGAGTATTTTGCCGTTGTTGCCCGCGTTGTGTTGCGCCTGCGTTTTGAAGGCGTTTCCTGCCAGTGCGGCTACTAAAAAGAAGATAATTTTTTTCATTTTACAACTTCGTTAAATTAATTTGAGGCAGCAAAAGTGCAGGCAGTACCGGGTACCCTGCCCATTACTACTTTTTAAGTGTAATACTATCTTTTAGGAAAGAAATAGCCGGTCAGGGCTAATTTAGGGATACATTTGAAACCCCCATTTGTTTGATCAAAATATCGAATCCATGCCCGATTTTATCTACGAACACAAGGTGTATTACAATCCGGTGGAGTTTGCGCTGCTGTTTATTGGAGGTACCTGGAAAATGCCGATCCTCTGGCGGCTGAATCAGGCGACCATGCGATATGGCGAGTTGAAAAAAAATTTGCCGCATATCACCCACAAAATGTTGTCCGCTCAACTTAGAGAACTGGAAAAACACGAATTAGTTACCCGCACCGTATACCCGCAGGTGCCTCCAAAAGTGGAGTATGCACTTACTGAAAAAGGAAGACAGGTAATGCCGCTCATCACTGCCATCCGTGATTTCGGATTGGCCCAAATGAGAGAAAAAGGCATTCAGGCGGACAGACAGGTAAAAGAGTAAAATTGCAATATTTACAACAGCGTTCTTATCTTTCCCCCTGACAAAAACCTGTTTTTATGGAAATGATACCTTTTATTGCGATATCCATCCCGGTAGTGCACATGATTCGCAAAACATTGGAGACTTCCAAATGGGTGCCGGAATGGGATAAAGTGTTGTCCAAAGTTTGGATGATAGCCATCGTTTTTTTGCCCTTTCGCAGATTTCCGTATTCAGGTTTGTCTTCGACTTGTATGGGCCGCTGATTTTTCTAGTGATCCTTATAACAGTCTATCTGCTACAGGAGCACCGCTCTGCCCGCTTGCTGGCATTGGCAATTGTGCCGTTTGTTGCCGTGTGTATCTGGTCAGTCGTTTTGCGCGTTTTGCAACACCATCTTTCTTCGATTCGTTCCACGAATACTTTGTGTTAGCCGAGTCCTTCAGTGCCTTATGGCTGCTGGGATTTGGCATTTATGCTTCCGTCCAGAATAACAAGGGACTCAAACAAAGGCTAAAAGAGGAAGAACAACTCCGGCAAGCGGAAGCCCGGAAAGCCGAGTTGGAGCACCTGGTTATTGAGCGTACGACGGAACTCCTGAGCCAAAAAGAAACCCTTGAAAAGGCGCTTTCGCCGAACTGAAAGCCATGCAAGTGCAACTTGTGCATGCCGAAAAAATGGCCTCCCTCGGCGAACTTACCGCGGGTATCGCCCATGAAATTCAAAACCCCCTGAATTTCGTCAACAACTTTTCAGAACTCAGTGTGGAATTGGCCCATGAACTGCTCGAAGAGATCAAAAAAACCGATTCGGACAAAGCCCTGGTGCAGGACCTGGTAGCCGATTTGACCCAAAATCAGCAAAAAATCAACCACCACGGCAAACGGGCGGCCAGCATTGTGACCGGCATGCTCCAACACGCCCGAACCAGCACGGGAGCAAAAGAACCGACCGACATCAACGCCCTGGCGGATGAATATATGCGCTTGAGTTATCATGGTCTT
>JADJSY010000088.1 GCA_016711435.1 Lewinellaceae bacterium
CAAAAGAAGCTTCCAGGGACATTCCCCAGCAGGATGGCATCGCCTTGGGTGTGCTAAAACTCCTGTCTGTTGCGGCCGTGGCAGGTAGCACGTAATCGGGAAGAACAAACGCATCATCACTTCGGCAGCACGGTAAGGCAAACCATCTACTTCAAAATTGCACTGAAAGCGCTTAGAAGCGGTGATTTTGAGCGGCAGGCCCATTTCGAATGTCAGCGACACCGAATGGTGACCCCCGTATGTTTTTCGGGCGGCCCAGTTTGTAAATGAGTCGCCGTTGGTGCCGTTTGAATAAGTGTCAGGCTGCGCCCGCCCTGTGATGACCACGAAATTCATCGTCCATATCGATGTGCAGGGCTAATATTTTGTACGGAAAATCATATTCAATCCTGAAGCCGCCATTGAGCATCCCGGTACCTTGCCCGGGCTGCCGGAACAATACCCCGCGGCCATCTCCACGTAATCAAGATTTTTCCACGCCTCCTCCATTGAAAGTGACCATCATTTCGCCGTTGACATTGAATAACTCGGCACCTAGGCCGAAAACTAAGGATGCGCAGGGGAGAGGTGCCGTTTTGACCCGGTAATTGATCTCCCGCTCGGCGTAGAACTCAACGCCATACCGTCCGGGCGGCCTGGGTTTCGCGATGTCATTTTCACGCTGAAAATTCAGCATTTCCAGCGCCGTGTTGTAACCTGGCGCCGCCGAAAAACCGCAACCATGCCATGCCTGCGGTAAAATCTTCGCCACCGCCGCCGGAAATGGTTTTCCCGTCCATACCAGTAATCCACTAATCTTTGTCGCCCACCTGAATCCGGCTTTTCACCCTGCCTAATTGCGGCGGGAAAACAGCATCTACCGCCCCCTGGAAACCATCGCCCTAGACATTGAGATTTTGGAGTAAAACTCCAACCCGCCTTTGACGTGCAGCACCGAAAAATCGGCGTCGATCTCGATGCGATTCAGTGCAAACCGGTCGAACGTTGGTGTAGCGCCATCAAATTTTCCGCTGCGAAAATGGTAAAGGCGGTTTTGGCGTTGGGCAAGAACCCGACATGATCGGACAATTGCATATCCACGGTTGCTTTAGACCGATGGTCCAATTCCCTTTTCGTCACATTGAACGGGAACCCGCCGACCGATTTCGGCGGGCTACTCCAATGAAGCCTGTATCTGGCCAGTGTAAAACGGCGAACGGGTAGATCCAGGCCCAGATTCTGAAAATGCACTTCCGCCAACTGGATACGCGGCAGATCGTTGACGCCAAATTTTCCGCCAATACTGAATTCTCCGCTCAACCGCGCCGAGGGCTTCAAAACCGCTTTGGCCGAATAGTAATCGTGGATGTTGGAATTTGGACCAGCACAAACATCGCCGCAAACAAATCCACCTCCAGATCACGGCGGGCTTGCACCACAAAATTGTAGGCAAACTTGCCCGTTGGTATAACAGCAAACTGCTGTAAACCAATTGCGATTGAACGCCCCGGCTGGCAATCGGCAACAGCAAACGGCCTTAAATCCGCCGCTCTGAAAGGTGTTTCTCAGGAATTTTACCGTAAGCGATCTACCGAAAACTGCCAGTTTTTCGAGCCGCCGTCGCCGATCGCTGAGGATTTTCCGGTGGGGCGGAGCACCGTCACGCCGTTGCCGTCAATAATGATATTGTTGGCGACCGGAAAGCTGCCTGGTTGGTATGCCGGTTCTTGATGATCGGCGGAAAATCTACCTGCATGGTTTGCGGGAAAAACCATCCAGGTAGGACGCCGCATAATCGCCGGGCATATTGTCGGGATTCAACCTCGACGAATGGTCGTACACGGCAGTACCGGGATGGAAAGCGAAATCGTTCACGCCCGTTGATACAGAAACGCATCCAGCCGATGGTGGCCACCCAATGCACCAGCCTTTGTCCGTATCGCTGTCAATCTGGCTTCCACCTGACCGCCGCCCTCACCGGAGTTTTGTGAGCGTTTGTGCTGAAAAACGGTAAAAGGCTTCCGATGTGCAGGTTTTGAAACCGATATTTAATCAAACCGAACCCGCGTGGCCTGGTTAGCAGTACGGTCGCCCTGCAAACCGCGCAGCCCCATATTGATAGCAGGCAATTCAGGTTTTCGCAAGGGAACAGTTCCGCTTCGCCACACAGCCCAAGCCCGTCTTTGCTGCGGCAAATGCTGCCCGCTCAGCGCAATTTTAGTACCGCGTCCCCAGATTAAGCACAACGGCGGCATCCTTAGCGCCCGGGTGGCGTCAATTGCAGTCCGGTAATGGCTACCACCACTTGCTGCCCACCGATCTCTTTATCCAAACCCAGTGGCAGTTTAAATCCGGCCCGCGTCTAGGCCATTACCGATCTGGCTCATCAACTTCTGGCCAAGGCATTTAGGCACAAAATACTGATCCAACTGGCCGATTTCCGGAAGTTCCCAGCGGCAGCTCGCCAGTTGCGGATCAACGATTTCGGGCAAAAAACCCACACCGGATTTACCATTTGCGCCCGAACCATTCCGCGATCATTTTCCGGTCGCCGTTGATGTCACGCCGGTGAAATTGACTAAATGGGCAGGCTCACGCCGCCGGGAAAACCGGGCATGGAAATACGGCCGGATCCATTGCCATTGCCGTCGGTGCTCAGGTACGCGCATGGTGCAAAATCCACCTGAATGTCGGTACCGGGCTGGAGCAATTGGTTGGCAGCAGCGCCACTGCGGCTGTGCGGGCGATTTGCAAGCGCAATCGACCTGAAAAATGGCATCGCCGTTGTTTCCACCTGCTAAATTATTTCCATCATCTTCTTCAATAAGTATCGTACTAAAACTGGCTTTCCTCCATTTTCAATACCCACCAGCCCGTTGATGTCGCGGGCCACTACGCCCCAGGGCGTAGCGCCCCGGCATTAAATCTGGCAATTGAAGGGTGGTGTACCGGGAAACCGGTACCCACGATATTCGGCCAGGTAAACACATTGCCCACCGGCTGCCCGTCCATAGCCAGGTTGAGCATTTGGGCTGGATCTCCTGGCCTTCGGGGACCGGCAACAGGTAAAAATCATAGCGCCTAGGTTGGCATCGCCCATCTCCGCGCCTACCGGCGAGAGCCAAGAAAAATTGATCACCGGCGAGATTTTACGCAAATCCGCAAGGGTCGCCGCACCTGACGGCGGCTGGGTCTGCGGTGACGAGGTATTGCACCGGTATGATGGTGCATCGCCTGCCGAATTCCGCCAGCATGTTCGATATCCACCACCCGGATGCGAACTTTCGCCATGGCCATCCTGGGGGAGCAGGCCCGAGCGCAGGATGTCTGTTTCCAGTTGATCGGAAATATTGTCTTCGGTGTTATTTCGGTCAAAAAGTGTCCGGTCAATTCGTTGCCTGGAATTGGCTGGGTTTCCCTGGCGCCGAGGGTAATGATCTGGTTGGGTACGTAATCAGGGGCGGGTTTTTTATAAAAGCCCGCTGCCCTGGCCCGGTCGATTTCCCCGATGACTTTTCTTACTTAGCAATTCACTCGCTGCGTCGTGCTGGTCAGCGAGAGTGAATAATTGCACCTGGTACGGTTGTAATCGCAAAACGGTGGCTGTAGGCGGGGCTGAGGACAACCGTTAATACCACTGATTCGGGCGACCAGGGGATGAAAAAAAGAACAGGGCAGCGAACCATGATTGGATAAGTTCTGATCGGTTTCATATGTTCCAAAGGTATATTCAACCGCCCGGAAGTATTCAGAAAAGAATACTTGCGTTCAGAAATTCGGTTAGATAAATATAATAGGTATTCAGGTATAAGCGCGTGGCACTACGGCTATAAGAAATGCGCCGCCGCCGCCCCGCCGAATAGCCGCTCGACATTTGTTACGCCGGCGCAGGTTGAGGCTGTATTGCATTGGCCTGTATCTGGACCTTTCTTCTGGCAATAATTTGCCCGCCATTGGCGGCGTGAGGCTCCAGCTCTGGTCTTCCGCTGCCACTCCGTTTTTATTGAAGCGCGCATTCATGCCGGCCGGCGTTGTAGTAGCTTTGACCTAGTGTTGCAGGTTCCATTGCAACTGTCCGAAAATGAAATCCGATCGAAGGTCTTTACGGGGCTAGGGATTGTAGTCATTCGCTCAACTGATAGTTGACAGCCGCGTTCCAGGCATGTTTTATCGCCAGAGCGGCGCATCCAGTGTGGCGAAACATTCAAAAACGCACCGCCTGCTGTAGGCGCGAATCGGAATTCAGGTAACGGTTCTCCTGGGTGAATTGGAAATTATTCACCTGAATATGGAAATGCCCAAATCGCTCTGGTAGGATTCAGGACAGCGACAGGCCGCCGATCAGGCGCTCTGCGATTTGGCGGTTTCTGGCGCAGCAGATTATCGGTCCGCCAGCCGACCCGGCTTTGAATCCGGGTTTTGCCTTTTCGAGCACCAGGCCCGGATTGACGGTGATTTGCTGCACGTCCGTTCCGGAAAACCGCCAAGCGCCTCATGCGGGCGGTATTCCGGGTTCCACCCGCCGCGACTAAACCAGGCCCAACTGGAAAGGGCGGCTTTGGGTAACGCGCGCTGCCTCGCTTGCAAAAATGCAGGCTGGTACCGAGCTAGGGGCTTTAAAAAAGGATTGATAACGCCGCGCAAACCGCCAGATCGCCGTCTTCGGATTCGTCCCACAATTTGGTGCGGATGTCCTGTGTGTACAAACTGGCGCCGCCATCCAATTGCATACTCAGTCTTTTGCCCAAAAGCAAAGCGGGAAGAAAGACCGAGTACCAGGTTTTCATCCGGCGTCAGGTTGCCGTACGCCGGGCAATATTGGAAATGCTGGATTGAATCGTCTTGGCCCGGAAGTAAATCGGTCACATCGTAATTCCGCGTTTTCCCCAGGCCGATTTCAAACCTGTAACCCGCACTCTCGTGTAAGCAGGCCGCAAGCGGAAAATGCGCTGGAATCGGCCTCCCGCGCTTTTTGGAAGCGCCGCCCGCCTACCGCAAAGCGGAAGACGCCGGGGTTCATTCTCCACCGCGCCGCCTAAAAAGTATGGCCTGCTATGGAAAAAGGCGGGCAAAGACAGGTTGTACACCGGCGTGAATCTTCATCCATTTGAAATTCGGGCCGATGCCGACGTTGCGAAAACGGCGCGTTGATCGAGACTGGTTTGTCGACAGCATCGCGTTTACCGGCATCGGCACCCCGTAAGCGAGCACTCGATTGCCTCGCCAGGCACAGAAGAGAGGTTAAGCTTCGGGAATTTGAGATGTGAAGGTGCCGAAAGACAGCGCTGCCGAGCCGTGGATAGACAGCGGCTTTTTCTTCCGGTTGTTGGGCGGCCAGCGGCTGCACCCCACAACCCATCATGAGGAGAATAAAAACACATCACACCGATAACACCCTGGAAATCTGGCCGGTCGGGTTCGCAAGAGAGCCGGTGTACAGGTGCTTGTCCGGTTGTGGCAGGGGAAAAGCTGGAAATAGTGGTAGTGGTGGTTTTTTTGAAAAAAGTTCAGAATAAGGTGTGCGGGGTCGTAAGACCCGCGCACGGCGATAAAAGCCCCACGGACGGCGGAAACTGACTAATAAGGCCGCGCCAGGCGGAAGCCCAGATTATTGCCCTTGCTGGTCGGCGCATTGTCATTGCGATTCGCCACGCGGCAGGAATTGGCATCGTTAAGCCAACTGCCGCCGCGAAGTGCGCGACGATCTCCTTTTTCCGGCCCTTGCGGGTTATTGATCGTTATTTTTCCCAAATTGTATTCAACATACCAATCACTGCACCATTCCCATACATTTCCGCTCATATCGAATACACCCAGTTCATTAGCCTTTTTAGAACCCACGGGGTAGGATTTTTTTTCAGTATTGTTGCCATACCAGCCCACCTCTTCTAATTTATTACCACCTGCATATTTAAAATTTCTGGATTTTGGCCCGCCACGCGCCGGCATATTCCCACTCGGCCTCTGTTGGCAGACGGTATTTTTTACCGGAAAGGGTGTTTAATTTTGTTAAAAATGCTTGCACATCGTCCCAACTGACCTGTTCCACCGGGCAATTATCGCAGTTTCTGAATGCACTCGGATTTGCACCCATTACCGCCTGCCACTGCTTCTGGGTGACTTCAAACTTAGCAATGGCATAACTGCTCAAAGTAATCCGATGAACAGGTTTTTCATCGTTTAAACAGTCGCCATCTATTTTTTCATCGCATCCCATCTGAAAAGCGCCCCCGGCTACGGTGACCATGTTTGCGTCTATTTCAGCGAGGATAGCAGTCAGGTCTTTGCCCGGAGGCGGGCAGCCGCCGTTGTCAGCGCTGCCTTTTTCCGTGGGGCATTTATCGTCTTTGTCCGGTATGCCGTCGCCGTCCTGATCGGGGCAGCCTTTTGTCTGGATTGTACCAAATTCCGTAGGGCATTTATCATCCTTGTCCCGGATGCCGTCGCCGTCCTGATCGGGTCCAGCCTTTCGCTCGGTCGAGGCTTTTTCGGTTGGGCTTCCATCTTTGTTCGCCGGCGTCCGTCATCGTCGCATTCGCTTGTCGTCTTCATCGGGCGAATTGCGCCATCTTTTCGTCGGCTTTCTCAAAACGCGTTAAATCTTGCTCGGCCTGCTCCTTCAAATCGGACATTTGTTTCCCGCAGCCGGCTTATCCACGGAATTTTGCTCGGCTTCCTTGAATTTTTTTGATGCGTCAAAGCCACCCCCTCCGCCCGGAGCGATGCGAAGCATTTTTGCAAAGGAACCAGTTCGATCGTCTGGTCTTTCCCAAAATCTGCCGGGCGAATGGTAATCCGGAGCGGCTCAAAACCGGGAGAAGTGATATTCAGTTGTACGGAGGTTTTGCGGTTGCCCGGCACTCGAATGCTAAAAAAAGCGCCCCTGCTGAGGTTGGCCGGCGGCAGCCCTTTTGCTTCTATTTTGGTAGCCGTCCATTCGTTGAGGTACAGCGAACGCTTTGTGGCCGCATTGTTCAGTTGGCCGCTGATCGTAATGTCTTGCAGGGTCGGTGGCGCCGGTTTGGAAGATTGCCGGACTACCGGCAGGCTACATTTAGCCGCATCCCGCACATACCACAACTGCGCCGTATCGGGCAGCAGGTCATTGATTTCCTGTGCCCGGCTGAAATACGCACACGCTTCCATGCGGGAACGGTAGTTTGCGCCAACGGGTTTTTGGCCGCTGCGTTCCACTGTTTCCCACATAGAGGAGTAGGCGTTGTGAATTTTAGCGCCTTCGTTGAAATAAGCGATGGCGGCGTTTTGGAGGAAGGAAATAGAGTCGAGGTAGGGTTTATTATCGACCAAATCCGTTGGTGCGGCACCCTTCGCAAATACTTCCAAGTATATTTCCGTCCGCCTGCTTTTAGCGTTTGCAGGAGAAGGTGAAACAAACATATTAGCCTCTTTTTCAATGGCAGCCCTGAGTGCTGCGTTGTCTTGCGTTATTATCCGATTCTCCCACCCTACTCCCAACAAGAAGTCAGCAATACTATCTGCAGAGGTCAAATCGTCCGCCAGGAGCTTATCCTGCACCAACATTTCCCTGAAAACCGCCCACTCTTCAAAGTTTTCTATACAATACTCCTTCCCTTGATAACTTGCATTTAATCCACCGCACCCTACCCTCTCCGGCTGCCACCACAGCGCCAAACCGCACAAAACCACCCAGATCGGCACTGCCCACCACCAGGCGCGGCGCGGATTCAGGAATGCGAACCCTTTTTCCCGCAGGTGTTTTTTCCAGTCCGCGGGCACTTCAAACTGTTCCGGCGTGAGCGAGCGCCCCGGATCGAGCATGCGCAGCACCATGAAATCAGCCTGCTGCCCTGCGGCGAGTCGGGCGGCGATGTCGCGCTGGAGTTCTTTTTTGCGTTCGGCGTCGCGGGTATACAACCACTCGTTCAAGGCGAGGTTCATCGCGTAGTCGTCGTAGGCAGCGCTGCCTTCCGGTGGCGGGTTTTGCGCCAGCAATCGGTGCAGGCCCTCGCGGAGGCGATAATGGGTTTCGGGGTGCTCGCGCTCCAGCCAGGCCAGCAGGGTCTGGCGTACTTCAAGGGGCATTTCGCCTTCGGTGAACCAGGGAAGGCGGGTTATCGCTTGCAGCGAGTGATGAGTTAGGAGTGATGAGTTAGGAGTGTCGGGGGTAGTGTCGGGGTGACTTGAAGTCACCCCTGACACTTGGGCTGGAGGTAGTGAGGCGGTGACTTGAAGTCACCGCCTCACCAGCTTCGGAGGTAGCGACGGGGTAACTTCGAGTCACCCCGACACTGGGAGCCAACCCATCGATCAAGTGAGCAAGTTGCAGCGTAAGATCCCAGTGGAGTTCGGGTACATGGCGCAAGCAGATACCCAAATGATGAATGATGAATGATGAGTCGATGAATTTGTTCAACCTGTACCTCCAGGGCCGGAAGGCGCAACAGATTGAATCGTTTTAATCAGATCATTATCAATCAGTTGCATTGGTTGCTGCGCGGCATCCGGGAAACGGCGCGGGTTGAGGTCAGGCGTTTTACCCTCGTCGGCATCGAACAGTTCGATGGCGTCGCGGAGACCGGAAAGCGAGGCAGGCAGCACGTGGAAGAGTTCCTGCAGGATACGTTCGCGGCGACCAAACGTCGAGAGCGGCTGGGTAGTCAGCACGGCGCGGTCGGACCAGGCGGAGAAAATCTGTACGGCCCATTTGCTCAGGTTGCCGGTGCCGGGATGCAACAAGGCGTAGGCATTACCCAGCAGCAGCACCCGGCTCTGCGGGTGGTAATATTGCAGGTCGCGGAGCGACACACCGTTGGGATGCGCCTCGTTGTAGCAGCGGCGCGGGTCGCCTTCGTCGTACCAGTAGCGCTCCACCAGCACTTCCTGGCTGCGGCATTCGCGGTACAGCAAGTCGAACAGCCGGGCCTGGTGGTCGCGGCCGCTTTGACGGTCAATGAGCAGCAGGTATTCCGCCGGACGGGTCTGCTGGGTGTAGCGGAATTCCGGCATACCGCCTTTGTCCACCGTGGCACGAACGGTACGCGGCACATCGAGCCGCCACAGTTCGTCGCTTTCCCGGCGGCGGAGTTGCAGTAGCAGGGCATAAAAATCCTCGCCAAATGCTACTTCGGGTTCTGCTCCTAAAGAGATATTCCAGGTATAGGGTGGTTTTACATTCGGCTGGTGTTCGGCAATCAAGCGGCGGCGTTTTTGTTCGAAGCGGCGGGCGAGCCACCAGAGGAACAGGCCGCAGAGCAGAAAAAAAGCAACTTTTAACACCCATTCGTAGTCCATCAAAAATTGCTGCCAGGCCGTGGGTTGCGGCGGCTCCAACTGACTCAGGTTGCGGGGATGCGGGATGCTGCGGACTTGATAAAGAACGGTATCCGGGGTTTCAGATTCGTTTTCTGTCGTTGGCGGCGGAGCGGCGAGTGTATCTAAAACGTTGAAGATGATGGTGTAACGCTGGCGAAAGCACGATCATCATACTCCGGTCTGAGTTGATACAAAAGAATCACACCCTTTTGAACAGCAGTAGTAATAGATTTTAGCAAAGTGATTCGATTCATTTACTAATTGTCTACAGAAAATCCAATGGAATCCCATTGTACTTTAATAAATACTCGAATCTTTTGAGAACATTCATTCTTAAAATCAGCACTAGGTGAACGAAGAGCAAATAGATAATTTCCAGATTCTCCCACTTTAAAATCAACTACTGATCGTTAGGAGTTTGGTGTTATCGCTATTGGAACGCCGCGAAAATATCAAAGACCCCACCAGCAATATTACGAGTGCAGCATATCCAAACAATATTCCCCAGCGCCGCTTCCGCTTTTCCACCTGCGCGTCCGCTTCCACCTGTTCAATGGCTTCCGGCTCCAACTCCCCCGTTTCCTGCACCCTTGCCCAACTTTTTTTAAACATCTCGTAAAACTGCTCCTGCTCGTCCTGGCTCCTGCACAGCAGCGGCGCCAGCAGGGTTTTCAAATCCTCCGGCCTGGTGTCGTCGGGGAGTTGGTTCACCAATTCCTGCACCTGCAAATACGCCGCCGTGCCGAGCGGTGTTCCGCCGGCATTTTCAAGCGACGCCAGTACGTCGGCGATCAGTGCGTGGGAGAAAGTTTTCAAGGAGGAAGGTTTGTCAAAAGAAGAGACACTTAGGCACTATATTCATCATTCATCATTCATCATTCATCATTCATCATTCATTTTAAAGTTTTTCACCCGATCCGCCAGCGTTTGCAAATCGTCCTTGTTTTTGGCCAGCACTGGATACGATTTCAACAGGATCGCCCGGTCTTCGGCGCCGAGTTTGCCGGCATCCAGCACTTCGGGCTGAAAACCCAGGTGGTGCAGCAGCGACACCCATTGAATGAGTTCGGCGGTTGCCGGGTTTTTGCGGAGTTGTTTGGACTCGCGGATTTCCTCAAAATGCGCCACCAATGGGTCGAGGGCGGCTTTGTCGTAGCCGGGCAACTTCTTTTCGGCATCGCTGCCTAATTTCGTGTGCAGGATTTCGAGCAGTTCCGCGGCCTTCGGAAAGGGGATATGGTAATACACCACTCGGCGCAGGAATGCATCGGGCAGGTTTTTTTCCGAATTGCTGGTGAGTACGATGATGGGTCGGTGCTCCTGTGTGGCGGCGTAGGTTTGACCGACTTCCGGCACCCGGAACTCCAGTTTTTCGATAGCGGCCAGCACGTCGTTGGGCAGGTCGCGGGGCGCTTTGTCCACCTCGTCGATCAGCACCACGGTGCGTTTTTGGGCACGAATGGCTTCGCCGAGCGCCTGGTAGCGGATGAATTTTTCTTCCACCTGCGCCAGCGTCAGCGCCGCCGCGCTCTGGTTGTGGCTGTACTGAAAATGCGCCAGTGCGTCGTATTTATAAAACAAGTCATTGGCTGCGCTGCTCGTTTGTGCATTGAATACCAATGGTTTATCCAGTCCGTAGCGATCTGCGATATAACGCGCCAGTTCAGTTTTGCCGGTGCCGGGTTCGCCGGTCACGAGCAGAGGCTGACCGAGCAGCAGGGCCACCTGCACCGCATCTTCCAGCCCTTTCGACGGGCGATATAGTTTGGGATCGTGCAAGCGCGGGTTGCGCAAAGGCGTGGGAAGCGGAGTATCTTTTTGCATGTATTATGGTGTTTGGTATTTCAAGTTTATGTAAGAAGTGAGAAATTCCGTGGCGGTTTGATTTGAATCGATTTTCAGCTGTATCGGGAATCGTGTTTAGTGTATGGTGTTTGTGTTCGGGGGCTCGCGTTGGCATTTGTAAAAATGACCAAAATATCAACTATTGCCAAACGCGAAGCCCCCGAAACACTAAACACCATATACTAAACACGATTCCCGGCCTGAAAAACCCATGTCAAACCATCAGAGCCGCCAAATGGTAACTTTCTAACCTCTCACCTCTTATTTCATCGCGTATTCATACATATCCTTCTGCAATTCCTCCATGTCGTACATATCAATTTTTCCTTCATCCATATAACGTTGCAGCCGGGTGAGGGCGGCTTTGTCGCGTTGCAGGGTGAGTAGCAGCAGTTCGGCGACTTTAGCAGCGTCGGCCTCGTCCAATTCTTCAAACCAGGTGGTCACCTCCTCCATCAGCACCGGTTGCAGGGGCATAATCATATCGTAAGCAACAGGCGGCAGTGCCTGGCCTTCCGCAACCACGGGATTGGCGGCCTGGTGCAGTTTATTGATTTCTTCAATGGCTATTCGCAGGGAGGCGGGTGGCGCTTCGTGGAGGTTGCGCACCTGCACGGGAAAGAAAAACAGGAATTCCGGTTCGTCGTCCGTTGCTTCAATGGGCCGGAGTGTATCCATTAACCAAATCAGGTACTCCGTGAGCAGTGGCTCCCAGTCTGCGGCATTGATCCGAAAAATGAACGTAACGAATCGTTTGCCCGCGCCGGCATGTTTGGCGCAGGCGCGCAGGAAATCCTCGACCGGTTCGATGTGTTCCTGAAACCCGAAACGTTTCTGGAAATATTTGGCTGTCAGGCGTTTGCTTTCCGAAAGCCCCATCGGATCGAAAGGCAGTTCTTCGATCAGGAGCCGTTCCGATTGTGGTTTGCGGCGCACGAGAATGGCCTGTTGCTCTTCTTCGTCGTACTTTTCGAGTATTTCCAGAATAACCCGTTCTGCAAAACTTTCGGGGCGCTGCATCGGGCAGGCATTGATAAAAAAGAACTGGCTGCCCTGGTGCTGGTTGTGCCGTCTGCGGTAGGTGCTGCGGAAAAGCCGGTTTTCATGAATGCGGTCGCAGTTGACCAAATGGACATGGCTGACTTTGCGCCAGTCGATCCGAAGTTTGGCAAATAATGGAGTTAAAAACTGACCGGAAGTCACCTGAAAACCCATTTTTCGGGCCAGTTCAGGGTCTGATGCAGGTTGCGCCAGGTCCGTTTCAGTCAGTTGATTCACCATTTCCAACAGGGCATTGCACACCTGGTTGAACACCGTGTTGCGCTCGCCGATCAGTACCAGGCCCTTGCGAAAGTCGCTGTCCGCCTGGTGGTACCGGCCCGATTGCAGCACAATATCATTCACACGCGGCGAGGGGCCGAGTCGCTGGCGCAGCAACACCAATGCTTCGCCGAGGTCGGCAGCCAGCGCGGCACGGAGTTCTTGTTGGACTTTTTCTATTGATTGCACTGATTTTTTTCCGGGAAAGTTTCCGGTAAAGATATACGCATCTGAATTATTCGTCAAATCTAATGATTGGTAACTTATATCACCTTATTTCCAACATCTTCAGCCGACTTTTGCCGCCGCACCAATTCTGTTTTATAGTCAACGCAAAGTCATTTTGAACGAAAGACCGGTGCAAGTGCCCGAAAGCGAAGACTTCAAACCATCAAAACCTTTCAAACCACTCAAACCTGGCTATACCATGTCCAAATATCACATATTTCCGCTGCTGCTTGCCATCATGCTGGGTAGCGCCCAATGCAACACACAATCCCTGCCGGCTGTCTCTGGGAAAATTGCCCTGTCCGAAGGCTGGAAACCGGTAGTGTACCTGGTGCAGCCACGCAACTTTTCCGAGATTGCTGCGAATTACAGCGGCGTAGTGGCCGATTCTGCTGCTATTGCTGCCGACGGGTATTTTGAATTTTCAAAAGTAGCGTTGAGTGATGAACAAGCGCTTTTTCAAATCTGTATGCAGCGCGTGGGCAATCGTTTTCCCAATCAGTTATTAGACGATAACCCGCTGATAGCCAATTATATGCCAGTGGTGTTGCAAAAAGGAGCACCGCTTGTAGTTGGAGCAGAGGCCGCCCGTTTTCAGGCCGCTTTTTCAATAGAAAACCCCTCTGCAGAAAACCTCGCCCTCTTAAAATTGCGCGATATCCGACATCAGGCTTACAAACAGCATTTGCTCGGCAAAGAAAACCATGCGGACGAAAATACTTTGCTGGAACACGAAGATGCACTCCGTCAATTCAGACAACCGCTGATGGCTTTTGCCGATTCAAGTACGCTCCTTTGGCCCGCGCTGGTGGCCGTGCGCTGGGTCAGTCCGGCGAGCGACTTTGAACGCGTACCGGAGTTCCTGTTTGGTCAGTGCCAAAAATGGAGCATAAAATCGCCTGATAACCAATGGGTTGCGCAACTTTGCAAGACAGGCAACCGGGAAAAACTGCCCGTACTGGCTGGCGACATCATACCGAATTATCCGCTACCCATGGCGGCAGGCGATACCATGTTGCTGCATCAGTTGCTGGGTTCAAAACTTACCGTTCTGGATATCTGGGCCTCCTGGTGCGCGCCCTGCCGCCGCGAAAACCGCGAGGTATTGTCGCCGCTTTATGTGCAATACAGTGAAAAAGGGCTGCAAATTCTGGGTTATTCCATCGACAGCAGTCCGGCGGCCTGGAAAGCGGCGATGACCAAAGATGGCGCCGCGTGGCCCCATGCTTCCCATCTCAGCGGCGATGCGACGCCTTTTATGGAAACTTTGCGGATTACAACGATTCCGGCAAATTTCATCCTCGATGCCGACGGGAAAGTGCTGGCTAAAAACCTGCACGGTGATGATTTGCGGGATTTTATAAACGATTACTTCGAATAGCACACGTCTAATCCTGAATAATCGTTTTCACCGTTGCTCGTTCGGTTTCCGTTTCCAGAGTCACGAAGTATGCATTGCCAAGCTTGACATTGCTCAATTTTCGGGTGACGATGTTCTCGCCCGGCAACAGATTTTTCAATGCTTCCCGATCGATGATTTTGCCATTTGAATCAGCAATAGTCAACCAGGCTTGTTTGACTTCGGGCATTTGGAATTTCACGCCAAATACGCCATTGTTCGGATTCGGGAAAACCTGCATCCGCAAAGTACCTGTGCTTTGTTTATTCAGTTCATGCACTGCGGAGGATATGTTTTTAACCACATAAACCTTGAAAATCTGGTTGCTGGCGCTGCTTTCCGTACCCGTATTGATCCAAAAAATATTGGATGCAGAACTGGCGATACCGCCATAGATATAGCCGACCAGCGTGGTATCTGCGCTGAGATTATCCAGTCGGATCACCCCATTGGCATAAGCGGGGAGCATTTCCAGGGGAATAAACTCACTGCCGGCGCCCAGCAAAGCAGGCATTTCAACAGGTAGTTTGTATTCTGCCATCGTACCGTCGGCGTTGCGGGTAACCCGGGCGATCGTCCTGACAAACGGCACGTTGTTGTCCTGAACCAAAATACCGAGGCTATCATAAAACTGCGCTATTCCACCAAAAAACACCGTGTGCATCTGGTTGTTTTGCTCCGAATAAAGCGGCAAAAAAGCACAATGGTAGTGGTTGTAATACTGCGAAAAAGTATTGTTTGCGGCGTATCCGCTGCTATCCACGTTTACACAATTGAGGTAGGGCAAATCAACCGTTTTCTGAAAAACACCGGAAAAAGCCGTAAGTCCTTCCTGTCCGTTGGGCAAAATTTGCGGCGCTACGTTGTAATCCCTGCGGTGCAACTGGTCTGTATCTGTCCACGCAGACAAATGATTCACTGTCAGCACGTTACCATCATCAAAGATATTAAATTTGCGAATTTGGTCGGTGTATGCCTGAACAAAACCCGGGCCGTGGGCCGGCCCCATCGGGTTGTAACGCCCGTCGAATCTTTGCCCTCCAACCAGGTAATACGTATCATAAATTTTAGACAAATGCCCGCCGGTGACCGCAAACCGGGCATCCGTTATTTGCCGGAAAAAGGCAGAAAAATCTGTGCCTCCAACAATCGCAGCAATCAGATCCGGCACTTTCACCGCAGTCATCTTATCATAAGTGATGTGGTCGCCGGCAGTATTGCTATAACCGTAACCTCCCGTGAGGTAGAGGTAGTCGCCGTTCTGGATAAATTGCATATTGGTCGAACTCAACTGCTCGCGTACCGGTATTGGGAGGATGTCAGCGGAGCGGTCCAGCGCTGCTGCGTCAAAGGATCTATGACAATCAGTTGGTTGTTGTGGCCTGCCAGGTCGAACGTGGCAAAAGGCTGCCGGCGGTGCAATCCATCCAGCCTGCCGCCGATGATGAGCCATTTACCTGCGTGCTGCCCGTAAGCATAGGATTGCAGCCCGCCCACGTTCGGAATGGACAGGGGTTCGAGGTGGATTTGAAACGGGCTGTTTTGTGCAGTGGCCTGTACGAACAGACCTGCAAGGAGTAAGGGAAGCAAGTACGATTTCATGGAAATAGTTATCCGTTATTAGTTATCGGTTATCCGTGTGCTATGTGCGGGGTCTTACGTCTTACGACCCCGCACTTTTTGGTTACCTTCAGACCAGTTCGGCCCGCTCCATTTCGTTTTTGACCAGCAATGCCATTTCCGTCGCGCAGTTATTCCATAATTCATAACCACCGGACAGGTTGGACAGGCTTTCAAACCCGTGTTGACGTAAAATACGCTGCGCCAAATAGCTTCTCATGCCTGTTTTGCAGTACAGATAAATATGTTGGGAAGTATCTATTTCCAGCAGGCGCTCCCGCAATTCATCCAGCGGGATATTTTGGGCATTCGGAATGTGTCCTTTTTCAAATTCCTCCGGCGTGCGTACATCTAGCAGAATATTGTTGTCTGACAAAGCGGCCACATCGTTCCAGTAAAATACGCGGGCTTGCTTAAGCAGGATATTTTCTGCGGCAAAACCAGCCATGTTCACCGGATCTTTGGCGGAAGAATACGGCGGCGCATAAGCATGTTCGAATGTTGTCAGTTCATCAATACTGCTGCTGCGTTGAATGACGGAGGACAATATGTCAATGCGTTTATCCACACCTTCAAAACCGGCTATCTGAGCGCTGAGCAAACGGCCGCTCTCCGGAGAAAAAGCAAGTTGAATCGTCATCTGCCGGGCGCCGGGATAATACCCTGCATGTGAGCCGCTGCTGGTCGTAGAAACCAGGTGCGGAATTTGTGCTTTCAGGAGGTTTTTAGCGGCGGTACCTGCCGTGGCCACTGTCATGTCGAACACTTTGACAATAGCGGTATTGATGGCGCCCTGGTATTTTTGTACATTTCCCAGCGCTATGTTGTTGGCAGCCATTCGCCCCTGTTTGTTGGCAGGACCGGCTAAGTAGGTATTCATCGACTGCCGGGTGATCGGATTGACAAATTCTATGGCGTCGCCAACCGCGTAAATATCGGGGTCTGACGTCTGCAAGTACTCATTTACCCAAATCCCTTTCGCTTCGCCCGTTTTAAGTCCTGCCTGCACGGCTAATTTGGTATCCGGCCGCACCCCGATGGACATAATGACGATGTCGGCATCCAGGGTTTCTTCATTTTTCAAGATAACTTTTAGCCCCGAACCGTATTTTTCAAAAGCAGCGACAGCGGAATCGAGCAGCAAATGCACCCCTTTGGAACGTATATGTTGTTGCACCAAAGCGGCAATCGGATAGTCCAGGGGCGCCAGAATCTGTTTGCCCATTTCAATGACCGTTACGTCCATTCCGAGATCGTGCAGGTTTTCGGCCATTTCCAGTCCGATAAATCCGGCGCCGATCACCACGGCCTTTTGTACGTGTTTTGTTGCACAAAACCTTTGATATAATCCGTATCGGCTACGTTTCGGAGTGTAAAAATGCCTTCATTGGCAATACCCGGCAAAGGCGGGCGAATGGGTTCTGCGCCCGGCGACAAAACCAGTTTGTCATAGGTTTCCTCGTATGTTTTACCGGAAACCCGGTCGACAGCCGTCACCGTTTTGGCTGCGGGATCGATCGCGGTTACCTCTGTTTGCGTTCTTACATCGATATTAAATCGCTGGTGAAAGGACGCCGCCGTTTGTACAAATAGCGCATTCCGGTCTTTGATGACGTTGCCGATGTAATAAGGCAACCCACAGTTGGCATAAGAGATGTATTCCCCTTTTTCAAAAATGACGATCTCGGCGTGTTCATCTAATCTGCGCAACCTTGCTGCGGCACTTGCGCCACCCGCCACGGCTCCTATAATGAGGTATTTCATGATATGTGTGTTGAATGCTAGGTGTTGATTCAATGCTCACACAAAGGTGTATACAGAAACCCTCAGCGCTTGGTGACACTTGTCACATGAACACGTGATTGCTGTGTGGTATTTAAAAACCCATGTCACCACTATTTCGAGCGTCTAAGAGTTTATTTTATATAAAAAAATCCCGAACTTTTCTTCAGTGAAAAATTCGGGATAATTCATGTTCTGCAAGCATTTGCAGTCGTAAACCGTTATGATTTATTGATTAACACAGCAAAAAAACAGATTTGTTCCTCGAAAAATTGGCAAACATTAATTGTTCACGCGGTTTTTTCGCCCGCCTTTGCCGGATCTCCATCCATTCCAGTTTGGATTGCCTTTTTTATCCCGGAGTATCAGTACTTGCCCTCCTTTATCAACCGTCATAGCGATGATGGCAGGCGCATTTTGATATGTAATTCTCGAACCTTTGACCGTGATCACATCACCTGCGACAAACTGGATATCCTGATTGTCAAGGTACCAGGCCGGCCCGAGGTGAACAGAAACGGTTTCGTTTTCTTCGTTTTTACCAGTAAATGTATACCGGTAGACATACCTTGTTCGGGCGTTATTTTTTCGATACTAACGACCGAGCCGGTCAATTCTTCGATGGTGGAAGCATTAAAAAGCCTGCTGTAGTTGTTATTGGAACACCAGTTTCCACTGCCACGTTGCGCCATAACAGTGGATGGAAGCATGGCAAGCATACTTCCTACGATAATCATTTGAATGATTTTCATGATGATAAAATTTAATGTAACTGAATAACTATCCGCAAAGTTATTGGCGTATATTTTAATCCTAAGTGTCCGTTGTCACATTGGAAGATGATCTCAATACCAAAAATGCGGATAAGTATCACCTGTCTTTTACAGAAACTTAATTGTCGTCATCCTTATCACCGTTTCTTCCGCGACCTTCTCCGTTTGATTCCATACCATCTTCATCGGCACTTTTATGGCACGAAACACAATTATTGATTTTATAAATACCTTCTTCATTGTGTTCTGCTAAAATATTACTTACCGTATGTTCATGGCAACCGTAGCAAGTGTAGGTGTCATAACTGCTGCTTTTATGACAGGTAGTACAACTGACATTGTGGTCTCGATCAAGTACGAAATAGGAGGAGTGCTCAAAGGTGGCCGGGGCCCATTTACTTGTACTGTGACATAAATTGCAGTTGTCCGGTAATGTTTTGTGAAATGAATCAGTGGGCTTCTGATGACAGGAAACACAATTGTTCTTATCAGAAACCAGCAACATATCATGGTTAAATTCTACGGAAGATTTCCAACCTTCGGTATTATGGCAGCTCTTACAAGTCGAGGATAGTTGCCGGTGAAGATTATCCGTTGGTTTTTGATGGCAACCTACACAGTTGTTTACCACATTTTCTGTTAGCAGGCTATGCTGGAAACCATCCATCTGTATATCCGGCGCCGTTCCCTTGTGGTCGGTGTGACAGGCAATGCAGGATTGATTGGAGAGACTTTGATGAAACAATATTTTTGTCGGGCCGGAGAAACCTACAGTGTCTTTTCCTATTTCAGACAACTGATGACATGCAATACATTTGTCATTTGCGATGCCGCCGAAAGGCACATGACAAGAGAAACAATCGTTTTTTAAATCCTGGTGCCCTTGTATCAATTCCCCCGGACTGAGCATCGTGTGCGGAAATTGCACCATCAGAAAAATGATTCCCGCAACGATTCCAATAACAATGAAGTGTTTCATTTTCTAAATATAAATATTGTTAGAATATGCAGGAATGACAGAACTCCAAACATCAGTGCAATCGGGAGATGTATCTCTCTCCATTTTTTCATTAATTCTACTGTAACAGCATCGAAAAATATCTTTTTCTCTATTTCTTCTTTACTAATTCCAGTATTTTCCAATTCCAGTTTGGTATCATTAAGTGATTCTCTGGATTTTTTTAATAAAAATTTTCCAACCAGGCCACTTGCCACATTAATGAGCAACATGAGAACGGCAAGCCAGGGTAATTCTGCATGAAAGTGAATACCGGCATGTACAAGAATCATCACAGATCCGGCCCATGCAATATATTCATGAAACATTAAATAATGTTTAGGAGAGCCTGCTGTAATATACTTACGCTTTCTAAGTGAATAGGCAAAGGAAACTATGATTAAAAACGTTCCGATATAGCCGAAAAAAAGGCCGACAGATACCCATTTAAAATAATGTAGCATATAATCAAAGGCTATTGTAACCAGGATCATAAGGGCATACCATACTACAAATGGCAGCACATATTTTAACAAAATAGGTAGTTTCATCAGCAAAATTTTATGCTCCAGTACTTGTCCGTCATTTTGTAGAGCACTGTATAGGCACATTTACTAAGAGCCTACAATTATAAGGTAGAGATACCTGTCAAAAGCAATCGCTATCACCCTGACAGATGATAGCGATCATTTTAAATTGTTGTGTTTTGAAGTCTTAAGATAGTATGGTCAAATCTTTGTGCTCTAAGTGGTAAAAATGTTCTATAGGATAATCTACAACTTCACCCCCGCCGACACCTGCACAAACGGCTGCCCGCTTCCCAGATCGAGGCCCGCCCGAAGCCCCAGGTGCGGCCCGATCCGCACCGAACCGATGGTCATATCCAAAAAAGCGGTGTAGTGGAAACGGGTATTGCGGTAGCTGCTGCTACTTTTCAGGACTTCTGTTTGGGTCACGTCCCGGGTAAGCACAAATCCGGTCGGCCCGTCCGTAAATCCCCAGTCGATGGTCGTTCGGTAGGCCTCCGTTTGGGTGCTGCCGTTTTCCAGTTCCATTCGGATGGAGCCGCCCAGCCCCAGCCCAAATACGCGGCTGATGTCTTTGCGCAACAACAGCGGCATTTCAAACAAGAGCCTGTTACGGCTGCCGCGCAGCAACGTGTCGGCCAGCACCGAATCCCGCAAAGCGATGCCGTTGTTTTGCGCGGTCATAATCAAGGTGGAATGCGTCACTTCCGGTATATCTTCTTTTCCGGCTATACCCGTCAGCAATTCGATTTGCGGGTACACGCGCCAGGATTTATACGGCGAAAGGCTGGCGCCCATCAAAAAATAGCCCTGGCTTAGCGAATCCGGGTGAAAACCATAGCCGATTTTTAGTCCCGGCGACAAGCCCATTTTAAAACGCGTGCGGGAATAATTGGTATAAATCGGCGGATTTTTATCAAAAACGATCTCCGCGCGGCTGCTGAACGGGCGTTTGGGCATGTCGCGTTCCGGTTCGATGCGGTATTTGATAAAGCCCTTGGTGCTGTCGTATTCGGTTACCCCTTTTTGGCTGCTGCCGGGCAGGTATATGTTCCGAAAAGTAAACACGAGGTTGTTGTCCACAAAAGAAGTGTCCAGGCAACTTCTGGTGTCCGGCGTTTTTGGGCAAACGGGGCATTTCGGATACCAGTCCAGCGGGCGCATTTCACCCAAGTTGAGGCCTTTGGGGATTTTGACTTCCACTTTGACCGTGCTCGCCGGGCCTTCTCCGTTGTTTTGAAATCGGATCTTGTAATCCAGGTGTTTGTCTTTGACAATGCGGTAGTTCACCCGGTTGTCCGAAACAGCGATGGCGTTGGGGTCGTGCGAACTCACGATTTCAATTTCCAGCACATAGCGTTCAGGGGCAATCATGGGGTCGAAAGGCGCAAAAACGGCCTCCAGGTGAATGAAGGCGCTGGTGTCTTTCAGCATCTTTTCAGTGCCTGAAAGTCCCACAAACAGGTTGCGTTTTTCGCCGGGTTGGAGCTCCGTAAAACGCCAGCCGCGTTCATCCCGGTACGTGCTCCGGGCATTGGCAAGCATCTCGTTAATAATCGTGGATGCCGGTACATCAAGTGCACTCCAAGCACTCGCGCCGACAGTCGAAATATTTTCCTGCGATGCCAAAACCCAATCAAACACGGGCGGACCAAGCGGCGCCATAGAGTACAAAGGATCCGCCTTTTCTCCAAAGTGCGTTCTGGCCGTGTCGTACCGGAAATGGCTGTCCGGGAATTTTTTCTCATTAAAAAACAGGAACAACTGCCCGTCGGTCGTCAGTCTCCCGAGGTTGCGGTAACTCATAATCAGCGCCAGTTCTTCTCCTGCCCGCGCCAAACGGTTGGTTTTGATACGAATAACCGCCCGCGTTGTGTCAAATACATCGGGCAATTCGGGTAGTGGCGCATCCTTAGACGCCGGGACGGAAGCAAAAATGCCTTTACCGTTTTTATCAGGCAGTTTGCCGTCGTCGTAATGGGCGGTAGCGCTGAAGAGGGCGTAATAGTCTCCTTGCTGCCCATATCGGTGCAAGGGACTTTCTTCAAAGGAAAAACTGCCGTCGCCAAACTCCCAGTAACATTTCCAATATGCTTGCGGTGCGCCTGCTTTTTGTTGCACGGGCGGCAACTGCGGCACAAATCGGTAGCCGTCGCCTTCCGATACCGCCCGAAAATCGGTGACCCGAATCGGTTGCGTATTTTCCTGGGAAAAAAGCAGCGCGCTGCCAAATACCTGAATCCCGAAAAACAATACAAACAGCTTTCTCATAAGCAGTTATCTGTTATTAGTTGGTATCAAGTTTTGATAGAATCAAACGAACTAAAGCAATTTTCAATTGATTGGAAAATGGAGTTACAAATGTTGACAAACGGTAAATTAAAAGCAAAGCGCAATGTGTGGGTTATTATACTTCTTTGACCCTAGGGGCGGCGCCCCTTTTGTTAGCGGTTCCATTCGAGCCTCGTAAATGTTTACTAAACTTTTAAAGTTTAGTAAACGTATCCTCGGCTTAGCCCATGCACAAAACCTAGCGGCGCGAAGTATAACACCCACGCATGGCAGGAATCCGTTGCCCAATCCGTTTTCCTTTTTTTGCTTACTGAACTACTACCTTCCGCTGTACCGCCCCCTTTTCCGTGGTCATATCCAGCCAGTAAATCCCTTTCGGATAAGACGCCAGGTTGGTTTGAAAAACTACATGACCTGCAGGTAATTCAAGTTGGCGGCTTTGCAAAGTGCTGCCTTGAGCATTTTTCACGGTCACCAATATGCTGCCGCCGGCATACGCGCAATGCACGCGCCCAGGCAGGAACCGGTGCACTGACGATGCTAGAATCGACTACTGCGACCACAGGCACGCGCACACTGTTGCATTCATAGTTTGCAAAACCGATTTCCCAATTGTAGAAATAATAGTAACGTTCAAGGCCGAAACTTGAATTTTTAATGCTGACCACCTCATCAATCACATAAGGAAATTCGATGCCAGAACTGCTTCGGTACAGTTGCGGCCCGGCGCTTCCAATGGAGGCCATATTCACCGAAGCATCGGTTGTCAGCTCGAAATCATTACCTGCCGGAACGTCAAAATCCAGGTTGATTACACTTGTTCCGACCAGCAGATCGACTGTTTTGGACTGTATCACTTCCTGATTGCTATTGAGCAGATCAATTTTACGTATACCGGCCTTATTGGTATACACTTTTGTTTTAAGCAGTTTGAAGGGCGCAAAACAGTCGAAAATCAGGGTGCCGTTGTAGGTATTATCAATATTAACCGAGCCTTGATGATTCAGCATGCCCACAAACTCGGGCGGTGCGCCAAAACTGCTTGTGGCCGAAACCCAGTAAGTAGTCGTTACGCCGAGGTTCGGCGTTTCAAATATTTCACCCGAAAAAATAGGCGTGTCGTCGCCCTCGTTCGCGTACCAGTTCAGGTTTGTCCCCACGGCGCTCAAGGTAGCGCTGCTATCAACAGCGATCGTATCGCCTACAACCGTCGGCGTTTCTCCAACCAGCACGTTGACGGTGACAGGTGCAGAGCTGAAGTTATTACACAGTCCCTGCGTGGTAACGGTATAAGTGCCCGATTCGGACGCCTCGATACTTTGTGTGGTAGCGCCATTGCTCCACAAATAAGCGTTGGCCGGCGAGGCACTCAGTTGAACGGAACCGCCGAGGCAAAAAACAGTGTCTCCCAAAGCGGTCAGACGGGGTGTTTCCACCGGGTCAACAATGACGCGAATGACATTGGAAACGGAAGAGCAGCCTTCTGTATTAGTAACCGTCACTTTGTAGTTGTCCGATGTGATGGCGATGACAGACTGTGTGGTGTCGCCCGTATTCCATTTGTAAATAAACCCCGCCGGGGCGTCGATGACCAAGCTCTCTCCGCTGCAAAAAGTAGTGTTCCCTGCTGCAGTAATCGTAACGGCATCGGCCTGGCAGCCGCCTTCAAATAAAGTAATGTATTGATTAACAGCGGGCTGGATCAATACATCGCGGGCGCCGGAAGGCCATCTGACCACTACCGAGTCTATCTGCGTTTCCTGACCCATGCCGAAATGGATTTGCATGGAATTCATAATGCCGTAGCTCTCGCCGGAGCGCACTTCCCGCACCTGCGTACCCAAAGCGCTGTACAGGTAAATTTTTGCGCCCACTCCGTTGCGGTTGCTTTGTACCCCGCGCAGGTTCATTCCGAAAAAATGATTGTCATTGCCGGTGTTCAGCCACAGGGCATCCGGGATGTCGCTGGGGGTCGTGTAAATCTCTGCATAACCGCCGTATACATCCTGGAAGCCGTCGTTGTTCAGGTCGCCGATGGCAAAGGATTCCATATCCTGGTTATCAAAAGGATGGTCGACAACAGAAAAGGTTTTATCGCCATTGTTTTTAAGCAGATAATGCGCCCTGCCCGCTACCAGGATATCTACATAACCGTCATTGTCAAAATCGCGAAAAACACCTTGTATCGCTGTTGCCTGGATCGTATTTTCGATATTTGCCGGAATCGAAATATCGGTAAAGTGCCCCGCGCCGTCATTTTCCAGCAGTTGGCAGGAAACATCGTGGTTGGTAACAAAACAGTCGAAATCGCCGTCGTTGTCGATGTCGCCGAAATCAGCCGTCCAGCTCTGCGCGCCGATACGAAGCCCGGATGCATCGTCGATATCCTGCGTGTAAGTGCCGTCTCCATTGTTCAAAAACAACTGGTTGATCCGGCGCGGATCGGTCGGGTCGGTCACGCCCTGGCGGCATTTGGCAATATACAGGTCTGTCAGTCCGTCGTTGTTTACATCGCTCCAGACCGAGCCGTAATTACCTGAATTATCGGACATAGGGAATGTAGTGAGGTCGATCCAGTTGAGTTGAAACGTAAAAGTACCATCGCCGTTGTTGCCGAAAATACGCGCGACGCCATCGTCGTGGCACACAAAAGCATCGAGCAAGCCGTCGTTGTTGACATCGAAAAAGTTGACGCCCTGTACGAAGGTTTGCGGCGCAGTCATCGTGTACGTACTGAAAACCGAACCGTCCGTATTGGCGGTAATAAATTTGACGCCATCATAACGTCCGCCCGACAAAATATCGCAAATGCCGTTGTTGTCAATATCGGCTACGCACATGCCCCATTGGCTAACAGTGGACACAGGATCGAGAAATTGTACCGTAAAGGGTTGATTCGGAGCCGTTTGATAGGATATGGAAAGGTATTTTCCCGCGTTCAGGCGAACGATGTCGTCCAGGCCGTCGCCATTGACATCCACCACAGCAATAGCAACGCCGCTGTAATGGTTCACCGGGGTAAGCAGATCAGTTTGTTTGATGAAACTGATCTGGGCACAAAGGCTTCCACTGAGCAGCAAAGTCAGCGGGAAAAGCAGGATTGGTAAAAATTTCATCAGAAGGATATTATAAAAGGATGCTGAAAAAGGCCCGAAAGGTAACAGGAAAAATGATGCCCGCGAAGCGGGATCGGGAGTTGGCAAAAGCCCGACAAAATAGTGCGAAGTGCGAAAGTGCGAAGTCGTTTGAAGTACGAAGTCGTCAGTGCGAAGTGCGAAGTCGTTTGAAGTGCGAAGTCGTCAGTGCGAAGTGCGAAGTCGTTTGAAGTGCGAAGTCGTCAGTCCGAAGTGCGAAGTCGTTTGAAGTGCGAAGTCGTCAGTGCGAAGTGCGAAGTCGTTTGAAGTGCGAAGTCGTCAGTCCGAGTGAAGTCGTTTGAAGTGCGAAGTCGTGCGAAGTGCGAAGTCGTTTGAAGTGCGAAGTCGTCAGTCCGAAGTGTGAAGTCGTTAACCCTATCTTTTGCAACGCATCCTCATTCCTCATTCCTCATTCCTCATTCCTCATTCGTGCCCTCATCCCCCCTGTGCCAAATGCGCATGCCGCACTTCTTCCAGGTTTTTACAACCG
Source organism: Lewinellaceae bacterium (assembly GCA_016711435.1). Lineage (GTDB taxonomy): Bacteria > Bacteroidota > Bacteroidia > Chitinophagales > Saprospiraceae > M3007. The sequence goes on from JADJSY010000088.1 coordinate 25,681, forward strand.
GACAATCCCATCGTCAGTTCAAAATCGGCCATCCAGTTATCGAGCAACTCGGTTACGCCCGCACTACCGGCAATCGTCAGCGCATAGCAGTATGGTCGACCAATACCCACTGCCGTCGCGCCAAGGGCCAGCGCTTTAAACGCATCCGCGCCGCCCCGTACACCGCTATCGAACAAAATCGGCGCCCTTTCCCGAACGGCTTCGGCAATAGAAGGCAACGCAGCGATGGTGCTGGCCGAGCCATCCACCTGCCTGCCGCCGTGGTTGGATACATAAATGCCATCCACGCCGTAATCCAGCGCTTTACGGGCGTCATCGGGGTGCATGATTCCTTTCAAAATGATAGGCAGGCGGGTATGTTCCCGTAAAAATGGCAGGTCGGCCCAGGTGATATTGGGACGCGAATAGAGACTCGTGAACGTGCGCACGGCTTTGAGCGCCCGGCCGCTGCGGATATTTTGCAAAAAGCCACCCGGATAATGCTGTGCCGCTGAAAAAAGGGTATTGATAGCACTTAGCGTCACTTTGGGGCGCACAGCATTCCCATCATCCTGTTCGTCGACCAGGCGCTGAAAAACCGGGTCGGACGTATATTGCGCGATGCCCATTCCTTTCAGGAACGGCAAAGACCCGAGGTCGAGATCGCGGACGCGCCAACCCAGCATGGTCGTATCCAAAGTGACCACCAGCGCCGAGCAACCGCAATCTTCCGCCCGTTGTAAAAAACTGAGTACCAGGTCATTGGAACGGCTCCAGTACAATTGAAAAAGCCGGGGCGAATTGCCCATAACGGCTGCGCAGCGCTCCATAGGTACGGAAGCCTGGTTGGAAAATATGTATGGAATCCCTCTTTCCGCAGCCGCTGCCGCTACGGCTTCATCGGCCTCCCGGTGGGCCATTTCGAGTACCCCCACAGGCGCCAGGAAAAACGGGGCGGGAATGGTATTTCCAAAAAAATCAGTCGACAGGTCGCGCATTTCAACATTGCGCATCATGCGGGGTACAATACGCCAGCGATCAAAATCACTGCGATTGGCCGACAAAGTGCTTTCAAGTCCTGCCCCTCCCGATATGTAAGCCCAGGCAGCAGGACTCATTTTTTCTTTTGCTTTTTGCTCCAGCAACGCCGGGGCAAAAGGGATTAACTGGCGTATGCCTGCGGCGCCGGATACATAAACAGAACGTTGTCGTTCAAGCGCATTTGTTTTTTTCATCGTAAAATATTTACTTTGAGTTGATTTTCAATGGTTTTCAGAATTACTTTGCCCCCATAAACGAACGAAACACCCATTGACGTTTGTGATTTACAGTGACAATTTAAAACAATCTAAAATTCAAAAGCCATGCGCCGAACGTTATTTGCCATTTCCAGTGTATTTCTTGTCTGCTTCAGTTGGTTGCTTTTTAATGCGTTTATTCCCAGTCTGACCGAAGAGTTTGGAAAAGCGAATTACTATTCAGATTCGTTACATGGCCGCAAAACTTCCAGTGGCGAAAAGTACGACAAAAATGAACTCACCTGCGCCCACAAAAGCCTGCCGTTTGGCGCCAGGGTAAAGGTCACCCGCCTGGACAACAAAAAATCTGTCATTGTCCGGGTCAATGACCGCGGGCCGTTCAAAGAAGGATATGTCATCGAACTTTCCCGGCGTGCTGCGGAAGTGGTCGACCTGGTACGCGATGGCAGCGCCAGTGTGCGGGTAGAAGTAGTGCCCAATGTGGACACCAAAACAGCCGGTACGGCCAGTGCATCGGCTGCCAAACTCAGCATGGTCAGACCGGTTCAATACAGCACTACCGATCCGCAGCCCTCCTCCGCCAAAGCAACATCGGGAAATGATAAAAACACGGAATTGTACAAGGTAGGTATGAAAAAATCGGCAAAATCCGGCTACGGCGTACAATTGAGCACCCTGTACGATGCTGATAATTTGTTGCCAATTATTACCAAACTACAACAACAGTGGCCCGAAAAAGTATTGGTCAGCGTTGAACGCGACGCCGCGAACGACTTGTCCGCTTACCGTGTGATGATTGGTCCGTTCGCAGATGAACAAACGGCCAAAACACAGCAAAAATTAGCCGTCAAAAGAGGTTACAAACAGGGTTTTGTGGTGGATCTTTCAGAGATATAATAGAGGTGAGAGGTGAGAGGTGAGACGTGAGAGACATCCCGTTTGGTCGCTCTTGTGATTTGGGCTTGGGAGTTTCAGGCCTGTAATCGTGAATCGTGAATCGTGTTTCGTGTGTGGTGTTTCGTGTTTCGGGCGCTTCGCCTTTGGCATTTGTGAAAATTATAAGGCCTCGAATGTCTCTCCCCAAGGTTTGTAGAACCGGCCAAGATACCGCTTGAGCCTCTCCGAGGCCTTAAGTTGATGATTATGGGGAGCGAGTAAGAAATAAAAAAGCCAATTGCTTGTAAGGGCAATTGGCTTTTTTTAAAACGCTATAGGAATACTGACGGCGCAAAAGTAAAAGGACGAAATTGAAAAGGACAAAGGACAGCGTAAATGCTTGATTATCAACACTGATAACCAATAACTAATAACGGATAACTATTACGCGGAAAATGAAGTGCCGCAGCCGCAAGTGCTGGTGGCATTGGGGTTGTCAAATGTAAATCCGCGGTTATCCAGGCCATTTACAAAATTCACCTGCATACCGAGCAGATAAATCGCGTGCGCTTTGTTCATCATCACACGAATACCTTTTATTTCAAAGATATCATCCTGTTCCTGCGGGACGTCGAAGCCCAGAACATAAGAGAATCCGGAACATCCGCCACCCTTCACACCTATACGAAGACCGTAATCATCCGGAATATTTTCGTTCTTCCGAATAAGTTTGAGTTGTTCGACAGCATCCTCTGTCAATGTGATTGGAGCGGAAACTACCGGTTGATCGAGCACCATTTCCATTTTATGTGTGTATTTTAGTGTTTTAGTATTTTCGTGTTTTAGTGTTTTGGGGGAATGGCCAAAGGCGAAGCGCCCAAAACACTCGACTGCAAAAGTAGAACAGTAAAACGAAATCAACCATAAAAAAGTTTACGTCTCCCCTTACCTTTGCGGCCCGCCCGACAAAAAGGCATCAATTATCGCCATTATGGAAATCTTTTTAGAAATACTGAAGTATACCATTCCTTCACTCATCGTTTTTGCCACAGCATATTTTTTATTGAAATTGTACCTCGACGACCGGTTGCGATATGAAAAAGCCGTACAGCGCAACGAATCGCTCAAAACAACCCTGCCCCTCCGGTTGCAGGCCTACGAACGCCTGACCCTGCTGTGTGACCGGGCCGGTATTCCCAATACACTGTTCCGCATTCGGATGTCCGGGATGACTACCGGCGATTTGCGCGGCTCCCTGATGCTGGCCATCAGCCAGGAGTTCGACCATAATACTTCTCAGCAGCTATATGTGTCCGACACGCTGTGGCAAATCATCACCCTGGCAAAAAATGAGACCCTGGCTTTCATCAGCCAGACAGCAAACCACCTCCCTCCCGACAGCGACTGCGAAGAACTGGTGTCCGCATTGCTAAAGGCCGTAGATGATATGCCCATATCGCCTTTACAGCGCGCTATTGTTGCGATTCGGATGGAAGCCGGACAGTTGTTTTAGTTCCGGCAGGAAGACGCGCCTGCGAATGGGTATCATTCATTTTAAAACATTTTATTATCTACTCTTTTGCTTGAATTTCAACCACATGCACTAAATCGTAATATGGCGAAAGCCTGCGCAGCAAGTCCGTTCAAACATCAATACTATTTCTAACTTGTTTTTTAATTTAAATTATTATATTGCATTTAATTTAATTTAAAAACTTTTATTTTTCATTTTTAATAAAATTCAAAATGCCAGTATTATACAAAATAAAGTGTGCGGTTTGGCCGATGTGAAAAACTGCTGTTTTTTAAAACAAATATTTTTAAAAATACTTTCAAAATTTTTTGGTCGAAAAAAGTAAAAAAACCTCGACCCTTCCAAATAGTTTAGCAATCTTTGTCACCCTGTTTCGACCAAGCAGGATCAAAAATTCAAAGTAATAAGTCTGGGTTAGCCCTCCTCCCCATGTTCCCATCAGGACTGACAAGAGACAGCCGGATGGTATGGGATTATTGTCTGCATACTATCAAAAAAAATGTAAGTCCACAGAGTTTTAAGACCTGGTTTGAACCGATCAAACCGGTTCATCTGGATAATGATGTACTTACGATTCAGGTGCCGAATAAGTTCTTCTTCGAGTGGCTCGAAGAGCACTATGTGCAGCTCCTGAAAAAGAGTATTCGCCAGGAGCTGGGCGAACGCGGCCGCTTGCTGTACCACATACCTGAACAGGGGACACAGGAATCTGCCAAAAATGGCAATTCGAAAATGGATGGCAAACCTTCATCGGAGAAAGATAATGCGCCGGTGCCGGGTGTTTTTGATGCGGAAATGATTAAAAATCCGTTCATCATCCCGGGCATCAAACGGATCAAAGTGGATCCGCAGCTCAATGTCAATTACGTTTTTGATAATTTTATCGAAGGCGACTGCAACCGTCTTGCCCGCAATGCCGGCCTGGCTATTGCCAAAAAACCGGGCGGCACCGCTTTCAATCCCCTGGTCATTTTCGGGGATGTGGGTCTGGGTAAAACGCACCTTGCCCAGGCCATCGGCAATGAAGTTGTGAGCAAAATGGAGTCGAAAGCCGTCCTCTATGTTTCTTCCGAAAAATTTACCAACCAGATCATACAGGCCATCAAAAACAACTCGGTCAATGACTTTGTCAATTTCTACCAGATGATTGACGTACTCATTATCGACGACATCCAGTTTTTGTCGGGCAAACAAAAAACACAGGAAATTTTCTTCCACATTTTCAACCAGTTACACCAGAACGGCAAACAGATCATCCTGACTTCCGACCGCGCGCCAAAAGACCTGGAAGGCATGGAAGACCGCCTGATTTCCCGTTTCAAATGGGGCCTCAGCGCCGACTTGCAGGCGCCAGACCTGGAAACGCGTATGGCGATCCTGGAATCCAAGATGGAAGACGAAGGGGTAGACATTCCGAGCGACGTACTCGAATTCATTTGTTACAATATAAAAAACAACATCCGCGAACTCGAAGGCGTCATGGTCTCGCTGCTTGCCCAAAGCACGCTGATCCGCCGCGATGTGGATATGGATCTGGCCAAAGAAGTAATTCGAAATTTTGTAACCACCATCAATAAAGAAATCACAGTGGAGTTCATTCAGCAACTGGTTGCCGAACACTTCAAAGTGCCCGTAGATAAACTGCACCACGAAACCCGCAAACGGAATATCGTGATCGCCCGGCAACTCTCCATGTACCTCGCCAAAAAACTGACCAATAAATCCCTGAAATCTATCGGGGAACAATTTGGCGGCCGCGACCACAGCACCGTCATTTATTCCTGCAAAGCCGTGCAGGATATGATGGATACGGATATGATTTTTAAAGACACCGTGGAAGAAGTGGAGAAAAAACTCAAGATGAGCCTGAATACGTGAGTGGTGAGTGGTGAGTAGTTGATCCTCAGTTATTGGTCATCAGTTTTGATTGGGAAAACAGATGCGCATCCTTTCACTCTCCGGCCTGAAATAAATCCCCAATTCGTGTCATCCACGCGACATTATTCCCACGAGGGAAAAATTCCTCCCCGCCCTGCAAGGGAAAGGGGGGGGGGGCGCCCCGCGGGGGGGGATAATTTTCCCCCCGGAGGAAAAGGGGCGGGCGGGGGGGAGGGCGGGGGGTTTTGGGTGTTCCCCCCGCCTTGCCTATTTTTGCGGATCCGGGTTTCATCACCCGTAGACCCTGGCATTTGTTCTTCGATTTGCAGGGTATAAAAATTAGGATGGCCCATGTTTTTATTTTTCTACCCCTTCATGCAACCCCGCCTTTCGCATTCCAATTACTTACCTACATCCAAGTAAAAACATTCTGGATTATGAAACTTCCTTTACCTCGGGTTCTTCCGCTTATACTTTCTTTCGGAGCAATTTTCTGTCAACTACAAGCGCAAAACCTGCCCGCTTCCATGTACTTGTCCGAAGCAGACCATACGCTGTACACCAACGGGCAAGTCGCCGACGGACTCTACGATGAAAGTCAGATACGCACGTTCGAGTTGTGGTTTACACAAGCCGATTACTGGCAACAATTGACCAGCAATTACACCACTTCCACGGATATTCCGGCCATGCTCATTGTGGAAGGAGATACTTTCCCGGATGTCGGCGTGCGTTTCAAAGGACAGACTTCTTATTCGCAAAGTGGCGCCTCTCAAAAAAAATCGTTCAATATTACGCTGGATTACATTCACCCGGATCAGCAACTGATGGGTTACAAGACCCTGAACCTGAACAACAGTTTCCAGGACCCGTCTTTCATGCGCGAAATGTTGTACTTGCACCAAATCCGGCGGCATATTCCTGCCGCCAAAGCGGCTTATATCCGGTTGATGATCAACGGGGAAAGTTGGGGACTTTATCCGCATGTACAACAATTGAACGGCGACTACATCGAAGAATGGTTTTTTGGGAACGACGGCGCCCGCTGGCGCGCCGACCGGCCGGAAGGCCTTGTCATCGGCCCGGGTGGCCCCGGCCCCGGCGGCATGTGGGGCGATGGAACGGCGGCGCTGAATGATCTTGGGCCGGACACCACCGAATACCAGGAATACTACACCCTGAAATCGAGCGACATCGAAAACCCCTGGGATAAACTGGTGCATGTTTGCGATGTGCTGAACAACACACCTTTGGACAGCCTGGAAATCAAAATCAAACCCGTACTCGACCTCGATCGCACCCTGTGGCTCCTGGCGTCTGAAATCGCTTTTTCCGACGATGACAGCTATGTCTATAAAGGTAAAATGGATTATTACCTGTACTGGGATCCCGAAACCGGGCGCATTACGCCGCTCGAATTTGACGGCAATAGCGTCATGCTGAACAATAACGTCAATTGGGGGGCATTTTACAATGCCGAAAAGGTGAATTACCCCCTGCTCAATCGCCTGCTTGCGGTTCCTTCCATCCGGCAGCGCTATCTGGCCCACTTCCGAACCATTTTGCAGGATGTGCTCAATCCGGCGCTGACGAACCCGCTGATCGATCAATACGATGCGAAAATCAGCGCCGATGTACAGGCAGACACCAAAAAACTGTACTCCTTTTCACAGTATACCAGCAATAAAACAACCCTTCGGAATTTTATACTCAACCACCGAAACAACCTGCTCAACAATACTGAAATGATGGCGGCAGGCCCTGTCATCAGCAACTGCAACATGCAAAGCGCCGCGGGGACCTGGAACAATCCGGTAGCGAATGAAGCGGTTGCCGTTTCAGCATCTGTCGCCGGCGCCAATGTTCAATCTGTATTTGTCTACTACGCCCAGCAGGCGTACGGTAATTTCAACAAAATCCGGATGTTCGACGACGGGCAGCACAACGACGGCGGAAGCAATGACGGGGTTTACGGCGCTTCCTTACCCGGTTTTGGCGCAGGCGCATTGGTGCGTTTTTATGTGGAGGCCATTGCCGGCAACACCGCCGGAACACGGACGTACCTGCCCGCCGGAGCGGAGCACGATGTGTTTTATTTCAGCGTCGACGCGGCTTTTTCAGACAGCCCAGTAGTCATCAATGAAATCATGGCTTCCAACAGCGTCACGGCCAGCGATGAAAACGGCGATTTCGACGACTGGATTGAACTGTACAACCCCGGCAGCGAAGCCGTAGACCTCAGCGGTTTTTACCTGACGGACAACCCCGCCAACCTGACCAAATGGGCATTCCCGGCCGGAACCAGTTTAGCCGCCAACAGTTACCTGATTGTGTGGGCCGATGAAGACCAGGAACAAGGCCCCCTGCATTCCAATTTTAAATTATCCGGCTCCGGGGAAATCCTTTATCTGCTCGATTCCACCCTGCAATGGGTAGACACCCTGAATTTCCCGGAACAAATAACGGATATGGGTTATGCCAGGGTACCCAATGGCACGGGACCGTTTGTCATACAATCGCCTACTTTTAATGCGAGCAACGACGTGACTTCCACGGATACGCCGGAGGCGTACATGCAGGGCATCAGCGTTGCGCCAAATCCGGTCGCCGGACAAATGACTGTCCGTACCCGCAACCTGGCGCCGGATACCCGCCTGATTATCAGAGACGCCACGGGCAGGCTACAGTTGGAAACGACTGCATTGCCTTACCAGGAAATAGACGTTTCTCATTGGCCTGCGGGGTTGTATTTGGTAAGCGCAGGGCATGTTACAGAAAAAATAATCGTGGGACCTGATAAGTAGTTAAATGTTTTGGGATTGGTTCGGCTACGCCCCTCGTAGAGTGATGGGAACACGGATCGAACGGATCAGGCGGATTAAAACGGATTTTTGATGGCCTTACGGCCACTTCTTTCTGATTTTTTACGGATTTTACCCCGCCTTCGGCGGGCCGTAGAGTAAATCAACCTCTTAAATAGTCGAAGCAAATATTCACTTACAATTTATGGTTTCCTTTTCATCTCTGACGCCATTTATCAGCCCGCCGGAGGCGGGGCAAAATCCGTGAACATCAATCAGAAAAGTGGCCGTAAGGCCACCAAAAATCCGTTTAAATCCGCCTGATCCGTTCGATCCGTGTTCCCATTGCTCTACGAGGGGCGTAGCCGAACCAATCCAAAAGCATTCACAGGATACCCTGACTTGTGGGTTAATCTCACCCGTTGGAAAGGGGATCGAGGCCATAAAGACCATTTACAACAACCAAATCCAACACTGTTCAGCCTCCGTTCCTACCTGGAACGGGGCTTTTTTTATTTTTTGAATCATCCTGAAAACCAAAAAAGCCCTGATCTCGTAAATAGAGAATATCCAAAATATTTGATCCTGAGTAATATTGTTTTTCACAGAAAACAAATGATCAAAACAATCCGAAACATGTACAAATTTTTACTTACCGCCTTTTTTCTTTGTTCCGTTGTCCCGCTTTTCGCTGCGCACAACGGCTCTATCAACGGGCAACTTACGGAGAACGAAAGCGGCCTCGAATTAGCAGGCGCAACCATCCGCCTCGATCCCGGTGCACAATACACCACAAGCAATACGCTCGGTTTTTTCAGTTTCAACAATCTCCCGGCCGGCGTCTACACCCTGACAATCAATTATATAGGTTTTGAAAACAAAATAATGAAGGAGGTCTATGTCCGGGATTCCGAAACGACTACCCTGCGCATCAACCTCAACCCTGCACCCATTAACCTGGAGGATGTGGAAATCAAATCAGCCACTTCACAACCCTTCCAAACCATTAGCGCACTGGATATTGAAACGCGTCCGATCAGCACCACGCAGGATGTGCTGCGGGTTGTTCCCGGCCTGTTTATTGCACAACACGCCGGAGGCGGCAAAGCGGAACAAATTTTTCTGCGCGGCTTCGACATCGACCACGGCACGGATATTAACCTGACGGTGGACGGCATGCCGGTCAACATGGTCAGCCATGCGCACGGACAAGGTTACGCTGATTTGCACTTTGTGATTCCCGAACTGATTGGCAATGTGGAGTTTAAAAAAGGCCCTTATTACGCCGATGCCGGCGACTTTACAACGGCAGGATTGGTACGTTTCAAAACGATGGATGCCCTCGACAAAAGTTTTGTAAAAGTGGAAGCGGGCCAGTTCAATACCGCCCGCGCAGTGGGGGCTTTTAACCTGCTCGGTAAAAATGCCGAACGCCGCAACCGCCATGCCTACCTCGCTTCCGAAACCTATTTTTCAGACGGCTATTTCGAGAGCCCGCAGGCATTCCGGCGTTTGAATATTTTTGGAAAATTCAGCGCCCTGATCGATGACAATCAGCGGGTAAGCGTTTCTGTCTCTGCTTTTCAAAGCAGCTGGAATGCTTCCGGCCAGATACCCGAACGCGCCGTTCAAAGCGGATTAATCGGTCGTTTCGGCGCTATCGACGATACCGAAGGCGGCTCAACCAGCCGATACAATTTCAACTTTGAACACGTTAAAAGCCTGAATAACAACAGTTTATTCAAAAACCAACTGTACTATTCCGACTACTCATTCGAGTTGTATTCCAATTTCACTTTTTTCCTGGAAGACCCGGTGAATGGCGATCAGATCCGTCAAAAAGAACACCGCCGGATTTTCGGTTACAATGGCTCCTATCAAACGGAAGGTCAATTGGGCGGTAAAAAACTGTCGTCGGAGATCGGTATATTTTTCCGCAACGACCGCATCGACGACAACGAACTTTCCGCCACCCGCAACCGCAGCACGACTACACGCCGCATTGCTTTCGGCGACATCGATGAAACCAATACGGGTATTTACGCGTCGACCACCTGGCAGATTGCACCGCGCTTAGCCGTCAATGCCGCCGCCCGCGCGGATATTTTTCAATTTGGTTATGAAAACAAATTAGACAGCCTCTACAACCCGAACCAGGTGACCGCAGCCTTGGTCAGCCCGAAACTCAATTTTTACTACGATGTGAGTCCCCGGATTCGCCTGTACCTCAATACCGGCTACGGCTTCCACTCCAACGACGCCCGCGTGGTGGTGCCGCAAAACGGCGAACAAATACTGCCCAAAGCGCTGGGCGCCGATATAGGAACCATTTTCAAACCCTCCCCTGCCCTGCTGCTCAATGTCGCCGCCTGGTACCTCGACCTGGAACAGGAGTTCGTGTATGTCGGCGACGCAGGCATTGTGGAAGCAGGCGGAAAAACCAGACGCCTCGGTATCGACGTATCTGCAAGGGTACAACTGTTCAAATACCTGTTTGCCGATCTGGACGCCACCTACACGTATGCACGGGGCAACGAGTCAGAAACCCCCAAATCCGAAAGTTATATCCCGTTGGCGCCCCTGTACACCGGGGCCGGCGGCATCAGTTGGGACAAAGGTAAGGGCCTGTTCGGCAGCCTGCGTTTCCGTCATCTCGGCGACCGGGCAGCCAACGAAGACAACAGCCTGACAGCCGACGGTTATTTCCTGCTGGATGCCGTGACAGGCTGGAAAAAAGGAAATATCGAGTTCAACCTGACTGTCCAGAACCTGCTCAACCGGGAATGGAAAGAGGCGCAGTTTGAAACAGAATCCCGCTTGCGCAATGAAACGGAATCGGTATCGGAAATACACTACACACCGGGAACGCCATTTTACTTGAAAGGGGGAGTGACGATTAGGTTTTAAAGGGTTGATGAGGTTTATAAGGTTGATGAGGTTGATATTCATCCACTCTCTAATGGCCCATTTTACAATTTTTCGAGTGGATGAATATCAACCTTATCAACCTCATCAACCTTATAAACCCTGATAAACCTCATCAACCTTATAAACCTCATCAACCTTCATATCATTCTACTCACTTTTTATCCACAAAACAAAGCAAAACAAATCATGAAACCATCACTGCGAAAATATCTATACGGCGCCCTGATCGTATTTTGCACGGTGTTCACTGCTTTCATTTTTATCAATGGCAGCAAAAAAACAACACTCCCCGAATTAAGACCCCGCCAGGGTGCATTGTCCAATGCCCCGGAATGGGCGACCACCCAGGCCAAGGTCAACAAACTGCTGGAGGAACTGGCAGCCAAGCCGGAAGACGCCCGCACCATGCTCATGCTGGCCAAAGAATTCATGCAGGAAGGCCGTATTTCCGGCGACTATTCCTACTACAACAAAGCAGCCTCGACCTCATCAATAAAGTGCTGGCGAAAGATGCAACCAATTTCGAGGCGATATGCCTGAAAAGTATGGTGTACCTGTCTCAACACCGCTTTACCGATGGTAAAACTGTCGCTATGGAAGCCTTGAAAGCCAATCCTTACAACTCGTTTGTGTATGGCTTGCTGTGTGATGCCAATGTGGAATTAGGCGCCTATGACGAAGCCGTCACCATGGCCGACAAAATGGTCAGTGTGCGCCCGGATATCCGCTCCTATTCGAGGGTTTCCTATATCCGCGAAATATTTGGCGACCTGCCTGGGTCCATCGAAGCGATCCAGATGGCCATCAGCGCCGGATTCCCCGGTCAGGAAGACACCGAATGGGCCAGAATGGTGCTGGGGCATTTGTATGAAGACAGCAACCGTTTGGACAAAGCCGAAGAACAGTACACAACGGCCCTGCGCGAACGCCCCGACTACCCGTTTGCATTAGCCGGACTGGGCCGTGTCGCTGCGTATAAAAAAGATTATCCCACGGCTATTCAATACTATGAAAAAGCGCGCAACGTCATCAGCGAGGTCTCTTTTTTAGAGCAGTTAGCGGTACTCCATCGCCTCAATAACCAGCCGAAAGAAGCGGACGAATATGCCCGGATTACGCTCAACGCCCTGTTGGCCGACAATATTACCGCTCAAAAAAACAAGGACGAAGGCCATTATTCCGATATGGAATTGGCCAACATGTACCTGCTCCTGAACGAACCGGCCAAAGCGCTTCCGCACGCGCAAACGGAGCACCAGCGCCGGCCGCAAAACATCGACGCCTGCGAAACCCTTGCCTGGACACTGTACCAAAACGGGCAGGCTGCACAAGCGCTTCCGTACATCACGACTGCATTGCGCACCCAGTCGCAACACCCTGAACGCCTAGTAAAGGCAGGGATTATCATGAGCGCCAACGGGCAGAAAAAAGAAGGTACCGACCTGATTAACAAGGGTTTGTCTTTAAAACCATACATGGATGAAACGATCGCCAAAATAGCACAATCAATCATAATAGGATAAGGCATGAAAACAAGCACTTTCTGTCTCCGCCTTCCGCTGCTGCTGCTTTGTTTGTTCCTGGCAGCGGCAGCGCAGGCACATACGATCAATTACGATCTGGCCAAACTGTCTCAATCGGGCGTTGCATGGACATACCTGCAACAGGGATTTTTACATATCCTGCCGCTGGGTCTCGATCATATTTTATTTGTGCTGAGCCTGTTTCTGCTCAGTTCCAAACTGTCCACCGTCATCTGGCAGGCCACCGCATTTACAGTCGCGCATTCCATCACGCTGGGCCTGGCCATGTACGGCTTTATAGAACCCTTGCCCGCAGTGATTGAACCGATTATCGCCCTGTCCATCTTTTTTGTTGCGCTGGAAAATATCCTGGTACAAAAACTAAAACCGGGACGTATCGCCATCATTTTTCTGTTCGGCTTAGTGCATGGAATGGGCTTCGCCGGCGCCCTCACGGAATTGGGTCTGCCGCCCGCGGATTATTTCACCGCATTACTGAATTTCAATGTCGGTGTGGAATTGGGGCAGTTGGCCGTCATACTGATCGCTTACCTGTTGGTGGGCCGCTGGTTTTCCGAAAAATCCTGGTACCGCAATGTAGTTGTTAACCCTGCATCTGCATTCATTGCTTTTGTAGCGCTTTTCTGGACCATCGAACGCACTTTTTATTAGAGGTGAGAAGTAAGATTTTTAACTTTTTAAAAACTAAAACTATGTCTTTCTCGTAAGTAAAAACACGCAGGATACGCCGGTTGAAGTACTACATCCGTCGGGACTGCATCACACAAAAAACGGACACGCGTCCTACCATTTCTTTCTTTTTTTCACCAACATTTTTACAGTATCTGTATGAAAACTTACCATTTCCAACCACTGCGTTGGGGGGTGACTGCTATGCTTTTTCTGTTGATTTTCAACACGTTAAAAGCATCTTCGCACCGCGAAGCGCCGCTCATCGCCAACGATCCGCTTGCGGACAACACGGACTTGTACGCTTTTAGAAGCCCCGACAATCCGAACACGATTACCATCATTGCCAATTACATTCCGGCGGAATTGCCTTATGGCGGCCCGAACTACAACACGTTCGGCGAAAACATCCGTTACGAAATACACATTGACAATGATGCCAGCAAATTTGGCGACGAGATCACGTATCGTTTTACGTTTACCCGGGTAAATGAAGACCCCACAACATTCTTCAATATCCGCCTGGGCAAACAAAACCTGCGCGCATCTTACAAACTCGAACGTTCTACGGATGGCGGCCAAAACTGGCAAACCATCGTAGCGAATGGCATCGTACCGCCGCCCAATATCGGCCCGCGCTCCATTCAGAGCGGCGTTGGTCTGGGCGCTGCCGACTACGAGAGCCTGATCACAGGAGCTATTACCACAGCCAGCACCGGTGAAAAGGTATTTTGCGGCCCGGCAGACGACCCGTTTTTTGTAGACCTGGGCGGCGTATTTGACCTTGGCAACCTGCCGCGTCAGGATGGCCCCAGCCGCGACGGCATCGGCAAATTCAACGTACACAGCATTTGTATCCAGATTCCAATCACTACCCTGCTGAAAGCCGGTGTGGATGCCACGCCTGTCAACATCCTCGACGGTAATTTCGTGATCGGTGTGTGGGCTTCTGCCAGCCGCCCCGCCATGCGTACCCTGAATGCAAACGGCACACTCAATGACTCCGGCAACTGGGTGCAGGTATCCCGCCTCGGCATGCCTTTGGCCAACGAGGTGATTATTCCAACCGCTTTCAAGGATTACTGGAACTCTTTGCCTGCTTATGAAGATGTGTACGATAAATTCCTGGATCAGTTTTTCTGGAATCCGGAACTGGCGCTGTACATGGACGATCGCTTTTTCGGCGGCGCGGTACCGGCATTCGCTCCGCTGCGCATCCAGACCAACTCGCTGGGCGCATTCGATTTCGGTTACAAAAAAGACGGTCTGTACAGCCTGAAAGGCAATGCTGCCTTAGATGGAACAGCCCTCGACGACGATATTTTCGGCACCTTGCTGTTGCCTGCCGCAGGTAGCGCCCGCTCGGTCGATATCTGGCCGGTGTTCAATACCGGCGTGCCGAACCTGCCGCCTTACCAGTTGGCAACGGGCAAAAACGGCAACCCGCTCGCAGTCGGAAAACCATTTATCAACAACTTCCTGCCCAGCGTAGCCGATATGCTCCGTCTGAACATGGCGGTTCCGGTTACGCCGCGCAACGACCCGAAATTCAGTTCCGAAGGCCTGATTCAGGCAGCGGTACTGGGCCTGACCGACCCGGCGTACAACACCACGACCGATCTGCAATTTATCCCGAACATGGACGGTTTCCCCAACGGTCGCCGCCTGGAAGATGACGCCACGCTGATCGAACTGCAAGCCGTTTCAGGCGTAGTGCTGGCTGCTATCGGCCTTTGGTACGACGATTTCGACGGCGCCAATCCGGTTAGCCAGGACCTGATCGATGTACTCACTTACCGCACCGGTGTGAATGGCAACGACAAACCGTTTAAATCCACATTCCCATACGTGGCAGCGCCCTGGAGCGGTCTGGATCAGTAATCGCCTGGAGTGGAGTCCCATCTTTTCTTAAAATATTAAAAATCAATACGATGAAATCATTTTTTAAAAATAGTCTGGCGGCAATATTTGCCTTTTTGTCGCTGACAACGGCAATGGCTTCGAGCCACCGGGAAGCGCCGCTGATTGCCGACGACCCATTGGCCGACAACACGGACCTCTACGCGTTCCGCAGCCCGGACAACCCGAATACGGTGACCATTATCGCCAACTACGTACCCTTGCAGTTGCCGCAGGGCGGACCGAACTATTACTTTTTCGGTGAAAATATCCGCTACGAAATTCACATCGACAACAATGCCGCTACCTCCGGCGACGACATTATTTACCGTTTCACCTTCAAAAATGTTTTTGAAGATCCGACCACGTTTTTCTCCGTTCGTTTAGGTTTGCGCAACAACCGCACGACCTACCGCCTCGAACGCAGCATGAACGGCGGCGCTTCTTTTGAAACCTTAGTGACCGACGGTTTTGTGCCTTCTCCGAACATCGGCAAACGCTCGATTGAAAGCGCGGTGGGTTTGAATACCACCTACGAAGCACTGGTGCAAAAAGCCATCAGAACCTTGCCTTCCGGTGAAAAAATCTTCTGCGGCTCTGCTGACGACCCGTTCTTTGTAGACCTGGGCGGCGTATTCGACCTCGGCGACATGCCGCGCCAGAACGGTACGCCTACCGACGGTGTGGCCTGTAAAAACACCAGCGCTATCTGTATCCAGGTGCCGATTTCCACCCTGCTCAAAGCGGGTGCGCCATCGGCTCCAACCAGTATCCTGGATGGCGACTACGTGATCGGCGTTTGGGCTTCTGCCAGCCGCCAGGCCATGCGTACCCTGCAAAAATATGCCCGCATCGACCATTCGGGCGACTGGGTACAGATTTCGCGCCTCGGTATGCCGCTGACCAACGAAGTGGTGATTCCGATCGGTTTTAAAGACTACTGGAATTCGCTGTCTCCTTATGCTGAAATCACAGACACGCAATTAGACGGATTTTTCTTCAATCCTGAACTGGGCCTGTACATGGATGACTCCCTGTTCGGAGGCGCCGTTCCCGCTTTTTCGAAACTGCGGATTCAGCGCAATGCGCTGGGCGCTTTCGACTTCGGCAACGGACAGGATGGCTTGTTCGCGCTAAAAGGCACGGCAGCCGTGGCCGGAACAGCCCTGGATGACGCCATTTTCGGCACCTTGCTGCTGCCTGGCGCTGGAAAGCCCCGTTCGGTGGATTTGTGGCCTATTTTCCATACTGGCGTACCCAATTTGCCACCCTACCAACTGGCTACGGGCAAAGACGGCAATCCCCTGGCTGCCGGCAAACCGTTTATCAACAACTTCCTGCCCAATGGCGGCGACATGCTGCGCCTCAATATGGCGGTGCCTGTTACCCCGCGCAACAGCCCGGAGTTTAGTACGCTCGGTCTGATCGACGCAGCGGTACGCGGCCTCACCCAGGCGCCGTACAACACGAACACGAACATTGAATTTATCCCGAACATGGATGGCTTCCCGAATGGTCGCCGCTTAGAAGACGACGTCACGCGGATCGAATTGCAGGCCGTTAGCGGCGTTGTACTGGCAGCCATCGGCATCTGGTACGACGATTTCGAAGGCGACAATCCGGTCACTTCACAGTTAGTCAATGTGCTTTCTTACACCACCGGCGTCGAGGCGAATGACAAGCCGTTCACGGCCGCCTTCCCATACCTGGCGCTGGCTCACGCAGGCGACGGCGACTGCGGCGGCGCCCTGGCTGATGCCAATGGAGGCACACCGCCGGATGCCCTGATCGGTATCGGTACCAACGCAAGGTTCGTTGCTTCCACCACGGAAAGCCGCGTATTTGCCAATAACTACCCGAATCCGTTCAGCGACGCCACCACCATCCGTTATATCGTGGACGTCCCAACCGATGTGCATATTTCGGTGTTCGATCGCAGCGGCAAACTGATCTCGATGCTGGTAGATCAATACTATGAGGCCGGCAACTACGAAGTCCGCTTCGAAAGTGCGAACCTCCCTGCCGGTCTGTATTTTGTAAAAATCGCGACCAATGGTGGGAAAGATGTGCAGGTGCTGAAGATCTCGAAAATTTAATAGTGTTTGGATTTGGTGGTTGGAGATTGTTGAGGGCTGCGTGGATTGATACTACGGCTCAACATCATTAAAACCCTGCATTCTTTCAATGCAACATCCTGTCGAACCTCCGGGTTTGGCAGGATGTTTTTTTGCCCCAAAATCTTTTTCTAAAAAATCTCCGCACTTCGTTTGGTGATCTAAAAATATAGTCTGTTATCTTTGCGGCCCATTCCAGACGGATGGATGGGTGAGTGGCTGAAACCACCGGTTTGCTAAACCGACGTACGGGTCATTCTGTACCGCGGGTTCGAATCCCGCTCCATCCGCATTTCGGTGTGAGTGTGGGGATTTGTACGGTGTTTTATCCTGTTTTATCCGCACATAGAAACTGATTTCGGGGCGTAGCGCAGCCCGGTAGCGCACCTGCTTTGGGAGCAGGGGGTCCCAGGTTCGAATCCTGGTGCCCCGACAGAAGAAAGCCAGTCCTTGTGAAAGGGCTGGCTTTTCTTGTTTTGTAAATCTTTTGATTGGACAGATCAATATACCGTAAGGACTATATGCCGATAATGGTAGTATTCGTGGTACGCGCTCGTAGGAATAATGGCAACACGGATGACACAGATTACGCGGATTTTCACGGATTTTTCGTTGCTATCGGCCATTAGTTCCTATACCGAGCCGCCTAGGACGCTGTTGTGCGTCTCCGCCAACAGCAACTCCGTTGTAATTCCAGGGAAAAGAGGGATTTTCACCTTGCTTGGTCTTATCGCTCCACCAACGCCGACGCCCCAGCGCCGCTCTTGGTGTTTTTTCACCAAGAGCAAACGTACAGCAGGATGTTTGCGTTTTGGAAATGCCTTTCCTAAAAACGCCTCATTGTTCTGGCAAGGTTAGTCATTCGTCTATATTCCAAAGATGTCTAAAACTACCCCGTGCTGTCCGACTCTAATAAATGGCAGCACATGAAAACAGTTTATCCTCTGGCAAGGGCATTACTGAATACCAGGGATCGTGCTTTACGTGTGCTCTTGGTGAAAAAACACCAAGAGCGGCGTTGGGGCGTCAGTTGCCAGGGAGCGGGAAGACCAAGCGAGACGAAAAAGCCTGAATATGGCTAAGATTTATGCCAATGAAAATTTTCCTTCCGAAGCGATTGGGCACCTGCGGCGTTTGGGGCATGATGTGCTGACGACACATGAGGCCGGTAAGTCGAACCAGGCAATTCCTGATGAAGAAGTTTTATCTTTTGCAACTGCTGAAAAGCGTGCCGTTCTGACGTTCAACCGAAAAGACTTTTTTCGACTGCACCACCAAAATCCACAACATGGAGGCATTATCCCTTGTACGGAAGATGCTGATTTTGAAGCACTTGCAAACCGGATTCATGACGCGATTGAGCCCCTTGGCGGCAATCTGGATGCTCAGGTGATTCGGTTAATCGACCTCCTGCTAGTAAGACTTAAAATATTCGTGATGGTAGCGACTATATTACTTTTGTCGGCAGAGCCATCGCGCTAGCGCATCTGTTTTATATTTGGCTTAGTGGTGTAGATAGCCTCGGTGCCAAGAGGAGTATAATGACTGCTTTTTTTAGGCTCTATAGATCAAGGATTGGCCTTTGTCAACCAACACACACTCAAAAATCCCAACAACCTTTAAAACAGACAATTCATCATCCGCTATCTCAATCTCCGCGTAACCCGGCTTATCAGATAAAGGCTTTAATGTAATGGACTGGTGCGTCCATCCGTCTTTATCTGCCTTTTTTTTGCTCCGATACTCCTTGACCGTATATCCGGATCCAAAGTCAGGGTCCTGAATGCTGGTATGTTCTACCAGAACAATGCTGCCATCTCTTGAACCACCCGTATATTTTTTAAATAGGCAAATGGATCCATTGGGGATTATTCGGTTCATCGACTCTCCACCACCATACAGGCAAAACCAATCCTTGGAAGGCTTATATCTGGAAGGTAGTTCAACCAATCATAGTCAGTAACCAGTTGCAATTCGCTAAATCCGCCACGCAGCCTTTAAATCATAAACCGGTACGGCATTTTCGAAAGGCACAACATTAGCCTTGGACAGATAACTTATCTTCTTATTATTCCGGTAACTGAAAATATGCCTTGCAAAATAGGCTCTTAGATCGTTGTCACAAACGATAAATAAGTCCCTTTGATGGCCCTGAGCATCAAAGTCTTGTATATATTCAAGATGAAACTTTTAGCCTCGCGAGGTCTTTAATAGAATGCTTACTGTTTTTGTCAAAGTAATTTTCCTTGATAATTACAATCTCATCTTTGTCTTTGTCATAACTATTTCGTTCCCAAAATAATCCCGGCATAGTTAAGGTCATAGCCTTGAGTAGTATGAATACATCCTACTTCATTAATTGCATTATCTGAGTTCACCCAATCAGTCGTCTTCGAATTCCATTTCATCTCAATGTTATCGATCTGGATGTCAAATGCATTTGGATTTTGTTGGAAACCCATTCCCATGAATACCCCGCTACCAACCTTGACAAGCCATTCTCCAGTTCCCGCTGTTTGATCATCTCACCATATCCTCCATAGAATCAAAAGTACAAATTCGTAGTCCTTTGCATTGAAGACCGGACTGCTAGACCCCAGTGAACAATTTAACAATCCACTAATGTATTGCACGTAATCATTTCCACCTTTTACCCTGAACTGGGACTTCAAATATTCTATTTTGGTATGCTTGTCCGACTTTAATGCGTCAAAGTCTTCTTTTTAGCATCAGATGGTTTGATAGATTGAGTCTCATCATAAAATAAAATGGAGATATCGGATTGTTGAGCGACCCAATCCAACTCACTGCAATTATTTTTATCCAAACCAAGTTTGTCGCAGGCAGTATCAAATGCTCCATAGTAGGGGCCCAAATTGACCCTTCTCCTCAATCGATGCGATTCGTCAACGACAACAATATCAAATTTGTCTTTTACAATTTCAGGCGGACCAATAACCATGTTTGCGTTCAAACCCTTAATGTTCTTGAACACCTTTTTAAGGTGCCTCTAAAGGAAGCCATTGGTACAACCAGCGCCATTTTAGGGTTTGGATAAATTCGTTTAGCTCAGTGATCAGTTGGATAACCTCGACTTCTTCTTCACCAAATTCCTTAAAATTGAAATCTTCATTGTTGGAATATATCAGTTTAAAAAGAAATATTGCCAGAATGGTTTTACCTGTACCTGCCCCACCTTCAACAACTATGCTTTTAAAATCCCTTTTTATTAAATTCCGGATGATGACCAGAAGGCCATCTCGCTGTTCGGTGCTTAACCTCTTGTAGGGTGAATACTTAAACAAATCCGAATTATCAATAAAATCTATCGAATGTCTGGAAATACCTTCTGATCTAAGTGTATCCCAGATCGATCTGAACATATCCCAGTAGATGTCCTTTTTTTGATAATAATTATGATTGGCCAGCCCAATGTTCCCATTGATAAGCTTATATTGCCCATCTCCGGAAATATATTTAATAAGGTTAGATTCAATATCCAACGTCGCTGATTTGTTGAATTTCTCACTGGTAATCAGATGGACCGCCGTCAGCTTATTCTTGACGTTGTGCCTCAGGTGGCTATTCATTCTGGCAAAGGCGTCCGTGGTTTCTCCGACATAAGCCTCCTTGATTGTCCCATCACTCAGTATATATACAATCGGCCAGAGATCTTTGGCATAGTGTAACTGCTGGAACGCATCATTCAGATTAGTATTGAAATCGTATCTACGGACTTCAAAAGGCATCCTTAGCACTCATAACTCATTGTATTTTTGGCATTACCTTTTGATTTGTTTACCGGATACTTAGCGGCGTTTTGTTTGATCTTTTCCAGAATGATTTCTCGGATATCAAACCTGTGTTTATCGGCAAGCAGGAAACAGAAGGACAGTACATCTGCCAGTTCTTCTCTGAGTGCTGGCACATCCACTTCCGAGGCTTTTTCCATAGAAACAACTCATTAAGCTTCGGCTGCTTCAATAGATATAGCCAGCGCCAGATCCTTGGAATTATGAAACTGTTCCCAATCGCGTTCATCGCGAAAACTCAACAAGGCATCCGTGATTTCATCAATATCGCTTTGCATAAGGATCAGGATTTTGGTTTGTGCATGGAAAGCGCCATCTGGTATTCCTGAGCAAAATCCAGGCCGGTATCCAGGCCGGGTTCAAATAATTGAAAGCCGGTATACATCCAAGCGAGCAAATGCAATCCGGTGAAGGTCTTGCCGGGAACGGTGGCGAGTTTGTATTGCCGGCCGGGATCCCGTGGATTGATACCGGTACGGCCGAGCATGCTGATCTCGAAGGCGACTTCCTGGATTTGTTCGCGGGTTTTCCCTTCAAACCACTCCAACGCGCCAAGGCAATAATAGGCTACAGCCATCTGACCGGCAGGCTCGGTTTCCATCGAAACACGCTGGCTATCGTCGGGGTCAGGCTTTTTGAGATCAAATGGGTCGTCTTCCATTTCAGCCAGCGCCTCGTCCAGACTCAGTCGTTTTTGGGGCTTCCGATATTCGTTTTCATCCACCAACTCGAAATATGGGGCCAATTTCAGGTCTTCTGCCCAGTGTTGTACCATTTCGTATTCCTCGCCGGGCTTTCGATCCGGCCGGTATTCCAGGTATTCTTCAAACAGGCGGTCAGCTTCTTTTTTCTCCTGAATGGTGGCATTGTACTTTTGGATCAGGTCGAGTCCATACAGCATCTTGAATTGCATCGCGCCAACCAAGTTCAGCACTTTGCTTTTGCTCAGGATTTCGCGTGGCGAAAGGTCAACAATCCGTTTGTCCGTCACGGCTTGCAGGCCTTCCTGCACCAGACGGTAAAGAGAAAGGAATTGCAAGGGCCGGAGTCGTGGAAATTCCTGGAAAAGAAAATCTTCAATGAAAAGGTCGATGGGCGCATTGTAAATCTGCCGGTTTCAGTCCTTCAAACAAGGCGGTCAGGTAGTTGGCCAATTGTTGCTCGGGATATCCTTTTTATGCAGGCCCTTGATGAAATCGCCGAGATTTCGAATGAATTTTTCCTTGTGTTCCGGCCGGCTGATAAATAATTGGTTTAGAGATACTTTTCTTGCTGCAATGACGAGGTCGAGATGGACCAGTTCATGCATTTTAAGGTGATCCACAGCAGGGTAATCCGGTTTGAAACGAATCTGGTGGTAGTCCCTGTTGTAGTTTTCCGCAAATTCGATTTTGGCAGCGGTAGGTATTTCACGGTTTTCTTCCACCCGGATGGGCAGGCCACCATCTTGTTCCAGGCGCTTCCGGTACTGTTCGAATATGTCCTGACCCGCTCCGCTAGTGGCGACACGGCGGCCCATTTCGCTGGCCAGTTTGATGGATTCTTGCAAGATGGGGGGGCGGCTTCGATTTTTCAATGCTTTATAGCCCATTCGAAGGCCTCTTGTATGTTGCCTTCCATTTCGGCTACCAGGCCCAATGCGTAAAGCGTATTTGGGTAGTCGGGATTGATGTCAAGTGCCCGCAGGAAGTAGTTTTTACCCGCTTCGGTTTTCCCACTTTGAATGAGGTTTGCACCGATGTTGTTCAAGGCAATATTATCCTTGGGATTCAGCCGGACCGCTTGCTCATAGTAGACCAGAGCGGTATCAACATCATTTTTGAACTTTGCATAAATGTTGCCCATCATCGTAAGGGCGTGGTTATTACGCGGATTCCAGCGCAGGGCATCTATCAGGTGATTAATAGCGCCTTCCTGATCACCTTCATCTGAGAGGATTTGCCCGTAAATGCGATGGTATTCAGAATTGCTCGGATTGTCTTTAAGTAAGCCCTTCAGCACTTTCTTCGCCTCTGAATATTGCCGCGTTCTGCCAGACGCACGGCATGATCATACTCTTTTTCTGAGCGCTTATGGCTGCAATATTAACTTCCACTTTGGCCATACCGTTCTCGATCGTAACCTTTGGCTGAAAGGGGTCCAACAGTATAAAAATCCTCAAATGCCGTAATAAGTCTTTGGTGGTCTTCCTCGTCTCTTTGCAGATCGGGGAAAAGTTGAAAAGGAAATCGTCGATTGGGTGGATGATCGTCATAAAAGCCAATTAGTCCTGAATATTTATCGCGTGGCAACTAATCGACAAAGGTATAAAGTGACGGCTGAAAAAGGGCCAATTGCTTGATGTAAAAAGAATTGTTGGTCATGCCAGCGCCTCGCCAGGTGTTTTCCTTCTCTTCCCTACTAACTCGAGCGTGCCAAGGCGAAATCCGATTCTCTTCGGACGCAATCCAGTTGCATTAATGGAGCATCGCTACCTGTTCAAATGCAATTCAACCCTGTTCGAACACAATCCGAACATCTTCGGTCGCAATTGAGTTGCATTCGAAGAGCATCCCAACCTGTTAGAAGGCAACTCAAACCTCTTTGAATGGAATCCAGTTGTATTCAAAGAGTATTTCAACCTATTGGGAAGCGGGAACATCAAGCAGAGCGAAACAAATATTCAATCAATTGTGATAATAGACGTTTGGGAGACCTCTACTACATTACCAAACTGAATTTCAGCAAGAATCAAATCGAAATTGCGCTCAAAAATACCAATCAAATCATCAGTTGATATATTGCCTGTGGTCAGGTAGATGAGTTTATACGGTTCAAGTTTTTGTAAGGAGACACGCAAACAAATCCTCTTCCTCCAGGTCTTCATAATCTTCCAAAATCTGTTGATGCGTCATGCCTGAAGCGAGCAATTCGAGGATATTTTCCACCGGGTAACGCAATCCACGCACGACAGGTTTGCCATGGCAAATACTCGGGTCACTGGTGATACGGGATAACAAAGCAATGTTTTTCATGCTTACTGAAAATTTATACAAAGATACGGATAGTTTCTGCTTCATACAATCCGACCGATAGGAGTCGGGTATTTCCGCCTCTACCCTTCCATCCACCTTTTACTAATCGTCCAATGCATTAACCATACCCTCAGATAGGTCTTATTGACCGTCAGATGCGTGATTCATAGCCCTGGATAGGTTCCCTTGACTATCTAATACGTCCGACATCCAAACGAATACGTCGCCCATGTATCAGAATAGGCACCTCATGTATCAGGATACATCCGACACCTATCAGGATAGATAAAACACCTATTCTAATAGGTGGTACCACCTATTAGAATACGTCTGCCACGTATTAACCGGTCAAAAGGACGTATTCACCAGTATAACAAGCCCAAAACGAAGCAGGATTTAAGGAGATTATTTTCGTTTCGGATGTCATGATAAACGGCTCATTATCCGGCATTTAAGTTACTGTTGGCGGGGACGCACAACAGCGGCCCTTGGCGACTCAATATTGGAACAAATGGACGCCGGCAAGAGGCGAAAAAACACCGAGAGCAAACGTACATGAGGATGCTTGCGTTTTGGAAATGCCTTTCCTGAAAACGCCTCGTTGTTCTGGCAAAGTTAGTCATTCGTCTATATTCCAAAAAGATGTCTAAAACTACCAGCTCGTGCTGTCCGACTCTAATAAATGGCAGCACATGAAAACAGTTTATCCTCTGGCAAGGGCTTACTGAATACCAGAGATCGTGCTTTACGTGTGCTCTTGGTGAAAAAACACCAAGAGCGGCGTTGGGGCGTCAGTGCCAGGAGCAGGAAGACCAAGCGAGGAGAAAGTGACAGCCGGAATTTTCTTTGCCTAAAACCGCGTAAACCGCTCCGTGAACTCGTCTTTTTTGATCCGGGAAATGGGAATACTCACTTTGTTGGGCATGACCACATAGCCGCCATCGCCACGAATGTAGTTACAGATATGGTGCATATTGACCAAAAACTGCTTGTGGATGCGAAAGAAATCACCACCTGTCAGCATAGCCTCTACTTCCCCCAGGGCTTTAGTAATCAAATACATTTCTCCCGATAAGAGGTGAAATTTGGTATAACTGCTCTCCGATTCACAGTACATCACATCAGCCAGTTCGACAAACGTGTAGCCGTGGGAGCAAGGCAAGGCAATTTTGTCAAAACGCCGGGCATCGGCGGGTGCGTAGAGTTGTTGGCGCAGCAAGTCGAGTTGAGCGCGTTCGGTGCGCTGCTTTTCTGCGGCTTTGTCCACCGCACGACGTAGTTCGTCGGGATTGATGGGTTTGAGCAGATAACCCACCGCACTGAACCAGAATGCCTTAACTGCAAAGCGGTCATAAGCGGTCGTAAAAATGATCGCGAAAGAGACATCGCCCACCGCTTCAATCAATTGAAAACCATTCAACATAGGCATTTCAATATCCAAAAACAGCAAGTCGGGTTTTTGGGCGCGTATGGCGGCCAGTCCCTTTTCGGGGTCAGTGTATTTGCCTGCCACGGCCACTTCGGGGCAGACCTCCATGAGGGTAATATGCAGGGCCTCTACGGCATCTGGTTCATCGTCGATGATGATGGATTTCATATTTTGTTGATGATTAAAGATTGGGGGGTAAAGGAATATTTCTTCATTTACGAACCACTATTTACAGTGGAATATCCAGAACAATCCGCGTTCCGGCGGCATTCCCGACTGCATCAAAAAGATCGACCGTTTCAGTGTGGGCGAGTTTTCCGGTGGCTTTGAGGCGTTCGGCGGTTATTTTTTGGCCGAGGCCTTTTTGTTGAGTAGCACTTTTGCTGGCAAGTTCGGCGGCGGCGGCGCGGCCGATACCATTATCTTCGATCTCGACACGGAGCAGGGTTTCTGTTGGTTGGCGAAAGCGCACCGTGATGTCGCCACCGGTGGGGCGGTGCATGAGACCATGCCAGATAGCATTTTCGACGTGGGGCTGGATGAGCATACTGGGTATTTCCAGGAAAGTGGGGTCTATTTCGGGGTCCATGTCCACTGAAAAACGCAGTTTTTCTTTGAACCGGAGGCCTTCAATGTCCGCGTAAAGTTGAAGTGCTTCGAGGTCGCGTGCCAGGGTAATTTTTTCGGTGCGGCTGTTTTCCAACACCAGACGCAGGAGGCTACTGAATTTCTGGAGGTAACGGGAGGCGGTATCTGTGTCGCGTTCTTTGGTGTAACGGTAAATGCTGTTGAGACAATTAAAAATGAAATGCGGATTAATTTGCGCCCGTAGGCTAGCTAATTCGAGTTCTAATTGGCGGTGTTGTTGGCGTTGACGATAGTTGTAAAACACGAAAACAGCACCGCCTGCCAGGCCCAACAGCAAAAACCCAAATAGGAGCCTTTGTTGAAGATTTTTGGCATCCTTCAAGGCTAATTCTTGATCTTGTGCAGCTTTGATGACAGTTTGCTTTTGGGCAAACTCATGATTCATTTCAATTTGAGTAAGTTTTTCGGTATTATCCTCGTTAAACAGGGCATCTTTAGCCGTAGTATGTAGTTTGTAATACCGCAATGCTTCTGCGTACTGTTTTTTTTGTTCCGCTATGATGGATAGCCCGTAATACGCCTTGGATTTCCCAGATTTGTTATCCCACTTTTCGGCAATTTCAGCAGCTTCTTTAAAGTAAGCAAGCGATAGTTCTATTTTGCCTAAGTTCAAATAGCAGTTTCCCAACAGGTTTTTGATATCCAATTTATGGATCGTCATCATAGGATTTTTGAGATTGCGCTCCAGGGCTTCGCACCGGAGTAACAGATCTAATTGCGTAGGATAGTCTTTGCGAAACCCCGCCGTCATCGCAAGAGATAAATAGGTACTAATAAAATGACTGGTACTGACGACTTGTGGGCTAAACTTCAATGCTTGCTGAAGGTAAAGTTCTGCGCTATCCACTTGTTCCATTTGTGCAAAACAAGTGCCTATATTTAGCATACTACTGGCCATATTGGTAGAATCGTTTGCGCTGAGCGAACTCTGATAGCCTTTTTTTGACCAAAACAGCGCTTTTTCATTTTGATTTAAAGCCATGTAGTTCCCTGCTAGAACATGAGAAACAATCGCCAATCCAATATAATTTTTGTCTTTTCACAGTACGTCGTTGAGAGTATCAAGGTATCCAAACCTTCATTGTACTTTCCCTCTAAGAGATAACTCACCCCAATAGCGTGAAGGATATTGGCTACCCATTGGTAGTTGGGTATTTGCTGCGCTGATTTTAATGCCTGATGTAGGTAACCCCTTCCTTCTTCCCCTTTCCCTTTTTTACTCAGGCATTCACCCAGGCCTTTTTGTACGTTGATTAACAGTCGCTTATCCGTTTTTGATTCCGGAATAATTTGTTTGTAGAGCGTAATGGCACTATCCAGTCGCAATTTATGAAGGTATATATCGGCTTGCCTTTCTTTGGCATAGAGTACACCGGACTTAAAGCCTATTGTTTCCGCTAATTGTTGCGCCTTTTGCGCTGAAGCCAGGGATAACTCCCTGCTTTTAACAGTTGAATGTAATTTCCCATTGTACACATCGGCTAACTCAATCAATAAATTAACCTGATGGGAATCCCGGTTAGATTTACCCAACAAAAGTAGCAAAGAGTCAATTTTGGGTTTTTGAGAAAAAGAAGCGTTGCTTCCTAATAGGCAAAGAATAAAAAACAAGAAACAAAAAATTGGTGCATGGGTAGTGTTGAATATATCCCATAAAGGTAGAAATACCTACGCTACCTGAATGATACTTTTTAAAGAGTGGCGAAAATGAAGCCCTCTATCGAGATACCTGCCTTATCTAACCGTTCAGGGGTCATTTTTCGCAGGTGGTTAGAAATCGTTTGTGGCCTGGCTCAATGGCCAGTTGTTTTGCCCCAACAATTTTAACAAATTTGATCACTCTAACCATTTTTTATAGTGAAAAAGATCATAAAACGCATCGGAATCAGCATTTTAGCCCTGCTGGGCCTATTACTCGTAGTGGCAGGCTCTATGGGTCTTATGGGCCAACGCGACCTCAACAAAACCCGCGCTATCCAATCCCAACAGGTCAATATTCCGACCGATTCGGCTTCCATTGCAGCCGGCCAACGCTGGGCTACCGTCTTGTGTACGGGCTGTCATGGCGAGAATTACGCCGGTTCAAAATTCATGGATGTACCTGCACTCGGCATGGTTTGTGCGCCCAACCTTACCCCAGCTGGAGTGGGCCGGTACTATCGCGATGCGGACTGGGTTCGTGCTATCAGGTATGGCCTGAATCCTCAGAACAAGGCTTTTGTCATCATGCCCAGCGAAAACTTTCAATACCTCAGCGACGAACACCTTGGTCAGTTGACCGCCTATCTCAAATCGCTGCCGCCCGTTAGAGCAGACTTGGCCCTCCCGAAACTTCACTTTTTTGAGCATGGTCATGTACCAAGCGGGGGCTATGGGATTGCTACCTACCGATAAGATAGATCACCAAAGTCCACACCCCACCCCAAAGAAAGCCGAAACGCCTGCTTATGGCCAGTATCTTGTCAATCTGACGGGTTGTAATATGTGCCACGGTACTAACATGAAGGGCGGTACATCGCCCGACGTAGAGTCTCCGCCTTGCCCCGATATCAGCGCGGGCAGTGCGGCTGGCCGCTGGGGCGCCGAAGGATTTGTTCATGTTTTACGCACGGGCATCACACCGCTAGGCAAAGAACTTAATCCCAAATTCATGCCTTGGCGCGAACACGGACGCCTGGACGATGTGCAGTTGCGGGCCATTTATGCATATTTGCAAACGAATGAGTAAGAGCGTGTTCGGGAATTTTATTGTCCCGCACGGGCGGCCGCATTTTATTTCGGCGGACGAAAGCCTACTGAACATTTGCAAGTAATTGAATATCAATAATTTATATCGACAGACGTTCCAGTATACGAGTTTCAAAACCCCACCTGCCACAAGCCCTGCTCGTTGGTGGCAATTCAGCCAAACCATTAAACAAATCATTAACATGAGTAATTGTACAGAAAAAATTAAAACAGATGAGTGTATCCAAACCAGAGATGATGGATACAATAAATGCGAAAAATGGGCAGATGAAGGATCAAATCAATGCAAGGCATGGGAAGAATGCGAGTGGTACACCCCTTGGAATTGTATTGCAGGCTTTTTTTGTTTGTTGTACCATTGGGTGGCAAATTGGGTTTGCAAAGGATTTCGCTGGATTGAAAATCTTGTCTGCGTGGTATGGAAATATATTATTACAATAGGATGTGTGTTAATAGACATTGCTACTACAGTTATAGGTGTAATAGTTGCCATTATTGATGTGATTATAGGAATTATAGGCGGTATTTTAGGAATATTATGGGGTCTCATATTGGCTATTCCTATTTTGGGCGGAATAATAAATACAATATTCAATGGATTAAAAGCAATTATTTACGCTATTATATCCATACCCGATACAATTTTATTTGTTTTGGCATAATGCCTGAAAAAAAATTACGCTTATTAGTATATATTCAAAAAGACTCAAAGGGCATTTCAATTATTTCTGATGAAAAGATGGATATTGTAAAAGATATATTCAATACACAATAAATACATTTAGAAAAGAAGTCAATGTTAGGCTTATTCCCGTGAATTTTTTTACTTATAATTCAGCTTTTCAAGATGACAATACTTCATTAGATAAGTTTATTCTTAATGAAGATTTTTGGGAAACCGATGCAACTTTAGATGTATGTTGCGATGCTTGTGCCTTTGGGCAGGATTTATTAACGCAAGGTTCGATATTTAATATCAAAATGTCTATAAAAGGTTTTATTTCAAGCGGTAGAAGATTTTTAGGATACGGCTCACCGATTATCGCTTTCGCTGTACGAAGTTATACTGATGGAAAGCAGGTTGTTCGCTTGGGGCCAATCTCTGATTACGTTACTATAAAATTCAACACAACTATCAATAGTGATCATACTTATGATGCTCTTCAACCCGATCAATTACACGATGCGGTTACCGACTTGGCACATGAAATAGCACATGCTTGCGGTCTTCCACATTTTGATAGTGATAATTTAATGCAACGAAGTCCTTCAAGAGTGGGGAAATTAACTTTTGGCAAAAGTAATAGTTCGTTCATCACGTCAAGTAACGTATTTATAAAAAGATGGAAAATCATAGTAAAATAAATACTGAAGGACAACTAATGGCCTTGCTTGATTTGAAATCAATCAACCATTTGTATTTTCTTTTCCAGAGCTTACGGTTGAAGAAAATAAGGAGTGGACTGAAAGAATAAAGAAAAACTATTTTGCTTGTGGATGCAATACAGGTGCGATTTTTATGTTTTTAACCATAATTTTTCTTACTATAATTTTTTTATATAAAATTACATTTAAACATGAAATATATTATATAGATTATTACTATGGTTTTACATTGGTTTTCCTAATGTCAATAGTTGGGAAAGTTATTGGAAAAATAATATCCAATTCAAAATTAAAAAGAGACATATGTCAACTAAAGCAATTTTGAAAATGAACTGCCACCAACATGGTATTGCCAAAATGGAGGCAGAAAGAAGTTATTGAACAGTAGTATTTCATCGTTACTAAGTGGCAAAACTAATTTCCGCCACGCCAGGTCTTCCGCCCTTACGAACAGCCGCCAGCCGCCGCGCGTGGTGTTTTTTCAACACCACGCGCAGAAGGTTAATACAATACTACCTTTTCGGCCTGGTGGGGCTTAAAACAGTTTCAGTATGTCAGGCAAGTATCCAGTAAGATGTTGTATTTTTGCCGCAGACCGGAGACATTCCGGCGGCGCTGCGTTTGGGGTTTGTTGATATGTAAACAACCTGGCAGGCATAAAAATAAAAACTGTAACATGTTCGGAAACGCGTTTTATGCATTTACAGCAATGGCTTATATTGGCTTGGCCGCAGTCAATCTCTATAAACCCAACGCCACAGGCGAGCGTTTGATGGGTTGGGGATTTATCGTATTCGGCGTACTGGCCGCGTATGTGCTTTGCAGTTTGTTGCTTACCCTTAATCTTGCAAACAATGGAAGATTTGACTGGATTTCAGCGTCAAAAGCAACCAGAAATGTCATCATTGGCTTCGGTTTTCTATGTTTGATGAACGGGATTGTCTTTGTTACGATGGTAAATGCAGACGCGAACGACGCGAGCACGGCCAATTGGCTGGGTCTTTTGGTAATTCGATATGGCGCAATCTGGATGCCCTTATTGATGTTGGCGCCTTTTGCCATTTTATTGAAAACCGAATGGCTCCATGCGTTTTCGCCCAATTTATACAAGATTCCGCTGATGGTGGCCTGTTTCATCGGCTTTGCTTTTTTTGCTTTGGGCAGGGAACAATTGGGTGGTTTGTTCACCGATAAACAGGCTGTTGCAGAGAAGAAGTATCAGGAATCAATGCGCTTGATTGATTTGACGGACGATACAGCCGACCTTTTGTACTACCTATTTAAAGATGACGTGCGCGTGCGGGAAGCGGCATTGACCAAATTAAAGGCAAAGCCGAATTTGGAGTCCGAATTGCTGGACGTTTTAGGCCGCTATCAAGAAAATGGCAATTATCGTTGGGTTATCATTTATCTGGAAGATAACACAGTCGAACACCCTGAACGATTTGTTGAGCCGTTAAATAGAATTATCAATAGAATTGCAATAGAATTCCAATACCGTCTTCAAAGTTTTAGCAACGAAAATGACTTCCTGGAGACGCTGAATGTGGATGGTATGTGCCGTGTTTTGGACACGCAATTCAAAGCGTACAAGGCTGATTTTCGCCCGAATATGATGAAGTTGTATTCGGAACTGGAAAAAGAGCCCAAACCGGAATTTTTAGCCATTCGCAACAAATACAAAGCGGTCGTCAAAAATTGGCTGGACTCAAATTAAAGCGTTAGAAAATGGAAAACCGAACCAAAACGATGAAGAAACAAATATGTATACCTGTTCTGATAGTTCAAATCCTGTTATGCCTTACATTACCGGGTATAGCCCAAAATGATTTTACGCCCGAGTGGAGCAAAGGGATTGTATGGTATCAGATTTTCCCGGAAAGATTCAGCAACGGAGACCCGACGAATGACCCGAAAGTAAGCGACCAAAACGGCGCCTATCCTTTTGACGACAAATCGCCGTTTGAAATCCATCCATGGACCGGCGACTGGTATCAACTGCAACCGTACGAACAGAAAAACGGAAAAGGCATCTATTACCAACTACAGCGGAGACGGTATGGCGGTGATTTGCAGGGCATCATCAACAAGCTCGATTACATACAATCGCTGGGCGTAAATGCCATCTATATCACGCCCATTTTCTGGTCTCCCTCCTCCCATAAATACGATGCGTTGTGTTACCATCACGTGGACCCTACTTTCGGCCCCGATCCGGAGGGAGATAAAAAAATGATGGAGAATGAAGATCCCTTGAAGCCCGAAACCTGGGTGTGGACAAAGGGCGATTTACTGGCGTTGAAACTGATTGAAGCAGTACACAAACGAAAGATGTACATCATCTTCGACGGTGTGTTTAACCACCTGGGTGTAAAGAATTTTGCCTTTCAGGATGTGGAAAAAAACCAGCAGGCATCCGCATACAAAGACTGGTTCAATATCGTCAGTTGGCGGGATAGCGTTGCAGGCACCAAGTTCGATTACAAAGGATGGTTCGGGGTAAAAACACTGCCTGAATTAAAAGAAGACAGTACCGGCATTGTTGCAGGGCCGAAACAATATATTTTCAATTCCACCATGCGCTGGATGAACCCGATGAATAAAGGCGCTGCGTATGGTATCGACGGCTGGCGGCTGGATGTGGCGTATGATGTCGGCCATCCTTTTTGGAAAGACTGGCGTAAATGGGTGCGCAGCATCAATCCGAATGCTTACCTGACAGCCGAATTGGTTGATCCGATCGAAAAAACCAGGCCTTATTTACTGGGGGATGAATTCGACGCTACGATGAATTATAATTTCGCTTTTATCGTGCATGATTTCTTTGTGCAGGATACCAGCGCTTCCAAGGTTACCGAATTCGATCGAAAACTGAAAGAATTGCGGGAAGCGTTTGGGGAAGGTGTGGCTTTAAATATGCAAAACCTGATGAATAGCCACGATGCAACCCGTCTGGCCAGCGCCGTGGCCAACCCGGATGGTAGAAAATTCGGCGACTGGGGCAAGTATTTTAACTGGAGCCAAAAGAGCAACAATAAAAATTACAATGCAAGGAAACCGACTCCCGAACAAAGACAAAAACAAAAACTGATCGTAGCATTTCAAATGCTTTACTTAGGTTCGCCTATGTTTTTTTACGGCGATGAAGCGGGGATGTGGGGCGCCAACGACCCCGACTGCCGCAAACCGATGGTGTGGCCCGATAAAAAGTACGACGCGGAAACGTTTAACCCCGACCAAAGTACACATAGTCCGGATGCGGTAGTATTCGATCAGGATTTATTTAACTGGTATCAAAAATTCATCGGCATACGCAGGCAATACAAGTCTGTCAGGCTGGGCGATTACACCACTTTGGCCACAGACGATGAAAAAAAGATATACGTTTTCAGCCGCAAACTTGGCAAGGAAGAAGTGATCGTTATCATTAACCGAAGCGACAAACCTTTGGTATTCACACATGCGGCATTGAAAAAGAAGAAGTATAAAAATGTGTTTACAAGCCAGTCAGCCGGGAAACAAATTAACGTGAAGGCTATGGATGTGGTGGTGCTCGGAAAATAGTTATCCGTTATTAGTTATTGGTTATTAGTGGTCGTAATCAAGCATTTACAAGGGACTTAAGCAAAAATACAGCAGTTTCTAATGTAAGATATTTGTAACTGGTTAACATAGGGGCAGCGCCCCGGAAATATTTGTAGTGTTTAGTAATAGCGTGTGTACAAGAGGTGCAGCGCACCGGTAATATTATCTTGCCGGTACGCTGCACCTCACTTTTCTTGTTTTGCTATGGGCTACAAATGTTACCGGGGCGCTGCCCCTTTGCCAACCAGCCCTGAACGTCTGATTTTACGTAATTCTCTTACATTAGAAATTGCTGGCAATACTAATTTTACACAGAAATAAGGTTCAGGAAAAAACTGATTGCAATGACAGTAAAGAAAAAAGCGCTAAACAGATTTCTGGGCCTTGTAATCGGGTTATTCGTTTTAATGAATATCGTTGCATTTTTTCATGCATACAGATTTACTCATTTTTCAGAACAAGGGATAGAGAAAACTAGGAACCCCAGGGAATTGGGACTGGCGACCAAGATAAAAGTACTATTATTGGGGATCGACAACCCGAAGCCGGTAAACCATGAACAACCGGCAAGGCCTTTTGAAACGGTTCATTTACAAAGCAGCAAGCGAATAGAATGCTGGCATATAAAAGTAGATAGCAGCAAAGGAACCGTGATCATTTTTCATGGCTTTAGTGGTAATAAAGCACGAATGCTTGATAAATCAGAGGTTTTTAATCAATTGGGATATAGCACGTTTCTGGTAGATTTTATCGGAACCGGCGGTTCGGAAGGCAACGAAACAACGATTGGATATAAAGAAGCACAAGACGTAAAAGTATGCCTTGATTACGTAAGACAAACCAATGAAAAAACATCGTGCTTTTGGAACTTCGATGGGCGCGGCAGCCATTTTAAGAGCCTCCGAAGCATTTCAGATCAACCCGGGCAGTGCCATTATAGAATGCCCTTTTGGATCGATGTATCAGACAACTTGCGCACGATTTGAACAAATGAACGTACCTCATTTTCCGATGGCAGGACTTCTTGTTTTTTGGGGTGGCCTGCAAAATGGATTTTGGGCTTTCTCGCATAACCCCCAGGAGTACGCCGGGAGTGTGCAATTTCCAACGTTGTTGTTATATGGAGAAAAAGATGCCGAAGTAAGTAGAAAAGAAACAGATATGATATTTAAAAATATGAATGGTAAAAAACGCCTGGCGACATTTGCATAGGCCGGACACGAGAATTATTTGAAAAGATATGAAAAAGAATGGATCAAAGAAGTTTCGGCATTTCTACATGATAACAGGCCTGAGGACAAATAACTTTGGACGTTGCCCAGGA
The DNA here is from genome assembly GCA_016711435.1 of Lewinellaceae bacterium. Lineage (GTDB taxonomy): Bacteria > Bacteroidota > Bacteroidia > Chitinophagales > Saprospiraceae > M3007. Next base: position 61,108 of record JADJSY010000088.1, read on the forward strand.
TGTATAAGCAGCCTCAGCAAAATGTATTTGTCTATACCTAGGTGTGCAAAATCAGTTTTGATTAAATCCTTTGTAAATGCTTGATTATCAAAACTGATAACCGATAACTAATAACGGATAACTACTTACCTTGGTTCTTCACTAAACAAACGCAAAGCCTAAAAACATGAAAAAATACCTGGTACTCACTTTATTCATCGCAATGACCGGCGCCCGGATGCAAGCACAAACGGACGAAAAAACCCAGATCGAAACGCTTATCAAAGACTTCTATTTTGAAGGCTGGATGACGGGCGACACGGCTAAAGTCGGGAAAGCGATGCACCCGACCTGCCACCTGAAATTTTTCCGCGACAATGTTTTCAGCGACATCAGCCGGGCCGATTATTTGTCGCGTTTCAAACCGAAGGAAAAAACAGCAGGTACGGAAGGACGCATCGTATTGCTGGATGTCACCGGCAATATTGCTTCGGCAAAATGCGAACTGGAAACGCCGAAAGCGCTGTTTACTGACTATTTCAACCTGATCAAAACAAGTGAGGCCTGGTTTATTGTGGATAAGATTTCGACGCGGGTAGATAAATAGTGCCAATCTATTTCCCCAACAACCGGCTTTTTACCACCAGTATCATTGTCGCATCAGCCGTCCGTTGTACGTGGACCTGATTTGGAAAAAAGGGGCGGGATTTGAATTACCGGCTGGAAGCGGAGGAAAGCGAACGTGTGAGATAGGCGGCGGCCATTCTGGACAGGGAAGCAATTCTGACATGAAAATATTTTTTGAAAAGTATGGTATGCGTCAATTTTCTGGTCGTTCCTATAAAAAATATTAGACCCTTGGGGTAATTCCTGTTCACGGTTTAAAACATCCGGACATTGAATGCATGATCCGGTAGTTATTAAACCTCATTTATGGCAACTTTACAGTAATCTATTCAATAGGTCGGCCCGGGGCACTGCTGGTCCCGGTTAGAGTTGAATTATCTATTCCGTTCTTCCAGTACAAATCGATTCCGACGGAACCTTCATCGAATTCGGCTGATATTCCGGATGTATTCCTGCAACGGTCGATTGTCCTTGATACGTTGCGCGAATTTCTGGCAGAGGGATGTCATTACTACAAAATATATTCGGGGTTACGCAAACAAGAGTTGAGATCGTATCCCATCACCATAAAATGAAACAAAATGCCAGAACAACCCCTTCAATCCGATATTTTTAAGTTCGTGGCGCTTCGCCCGCCCGTACCCGCCTCACCGGATAACCAGGAATTAAACTATATCGTCGATACGCGCACCGCCCAGGAAACACCCGTCGGAAGGCTGCTGGCTGAACTGAATCATGCAGGCGCTGCCGAAGCGCCCGCGCACTTGCAATCAATTATTATAAACCGCGGCTATGATCTCAATTTCCCCCAATCTCAGGGCGACAGCCGGCTGAACGACCTTTTTCAGCAATTGTTTGCGGCAACAAAATCAACGTTTGACCGGGACTTGCTCGTTCAAGACATCGAATCGATCCTGGACCAAAAAATAAGCGATTACCTGGCTGCGGATAATACCCGTGTTATGTTGAATCATCTTTGGGATCATTATTATGCATTTCACATATTATCAAAGTGGTTGCCCGTCAACCTGGAGCAACTCACCCAGAACCTGAAAACATGGCATGTGCTGAACCTGCTACAACGCGAATACCCCATCATGCGGGCAAAAGATTTAAAGGATGCCCTACAGGCGAAACCCCTGGTTCCTGCCATCTTTTCAATCGTACCAAAAGTTGAAACGCCGCCGCAGGAACCTCCGGTTGCGACAGGGGAAGAAACGATCAACTCCTACAAGCGGTTATGGAACGACTGGATGAATGCCTACAAGGTACTGGAAGAGGTGAAGGGCATTGAATTGGAAAATAAGTTAAGCACCCAGGTAAAACAGATCACGGTGAAAAATAGCGAAACGGGAGTTCAGGAAAAGCAGCAGTTGGCCCTGGTAAAATCCACACTTCAGGTGAATTCGGAACAGCTGGCTGCGCTGCGTCCGGAAACCAAAACACTGCTCAATACGCTGAAAATTTCGGAAAAGAATTACCGGGCCGATGTGGCATTTCAAAAAGTGCAGGAGAATTTTGAACACCTAAACCGCCGGATAGCCACCATGACGCAGCCGCAATTTTTTGATTTTATACCCGAAGAAGCCAAATCAATTGCGGGCATAAGCGCCATCCTGTCGCCTGGCGTACGAGACCGTTTGGTTCCCGGCGTTCGCATCGAACCGGCTACCAGTATTCGCAGCGCTATAAAACCACTGGGAATCGGAGACCTCAAAATCGTTAAACAGGAGTTGACCGGATACAAGGCCGGAGAAATCGCGCACATAGAGAACGTTCTTCGGGGCGAATACAAGGAGCGCAAACACCGGGTGCTAGACCGCTCGGAAGAACTGGTAACGATCTCCCAGGAATCGGAAGAAGAAACCAGCAGAGATACGCAAACGACGGAGCGATGAGAGTTAAAAACAGAAAGCGAAAAAACCATTCAGGAGCAAATGTCGGTGCAGGCCGGCGTGACGGTTTCGGGTTCCTACGGTATGGTGTCCTTCAGTGCATATGGCGATTTCGCCTATAACAGTTCCACTCAGGAATCGTCGCGCAATGCCTCTAATTTTGCCCGGGAGGTGGTCGACAAATCCGTTTCCCGGATACAAAAGAAGATGAAAGAGGAACGGACCAGCAAAAAACTGCATGAAGTAGAGGAACTCAATACGCATGGAATCGATAACAAACTGAATGCCGATCATGCGGTGGGTATCTACCGCTGGGTAGATAAATTTTACAAGGCGCAGATTTACAATTACGGAAAGCGGCTGATGATGGAATTTGTGGTGCCGGAACCTGGTTTGTTTTACGAACATGCATTGGCCAAAAAAGCGGAAAACAACATATCCCCTCCTGTAACACCTTATAAATGGGGCACCCGGGAAATAATTACGCACCACGATATCACGGAATGGAGCTACCAGTATTACATCCGCGACTACCAAGTACAGGGCGTCACCACGCCGCCACCGTTTATGCGCATCGGTTCGCTCGCGCTGGATCAGTCGGGCATTCAAAATGGTACTACCGCGTCCAAATCCAGCAAAGAACTCATCGTGCCGGAGGGGTACGCAGGTATGTACTTGGGCCTGAACATGAGCGCCATCTGGGAGTTTTATCCGCAATTTAAGGTGAGTATCGGCGAAATGATGATCGACTGGCTTAAAACTAATAATAGCAGGAGAGCAGCCGTGTGGGGGAAACCAGGGTGGGTTTCCCGGTTTTGGCGACGCCGGCCCGTTCCGGTCGCCATCAATGCTTACGACATCAATTCCTATACAGTGAGTATGGTGCTGATCTGTCATCGCCAGAGCTGGAAATACGAGCAATGGCAAATACAGACCTATGAAAAAATAATGGCGGCCTACCAGGCAAAACTAGCCGAATACGAACAAAAGATCGCTGCCGCCGAAACCCGCCAGGGCATTGTTATTCAGGGTCAAAACCCGCGTATCAACCGCGACATCGAACGGACGGAACTAAAAAAGCACTGTGTCAAAATGCTGATGGATACCTGGCAGTTCGGCAATTTTCAGGCCGTGAATGAAACCGACCCGCCGGACTTCGACATCTTCACCGCCTTTCAGGAAGGCAAGATCATCCAGTTTTTTGAGCAGGCGTTCGAATGGGAGAACCTGACCTACCTTTTCTACCCCTATTTCTGGGGCCGTCGGGAAAGCTGGGAACACAAACTTCAGTACAGTGATACCGACCCGTTGTTCACCAAATTCATGCAGGCCGGCGCCGCGCGCGTTGTGCTACCCGTTCATCCTGCTTACAATGATGCTTTCATGTATTTCATGGAAAACAACGGCGCGATATGGCAAGGCGGCGACACTCCGCGGCTCAACGATCCGATGTTCATTTCCATTGCAGAAGAACTCAGAGACCAGACAGACGACGTGGCGAATGCACAGCCGGAAGGAGAACCCTGGGAAGTAGTGCTGCCTACTTCATTGGTATATCTGCAAAAAGATGCCGAACTGCCCGTTTTTCCCACCGTTTAACGACCGGCCATGGAGATCCGATTCGAGAAATTGAAACCCGGCGGCGCCACCGGGCATTTTTTCCTGCTGCCCAACATCAATCGCTCCGACCGTTTGCTCAAACCCACGGTGACGGCCGAAGATATGGCGTCGGTGCAACTGGATTTTCAAACACCCAGCCGGAAGCTGAGCGACCCGGAAATCTACAGCCTGAAAGTTTTTCTCAGCAAGGAAGAACTGGCAGCGCACCGCACACTCAGCCTGGAGATAGCGTGTGATCCGGCATTGTTTCAGGTACTGAATAAAAGTGCCGTACCGTACGTAAATCAGGCAAAAATCAGCATCGACCTGAAACAGGAAAGCAAGGATAACACCAAGACCAACGGCCTGCAATTTTATGTAGAAGTCATATCACTGCTGAATTCGCCCTTGCTGGCCAACCAGTCGTCCGCCAATTTTCGTTGTTTTATCCGAAATGAGCTGCAAACTGTGCTGGCGCGTTTTCCTGAATCCGACAAGCAACAGATCAGACCTTCGCAACTGGTTTTAATGGGCGACGACTATGCTCCGGAACGCATCTTTATGTGCGAAAAATATGATAACCGTCCATCGGTGGAAGAAATGAAAACGGCGGTGACGAAAATAGGCGTTGACCTTACGCTCGTGCCTGTTTCAGTCGGGCAGGGCGACACCTGGTTGCAGGATCAGTTTCAACTTGGCTTTTGCACGGATCAGGAGAAGAAGTTACCCATCCTGTTGCATTTGCCCCGGATGACAAATGACAATACCATTGATCCGTTGGCTCTCAACCTCAAAAATTTCACAGATAACTATTTCCCTTCCAAACAGGTCGGCGTATTCAACGATTTTTGGATAAACGATATCGAAGTGACCGATGGAAGTAAGTCTGCATCGCTCTCTGTGGCCGACACTTTTATCGTGTATAAACGTTTCCAATACGTAATAAGGGTATTTAAAAGGATCGTTTACCTGCTGATTCAGGCAGACAAGAATGAATTGAAAACATTTGAAAAATTTAAATACTCCGATCTTTATTCCGTTCGCTTACAAATCCGCGCCGCGCTTCAACGCTTGAAACTGAAAGAAAAAGCAGACACCAAAAAATTTGCTCCGCTCGACCAGGCCGTTCTATTTATAAACACGTTTCTTTCCATCGGTGAGAACGAAACGGTGAATTTGTTCGTCAACGTGAAAGACCCGAAAACCCAGCATATTAAAAATGAGACTTTCGTGTTTAACGTAGATAAAAAGGAATATCTGAACAATTTCTTTATCCACCTGAATCAGGTGCACAGTTCGCTGGGTTACGGCGGAAATATAGAGGTATCACCCGCGATGCCCAGTTTGCCTTATGGCAAAATCGTTACCGGATCCATGATCAACAGCGATTTACAGAATTTCCTGACGGCTAATCCCCAACAGCCGGCTTGCCTCGTGTATACCGAATGGCTTAAAGTTGGGCACATCGATGAACTGGCAGGATTTGTAAAAAAAAATGGCTCGTCCGAATTTTCAGTGGTCCGGGCGTCTCCCAACCTGGGTCTGGCCCTTTTGCAGGCACTAGTTGCTTACAAGAACAAACACGAAACTGCTCTGACGCGCTTGTTTAGAGGCAAAATCTGGGGCCACGAAAGAATACCCAACGGCCTCCTTTTTTTTCAACCTCCGGCCGCTTATGCACGATTTGTAAAAACAGAAAAAAAAGGGGACGATTGTGTCAAAGGCAAGTATGATCTGTGTGGGTTGCAACAAAAGTTCCCACCCGATCCACAAAAGACCTTCTATGACAGTGCATACTACGACGACCGGAAGTTTATGGTCTACAACCCGCAGGCCACCGTAAATACAGCCTATGCTGCATTTATCAGTTGTGACGATCTGTTGGAACAAGTCGGCAAAACCAACCGTGCTATTGAAGACCTGTTCCTTTCCAAAGGGAAGGAATACGCTGAAAACAGCGTGTATAAATCCTTCAACGAGAATGAAACATATAAAAAAGAGATAGTGCCTTTTCGCCTCGACCTGGTATTGGACAAAGAATTTAAGGGACATACGCTGATTCGGCTACCGGTACTTTTTGATTATACGGATGAAGGATTTAACGATGGAACGGGCGCCATCACGCCCGATTTAGCCAATTTTCAGACCCTTGGCGCACATCTGCTCGTGCCGCGCCCATACGGTCCGCGTATGAAAACGGATGACGCTATCGCCTTTATCAAATCTTTTGTTGCGGAGAACAACATCAATGCCGACCTGAGAAATGTGGCCGCAGACATTACCCGTCAATGGATCGTGGATCAGGGATTGAATCAAACCTGGCATTGGCTGAATCCAAAGAACAGCATCAGCATGGCATTGGCTGGTCAGGAACCCAGCGAATTCGATGAAAATTACGAGGCATTCCGCATTCAAAAGAGTATTGCCCTGTTCTCTCCATCTTACATTTCCAAAGCCGCCGAAGACATATTGCCTCCTCTTCCGGATCCTTTTTTTTTGCAAATCCAAAAAAATCCGTTCACCAATCATCCCAGTGGTAAGCCGGAAAACCTGAGCATGATGGCTCAATTTTTTAAGGATGGTTTCGATGCTTTCAAAATTGCCCGGTTGACTTCTGCGCAGGCGATCAGGAAGGCGCTCATCCTAAACTGGATGATTACAACAAAAAGATTGTCGTGGTGGAGGAAGCCATCCGGAAAACCAATCCGGGTGTTTTTGATGAAAAAGGAAATTTAACTGTCAAGGACTGGATCCGCATCCGCATCCCCGAGGATACGGTCGATATTTTTGAACTATACACCCACATCGCCTTGATGAAAACGGGGCAAACTGTTCACTGGGTCGATTCGTGGTACTACCATATATACGATGGCGGAATACATTGTGGAACGAATGTATTGCGGAAGGTGTAGCAGGTAAAAAGATGATTTTATATGCAACCGGCAACATTGCTTGGCAAAATACGAACTGGAAACGCCGAAAGCCCTGTTTACCGACTATTTCAACCTGATCAAAACAAACGAGGGCTGGTTTATTGTGGATAAGATTTCGACGCGGGTAGATAAATAAAAGGGCAAAATTGCAAAGAGCAAAAGGCAATGATAGTCAACATGAATCATCCCAAATTTTGGCGTGACTCATGTTGGATAAGGACTTATACGAGATTATCCAAATCCACCGGCAATTTCCGCACCCGCACCCCCGTCGCCGCAAAAATGGCATTGCCCAAAGCCGGTGCAATGGGCGGAAGACCCGGTTCGCCCACACCGCCCGGGGCAGCGCCGCTGTCGATGATGTGAATATCCATTTTAGGGGACTCCGTGAAGCGCATAATCTGGTAGTCGTGGAAGTTGCTTTGGTTGCAAACGCCGTTGCTGAACGTGATACCCGGTTTCACAGCGGCGGTGATGCCCATAATGATGTTACCCTCCGTCTGCGCTTTTACATTATCGGGGTTCACGTAATAGCCGCAATCGATCACAGACACTACTTTTTCAATTTTTACGCCGGCGCCTTGTTTCGAGACCGTGATGGCGGCCGCGCTGATGCTGCCGAAAGACGCAAAGACTGCAATGCCCCTGCCCCACCCTTCGGGGAGTTTTTCCGCATAACCGGCTTTTGCGGCCAACACATTCAACACATTCCGGTAGCGTTCGTCCGAAATGATGTCCAGGCGGGCCTGAAGCGGATCTTTTTTGGCCAGCAGGGCCAATTCATCTATAAAACACTCCTGTCCCCAGCCAAAATTGGAGGCATACACGGATCGCCACCAAACAATCGGAATATCGGTTTTGACATTTGTCCAGGAAACTTTCGACACCGGAAAGTTATACTTACTGTTTTCGGTGCTGATTTCACCGGAGAGCCAGGGATCGGCTTCATCCGGGCTGAGGCCCTGGAACACCTGCCCCAGGATGGATTCTCCAATGGCATGATGGTGATAACCGGCAATTTTTCCGTTTTTTACAAAACCCTGCACGGCACTGAGCATGCCCGGGCGGTATGGGCCCTGGCTGATATCATCTTCGCGCGTCCATAAAACCTTTACCGGTTTTTTCAGTGCTTTGCTCAGCAGACAGGCTTCATTGAGGTAGTCGTGGTATGCCTTCCGCCCAAACGACCCGCCCAGCAACGGCACATTGATCTTGATCTTGTCTGTCGGAACGTCCAGGATTCTCGAAACCTCCTGTAGTGCGCCGTCCGGTCCCTGCACATGTGCCCAGACGTCGACAAAGCCGTCGTCGCGGACATGCACCACTGCACATTCGGGTTCTATGGGCGCATGTGCCAAAAAGGGTGTTTCATAAATGGCTGCCAGTTTATCTTTAGCAGTATTGTACTTGGCTTTAAAATCACCTTTTGCTTCGTAGTTGATGCCTTCCTTTTTAGCAGCTTCGTAGCAGGCCGCAAAGTACGCGTCGGTGCTCAGCGTTTTTTCCAGATCGCCGTTGTCCCAGGTAACGTTCAGCGCCCTGCGGCCTTTTTGCGCTGCCCAGAAGTTGCTTGCAATGACCGCCACGGCGTCGGCGCGCCGGTGCGGCATGGGCCGCTGTGTTTTTACCACCTCCAGTACGCCGGGGATTTTTTTAGCCTCGGTGTCGTCGATCGACACTACTTTACCATGTATCATTGGAGCGTGCAGGATGCAGGCATATACCATGCCTGGCAATTCGATGTCGATACCGTACACCGCTTGTCCCGTAACGCGGCTGGGCACGTCGAGCCGTTTGTTGTATTTTCCTAAAATTTTAAAGTCTTTCGGGTCCTTGAGCACCGGATTTGAGGGTACAGGGAGTTTCGAGGCATCCTCCACCAAGTCGCCGTAGCTAAAAGATTTGTCGGAATTTTTCAGCCAGATTTTCCCTTCCCGGGCGTAACAGTCGGTCACCGCAACATTCCACCGTTGGGCGGCCACCTCCGTCATCATTTCTTTGGCAGCGGCGCCCGCCTGGCGAAGGGGCGTCCAGAGCTCGCGAACGGTACTGCTACCGCCGGACTGCTGGCTACCGTATTTATCCCTGCCGTCCGACTGAATGAGGGTTACCTGTTCCAGGCGCACTTCAAGTTCTTCGGCGATGAGCGATGGCGCCGCCTGGGTCGATCCTTGTCCCATATCGGGTCTGGGATTGATGAGCGTAATGCTGCCATCCGTTTTTATGAGGATAAACGGATTGATCTCGAGGTCGAGCAAGGGACCGGCCGCCAGTTTTTTAACAGCAACATCTTTACCGAAACCCGAAAAGCCCAGCATCAGTCCCACACCGGCCAAGCCAGTGGTTTTCAGAAAATTACGACGGGTGGAATATATTTTGTTCATAATATAAGTTATCCGTTATTAGTTATTGGTTATCAGTGTTCATAATCAAGCATTTACAAAGATTTTGCGCAAAACAATTTGCCATCACAAATTCGGATGAGTTAGGAAGATGTGCAAATGAACTTATACTAAATTCTAACACATGCCCTGCAATTTTGCCTTTTGCCCTTGGGTCATTTCGTTTTCTCATTTCCCATTTCGGCGGCACGCTGGATGGCGCGGCGAATACGGTCGTAGGTACCACAGCGGCACAGGTGGCCATTCATGGCGGCATCGATCTGCTCGTCTGTGGGTTGCGAAGTGGACTTCAGCAGGGCTACAGCCGACATGATCTGTCCGGACTGGCAATAGCCGCATTGCGGTACCTGTTCTTCGATCCATGCTTGCTGAACGGCATGCAGTTGTGGTTCGCCGACACCCTCGATGGTTGTGATTTTGCTGTTCCGTTTCAGCGATGAAACGGGCGTTTGACAGGAACGCACGGGTTGTCCGTCCAAATGAATCGTACAAGCCCCACACAGCGCCATGCCACAGCCGAATTTAGTGCCTTTCAGCCCCACGTAATCCCGGATTACCCAGAGCATGGGCGTATCGGGTTCGGCTTCTACTTGTATTTTTTTACCGTTGATGGTAAGCGAATACTTGGCCATATAGTAGTGATCCGTTATAAGTTATTGATTATCAGTGTTGATAATCAGGCATTTCAAAAATCTTCCCAAATGTAGACTTTTTCGTTTAACTGGCAAATATTTTTCAACTTCCCGTTACGCCTGTTATCACGCCCAAATTGCCATCCATTGGTATCCAGTCCTTTTCAGGTGAATACATGTGTCAAACCAATATGCCCGGTAGTATGCAGTTAGACCCAATGCAGAAATGTATGAATTATGTAATTTCTAGCTTGAGATATGTAATTTTATGAACAGCGATCTATTGATCTTTGCATTTTAAATTTACAAACAAAAAATAAAGCATGAACTCAAATAAAATAAAAGCATTCGGAACAGCAGCAGCAGATGCGGATTTAAAAGAATTAAACATTGAACGCAGGGAACTTACAGCAACAGATATCGAAATCGAGATTCTTTACTGTGGCGTTTGCCACTCTGATTTGCACACAGCCCGCAACGATTGGGGTGGAACGAAGTACCCTGCCGTTCCCGGACACGAAATTGTAGGCAGAATAACCCATATTGGTAGCGCAATAACCAAATTCAAAGTAGGGGATTTGGCCGGAGTCGGTTGTCTGGTAGATTCCTGCCGAACCTGCGAAAGCTGCAAAAAGGATTTGGAACAATATTGTTTGACCGGATTTACAGGCACTTACAATGGGAAAGACAAACATTTGGGCGGGCATACTTTCGGCGGTTATTCCGAAAAAGTGGTGGTAGACGAACACTTTGTGTTAAAAATACCAACCACCCTGGATCTGGCCGCCGTAGCACCCTTGCTTTGTGCCGGAATTACCACCTGGTCGCCGTTAAAACACTGGAATGTAAAAGAAGGTAGCAAAGTAGCCGTAGTTGGTTTAGGTGGCTTGGGACACATGGCCATAAAACTGGCAAAAGGATTAGGTGCAGAAGTGACGCTGTTTTCAAGGACGGCAGAAAAAACAGCAGATGCCAAAGCATTAGGCGCTGATGAAGTCATTATTTCTACCGATGCCAAGCAAATGAAATCGGTAAATGGCAAATTTGACCTGATTATAGATACCGTTCCCTATGTGCATGATGTGAATCCTTATGTATCTACATTAAACAACAGCGGAACCTTGGTTTTGGTGGGTTATCTGGGAGAACTGGATCCGATGCTTAATTCTGTCCCCCTGATTCTGGGAAGAAAATCTGTTGCCGGTTCTCTTATTGGCGGCATTGCAGAAACACAGGAAATGCTTGATTTCTGCGGAAAGCACAACATCGTTTCTGAAATTGAAATCATCAACATGCAGAGCATTAATGAAGCGTATGCAAGAATGTTAAAAAGCGATGTGAAATATCGTTTTGTTATTGATATGGCTTCGCTTAGAAATTCAGAATAATCCGGCGCCGGTTGTTGCCGGAAATCAAGCCGGAGATTGACCTGCGTCATTTTCTGCTCCTGCCTTTGCCCCTGAATTTTGTCATAGGAAACAATGCTCATACAACATTGATCTTATGAGAAACATCACTTGGAGTCTGTTTGTCTCCCTGATCTGCCTGGCGGCACACCCCTGCATTTTCGCAACAGGCGGAGACCCGACAGCACCTCATTTCCGCCGGTTTTTTGCAGATACGGGAACACCTGAATCATGGATTGGTATTTCGCGGACCGGGAATCGACTATGGATTCGCATATCCCTGGCATAGCGCGAACAGAACGATCCGGTATGAAGCTGCGTTCGGTTTCAGTTACCTCGAAGGGCGGGGCATCGGGGCGGGCAATATCCATACGGTTCCAGCCAGGCTGACTTATCTGTTTCACGCTGCCGGAGATAGCAAACTGCGCTACGGCCCCTTCGCCCTCGGCGAGTACCAATATGCGCTCTATCCCGATTTGCAGAGCGGGTATTCGTTCTGGTTTACACATTACAGCTTGGGCGGCGAACTGAATTACGACCTGAACGTGGGTAAAACGTCCTTGTCGATCCGGCTGCGCAGCACGTTGTTCGGTTACATCTCCCGCCCTCCCGTGTACCGGGATGCCTATTTTTTTGATCTGGGTGTCGGTTATGCCTTCGAATTTTTGCACCGTAACCTTCAATTCGGCAGTTGGAACCGGTACAACCAAAGTGACCTGGAAATCCGCTGGCAACCGCGCGCGGGTTCCCGCATCGCCTGGGCGTATACGATGCGATATGCCGGCTATTATGACGCCCCGCGGCTCACGATGCTCGACCAGGCCATCAAAATTATCATGTTACCAAAAAGAAAACGCCATGAATAAAATACAACAGGTTTCTATCTTATTCACTGTGCTGCTATTGTCAGGCTGCCTGAAAGAAGGTGTGTTCAAAAAACCTTATTCCGGCTTTGCACCATTGCCGATCGGCGATGGCTGGACCATCTCGACCCCGGCGGCGGAACGGCTGGATTCGCTGGCCCTCGACCAGGTGTTCCGCGATGTTTATGCAGATGATGATACCTGGATGATGAAAAGCCTGCTGGTTTTCCGCAACGGCAAACTGGTGGCGGAAAGTTATCTTAAAGACGAGGCCGACCGCACGACCCGCGCCGCGATCTGGTCGTGTACCAAACAAGTCAACAGCATTATCACGGGTATCGCTATCGACCAGGGTTACATCGGCGGCGTACAGGATTCCATCAGCAAATACCTGCCCGAATACCTGGATCGCCATCCGGCCAAAAAAGGGATCACCCTGGAGCACTTGCTGACCATGTCGTCCGGACTGGCTTTTTACAACGGCAAGGAACCGGATGTGATAAGGCAACATAAAATGGACAACAGTATCGATTTTATCCTGGGGCTGGATCAGGCCGACCCGATCGGAACCCGTTTCCATTACAATGATGGCGATCCGCAGCTGGTTTCCGCCGTCGTACAGCGGGCTACTGGATTTCCGCTGGACGCTTACGGCAAACAAGTGTTGTTCGACCGGATCGGTTTTACGAATTATGAATGGGTCCGTTATTCTGACGGCGTCACGATCGGCGCCTTCGGTATACTTACCACACCGCGGGAACTGGCCAAAATCGGGGAATGTGTGCTCGATAGCGGCAGGTACCAGGGCCAGCAGGTCATTCCGACCGAGTGGTGGCAGGATATGCTGGCCGCCCGAATCGCAAACGCACACGACGATGCGGCCTTCGGATATTACTGGTGGAGTATTCCCGCCAAAGGCTGGTACTTCATGTGGGGCCACGGCGGCCAGTACGTGTTTTTCCTGCCTTCCAAACGACTGATGGTCGTGGCCACCTCGCTGCCGCAGGTAGAAGATGATTTTGCGCTCTGGTATGAGGACATCGTCCGGATTGCGGAAAGCGTTTCGGCGGCCACTTATTGATCAATCCCGTTATAAATTTAAAAAATGAAGAACGTATATTATTTAATGGCCTTCGCCACTTTTTTTCTTCAAAATTGCGCCCAACCACCATTAAACTGGGGCGATTATAAAACCACGTTTGCTGATAATTTTAAAGATGAATTAAAGCGTGATCATGTGGTGGGTGCAGCGTATGCGGTTTTTGATGACAAAGATGTGATATGGCATGATTCCTATGGTTTTGCCAATAAAAGTACAAATGAACAGGCCTCTTTTACCACAAAATTTTTAATAGGATCTGTAACAAAAGTATTTACCGCTGTCGCTATTCTTCAGATGCATGAGAAAAGCATCATTCACATCGATAGTTCCGTAAGTTTTTATTTGCCTGAATTTGCCATACATCAACGATTTAAGGATTCAAAACCAATAACAATAAGAGATGTGTTGACCCATCATGCGGGTTTACCATCTGATATATTTATCCACAAGTTTGCAGAAAAACCGCCTTATTTCAGCGAGATAATGAATCATTTGAACAAACAATATACTTGCTTCCCGGTTGGGGAAATCAAGTCATATTCTAATATTGGCTATGCGCTACTCGGAATAATCATTGAACGAACAAGTGGAATGACCTATCAGGCGTATGTGGAAAATAATATCCTTTCACCCCTTCACATGGAGCATTCGGGTTTTTATCTTTCCACTGAAATAAAAAACGACATTTCTTATGCCTATAATATGGAAAGCGAGGAAAGTGTGGAGTTGCCGATTTTTGATGTTCCGGCTGGAGCAATTTATTCTACGGTGGAAGACATGTCAAAATTTGGGAAAGCATTCCTGAACAATGGAAATCCGATTCTCAAACCTGAGACCATTGAATTAATGTTTGATATTCAGAACAAAGAGATACGGTTAGATTTATTGGATAAATCTGCCATCTGTTTTAATTTAAAAAATAAAGCGGGAGAACTGGGCAGGGTTTTGGAACATGGCGGGGCTACCATGTATCATAGAGCAGAGTTATATATCGCACCGGATGCAAAAATTGGTGGAATTATGCTGTCCAATTCGCCACAAGGAGTTAAAAACGCATGGAAATTAAATGAACAATTTATGGTGGAATACATCAAACAACATGCTATCGATGTAAAGCCAAATACAATCCCGGAAAAATCTTTTGACTTTACATCTATTAAGGATAAAATTTTAAAGTCGTATGTTGGTGATTATGTTATGCCTGGCATGAATTGTGAATTTCAATGGAAACACGATAATATTTATGCAACAATTCAGGACAACTCCTTTTATGTACTGCCTAAAGATGACCATTCATTTGTCGCAGCAAAAAGGTATGTTGGATTCATGTTTAAATCGAAAGATTATCACTTTTTTCTGGAGGAAATGAATGGCGAAAAACTTTTCATTCAAGCCATGCCATGGGGTGATTTATCCATTATCGGGCAACAAATTACAAAGAAACCGATACCCCAAAATTGGGAACAAAGAATTGGCAAGTACGAGATTGTAAATCTGCGCGCCAATGAAGTGCAAATGATTAAGGACATTGAAATTATTCAAAAGAATGGGCTTTTAGTATTAAAGTATAGATTTAACCCTTTCGCAAATGCTGCGGAGGCTGCTGAAATGGCACTTGACATCATTGATAACAATACTGCATTTACCCTGGGGCTTGGCAGAGGTGGTGGAGAAGGGGTTGTTTTTTACCAGGACGATACTTCAAACACCGAATTCTTTGAATATTATGGATTAAAGTGTAAACTGATTAAGTAAAACTGCCATGGATATAAAAAACCTTCCATTATGCCAATTATTAAAAAGGGCGTACGCATTATGTTAACTACCATTTCGATCTTATTAATTTGCTTTCTTATGCTGGTAGTTGTATTACTGCTATACAGCCCCGGAAAACCAGTGCCTTTTTTAGATAAAAGTGGAAACCCTTTAGCGGGCAGCATCTCGGAAAAAATCCATGTTCATATCAATGGCGTAGACCAGGGGATGTTCATTAAGGGCAAGGATATAACCAAACCGGTGCTTCTTTACCTGCATGGGGGTCTGCCGGATTACTTCCTTAGCCGAAAATACCCTACCGGTCTGGAAGATTATTTTACGGTCATTTGGTGGGAACAACGTGGTTCGGGACTCTCCTACAGTGCCGACATTCCACCAGAGACCATGACGCAGGAACAAATGATATCAGATGTACTGGAGATGACGAATTACTTGCGTCGGCGCTTCGGAAAAGAAAAGATATACCTCATGGGGCATTCGGGAGGAACTTTCATTGGCATACAAGCGGCTGCACGGGCTCCTGAATTGTACCATGCCTACATTGGTGTGGCGCAGATGTCGAATCAAATACAATCTGAAATACGGACGTACAAGTATATGCTGGATGAATTCAAAAAGAAAGGAAACCAGTAAAATGGTAAAAAAACTGGAGGCAGCGCCCGTCACTATAACGGACGGCACACCGGATGCATATCGCGCCTTGCGCGACCCAGCCATGCACAGTCTTGGCATCGGCACGACACGTGACATGAATTCCGTAGTCACCGGTCTTTTTTTACCGTCGCTGGCATGCCCGGAATACACCTTAATGGAAAAGATCAATTTGTGGCGCGGCAAATCCCGTGCGGGCATCAGCATACTGTGGGATACGATGCTCAAAACGGATCTATCCAAACAGGTGCCGGCGCTTGACCTTCCAGTCTATTTCTTTGAAGGTATTTACGATTACACCTGCTCTTACACGGAAGCGAAATCTTATTTTAAAAACCTGCAAGCGCCGCTAAAAGGATTTTACACTTTTGAGCGGTCTGCTCACAGTCCGCTGTTTGAAGAACCCGAAAAAATGCGGCAAATATTGAAAGAAGACGTACTGGCGGGATTAAACAACCTGGCCGACATAAAATAGCGGTATTATTGCGGCCAATTTTTTTTCACACCTAAATTGAACCCAATCCATGCCCGGAGTAATCCTGTGCCCCAATTGCCAATCCGACCTCACCTATTTGAATGAGGATTTGATGACCTGTTCCCAGTGTTTTCATGAATGGGATCCCGCCGCAGCGCCGGAAGAAACGGCAGATGCTGCCCTGAAAGTGCTGGACTCGAACGGTAACGAACTTCAAAATGGCGACTCCGTCATTGTCATCAAAGACCTGCCCGTGAAAGGTATGCCGAAGCCAGTCAAAGCAGGCACCAAAGTCAAAAACATCCGCCTGACTGACGGCGACCACAATATTGACTGCAAAATCGAGGGTTTTGGGGCGATGGGACTAAAATCGGAGTTTGTGCGGAAAGCGTAAAAACTATTTGGGTTTCAGTTTTTGAGCAGCGCGTTCCGCTATTTCGCCGATACGGTTCTGCCTGGTTTCAGGTCGTTTGGCGAGTATGATCCATTGCAACATACTTTTTCTGACCGACTTGCTTAAACTTAAAAAGAAGTCCATGGAGCCGGGTTTGGCATTGAATTCCGCTTCTAAATCCGCGGGGATTTTCAATTCTTCCACCTCGTCTAAAATGGCCCACGAACCATTTTGTTTGGCCGTTTCTATACTCTCGTAACCCGCTTGTGACATCCGTCCTGCTTCTATTAATTGCTCCACTTTTGCCTTGTTGATCTTTGACCAGACACTTTTTGACTTGCGTTTGCAGAAAAACTGTATATATCTTTCATGGTCAAGCGTTTTTCTTGTGCTGTCTATCCAGCCGAAACAAAGCGCTTCGTCCACTGCCTCACTCCAGGAGATAGTCGGGATACCGGACTTCTTGTTATAGTGAATAAGCCAGACAGATTGTTTTGCCCTGTGGTTTTCCTGCAACCACAGCCGCCACTCCTGCGGGGTTGCCAGGTAGAACATTTCTACTTCCTTTTCTTGTTGTAGCATTCGTATTATCAAGGAAAATTATCTAAAAGTAAACGATAACCAACTAAACGCGACTACCGCGTACATTCGCACGTATTCTAAACCACTTAAACAGAAAACGCCACAATGAGCAAACCTGAAACATCTATTCGAGACACCCGGACTATGTATTATGTCGTGAAAAATGCTTCGGACGTGCCGGGCTTATCCAGCACTCAAGTTTATGAAGCTGTAGCACAGGCATTCAGTATCTGGAGTGCTTATACACCCCTGGTTTTCATTAGAAAAACGGAAGATCAGGAGGGGTATTATTCTATTGATTTCTGGGATTTTGGGAATCTGAATAGCGCGTTGGGCCTTTCCAATCCAGTATCGAAAAGTATCGATATCAATATAGCACACACCCTCATGCTGGACAAATATCGGAATAATGTTGAACCCCAGGCCGAACAATACGATTTGGTATCCGCCATTGCGCACGAGATCGGCCATTGCCTTTTCTATGATGACGGCCATTCCGAAACCGGAGGAGGGATTATGATGCATTTCCAACCTCCGATTGATATCATCAGAATCCCCAATGCAGAGGAAATTGATAAAGCCCAAAGCAAAGCCGGCATTATGTTCCTCAGCGATACCATTCCCTTTAATCTGGATACTGCCATCAGAGAAAATGAAAATGATCGCGTTACTTTCTCCAAATCGGGCGAGAAAATCGTAGCCAGTGGGGAAGAAAGAACGACCTGCGAGTTTAGCCTTACCGAGGACGATCTGAAAGAAAAAAGATTGAATTCTCTTGTTATCAGAGCAAAATTATTTTCCAAATACGCCATTCTGAACAAGGTAGAACTCTACGACGGCGCCACCCTTTTGTCCCGTCAATACCTGTCGTTCAGCTCACAAAGCAGTGCGCCCCTGACCAAAATTTTTAAAATTGGCTTGAATAAAAAGCCTGTTATAAAGAATGGTTTGAAAATCAAGATCGAACTCCGTTTCACCGATTACCTCAGCGGCACGGCCTCCCCCAGTATCAACAAAATAGAAATTAAATCCATCAAGGCTGAAACGATCCGCCACTATTCCAATGTAGTGCTGGGGACTCAAACGCCTTGATTAGTGCTTGAAAAAACCTACAACACCAGCCCCACCAAAGGCGCCAGCGTAAAGCGCAGCCATTTTACTTTTCTTTTGCGCTTTTTCTGGTCCTCGTTCAGAACAGGTGTGGAGGCAGGGCATTCGCCTCCGGGCGGCTGGCAATGTGCCAGGTATTTTTCAAACAACTTTTGCTGCTGAAGCGCCACAAATGGATCCTTTACCCAGGCAGCCACTTCCGTATTGCGTCTCTCGGAGGTTTTGTCCAGGTTGTAGCTCCCGATCATCGCGACTTGTTTGTCGATGGTCAGCGTTTTTAAATGCACCATGCGATCACCGCAGTATTCGTACAACTGAATGCCTGCCCGCCGGTAACGCCCCCGCCGGTTGGCGTAAACGGCCTGTATGATCGGCAGATCGTTGGAGGTGGCGGAATTGGTGATGACACGGATGCGGACGCCGCGTTTGTGCGCCGCCTTGAGGCACTTGAACCAGCTGCGCGTCAGCATGAAATAAGCGGACTCGATTTCCAGCGTACTGTCGGCTGCGGCTACCAGTTCCTGCAGCGCGTGCGTGACGCGGCGGTCGATGCGGTTAGAACGGCGGATACGGCCGTTTTTCAGGTAGGTAAAACCCGGATAAACAAACTGTACGGGATGGGCTGTGGGTTTCATCGCGTCCGAAGGATTGATCATGTCCGCTCCCCGGACCTTGCGCAGCAGCGGCATTTGGCTTTTCACGGTGAGCGCGGAGGAGTCCAGAAGGAGTTGGCATTGCTTACGGTCGGCAGGGTTGAAGGAGCCTTTCAGATCGGTGCAGAGCACCTCGTGATTCCACATTTCATTGAAGTGCCGGCGCGCATCGTCAACAGCCTTGTCACTGCGTATCAGCACCTCGCGGTCCAGGAAATTACCGACCGAGTCCATGCGGTAATACTGGTCGTTCAGATTGCGTCCTCCGATCAGGCAGTACTGGCCGTCCACAATAAGCATCTTACCATGCAGCCGGCGATAGAGCATGAACGGCCTTTTCCAGTTTTTTTTGTTGTAAATTTTGATCTGCACGCCCCGGTCTTTCATATACAAAAGCATCTCCTTGGGGACTCTTTTCCCCAAGCCGTCCAGGATTATTCTGACTTGAACGCCTCTTTGTGCCGCTTCGGACAGTATTTTGAGGTTGCTGTAGCCAATCTCGTCGCCTTCAATGATATAGGTGCATAACAGGATCTCTTTTTTAGCATCCCGCATCAGATCATTTCGCACGGTCAGCGCACTGTATTCGTCGCTCAAAATGCGGAAAAGGTCGCCTTTTGCCTGAGAAAAAATAGCATTGGTAAAGCATAGCGTTATTAAAAAAGCCAGGATGCGTTTCATCAGAACATTTTTCTAAAGTATAAAAGTTGATCTGACACAGCAAGCCAGTAATGCTTCGTTTTGGAGTAACCTTGTATTAATTAAATATCTGTGCCAGTGATGTGCTGGGGTCACATTACTGGACATTTTATTCTACAGCGCTCAGACCTATAAGGTTTTAAAAACCTTATAGGTCTCGTTCCACGAAAATGTCCAGTAGTATGGCTGGGCGCTAAAAGGTTCTACCTCCCCACCCCCAACACCCCCGCCAATTCCCTCAAAAACACCTCCCCCAACTTCGCCTCGTATTGCGCCGTCGTATACCGCGTCGTCGCATTGATGTAATTCACCTGCGCGGCGCGGAATTCCACCGTGGCGATACTGCCTAATTTGAACTTGTCCAGCGTAATTTCCAGGTTTCGGGCCGCAATGGCCTGGTTGTCTTTTTCGATCTGCACCAGCGCCAGATTAGTCACGTAGGTCTGATAGGCTGTGGCTAATTGCGACTGCACGTTCTGGTTGGTGCGTTCATAAACGAGTTGCGCATTGTCGATCGAAATTCTGGCGTTGTTTTCCAGCCGCCGCTGATTGAAACCGTTAAAAATATTGACCGAAGCCGTCACGCCGTAGTCTAATCCGCGGCCCCGGGAAGAGGTGGCGAAGCCCAGCGCGGATTTGGAATTACTAAAAGAATACCCCGCATTCAGTCCGATGACCGGATAACGGTCGGCCCGTACCTGCCGGAGCTCGAGTTCAGCCACGCGTTTGTTGATCAGAGCAACTTGCAGGGCGGGGTTTTGTTGCGCCGCCCGGGCAGACAAATCGCTCAATATCAGGGTATTGTCGATGTCGATGGTATCCACTACACGAAATTCGGTGTTGACATCCCGCGCCAGTTGTTCGTTCAGTTGAATGCGCGTATTGTGGTACAGGGTACGCTGCCGGATCAGGTTGGTGGTGTCGGTGTTAAAATCCACCTGGGCATTCAGCACTTCCAGGCGGGACGATTTGCCGATCTCCAGGCGTGACTGGGCGGTATTGACCCGCACCCGCGAAATGCTGATAATGGTGTCGAAAGCGGCCAGTTGCTGCTGTTGCTGCACCAGGTCGTAATACAAATTCACGACATCGGCCACTTTGCCAAGCATGGCTAAGCGCAGATTTTCTTCGCCCAGGTTGCGAAGTTCCTTCAACTGATCGTAGCGGGCAAACATCCGGAACCCGTTGAACACCGTCCAGTTCAGCCCGACGCCGTAATTGATGCCGGAATTGGTTACGTTGTTACCTTCGCGCACGGTCCCGTCCGAGCGGTTTTGCCGGGTGCTTTCGATGCTGTTGTTGTTGGAAAAATTGGCGCCGACGGCGGGCAAAAAACCGGCATTTCCATAAGTCACGTTGTTGCGGTCGATGCTGAGGTTATTGGCGGCGATCCGGACATCGTAGTTGTTTTCCAGGGCGATACGAACGGCGTCTTCCAGGGTCAGGATGGGCTGGGCGTTCAGCGTGGAGGCGAAGATGAATAAACAGGATAAAAATTTTAGGTATTTCATGTGTTTTGTGTGTTGAGCACGGGATAGAATGGGGACGCGGATTTTGCGGATCAAGCGGATTGAAACGGATTTTTTTAATTGATAATTGATTATTAACGATGTATGATTGATGATGTATCGCGCAAATCAACAATTGTCAATTATCAATCAGCAATCATCAATTTAAAAATCCGTTTCAATCCGCTTGATCCACAAAAACCGCGTCCCCATCCACGCTACGGCGGGCAAATAATAATCATCTGGCCTCCTCCCGTTCCAGCCGCTCCGCTTCTTCCAAATCCGGATTCGGTTTGTGTTCACTGGACCAGGACGAATAAATAGCCGGAATAATAAACAAGGTAAGCACCAGAGAAAAAGTGGTGCCACCCACGACCACCACGCCCATACCCGCCCGGCTTTTGGCCGCAGCGCCGATGGCCAGCGCAATGGGCAGGGCGCCGAGCGCAATCGCCAGACTGGTCATCAGAATCGGCCTCAAACGCGCTTCCGCCGCTTCCAGAATGGCCTCGGCTTTGGGTTTGCCGGCTTCTTTCAACTGGTTGGCAAATTCGACGATCAGAATACCGTTTTTGGTCACCAGCCCGATCAGCATGATGGTGCCGATCTGGCTGAAAATGTTCCAGGTTTGTCCGAACAGCCACAAAGAGAGCAGGGCGCCCGCCACAGCCAATGGCACCGTAATAATAATAATCAGCGGATCCAGAAAACTTTCAAACTGGGCGGCCAGGATCAGGTAAATCAACAGCAAGGCCAGTGCGAACGCATACGCCGTGTTGGAGCTACTTTCCACGAAGTCGCGCGATTCGCCGCCGAGGTCGGTGGAAAAAGTCTCGTCCAGCACGCCGGCGGCGACGCGGTCCATGGCGGCAATGCCGTCGCCCATGCTCTGGCCCGGCGCGAGATTGGCCGTTACGGTGGCGGACAGGTAGCGGTTGTTGTGGTAGAGTTGCGGCGGGCTGCTTTGCTCTTCCAGTTGTACGACGTTGTCGAGTTGCAGGAGTTCACCCGTTCTGCTGCGCACGAACATAGCGGTCAGGTCCAGCGGTTCGTCGCGGTCCCGGTCGTCGAACTGGCCGATGACCTGGTATTGTTTGCCGTTCATTTTAAAATAACCGAAACGCTGCCCGCTCAGCGCCAGTTGCAGGGTTTGCGCTATATCGATAACCGATACCCCCAGACTTTCAGCCTTGTCGCGATCGATAGAGACGTTTAGTTCGGGTTTGTTAAATTTCAGGTTGACGTCCACGTTGGACAAAGCCGGTTCCTGACCGGCTGCTTCCAGAAACAAGGGGATTTTTTCTTCTAATTTTTCAAAATTCGGCGCCTGAATGATATACTCGATCGGCGCACCGCCCCGCCGGTTCACGGCGATAGTAGGCTGTTGGGACACGTTGGTACGCGCATCGGGATATTTTCGCACTTCGCGGGTAAGCGCCGTAGCAATTTCCGCCTGTGAGCGTTCACGTTCGCCGGGCGCCGACAGGGTCATACGCATGCGGCCGTTATTGGCGCCGCCGAAACCCGTGATAACCAGATTGACTTTCTTTTCCGGAATAGAATCGTTGACCAACGCCGTCAATTCCTGCATGAAGCGGTCGGTATAGATGTAGGTGGAACCTTCGGGCGCCGTGACGTTGACATTCAAAAAACTGCGGTCGTCATAAGGCGCCGTTTCTTTGGGCAGCAGCGTATAAAACAGATAAATCAGGCCGAAACAAGCCAAAATAATAGGGTAACTCAGCCATTTCAGTCGTATAAAGTCTTTCAGGGCATCTGCGTAGCCGCTGTTCAGTTTTTGGAAATAAGGTTCCGTCCAGTTGTAAAACCTCGACTTTTTATGTTCGCCGCTTTTCATCAGATAAGCGTTCAGCATGGGCGTCAGCGTCAGCGACACAAAAGCCGAAATCAGCACGGACGCGGCAATGGCTACCCCGAATTCGCGGAACAGACGCCCGACAAATCCCTCCAAAAACACCACCGGCAGGAACACCGCCGCCAGTGTGACGGATATCGAAAGCACTGCAAAAAAGATTTCCTGCGAGCCTTTTAGCGCCGCCTGAATCGGGGACATCCCTTCTTCCACTTTTTTAAAAATATTCTCCGTCACCACAATCCCGTCATCCACCACCAGGCCGGTGGCCAGTACGATAGCCAGCAGCGTCAGCACATTGATGGAAAAACCGAACAGGTACATCACAAAAAAAGTAGCGATCAGCGACACGGGAATATCGATCAGCGGCCGGAATGCAATGCCCCAGTCGCGGAAAAACAGGTAAATGATGAGGATAACCAGCACCAGTGCGATCCCGATGGTTTCTGCCACTTCGATGACCGATTGTTTGATAAAACGCGTCTCGTCGTTGGCTACTTCGACCTGAATATCCGGTGGAAGGTCTTTTTTCAACACTTCCAGTTCTTTATAAAAGGCCTTGCTGATTTCCAGGTAATTGGTGCCCGGCTGCGGCGTTAAGGACATTGCCACCATGGTTTTACCCGATTCCGTCAGCCGGGTTTCCAGGTTTTCCGCTTCCAGCGAAGCCAGGCCAATATCGCTGAAACGTATAATTTTATCGCCTACTGTTTTGATAATCAGTCGATTGAATTGCTCCTCGGTACTCAGGTTTCCAATGGTGTTGACGTTTAATTCCGTGTTGACGCCGGTCACTTTCCCGGAAGGCAATTCTACATTTTCATTGGACAATGCGGTACGGATATCGGAAGCGGTCAGGCCGTAGGAGACCAGTTTGGCCGGATCGATCCACAGGCGCATGGCATAGCGGCGTTGCCCAAAGATACCCGTGCTGCTCACGCCCGGTATGGTTTGCAGGCGTTCGCCGATCACATTTTCGGCAAAATCGTTCAGAGCCAGTTGATCGCGCGTAGCGCTTTGGATCGTCAGTGTAATGATCGGCTGCGCATCCGCATCCGCTTTGGATACCACCGGCGGCGCATCGATATCCTGAGGCAGACCTCTGGCGGCCTGTGATACTTTGTCGCGCACGTCGTTGGCGGCGGTTTCCAGGTCTTTATCCAGGTTAAATTCGATCGTGATATTGCTGGAACCCTGGGCGCTTCTGGAAGAAATATTGCGTATCCCGTCAATGGAATTGATCGCTTTTTCCAGGGGTTCGGTGATCTGCGACTCGATGATGGTTGGGTTAGCGCCCGCGTAATTGGTACGCACGGATACCGTAGCCGGATCGATGGACGGAAACTCCCGCACGCCCAGAAAGGTGTACCCAATCACACCGAACAAGATCAGCACCAGGTTGATGACGATGGTGAAGACGGGGCGTTTGATACAGATGCTGGAGAGGCTCATATTAGAGGTGAGAAGTGAGAAGTGAGAAGTGAGAGACATCCCGTTTGGCGGCTCGACGGTTTTAGATTTGGTTTTTCAGGCCGGGAATCGTGAGGCGTGAATGGTGAGTCGTGAGAGACATCCCGCTTGGCCGCCCTGGTGGTTTTTGGTATTGTTTTTTCAGGCCTGTACGTGAATCGTGTTTAGTGTATGGTGTTTAGTGTTTCGGGGCTTCGCGTTTGGCAGTAGTTGATGTTTTGTCGAATTTTCACAAATGCCAAACTAAGCCCTGAAACACTAAACACCATAACTAAACACTAATTCCGTACAGGCCTGAAAACAATACCAAAACCACCAGGGCGGCCAAGCGGGAAATTTCTCACCCTCTCACTTCTCCCCTCTCACTTCTACCTTCACCGGCATTCCATTTTTTAAGGACAATACCCCCGTCGTCAGCACCGTATCGCCGTTCTGCAGCCCCGAGGTCACCAGTACTTCCGTGTCGGTACGGGTGGAGGTTTCGATCATCATTTCTTTGGCTTGGCCGTTTTTGACGATAAATACTTTTTTGCCGTCCTGAACGGGCACCACAGCCTGCGTTGGAATAAGGATGGCGTTCTCCATTTTACTCAGCGGCAATTGAATATTGGCAAAAGCGCCGGGTCGCAGCAGGCCGTCGGGGTTATCGGCCAATGCGCGCATTTGCAACGTGCGGGTGGTCGCATCCAGTCCCGGCTCGATGGCGTACACCCTGGCGGTGTATTGCTTGGTGTCGCCCGCCACGGTAAAGCCGAGCCGTGCATTGACTTTTACTTTGTTCGTGTATTGTTCCGAGACGGAAAAGGTCACCTTCACCGGATTGATATTGACCAGATTGGCAACGACCGTTTCCGGCGACAAATACGTACCCTCCGAAACCGATCGCAGGCCGACAGTGCCTGAAAAAGGAGCCCGAACGGTTGTTTTGGCCGATTGCGCCTCGATCAGCCGGGTTTGGGCCTGTCGCGATTTCAACTCGGCTTCGGCGGTCTGGTATTCTTCCTGGCTGATGGCTTCTTTTTCGAGCAGTAGTTTTGCGCGCCGGGCGTTTTCTGCCGCCAGTTGTTCCTGGGTTTGCGCCTGCGACAACTGGGCGCTGATTTCCGAACGGTCTATTTGCAACAACACCTGCCCTTTCTTGACCTGCCCGCCTTCTTTAAAATAGATGGCCGTCACCACACCGGAAACCTGGCTGCGGATCTGGATTTGTTCGTTGGCATCAATAGAGCCTTTTACAGAAAGAGAATCCACAAAAGTTTGCTGCGCAACCACTACCCCGTCAACCCGCAGCGGCGCGGCGGCGCGACCCGACTGTGCGGCCGGCGCCGTTTTTTTATTCTGGATAATGCGGTAACTGACCAGACCGACAACGGCGATCAACAACAGGAGATAAACAAAATATCTTTTTTTAATTTTCACATTACCAAGTAGTTATCCGTTATTAGTTATTGGTTATCAGTGTTGATCATCAAGCATTTGCAAAGAATTTAATCTAAAATATTTTGCCTGATATACTTATGATTTCACCTCGTATTTTTATGCTTTTGGTGACGGTGAAATTATGCCATTAACACAGTACTTAGTGGTGTTGTTTCAGAAAACTTATGTTGCCTTCCTCATAAACCCTATTTTTTCAGTTTATCATAAGCCGGAACAATCGTTGGAAGCAGCCCGGTTTGTAAAGCATGCCAAAGGAATACAAAAAATTCTTCCTGTCTGTTTCGGACGTGGTAAATTGTTCCTGTTTTGAAGGGCGTTTCAGGGTCTCCATCCAGCATATTCTCTTCATTGACAAACAGTTCCGCTATCTTAGTCATGAGCCTCCTAACTTTCCGGCTGTCTTCCCGCAGTACTTTTACCTTCAGGTCTTTGTAGTGAATTTTTACCGTGCCACGCGCCACTCCGTTCCGGACGGATGTGTTGATTTCCGTCTTTTGCACGTACCCCGTTTCAATCATCAGGTTTTTATGGCTGATAACCGGATTGAGGGCCGCCAAAGGAAAATTGCGTATAGTAGCGGTGTAATCGACCTGTAAGGCGGGGGACAAAAGCGGAATGCGCATATTCATTTTGATGGGCGCGCGGTTCATAAATTTCGACTCTACCCACAAGTCAAACGGGCGCTGCTCGTCCATGAGCATGGAATCATTGGTCAGATTATTGGCCGTGACGTAGGTATGATTAAAAGTGACCAAAAAATCGGCATCCGGCTCTTTGGTAGTCACACCGATATCGCAGTCTTTCATCACTACATTTTTGATATTGAACAGTCCCGTGATTTTCCTGACAGCCTCATTCGGCAGGATTTTCCGGTAAGGCAGCGGCAGTAATTTATTGCTGGTGAGGATCAATTTAGCCTGGTCGACTTGCAGGGTATCCGCGCTGAAATAGTTGTGTCGCAACAATCTGTCCATATCGAATCCGGTCAGGGTCATTTCGGGGCAAATGAATGCGATATATGCCTTTCGGAAGGGTTGCTGCCTGAAAAACTCCTGTTCGGTTTGAAGCGGCGCCACCGAAAAACGGCGTAACGAAATCTTGCGGCTGTTTTTTGACAGGTAAAAACTGTCCAATGAAACGAGGTGCGTACCCTCATTGCTACGCGTTTCAAAATGCCCCAATTGTATGGCAATGTCTTTGCAATAAGTGACCTCGGCTGATGCTTTGTCAATATCGATCTGGCTGAATAAAAGGTTTACGTCGGTCAAATACTGTTGTACGGTGTCGCGCTCCTGCCATGTATGAAGCGTAATATCAGCATGATTAACAGATATTTCATTGATTTTCAATGCTTTCGATACCGGGGCAAGAAGGTCGGGCAATTCCGCCAAGGTGCGTAACAGCACGGAATCGCGTTGTGTGGTATCGCGCTGCCGGGTTATTTTCAGAATGGGCCGTTGGAAGTTGATGGCCCGCATCTCGATCTTTTTGGAAAACAGATAACGAAACATGTTTACATGCAGAATCTCCACACTGCCAACTGACATCTGAATGACCGGCGGGAATGAGTCGGGCCAGGTCTGCCGGATAGCCGCCCATTTTGCGGTATCGGTCGTTACTACAATATCAGCGGCTTTCAGGACGCCGTTCCAGACGTTCAAGTAGGTATTTCCGACGGACAGGGAATACACACCCTTGCTGTTTTGCGCTGAAAAACGCTCTATTTCCTTCTGAATGCGCCACTTTGCATAATAATTTAACGAAAAAGCAGCTGCGATACAGATTACAAGTAGTGCTATAAGGACGCGCCCAATCCAAGGATTTTTTTTCATATTCTTATTTCTGTCAAGTAGTTATCCGTTATCGGTTATTACTCAACGCTCAACGTTCTCAACCTCTCCACTTTCAGTAAACAACAGCGCCATGCCTGTGGTGTTGCAAAATGGAACGGAGGTAAACAAAATGGGGCGCCTCACGCCTTCAACATGTGGAACGAATTCCTCATTTTGAATCACTTTGACATCATGCTGCCCTGGCATCTGTTTTGAAATTTATTCTTTATTGCTGATTGCTTATGCAATGTCGAATCTTAATTACTCATCAATAAATTTTTAAAAATGCAAAACAATAATGAAGCACTCGCGGATACATTTAATGAATTGATCCGCATCAATTTTGACCGTGTTTATGGCTACGAAAAAGCAGTGGCAGAAACTGAGCAAGTAGATATTGACCTGAAGGCCATTTTTAATGAATATGCCGACATGAGCCGTGAATATATTGCATACTGGCAACAGCAGGTTCGCTCTTTGGGAGAAGAACCCGCATCTGATTCCACTGTACGGGGCAAGGTGTACCGTGTATGGATGGATGTGAAATCTGCTGTCACCAATCACGACCGCGAAAGCATCCTTAATTCATGTGCTTTCGGTGAAAAAGCCGCTATAGACGCATACGAAGATGCCCTCTCCACGAACACGCATTTGCCCGACGAGTACCGGCTGGCAATTGTAGATCAAAAATCCAAACTTCAGGCTGCGCACAATAAAATTGAAATGTACGCCAACGTTAATGAAAAAATTGGTTGATAAATAGTTATTAGTTATCAGTTATTAGTTATCCGTGTTCATAATCAAGCATTTACAATTAATATAGACTAATAATTGTAAATGCTTGATTATGAACACGGATAACTGATAACTGATAACTATTTATCAACCTTGAAAGACGTCCTCTCTTTTTAGGTGCATCAACCTAAATATCTCCGGAGCATCCAGGCATTTTTCTCCTGTGTTTGAAGCAATTTGGTGAGAATATCTACCGTGCCCGGATCGTCATAACCTTCCGTTATGTCACCTATCATTTTTCGCATGTTGCGAGCCATGGTGTCGCTGTCTTCCGCCAACTCTTTTACTGCGAATGTTTGCTCCTTTTTTCCGCCGCTCGACTCCTTGAGTTGTGCCCTTTTTAGAAATTCTGACATGGAACCTGCTGCGGCATACCCCAATTGTTGAATCCTTTCCGCCACTTCATCAATTTGAAGGGCAATAAGATTATACAACTTCTCAATAAACTCATGCACTTCGACAAAACTGGGGCCTACCAGGTTCCAGTGGAAATTGCGCATTTTTATATACAATACATGTTGGTCGGCCAGCAACTGATTGAGGTGTTCGGAAATAACGTTTTTATCAGTGGCGGGGATGCCCAATAGATTGCCGGAATCCGTTTTTATTTGTTTTGACATATCGCTGCATTTTTAAGTGAAAATGATTGTTTGTGGGTATTCAGATAAATTAAGGTGCCACGAGGGAATAGTGCCTCAAACCCACCCATTGTATTGAATTTTCTACAATACGGGTCATTTTTTCCCCAAATTGATCTGGTATAATGTTTTTATAAAACAGATTTAGTACAACCATCTGTCTCTACAACTTTATTCCTATGAAAAAGCAAATGTTTTATTTCGGTTCTCTTATGACGGCACTTTCCACTTTATCCGGCTGTGAGGTAATAGGCGGAATATTTAAAGCGGGTGTCTGGTCCGGTATCCTCCTGGTAGTTCTGGGGATTGCATTAATTGTCTTTCTGATTTCAAAATTGGTCAAAAAGTAGGGGAGTGTTCAAAAAAGTGTGGCACACCTCACGTAATTGATTGATAATGAAAGTTCAGATGAAGGTGTGCCACACATTTTTGAACATTCCAAAAAGTAGTGTGCGTAAAAGGATTTATTGCACTTAATTTTTTCACTAACCCAATAGCGTTTAAGTACTTCGTCAATATTAGTTTAGATCAAATTGATTGTAAATGCTTGATTATCAGCACTAATAACTAATAACGAATAACTACTTTTTTCAAAAAACGCTTAAATAAATTGACTTTAATTATGAAACGTACCATTGGAATCATTCTTGTTATAGCAGGTATTTGCGTAGGAGTTTATGCGCTTACACGCCACAATGACGAAAAAACACTTATCGAAATCGGCGATTTGGAGATCAAACAAGACAACAAAAAACCGGGAGAAAATACGACGGTATACTATATCGTTGCAGCAATTTCAATTATTGGCGGCGGCTTTATACTCTCTTCCAAAAATCGCGGCGTATAGTAGACTTATTTTCAAGATAAGCAAATTACGTATCTTGGCATGTCAATCCATCCATACAGGAATAACATGAAAAAGGAATTATCGCCACAAGAACGTGAAGAACTACTCAACACTCTAAAAGCCCGTTTTGAGCAAAACAAGATTCCCCCAAAGGTGGGACTTGAATGGACTAAAGTGCAGGCAAAACTGGAAGCGAATACCGAAAAACTGTGGTCGCTTAATGCAATGGAAAGCACCGGTGGCGAACCGGATGTTGTCGGTTATGAGGATAAGACGGGCGAATACATTTTTTTTGATTGTTCAGTGGAAAGTCCTAAAGGCCGCAGAAGCCTGTGTTACGACCATGAAGCGCTGGAGTCCAGAAAAGAACACAAGCCCGAAAATAGCGCTATTGAGATGGCCGCCGACATGGGCATTGAGATATTATCGGAACAACAATACCGGGCGTTACAGGAACTTGGACATTTCGATACCAAAACATCGAGCTGGATAATAACTCCTGCTGACATCAGAAAACGCGGCGGCGCCCTTTTTGCCGATTACCGCTACGGCCATGTCTTCGTGTATCACAACGGCGCAGAATCTTACTATGCCGCCAGGGGGTTCCGCGGCTCGCTGAGGGTTTAAATTTCCGGCCATCCCGGTATCGAGTTACTTTCGTCCGTTGTTGTGCGTCCCCGCCAACAAGGGACGAAAGGATTCATTATTAGTCAGATACAGATATACGGTACTTTCTCCGGTCCCGTTCGGCGCTCAAATCTTTGTCTTTTCCATTGGCAACTCCTCCTTTCGGCTCCATTCCTGCAGGGAAGCATCGTATAATTTGAACCGATAACCCAGCAAACGTCCCGCGATATAGAGTACGCTGGCTGTTTGTCCGATAAAACAGTATGTCACGATTTCTTTGTTTTTGTCGGGCACAACCGGCGTAAAATAAGCCTCCAACTGATCCATAGGTTTGAATAAATTGAGGCTGTCTACCATATCCGTATAGGGAATATTCAGCGCGCCGGTGATAAGGCCGTCGCGTGGATTCCCGGTCAGGTCGCCGTCGTAGAAACGTTTCATGCGGGCATCCACCACCACAGCTGTGTCGGAATGCAGCGATTGCAACACATAATCCTTATCTACGATCAGGTTGTCCAATCGTACTTTGTAGTTGCCTTTTTTAACGACCGGGATATCTTTGGTTACCGGAAATGCCGCTTTTTTCCAGGCTTCCAGTCCGCCATTCAGGAAAGAGACTTGTCCGCGCAGGCCGAGTTGTTCGAGGGTCAGAAATATTCTGGCTGACACAGTCACTTCATTGCGCACATGGCAAATAACAATTCTGGAGTTTTTGTTGATGCCTAAGCGTTGCAATACGGCAGTGGCTGTTTTTTATCCGGAATATTATAATTGCCCGTTTCCGGGGAATTGGGCAGCAGCCATTCGGGCCAAACAAAACGAGCGCCGGCGATATGTTCTTTTTCATAATCCAATTTAAAAAAATTGACCTGAAGTATGACCAATGCCGGATCCTGCTGCTGCTCCTGTACCCATTGCGGGGTAACAAGTATGGGTTGTTGATATGCATAAACGTGGAGGTTCCATTGAAAAAAGAGCGCTGCCAAAAGAAGTATTTGTCTCATCGTTTTTAGATTTTCATTGCTTGTTTGCCCAAAGTTATCCCAATATAAAACGGTATTTTTCAGATGGCGATTATTGGCTCTGTTTTGTCCCGATCTGTCGTGGTGCCGTTTCGTATTTGGTGTTTCATGTGTGGTGTTTCGTGTTTGGGGGGCTTTGCCTTTGGCCTTCCCCCGACTCGTAAACGAAACACCCTAAACCAAACACCGTCTTTTCCTGTTTGTCTACATAAAATATTATATATGGAAACAATATTTGAAGATATCCCCTTAGCAAACAACGAATTATCCCGCCAATTTGAATTGGTGGTAGAAAACGTCAAAGCAAAAATCGAATACGATTTGCAGAAAGACCGTATGTTTTTAGTGCATACGGAAGTGCCGCCTGCTTTAGCCGGCAAAGGTGTGGGCAATGCCATCGTAGAGAAAACGCTGCAATATCTGGAAGAAAACAAACTGAAACTCGTGCCGTTGTGCCCCTTCGTCGCAGCGTATGTAAAAAAGCACCCGGAGTGGAAAAAATTGCTCGCGCCAGGAATAAACGTTTAATGTTCCTTTCCCATGTAGTGCATAAAATGGTACCCTTTTTTGACAAAGCCCTCGCGTTCATAAAACGCATGGGCTTTTTCATTTTGAAGATAAGCATCCAGCATTAGCGTTTCGCAGCCTTCCTGAACGGCTATTTCGTAGAGAAAATCATAAAGTATTTTACCGATACCGCGGGAGCGCTGGGCCGCATCGATCACAACATTATCCAATTCCATGTACCGGCCACTGTATATTTTGGTACTGACCCAAAAACCGGAAAGCCCTATACATTCCCCTGCTTCAAAAACGGCAGCCATGCGGTAACCGTGCGCCAGCATATCGTCGAGCAGATGGGCGTAGCGCTCCTCCGTAACGCCCGGACTGAGTTGCCGGATGAGGGGATACAAGGGAAGCATTTCCGTTTTTTGGGTCAGTATCTGGATGTCTAGCATGGTGGGAAAATGATTTATTAGCCACAAATGTAAAATGGCAGTAATGGTTGGACACGGATTTTCCTGGTAGATTGCCTGAAAGGTTGACGGTGAGGTAACGCGGTTTCCTAGAGGTGACGAAAGTCAACCAGCGCAATCGTGTGCTATTATCCTACGCTCAAACTCGAAACCTATCTAACCAGGGGAACTGTCCAATCCATTCAATCCGTGTGCCATTTCATCTCACTCTTTCACCACTTTTTCCGCCCAGACAGCACGGCCGCTTCGCAAAGCGCGTACCAGGTATATACCCGCAGGATAACTATCAAGCGAAAGATTCAGGTTGCTTTGCCCTTTTTCTGCGATGGTTTGCAGGATCGTTCTCCCGGTCAAATCCATGACACTGACCTGTGTTTCCGCTTCCAGCGCTTCCTTAAACCTAATGGTCACATCGCCGCTGGTCGGATTCGGAAACAAAGTAGCATCCAAAGCACCCGTGGCTTCATGTGTGGCGGAGGTGCCAATACGCCGGATACAGACATCGTCAATTCTGCCCCAGGAAACAAAAGCGCCGTCGTTGATGGCGAAATTATTCCAAACGCTGATGGTCAGGGTATTATAATTCTGCGGAGCCGTCCAGGGCGCTGAAGTATAGGTGGCCCAACTGGTCGTCAACACTGGCGACAGGTACATTTCATCGCAGGCGCCGGTGCAATTCAGGTAACTACCCGGCAAGCCTGTAGAAGCCCTGAAACGGAAGCGTACGCTGTCTTGTACGGTGCTGAGCCATTTTCCACAAAAAGAGATTTCGTAAATGCCGCCCATGACGAATGTGACGGGTTGCTGAACGCTCTCCCCTACCACCTGGTTGCCCCACATTTGAACGGCGCCCGCGTCCTGGCAGGTATCGCCCACGATGACCTGTGGGGACGCGGTCCAGGTTGCCCAGTTGCTGATTGTGCCGCCGGAACCGAGGTTGCCGGGCGCCAGGCCTGCACTGAAATTGCCGTTCAGCACAATATTGTCTTCGCATAATTCGGGATCCTTTATAATAATATCCTTACAAATAGTATCCCGGCAAAGAACGCCGTTCGCACCGCCCGATACAATGAGGCACACGACATAAACACCGGGGCCGGCGTACGTATGCACCGGGTTTTGGCTGCTGCTCGTGTTGCTGTCGCCAAAGTCCCAGTTCCAGGAAAAATACTGCCGCTGCCGACGGTACTCAAGTCTGTAAAAGTGACGGTGTTGCCGCCGGTAGTGTAACTGAAATCAGGGTTCAGGGCCACCGTATCACAAGGGTCGACAGGCGGCTTTTTCGGGCCAAACGTTTGTTTTTCATCGTATAGCACGGTTAGCAGGCTGCTGCCGAAAAAGTCCTGCGGGATCGTTGGCGTGGGCTGTACGCTGGTCGTCACCGGCTGGCGCGGTACAATAACCGTTTCCGGGCTGTGGAAGCAGGAAGCCGTGGTCTGCCCCAGGTTGTCAGTCTTGATGGCCAGGATATTGTAGTCAAACTGTTGAATGGCAATGATCTCGTAGGTATGCCCGGCAATAAAATATTCATCTGCTGCGGTGGGTTCCACGCGGTTGCCCTGCGAGGCAAAACCCATGGTGTACACCCGCGTCCAGTCTACCGAACTGCCGTTATCATCCATACGCATGAGCATACACTGCCCGTTTTCCGGCGGATCGCTGACGCCGGGGTCTTCGGCCTTACCGGTGAGCACCAGTTTGCCATTGGCGGCAAACTGGAAATGGGTAGCCAGTTCCAGCGTGCTGTTTTGCACGTCGTAGTTGTTGGCCCACAGCAGGTTGCCGCTGAGGTCGGTTTGCATCATCATCACTTTTTTGGGGTCCGTCCCGCTTGTTTCGAGGGAATAACCCGATACCCACAGGTTTCCCACAGCGGGTGCAGTACCCGGGCAACTGCCCTGGATGCAAGTGCCTGCGTCGGCGGCGCCGGGTGCGATGTCGTAGGTTTTCATCCAGCCTGCTGCGCCGGTGGTGGCATTTACGCTGAGGATCAACACTTCTTCATTACCAATCGCGCTGGCGGCTTTTTTCCGGTAATAAAATAGGCGTTGGGCAGGTTCGGGCAAGCGTTCGGGAAAGTTGCAAACGCAGTGACCGAAGCGGCTGAAATAGATACATTCAGGCTGTAAACCCGCTCCCAAAGTAGATTACCCATACAGTCCGTTTTCACGGCATGGATGGATGAAAGCCCTGTGTTGGCGTCGGTTTTGGTGCCGACGAGGATAAAATTCCGGGCGCCGTCCTGTTTTACGCAGACACTTTGTTCGTCGTCATTGAGCGTACCGATGCGTTTTACCCAAACGGGGGTGCCTGCCGCGTTTGTCAAAGTGAGCAGCATATTATGCCCCGGGCCGTTGAACTCATTTCCGGCAATAATATAACCGGCATTGTTGGCGCAGTCCGTTGCCTTTTCAAACCAGGCGGCCGTTTCCCCCACGTCCTGCCCGATGATTTTGCAAGGCTGGATAATATTGCCGAGGTTGTCGAGCCGCACCAGTTGCATATCGCCGGCTGGGTTGAAAAAGCCGCTGGGATGGCTAAAATTGCTCCCGAGCATCATGTAGTCGCCGTTGTTGGCAATGAGCCCGCTGACGCCGCGCTCGTTGGTGGGCAGCGGGTAGCCGATGGCAGTTTGGAAGGTTTGACCGAAGAGAGAGCGGGAAATGATTATCAGAATGGCGGTAAACAGGCTTTTGGAGCACTTTGGACACAGAGCAAAAAGGTTCATAGGAAAAGCTTTAAAGTTTGAAAAGATGGGTCTCCCTTCGGGGGAATGTTCAAAAATGTGTGGCACACCTTCATCTGGATCTTGATTATCAATCAATTACGTGAGGTGTGCCACACTTTTCTGAACGCCCCCCTTTGGGGCTGACTTTCTCTTTAATCGGGACTTTTAAAAAACCTTACCCTCGGCTTGGGAAAAAAGTAGTTATTGGTTATTCGTTATTGGTTATTCGTGTTGATTATCAAGCATTTGTAATATGAGTCATCCCAAATTTTGTAGCGACTCTTAGTACGCGCCGGCACAATTTTTATTGATGATTGCTTATTGATAATTGATGATTTTTGATGCAAGGTGGCATCTTCGCACATCAAAAATCATCAATAATCAATCATCAATAAATACGAGTTTGACCTTTTTGTGGTCGTTTTAGGCAAAATTCGGGCTGATGACCCATGTTTTTGGGGTTTAATAGCCGCAGCGCGGCGGTAATATTTGTAGAAATTGTTGCGACAATATGTTAAGAGGTGCAGCGCACCGGCAATATTATATTATCGGTGCGCTGCACCTCGCTTTCCTTGATTTGTAACGGGCTACAAATATGACCGCCGCGCTGCGGCTGGCAAACCAGAGAACTATATCAGGACGCGCAAAAAAAATCCCGAATTTTTCCGGTTAGAAAAATTCGGGACAACTTATTTCAGGCGCTGTTCAGGGAGTGTGCAGAAAAGTGTGGCACACCTCACTTTTCAAATGAAGGTGTGCCACACATTTTCAAACATCCCCCTGTTCAGGCGCTTGTTTAAAAAATCAATACCCTTCGTTCTGCACGAGTTTTGTGTTTGCTTCCAGCTCGCGCGCCGGAATTGGATACAACAATTTCTCGTCATCCCAATTCAGGCCGTCGGCAGTACCTTTCAAACGTTTGATGTCGTGGATACGGTGCCCTTCATGCGCCAGTTCGAGGCGGCGTTCGTACAGAAGTGCGCATAGCGCCGTTGCCTGAATAATGCAAGTCGAGCCGGTCATCACCTGCACTGTATAAATCGAGATGTTTCTGCTCAATTTCAATATCGCCGTCGCGTCCGCCGAACGCCGGAATAGAATAATATACCACAAGGGTTGCTTGCGCAAAGTCCTGAGAAGAAATCTGAACGGCATAAATGTCTTCGTTGGTATTATCCTCCCGGTTCCAGAGATCGGCATAGTTGGACAATAAAGAATAAGCGCCTGATCCGATCACCTCGTTGGCATTGTCGCGCGCTTCGGCATAACGGCCCATCTGCAAGTACACCCGTGCAGCCAAAGCAGCGGCTGTGTATTTGCCTGCGCGTATGCCGTTATCTTCCGGCAACAAGGTTTTCGCCTTCGTGATGTCATCCAGAATCTGCGTATAACACTCTTCCACCGTATTGCGGGGCACAAAACTGGCTTCATCGATCTGACGGGTAGCGCGTAATACCAATGGAACCCCCGGTTGCGAATTGTTTCCGCCTGCCTGATACGCCTGACCAAAAAAACGAACCACCTGGAAATAAGCCATCGCGCGAATCCAGCGGGCTTCACCTTCCACTGCGGCGCGGTCGTCGGCGTTTACAACTTCCAGGGCTTCCAGTACATTGTTGCTGATATTGATTGCATTATAGGCATCCTCCCACATATTCAAGGCATCCCCGTTTTCAGCAATCATCTGGTGGTTAAAAATCTGGCGTGGAGCATCGAAAGTGCCTACCCAGCGGATTTCACCGTCGGCGCCCACCAATTCGGCATCCCGCATGCCATCGCCGCCAAAAAGACCGTCTGCTGCGAGGGCATCGTATGCGCCCAGCAGTACTGATTTTACGTTCTCATCGTTTTCGAGCGCCAGGCTTTCGCTGATGCTTTGCGCCGGCTCGAGGTCGAGTTTTTTGTCGCAGGCAGCCAGAAAAGTAACGGCTAATACAAGCGACCAAAGTTTATATGACTTCATTTCTTTGATGTTTAATTGTTGGAAAAAAGGGATATTAGAATCCAATTCTGATACCGGCCACAAAATTCTTCGGCTGCGGCGCTGCATAAAAATCCACGCCGTATACGACGTTGGACGCCAGGAAGTCGGTTGTTACTTCCGGATCCCAACCGTCATACTTGGTAAATGTCAGCAAATTGGTGCCGGTCACATACAAACGCAGGTCGCGGATTTTGGCTTTGCTGAGCATTTTGCTTGGGAAATCGTATGCCAGGGTCACGTTTTTCAGGCGCAGGTAGGAGCCATCGCTGATGTAGCGGCTGCTACGGCTCTGGTCGCCGTTGCTGTATCCGAGGCGGGCCTCCGGTACGTCTGTCACGTCGCCGGGGTTTTTCCAGCTATCTAACTGGTCGCGGGTCTGGTTGTCGAACCAGCAGGCATTGCAGGACATGAAACCACCGCCTGAATTGTGAATTTTATTACCCGTTTGACCCTGAAAACGCACATTAAGCGTCAGACCGGCAAAAGAGAACGTATTATCCAGGCCACCGATCAACGTTGGAAGCGGCGAACCTAATTCTACAAAATTGGCTTCACTGTAATCATTGGTTGTTGCATCCGGGTTCACAATATTACCATTGTCATCCATTTCATTGACATACCAGAGCGCATCGCCATTGTCCGGGTCTGCACCGGCGTAATCAGCGCCATAGAACACGCCGATCGGGGAACCTACTTTAATAACGTTGGCATAGCGGGACGAACCGTCGTCGATGATGGTTTGTCCGTTGGCCAGCGAAACTACCTTGTTTTGATTGGCTGCCAGGTTGATCGAAGTGGTCCAGGAAAACTTGCCAAC
The DNA here is from genome assembly GCA_016711435.1 of Lewinellaceae bacterium. Classification (GTDB taxonomy): domain Bacteria; phylum Bacteroidota; class Bacteroidia; order Chitinophagales; family Saprospiraceae; genus M3007. Next base: position 99,444 of record JADJSY010000088.1, read on the forward strand.
GAGATTGTTGGAGTTCAGGGTAAATTCTATACCCTTGTTCTGGAGTTCGCCGATGTTCTGAAACTGGCTGCTGAAACCGGAAGTAGAAGGTACGGGCACATTCAGCAGCAGGTCGGTGGTATTTTTAACGTAATAGTCAACTTCACCATTCAGCCTGTTATTGAAAAAACCGAAGTCAAGTCCGAAATCAACCTCGGTGCTTTTTTCCCAGGTCAGTTGCGGATTGGCGATCTGTGTAGGATTCAGCGTACTGACGCCGTCATAGTTGCCTGCGCCATAGAGTCCGAGCGACTGGAAGTTGCCGATGTCGGCATTGCCGCTGATACCCCAGGAAGCGCGGAATTTCAGGAAACTCACCACCTCGTTGTCTTCCAGGAACGCTTCTTCGCTCAATACCCAGCCGGCGGAAGCGGCAGGGAAGAACGCGTAGCGATTATCTTTACCAAAACGGGAAGAACCGTCCATACGGGCGCTCAGGTTGAGCAGGTATTTACGGCTGAAGTTATACCGGGCGCGACCGAAATAGGACAGAAAGCTGTAATTGGTAATCGTAGAAGTGCCGGATTTAATCGTGGCTGCGCTGGCAAGCGTTTTGAAATCGTCGCTTGGGAATTGTTCGCCTTCTACGAAGGTCCGGGTGTATTCGCTGGTAAATAATTCAGAGCCAAGGTCGAAGCCGAAAGCATGTTTGTCAAAATCCTGATCCCAGTGCAGGACTGCATTGGTATTGAAATCAGAAGCGCCGGCGAAGGCCGAGAAGGCATACCCCCTGCTCGCGATACCGCCGTCGGTACGGCTACCGAAGAATGCGTCGTCGCGTACGTTGTAGAGGTTGGCGGAACCTTCCACACGCAGTCCGAGGTGTTCGTTGAACTTGTAATCGCCAAAAATATTGGCGATATTGCGGGAGGAAATCACTTTGCGTTGTGCATCTTCCACGTCGATCAGACCATTGTAATAGGTAGTTATCGGGCGGTCATACAATACGCCGTCTTCGTCGCGGGTAGGCGTAATAGGGGCCAAAGCCACCAACTGCATCGGAGTAGAGAACGCGTTATCGTCTGATACCTGCTTGGTGATGGTACGAGCCAGGCTCAGGTTAACGCCTACGCGCAGGCGATCCGTCGCATCGAAGTCGATATTGAGGCGGCCACCCATTTTTTCGAGGTTATTGCCAACCAGAATACCTTCGTTGTCGCCATAATTGCCGCTGGCATAGTAGCGCATTTTTTCATTACCACCGGAGAAAGAGAGATTGGCGTTGGTGATGCTACCGGTGCGCAGGGCTTCGTCCTGCCAGTCGGTGCGGTCGATTTTTTCCATCCAGCTGTCATTGCGGCCCGAATAGCGGTTGAAACGACCGAACAGGAACTGTGTCCAGGAGTCTTCGTCATCATAAGTATAGCCTTCCAGATCGTCCGAGTTATTGGCCGCTTCCGTGAAATAATCGACAAATTCCGCAGCATTCAGGAATTCGCGTTTGCCGGTTGGCATACTCACGCCGGATTGCACATCTAATTCGACGCGGGAGCGGCCGCTTTTGCCCGATTTAGTCGTAATGAGTACCACGCCATTGGAACCGCGGGCGCCGTAAATTGCTTTGGCAGAAGCATCTTTCAACACCTCGATGGATTCCACATCGTTGAAGTTGAGGTCGGCTAAAGGGTTGAGCGCGCCACCCGAAGTATTGCGGGCGTCTTTGGCAATCGGGATACCGTCGATCACGTACAGAGGCTCTGTACCTGCGTTAATAGAACCTACACCGCGGACACGAACGCGCATGGCAGCGCCTAATTTACCGTTCACACTTTCCACAAACACACCTGCCGCCTGGCCTTGCATGGCCTGCTCGACGGATACGACCGGCATGGATTTGAGGTTTTCACCACCGATTTTGGCAATATTGCCGGTCAGGGTAGATTTGATTTGTTTGCCATAACCGATTACAACCACCTCTTCCACCAGGGTTGAACTGGGTACCATCTGAATATTGATTTTCAGCTGAGACCCAACCGTTATTTCCTGGGTTTCAAAACCCGTGTAACTTACCACGAGCACAGACGACTCACTGGGTACTGCAATGGAAAAAATACCATCGATGTTGGTAGTGGTACCACTGTTGCTACCTTTTAACAAAACGGTAGCGCCTACGAGCGCTTCACCGGTTGACCGATCACTGATTTGCCCGTCTATTTTGCGTTGTGCAGAAACGGACATAGCTATCAGTGCGACTAAAAATGTAATTAGTAATCGCTTCATACGATAAGTTTGAAATGGTTAAACAAGTAAATTCAAGGATTATAAAGAATCGATTTACCACATAATTCACCTAGAAAATCGGACCAAGGTGCCTTTGTGAAAGTTCTATGTACCTATGTGGTAAATAATGTTATTGTTTTTCAAGTCGTTCCATTAACCGGCTGGTAATTCTAAGAAAATCCATTTCCGTAATAATACCCACCAGATCTTTTCCTTTTACTACGGGTAAACAACCGATATTATGATCGCGCATTTTATTCATGGCTTCCATAATATTGGTTTCAGGTGTAACGGTTACCGGCTTGAGTATCATAATTTCTTTTACCATCACCGCCTGTTTCTCATCCAACTGATTGCGGCGCGCAAAATGGCGCAACAACATCCGGCTTGAAATCAGACCAATGAGTTCGCCTTTGCTGTCCTCTACGGGCATGTAGCGAATACGGCGCCAGTCTAATATTTCCGCCACCAGTTCAATCAGGTCGTCTTTTTGAACTGTGAACAGATCGGTAGACATAAATTCTTCCACTTTGATGCTGGTTGGTTGCCAGTTCTCAAGATCAGCTGCGGTACCTTCTTTCCAGGTATGCACAGGTTTATTCAATTTCTGATTTTTTACCATGGCAGCAGTGATAGCGGTTACCGCTTCGTCGTTGGTGACTACTTTTTTTAAGGCTGTAAAAGTACGCAATGCCCAGCGCGCGCCGGTTTTGTGTTCTTTGGCCCGCGCTTCTATGATATCCAAATATTTATTGATATCCGCTGTTTTCACTTTCCTCATTTTCAGTCCTTCTCGTGCCAGTGGCAGCAATTCCTGTAAAATTAATTCCGTGGCCGGGATTTTTTTATCCTTCATCCATGTAAAAGTGGTGTCAATGCCAAATTTGGCAGATTTCAGGAAATTATCGCGGGCGTCTACAAAATCGATATGTTTGGTGACGTCGTCATATTTTTCACCCATAGCCACCATACATCCCAGCCAGAATGCGGCGTTTGCCACCTCGTCGACCGATGTCGGCCCGGAAGGCATCACGCGATTTTCGATGCGAAGATGGGGTTTTCCATTGGGAGAAATGCCATAACAGGGGCGGTTCCAGCGATAAACAGTCGAGTTATGTATTTGTAATGCGCGCAATTTGGGTGTAATGCCCTGTTTCACCAATTCCAGGGAGTCTTCTTCGATGGCCCCTGCCAGCAACACCCGGAAGCGGCTGATATCTTCCTTGTAAATCTGCGTAATGTCGCCGCGCAACCACCCGGAGCCGAAATTAACCCTCGGAAGCCGCTCCCGCATGTGGTCGGCAGTCGTGCGGGTGTCGAGACTTTGCTGAAAAAGAGCGATCCGCGTTTCATGCCAAAGCCTGCGGCCAAACACCAGGGGCGAGTTGGCGGCAATGGCAATGATCGGCCCTGCCAGCACTTGCGAAATGTTGTACATCTTCACAAAATCGTTGGGCGCTACCTGCAGGTGCACCTGGAAACTGCTGTTGCAGGCCTCCAACAGCGGCGAGTCATGTTTGACCAGCAGCTCGTCCACACCTTCCACCCGGAGTTCAAATGAGGTGCCAAGCAGGTGCTTTTGAATGGCAGCCATAAGCGCAAAATAGCGATCTTTTGGCGTGAGGTTGTGCATCTCCAGGTCGTGCTTTCGCAGGGTCGGCAGAATACCGCAAAGAATAATACTCGCATCAAACCCGTCGAGCACCTTCTGTATAATAGACAGATACTCAAGGTTTTCAGCTTCTAACTGGCTCAGGCAGTCGCCTGTAAACTCGCGTGGGCTCAGGTTGGTTTCCAGGTTGAATTTCGCCAGTTCGGTCACACACCAGGGCATATCCTTCAAGTGCTCCAGCACCTCCATATTGATGGTAGCCGGCTTGAATGTCTTGTTGTGAACCAGGCACATTTCCTGCTCTGCGCCGATGCGCACAATATCGCTTTCAAACCAGTCATGCTCCAGCATATACTCGAATGCCTGCACATCGTCCAAAAGGCTGCGCACAAAATGCTGCATCTCATTTTTGTTGTCAACAGTGTTTACTTTTTGAAATCCCATATCTTCTGAAGCCGTAAGTGGTTTGATTTATCTGCATCCGGCACCGCAATATTATTTCTTTCGCGCAAAAGATTCAAAAGATAATATAAAATCCTTTTTATTTGCGCCATGAACCTGGAGTTATCATTTAAGCATTTGAAAAAAGACCCCGCCCTTGCCACGCTCATAGAAGTAACAGAAATACCTGATTTCAGGCCTTCAGGAAGAATATATTATGACTTGCTGGAATCTATTGTTTCTCAGCAACTTAGCGTCAAAGCCGCTACAACTATATTCAACCGTTTCTGTGCAATATTCCCCGATAATTATCCCCATCCTGATTTAGTAACTGAACTGGAGCCTGCCCAACTCCGGCTTGTAGGACTATCTAATCAAAAGGCCGGTTATCTGCAAAATGTCGCACACTTTTCTTTAAACAACGACCTGGAAAATCATCGGTGGGATAAAATGAGCGATGAAGAAATTATCGAATTTTTATCGCAGATAAAAGGAGTTGGAAAATGGACTGTACAAATGTTACTCATGTTTACCCTAGGGCGTTCGGATGTGTTTCCGGTAGATGACCTTGGTATTCAGCAAGCTATGATCCGCCTCTATCAACTTAATGAAACAGGTAAAGATTTAAAGAAAAAAATGCAGGAAATAGCGGAACCCTGGCAGCCCTTTCGAACAGTTGCCTGCCGCTATCTTTGGCGTTGGAAAGATACTGTAAGATAAATGGCGATTAATTCACAACATAAACCTTCTATTGGTAGTTTTACCGGTACTAAACCGCTCGCCCTCAGGTAATATGCCAAGCAAGGTTTACTAAACTTTAAAAGTTTAGTAAACCTTGCCAAATCTTCCCCACTTTTGCATTCTGAAAACATTGACTACAAATGACTTTTCTAAACAAACATTTCTTATGAACGAACAGCTGGATAATCTGAGATATCCCATTGGCCAATTTGAATACGGAAAACCTTATACCATTGATGATACCCGTAAGCACATAAAAATATTATCAAAATTTCCGAAAGAACTTAAGAAAGCCGTTAAAAAATTAAAAAGCGGAGACCTGGAAAAAACATACCGGCCCGGAGGCTGGACGGTGCGTCAGGTTATTCTACACCTCGCTGATAGTCATATTAATGCCTACACCCGTTTAAAACTGGCAGTAACAGAAAATACGCCCATTATTAAACCCTATGAAGAAAATCTCTGGGCGGAACTGGAAGACGGAAAACACGGCTCTGTAAAAACATCGCTTAAATTGCTCTCTGCCCTGCATAGCCGCTGGACACATTTCCTGAAATCTTTACAAGAAGACGATCTGGAAAAAGGGTATTACCACCCCGCTTCCAAACGCACCGTTCCTCTACAGGAAGCCATTGCACTATATGTGTGGCATAGCCAGCATCACCTTGGTCATATCCAGTTGGTAGCAGAGGGAAAAGCCAAAGCGCCAAGCGGTAAAAAAGCCGAAGAAGAAGATAAAAAAGGCCATTCAGATAAAAAAACCAAAAGCGATGCGTCTGCTAAGACGCCTAAAAAACGTGTTATTAGCGACGAACACCGGGAAAAAATAAGGGCTGCGCAAGTAGCCAGACACGCCAAAAAAGCAGGTATAGCACAAGAAACACCCGCAGCGCCTGCAACTTCGGCGCCCAAACGAGGCAGAAAAGCAGGTGTCAAAGCCGCTGTTACCGCACCGACCACTGCAGCAGCCGAAGCGCCCAAACGCGGCAGAAAACCGGGTGTCAAAGCCGCTGCCGCCGCACCGACCACCACAACAACCGAAGCGCCCAAACGAGGCAGAAAACCGGGTGTCAAAGCCGCTGCCGCCGCGCCGACTACCACCGCAACAGAAGCGCCCAAACGAGGCAGAAAACCGGGTGTCAAAGCCGCTGTTGCCGCACCGACCACAACAACAACCGAAGCGCCCAAACGCGGCAGAAAACCGGGCGTTAAAGCCGCTGTTGCCGCACCTACCACTGCAACAACCGAAGCGCCCAAACGCGGCAGAAAACCGGGCGTTAAAGCCGCCGCCGCCGCACCGACCACTGCAACAACCGAAGCACCCAAACGCGGCAGAAAACCGGGCGTTAAAGCCGTTGTCAACGTTCCCGTAGCAACAGCCGATACGACCAAAAGGAAACGCCGCACCAAGGAAGAAATGGAAGCCGCGCGTACCACAGCACCCGTCACAACCAAAGCGCCAAAAGCACCAAAAGCGCCGAAAGTAGCAAAAGCGTCCGCTCTGAATGCCGACGGCACACCAAAAAAACGCGGACTCAGCCCGGAACGTATGGCGGAAATCCGCGCGCTTCGCGGTGTTAAAAAAGCCGAAACAGCAACAACTGCTGCTCCGGTCAAAGCGGCAAAAGCGGTTAAAGCGGTCAAAGCGCCTGCTACCAACGGCGACGGCGCTCCAAAAAAACGCGGTCTCAGCCCTGAAAGAATGGCTGAAATACGTGCATTGCGCGGCGCCAAAAAAACAGCGGAAGCAAAAGTGGCTACCCCTAAAGCACCCAAAGTGCCTAAAGCAGTAAAAGTTGCCAAAGCCCCCGCACTGAATGCCGACGGTACACCCAAAAAACGCGGTCTTAGCCCTGAAAGAATGGCGGAAATACGCGCGTTGAGGGGGAAGAAATAAAACACTGAGCTTTTCTGGTGTTTGGTGTTTAGTGTTTGGTGTTTAGGGTTTGGTGTTTAGGGGTGGCAACTTTTGGCCGGCGTACTTAATAAAGCCAGACGTTGCCACCCTAAACACCAAACCCTAAACACCAAACACTAAACACTAAACACCATTCCCCCTGTTTATGAACAGAAAAATCGGCCAGTACGGCGGCGCCCTGCCGGGAACATTGGTATTGGCATTCGGGGCCTTGCACGGCAACGAACCTGCCGGTGTACATGCACTGAAAGAAGTTTTCAGGATGCTGGACAACGAGCGCAGCGTACATCCGGGATTTGTTTTTCATGGAAAATTTGTGGGATTTATCGGACACTTGCAGGCTTTTCACAACAATGTCCGTTTCCTGGATCAAGACCTGAACCGGATTTGGGAACCGTCGTTTGTAGAAAAACTGCTCCGCGAAAAAAAATCGGACCAAACCGGAGAAGCCCTGGAAGTTGTGGAAATTTTCGAGTCTATCCGGGCTGAAATACTTGCGTTTCCTGCCAAAGAAATTGTCCTGCTCGATCTGCATACCACTTCTGCGGACGGTGGCATATTCAGCATTCCCACCGATGAAACCGGTAGCCTGGCATTGGCCAGGGAACTGGAAGTACCGGTGATACTCCGTTTGCAGGATAGTATTGAAGGCCCGCTGTTGAAATTTGCCGCCGCAGGGCATTTCCACACGACGCCCGCCAAAGTTTCCGCTGTTGCCTTCGAAGCCGGTCAGCACGAAGACCCGCAGTCGGTACAACGCTCTGTGGCTGCTGTTATCAGTTGCCTGCGCGCTGCCGGTTGTTTCCGAAGGGGAGATATGAAAAGCCCCCACGATACACTGCTGCAAAAAGCGTCGGTTCAGGCGCCCCCGGTTGTGGTTTTAAGGTATGTCCACCATATTAAACCCGGCGACTGTTTTAAAATGCGACCCGGATACCTCAATTTTCAGGAAATCCGAAAAGGGGAACACCTGGCAGACGACATCAATGGCCCTATCTTTTCGCCCCTCAACGGGTTGATCCTGATGCCGCTGTACCAACCCAAAGGCACCGACGGTTTCTTTATCGTGCAATAGCCCTCTCACTTCTCACTTCTCACCTCTCACTTCTTCTAAAGTACCGTGTAATTCATCCGGTCTTTAAACGTAAAGGCATAGGAGAAAACGCCATTGGTTTCCAGCCAATCCCCTAAAGACATGCCCGATGCCAGTAATTCGCCTACCAGGATTTGTCGTCTGTTACCTTCCAAACAGGCGTTAAATCTGGCAGGAAAGGATAATCGCGGCCAGGCGCTCAACTCGCTTAACAAATCAAGCAACAACTGTATGTGCGGATTTTGTTCGTTGGGGTGCTCAAACTGGCATTGAAAGCCGTTCAGGCCCAAATGCCGGGATTTGTACCTGGAACCACCGGGACGGCAAAGCGGATTTTGAGACATGGGCTTGAGGATATTTTCCAGTAAAGCCTGTTCAAAATCTTTGGTTTGCAAGGTGGGCAACATCTGAATCAAAGCCGGAAGCGGAAGATAATATGCAACCCATTCCGCGACATTTTCATGGTACTGTTGCGCATTGATATAGGAGGAATCGGCCAGCCAGGTAAGCATTTCTGCGGGAACGGCATGGTCGTTTTCATCAAAAAGCCATCTCAAAAAGTGGATCGTGGCAAGCGGATATTTTCTGCTGAAATGCTTCTGTACGGTGAATCCGCGCATGGCATTGGGATTCAGCGAATGCGTATGCCCTGGCAGTTCGCCGGCCTGTTCCAAAGCGATGATATGGTGACCCAAACTCGGGACTGAAGGGTGATAAATATCCAGATCAACGGCAAAAATACGTCCTGAATAGAGTTGCTTTTGGAAAGCATCCGATGGGCCGTTATACCATATTCTGGAGTACTTGCAATACACAGCGGAGAGCTCCCAGCCAAAGTGCCGGTGTAAATACATGGCCGAAAGCAAACTATCGAGATCGTCGCCAATCAACATACCTTCCACATAATCCGGTCGGGCAAAAGGCAAAAAATCGGCCTTGATGCGTGTTTTGTCAGCCATTTTTTTGTGTTTGGTGTTTCGTGTATAGTGTTTGGGGGGCTCCGCGTTTGGCAATGTTTGGTGTTTTGTGTTTAGGGGATCTCCGCCTTTGACGGGAAATAAATTTTAGACGGCCAAACACCGAACATTACCAAACGCGGAGCTCCCCCAAACACTAAACACCAAACACCAAACACTCAATTCTTGGCTTGCAGTATTTTCTCATACGCCTCGTTGATCTGCTGAAATTTTTCTTTCGCATGGCGAAGCGCTTCCGGGGAGGCGCCTTTGGCAGCCATTTTATCGGGGTGCCATTGCACGGCCAATGCGCGGTATTTTTTCTTGATCATATCTAAGGAATCGGCAGGTTTAGCGCCCAGAATAGCATAATGCGGATCGAGCGGCGTCCAGCGCTGTTGCTGTGCGGTCGATTTGGTGTGGTAATATCGACTCTTGATCCGCTCGTACTGCATCCCACTTATATGAAAAACGCCGGCAGCGCGCATCAGCAAATTTTCTTCCCGCGGGTGCAGACCGCCATCGCAGGCAGCCATGGCAAACAATAAATCCATCATATTGAGAATATGATGGCGTTCCCGGCCAAAATCATTATAAAAAGCCCGCGCAAATTGATCAAAAGGATCCGTTGAATCCTTTGCGTGCTTCCAGATTTTAATGGCTTGAGAACGTCCCCGGTCATTCATCCTGAATTGATCGCGCATTAAATATTCCATGTGCAATACCTCCTGGCGATTAATCGGCCCATCAGATTTTGCCATTTTGGCGCACAAACTAAAAACATGGTAGAAAAATGCGCCTTGCCGCTTTTGATAGGCTTTAAACTCGCTCTCTTTCGCAGTTTTTTCTTTGGGCTGGTCAAAAAGATAATGCCCCAGCAAGGAACCCACTATAAATCCAAACAGCCCGCCGAACGGAATACCGAGCAGGTCGAATATAATAATGCCGGCAATGCCGGTAAGTAGTTTACCCTTGATTTCCAACGAGCGACATGATAAGAGGGTATTTCAAAAGGTTGATGAGGGTTTATAAGGTTGATGAGGTTGATATACATCCACTCGAGAATGAGGCGATTTTACTTTTTTCGAGCGGATGTATATCAACCTCATCAACCTTATAAACCCTCATCAACCTTTTGAGACACCCACAATGAGCAAAAATAACGCTGCAAAAATACTGCTTAACGAACACTATTCCACCACCTCCACAAATCCAAATCGTTCTACATCAAACAATCCCAAATCCGTCATTTTCAAACTTGGAATGACCGGCAGCGCCAGAAAGGAAAGCACCATGAACGGAGCGCGCAGCGTGCAACCCAAAACATCTTTTGTCCAGGCATCCAGTTCGGCATATTCCCGGGCCAGGGTATAACCGTCCGATTGGCTCATCAGCCCGGCAATGGGCAAGGCCAGTACACGGGCATTGCCGGCTTCGTCTGACGCGCTGATGCCGCCTTTGGCAGCAATAACGGCATTGACAGCCGCGCACAATGCCTCGTCGCTGGTACCGACAGCAACAATATTATGCGAATCGTGGGCGACACTGCTGGCCAAAGCGCCCTCTTTCAACCCAAAACCACGCACAAAACCCAAGGCTGGCTTGGCGTCGGGCGTGTAGCGATTGACGACCGTGATTTTCAAAATATCACGCGCCGGATCGCTGAGGATACATCCGTCAGCCACCTGTAACAACTCTGATGCTGCACCTGTTACAATTTGCCCGTCGAGCGCCTCGATCACCCGGCACTGCACTTCAGAAGCGTTTGATTTTAAACGAAAAGCATCCCGTTTTTTGGAATGGGCTGTAAATTGATTCGGAGCGGCGGACAATAAGCGCGGCAACAGACTTTCCCCTTCCGCAGCGACCTGCACGCCATCGATCCAGGTCTCCTGCACCCGGAAATCGCGCAAATCATCCACTTTGATAAAATCAGCCGGATCGCCTTCCCGAAGCAGTCCGACCGGCAAACCATAATGTAAAACAGGATTCACACAGGCTGCCCGCAGGGTATCAAAAAAGTCGCAGCCATACGCAATCGCGCGGGCCGCCAGTTCATTGATATGCCCCTGCACGAGGTCGTCGGGGTGTTTGTCGTCGCTGCAAAACATTATTTGCTCCGGGAATTCTTTTAACAGCGGCCACAATGCATCAAAATTGCGGGCCGCACTACCCTCCCGGATCAAAATTTTCACACCGAGCTGCGCCTTTTCAAGGCCTTCCTCATACGTGAAACACTCGTGGTCCGTACTGATACCGGCAGCGAAATACCGGCGGGCGTCTTCGCCCCGCAAACCGGGCGCATGTCCGTCTACCGGCTTGCCCAGCCGTTTCGCAGCGGCTATTTTGGCCATTACTTCTGCGTCATTAAACAGCACACCCGGAAAATTCATCATTTCGGATAAATAGCCGATACCCGGATGCTCCAACAGTTTTTCCACCGCCGCTGCATCCATCACCGCACCGGCTGTCTCAAAAGTAGTGGCAGGCACACAGGAAGGCGCGCCGAAACAGAACTTGACAGGTACCCGCGCCGCATCTTCCAGCATATACATAACACCTTCATTTCCAAGCACATTGGCAATTTCATGCGGGTCTGAAACGGTGGCTACCGTACCATGAACCACTGCCATTCGGGCAAATTCGGCAGGCGGCAACATACTGCTTTCGATATGCACATGCGCATCTACAAAACCGGGCAAAATAAAACCTGCCGTCTGTGGCGCGCTATCCAATTCCAGGATTTGCCGGATGCGGCCGTTTTCCACAAGAATTTCTGCCGGATAAACGCGGCGCTGGTGCAGGTCGACAAGGTGTGCGATCATATTAGAGGTGAGAAGTGAGAGAGTGAGAAGTGAGAGAAAAGGGATGACGAAGTTATGAAGTCTTTTGTATGTTAGCGCTGCAAATTTGTTTACCCATGACAATTCCTTTGATTCTCCTCCGCGGCGGGGGCGGGGGGGAGCACGCGCAGCACCCCGCGCGGCCCCCCCCCCCCGGCGGGGGGCGGGAGGGGGGGGGTTGAGGGGCGAGCGCACTTTCCATGCAGTTGTTTGGGGAGCGTTCTTGAGTTAATGGAGATCAGGCGGAAAGATAGGGAAAAATGCATCTGACCCATTTGCCCTGGATTGCTGGGAACATGGTCACAGGTATCAGGGCTATGCAGCAATAACTGATATACATACGGTTGGGGCAGATCAGGTGGTCAGCCTGGAAGAATGCATAATTTTTCCTTTTCCAGCCTGAAACTCCAATAACTCATAACTCATAACTCATAACTCAAAGATGTAACCTTTTCCCGCGAACCTGTGTCCAGTGCAATATAAGTAGGTGTGCAAAATTAGTTTTGCTTAAAATATTTGTAAATGCTTGATTCTGAACACTAATAACCAAAACTAATAACGGATAACTACTTACCCGCAGGAAACCAGTGGTACCGGATACCCGATTTCTAAAAATATCCGGGATACAAACGAAAAACATGGCAGCGACGCTTTCTGATGACATCTTGATTGAACAGGCCAAAAGTGGCCGGCAAACGGCATTTGCCATGCTGGTAAAGCGCTATGAACAATACGCGTTCACCCTTGCCCTGCGTTTTGTCAAGAACCGGGAAGACGCGCACGAAGTGGCGCAGGATGCTTTCCTGCGGGCATTCCGCTACCTGCCCGATTTTCGGGGCGACGCCAAATTTTCCACCTGGCTGTATAAAATTATTTATTCTACTGCTTTAAATTTTTTGCGCAAACAAAACCCTGATATTCTATCACTTGACGACGAAGACCGGCCCCTGAAATTACCGGATGAAGGTACGCCAGACGCGTATCATGCACTGGAAAGGGAGGACCGGAACGCTGCCCTGCAACGCGCCATTCACATGCTGTCACCCGATGATTCAGGTATTATCACGCTTTTTTATTTATACGAACATAATCTGGAAGAAATCTGTCAAATCATGGGAATGACCATGACCAATGCCAAAACTAAACTTTGTCGCGCCCGCCAGCGTTTAAAAGTCATTGTGGAAGGCCAATTCGCTACCGAAATCGCATACTGATATGGAAAATAACTTTTTGCTGACCGAAGACATGCTGTGGGATTATGCCGACGGCTTCCTGCCCCAGGAAGAAAAGATGCAGGTGGATGCCTACCTGCGCCGGCATCCGGAGCATCAATCCATGCTGGATACCATCCTCGCAGAAAAAAAGGCTTTTGCGGCGCTTCCAATGGATCGCCCCAAACCCGGCTTTGCAGACCGCGTCATGGCGGCCTGGGTGGCTGAGCAAAGCGCCAATCCGAGCCTTTCAAGTGAAAAAGGCAAAGACTGGATTATTTACGGCATCGCTGCTGCCATGGGATTTTTTATACTCCTGCCGATCGTTTTACTGGCAATTTCCGCACCGGCCATCAGCATCGATATGATACCTGCCGAATACATACCGCAAACGCCTGTTATTCCCTGGGGAAAATTATTCACCAGCCCGGCCATGCGTTTCGGACTGCCGCTGACGCTCCTGTTTTTTTGTTTCCGGTTTTTAGATCAATATTTGCAGCAGAAAAAAATGCTTGTCAGGCTACAGGCCTGATGTAATTGCCGCACATGGAAAAAGACAGGAAAAAAACGAAATTTATTCATCAACCGGAATATCCCGGCGGTCCGAAAGAACTGACGAAGTTCATCTACCAGCATCTCCGTTACCCGCAGATTGCGCTGGATGCCAATGTGGAAGGCACAGTACTGGTCGAGTATGATATTGATTATCAGGGGAATGTGACAGCCACCCGGGTGTTGCGCGGCGTCGGTTCGGGTTGCGACGAAGAGGCAAGCCGCGTGGTGCGGCTTTTAAAATTTGACGTGCCCAAAAACAGGGGCCTTCATGTTATTTTCCATCAGAAAGTACGGGTGCAATTCAAAAAACCGAAACCGCAGCCCAAAGTGGAACAAGCGATGCAAGTGTCGTATACGGTGAGCAGTACGCCGAAAACGGAGCAAAAGGAAGCGCCAAAACCTAAAGAAGAAAAGACTTATACGTACACGGTTAATATCTAGTGTTTGGTGTTTGGTGTTTAGTGTTTCGGGCGCTCTGCCTTTGGCAACTGTGAGTAGCTTAGGCGGAGCGCCCGAAACACTAAACACCAAACACCAAAAGGCAATGCGCCCCAAACACTAAACACCATACACCAAACACTACTTCGGTACTTTAATTTTATACGTTTTCCCCGCCTTATTCGTGAGTTTGTTGTCTATCAACCAGGGGTTGTACAGTTTCAACATACGGTAATGCGTTCCGTTCTGGCGCGCAAAATCGCCCCAGTTAGCCACCGGTCCGTTTACTTCCACGATTTTAAATTCATTTTGAGCCGGATATAAGTGGTCTTTTTCAACCGTGTACTCGTACAATTCCGGGTTTTCCATCACCTCTTTAATGGCTACAATGCGGAAAGGATAACGCATCGTTTCATCGGCTGCCAGGTTGAGTTCATAAAAGTTTTTAGCGCGTTGGGTTGCCATTTCTTCGGCTATCCGGCCCGGACCGCCGTTGTATGCCGCGGCGGCCAGCGTCCAGCTGCCCAGGCGCTCTTTTTCTTTTTTCAGGTATTTACAAGCCGCGCGGGTAGACTTTTCAAGGTGGTAGCGTTCGTCTACTTCCGCGTTTACTTCCAGGTTGTAACCGTCCGCAGCGCTTTTCATAAACTGCCAGACCCCGCGCGCACCGGCGGGTGAATTCGCATTGGAAAGCGCACTCTCCGCAACGGCCAGGTATTTCAAATCCTCCGGCACCCCTTCTTCTTTCAGAATGGGTAGAATGGTTGGGAAAAAGGGCGTTCGCGCGTTTGAGTGCCAGAATCGTTTGAGAATGGAAATACACATTGCGCAGCAACTCCGCATCCAATCGCTGCCGGACATCCCAATTGTCCATCGGGAGCGGTTCCCCGCAAAAATTAAAATCCTTATCTAAGTTAATAGACCGGACATGCTGCTCCGGGGCCGAAAAGCCGCTGCCATCGCCTCCTTTAAAAGAGGTAAAAAACAAAGCGCCTACGGCCATCAGGAGCAATACATTGATCACTAACAGGGTGCGGGCATTTTTCATCCATTCCATAATCAAAGGCGTTTAAAATAGGAAGTTATCCGTTATTAGTTAGTGGTTATCAGTGTTGATAATCAAGCAATTGCAAAGAATTTAATCTAAGTTATTTTGCCTGATATACTGAATATGTAACAAAGGTAACGAAAAACGCCGCAGAATTGTGTGTCACACCGCACACTACTGGACATTTCATTCTACAGTGGTCAGACCTATAAGGTTTTAAAAACCTTATAGGTCTCGTTCCACGAAAATGTCCAGTAGTGTGTCACACCGTTAATGTGTCCATCAATTTTTGACGCATTGCCTTCTGCTCTGCCCAATTGAAGTGCTGTAAAAATGCTCCGGCAGCCCGCGCGCCCCGCACAAAAAGATCGAGTTTATCTTCATCAGAGATGCTGAAATCCAGCCAGTTGTAGTCGCCGGAATCAATCATGCCTACAAAACTATTGAGTTCAGGATGTTGCACAAAAAAGTCGTTGTCGTGAAATGACATCATGGAACCGAGCATGGCTCCTGCAAACCCGCCGAAGGAATCGCAACTGTTGTAGCTGTCCCGGTCGATGCCGATTTTGATACCAAACACCGGTGCGTCGGGCCGCTGTTCGGGCTGATAAAAAAGCCCGATCGGGAAATTGGACATGGAACCGCCGTCTACAAAGTACACTTCCGGTGGGACTGCTCCCCGGTAATTGACCGTTGCGGCCCATTGAGCGCGTGCAGAGTCCGAATCAATTAAACCCTTGACAATGAACGGATAAAAGAAAACCGGCACGCTCATGCTGGCTCGCACAAAATCGGCCGGACTGGCCATTTCAGGATCGGCCCAGTACAAGTGGGCCATATCCGGCAAAGCCACTTTAGTGCCGGTGGTAACATCGGCGGTAACAACAGAAATGCGTCGCCAGCGCTCGGGCAGACATGGTTCGCCTGTTTCAAGATAGTGTATACCTGGCGGCGCGATACTGCGCAACTCGTACAAATCACGCAGCGTCCGGACACCGCGTTCCAGGAGCAATTCGCGCATCCATTCCGTAAAATGTTCGCCCGGGCAAAGACCGTAATGATCCTGTAGGTCATCGAGCACCTTGGCGGTCAGCCGCGCTTTTTTGCCTTTGCGGACTTCCGGGTCGAGCATGGCATCTACAAATTTGCGAATTTCCTTGTCGCCATCTACAAAGTCATAAAAATCTTTTCCAGCCACTTTTTCTATCAGCCATTCGCTTTTTGCTTGTGCGATGGGGCCGCCGCCGGCTAGCAACATGGCCACGATACTCCCTGCGGAAGTGCCCGCCGCCCGCAGAAACCGGATATCCATTTGTTCCAATACATACAAATAACCCAGCAGCGCCACGCCCAGCGTACCGCCGCCTTCCATCACCACATCCACGTACTGGTTCCCGGCTTCGTCCTGAATATCGGAAATGCGCCACACCTCGGCTGCATCGGCATGCATCTGGCGCAGGTTGGCAATAATAGACATCACTTCAGGATGTCCGGTATAATTACTGATTTCCATGATCTGATTTTTTCAGGTAAAACTAAACCGTTCTACAGGTACAATTATTTGAATTTCAACCAAATGGATTAATTTTTCAACCACAGGTAAATAACGCCTAACAATTTTTTTACGAAAAAAATTAACAGTACCTGTGACCTTTTAACAATACTCCGTTAGAAAGAGGCTTTTCACAATAACGAAAGCAGCAATAAACAAACATCCTGTACAACACCAAACCAATCGCCTCCAAACTACCCAAACGAAGGCCATACCAAAACCGATAAGACAGACTGCTCCCAAAGCAGTCGTCAGTACCAGCGAGCCACGCATACCATGAGAACAATACCCCGCTCCGGGCAACCGGGCGGGGTTGTTTTTTGACCTGCCTTACGGGGTTGTGTCAAAAGTCTTTAGAGAAGGAATCCGTTATTTCGCACCAAATTATTGTCGCCAAACGCATGTGAAATTTGACAACTTTTAAAAGTTGTCGGAACCAGTCCCCCCAAACATTATTGGGTACTCTTTGGCTAAATTTTCAAAGGCCAGGCTTTTGGCACAACCCCAAACGATGATAAACTTGATGGATAAGCGCTGTACTTTTGCCTCTTAGAAAAGGAACTTCCCAAATGTTATGGCAAAAAAAACGGCGGCGCCCAAAAAACGCATCTCTGCTCAACTGAAACAAAAAGCGGCAGATATTGCAAACATCCTCGAAACATTATACCCGGAAACGCCCATTCCGCTGCGGCATGAAGACCCCTATACTTTGCTGGTGGCAGTGGTGTTGTCGGCCCAGTGCACCGACGAACGGGTCAATCAGATCACGCCGCATTTGTTTGCGAAAGCCGATCATCCGGCGGCTATGATACAATTGACCGTTGAGGAAATCAGAGAGATTATCAAACCCTGCGGCCTTTCACCTGCCAAGTCAAAAGCCATTTGGGAACTCTCCAGAATCATTGTGGAGCAACACGGCGGACAGGTACCCCAAACTTTTGAAGCGCTCGAAGCCCTGCCCGGAGTGGGCCACAAAACAGCGTCCGTAGTCATGTCGCAGGCTTTCGGCTTTCCCGCCTTCCCGGTCGACACGCATATCCACCGCCTGGCTGCCCGCTGGGGATTGAGCAGCGGTAAAAATGTGGAACAAACAGAGCGCGACCTCAAAGCCCTTTTCCCCGAACACACCTGGAATAAACTGCACCTGCAAATCATCTTTTTCGGCAGGCAATACTGCCCGGCGCGCGGCCACAAGGCGGAAGCGTGTCCTATTTGCGGGAAATACCAGAAGTGAGCGGGAATTTCACACAACAGGAGATTTTCCTACCAAATCAAAGTTCTCCATACTGGACGGAAGTAACGTAAAACTTAACCCAAACGTAAACATCCCATTCCTCCTTCCCATCTGCAACACTGCTATCTTGTGGAAAAATGCTATCCATGCGTATAGTACTGTATTGCGCCCTGATTATTTTTCTCGCCGGGTGCACCCGGCGCCATGTCGAGACGATCACGATCAAAGGCTCGGACACGGAGGTGAATCTCGTGCTGCAACTTGCCGAAGCCTACATGGAAACAAATCCAGCGATATCCGTCAGCGTTACCGGCGGCGGCAGTGGCGTGGGTATCGCAAGCTTGCTGAATGGCAGGTTAGATGTGGCCAATTCATCCAGGGAAATTAATAATCATGAACTAATGTTGGCCTCTGAGCGGAATATTGATGTCGAACACTTTATTTTCGCTGCTGATGCACTTGCCATTATCTGCCATCCCTCCGTCCCGCTAGACAGCCTGAGCCTTAACGATTTGGGTAAAATATTTTCCGGTGAAATTCAGAACTGGCAACAACTCGGCGGCGCAGCCGGCATCATTTCCCTTTACGGACGACAAAGCAATTCCGGCACATTCATGTACTTTCGGGAGCGGGTATTGGGCAAAGACTACGCCCCCGGCATCAAACAAATGAACGGCAACGCTCAAATCCTGGAAGCCGTAAAAGCCGACCCGAATGCCATTGGTTATATTAGTTTTGGTTACCTGACCGATGAAAGGGGCGCGCTGCGGCATGGAATAAAAGTCATCAAATTAACTACAGAGCCGGGGAAAACCGCCATTTCGCCCCTCGATAGAGCTGCCATCAAGGCAGGTTTGTACCCGCTCACCCGCCCCTTGTTCCACTTTTCCAATGGTACGGCCAGCGACATAATACGTGCTTTCTACGGCTTTGAAAAAGTCCGGCGGGGCAGAAAATCATTGCCCAAAATGGATATTTACCCCCATCAGAGGCCGGATTGGCCTTCAATTCCGTGAAATGAATCAGCGACTTTTTTGGGACAGATTTTTTGAAAAAGTTTTTAACGGAACTGCCTGGGTTGCCGCCTTGACTTTGGTAGGCATTTTCCTGATGCTACTGATCAATAGCGCGCGTGCATTTGAGACCATTTCCATTGCTGAATTTTTCTCCGGCACAGCCTGGAATCCGGCGGCCTATGGCGAGGCGACGTATGGTATTGGCGCTATGCTGTTCAGCACTTTATTAGTGACTATCGGCGCTATGTTGATCGCCGTTCCGCTCGGTATCGGCGCTGCGGCCTTTCTCTCTGAAATTGCTTCGCCGCGTACCCGTAATATCCTAAAACCAGCCATCGAAATGCTCGCTGCCATACCTTCTGTGGTCATCGGTTTTTTGGGCATTGTGCTGGTAGCGCCTGCGTTGGCAAAAATCTTCGATCTCCCACATGGCTTAAATGCGCTCAATGGCTCCATCTTATTGGCCATCATGGCTTTACCTACGCTCATTTCGGTGACGGAGGATGCGATCCATGCCGTACCGCAACACTACAAGGAAGCCAGTTATGCCCTCGGCGCCAACCGCTGGGAAACGCTGCTGCGGGTCACCCTGCCTTCCTGCACCTCGGGTATTTTAGTAGCCATTATGCTTGGTTTAGGTCGCGCCCTCGGCGAAACGATGACCGTGCTCATGGCTACCGGCAATGCCACTGCCATGCCGAATGGTTTTTTTGATTCGGTACGCACCCTTACCGCTACAGTGGCGATCGAGATGGGCGAAGTACCGTTTGGTACCCCACATTATTTCAGCCTGTTCGCCTGTGCGTTGGTATTGTTTCTCATCACCCTTTTAGTCAACATAGCAGCGGAGCGTGTGGCGGCAGGGTACAGACGAAAAGGCCAATGAAACGAAAAATCATCCAAATACTCGGCATGGCTTTGATTATTGCGGCTACCCTCGTGGTCGTGGCGATTCTGGGCGTGGTGCTGTTTGATCTGACTGCAAAAGGCGCACCCGTACTGAGCTGGGAATTTTTGACCCAATCTCCCAAAAAAGGAATGACCGAAGGCGGTATTTTCCCTGCCATATTCGGCACCACCGCAGTTACGCTGCTTTCCACGATGCTGGCAACGCCGCTGGGCATCGGCTGCGCGATATTCCTCCACGAATATGCACCCGACAATACCTTTACCCGCCTTATTCGCGCTTCTATTCGCAATTTAGCCGGGGTGCCGAGTATTGTGTACGGATTGTTCGGCGTGGCGATTTTTGTACAGTTTTTGGGCATGGGCGCATCGCTGCTTGCCGCCGGGTGTACCCTTGGGCTACTGACCCTGCCTTCCATCATCACCACTACGGAAGAAGCCCTGCGGAACGTGCCGCGACTCACCCGGGAAGGCGCGCTTGCGCTCGGCGCGACAAAATGGGAAACCATCCGGACGGTCGTTCTGCCATCGGCCTTGCCGGGCATTCTGACAGGTGTGATTCTCGCGCTGTCTCGGGGAGCGGGCGAAACTGCGCCGATTCTGTTCACCGGGGTGGCCTTTTATTCGCGCTACTTACCCGGGTCCGTTTTCGACGAATTTATGGCCTTGCCTTATCATCTGTATATCTTATCAACACAGCACCATGCCATTGAAGAGGTGCGGCCGCTCGCTTACGCAACGGCTTTAACCTTGATTTTGCTTGTTTTTATGTTGAATTTGACGGCTTTTTGGGCGCGTGCACGGTGGCAACGGTAGTTACCATCGGGCGGGTGATTTTGCCCAAAACGAACCCAACATCCAATCCATATTTTTCGTCAAAAACTTCAACTGTCCAAACTTTCCGAAATGGAAAAAATTAAAATTGACATCCAGGAACTTGATCTGTTTTTTGACAAAAAACAAGTGTTGAAAAACGTCTCGCTCCGCATTCCGGCGGGTAAAATCACTGCTATTATCGGCCCCTCCGGCTGTGGGAAAAGCACCCTGCTTCGATCGCTCAACCGGATGCACGACCTCAACCCGCAGGCACGTCTTTCCGGAAAAATAATGCTCGATGAACTCAATATTTTACATGGAAACACCAACGTCGTGCACCTGCGCCGCCGCATCGGCATGGTTTTTCAAAAACCGAACCCGTTTCCGAAATCTATCGCTGAAAACGTATCTTACGGATTGAAAATAAACGGTTTGCACGACAAAAAAAAGTTGGCTGAAGCCGTCGAAAACAGCCTCCGCGCCGCCGCTTTGTGGGATGAAGTGAAAGATGATCTGGACAAATCCGCGCTGGATCTGTCGGGCGGCCAACAACAAAGATTGTGCATCGCACGAGCCGTCGCCGTCGAACCGGAGGTTATTTTGATGGATGAACCCTGCTCCGCGCTCGACCCGATTTCAACCGCCAAAGTGGAAGAACTGATGCTTGAATTGAAAAAAAGTACACCCTCGTCATCGTCACCCACAATATGCAACAGGCGCAGCGGGTGTCAGATTTTACGGCGTTTATGTATTTGGGCGAGTTGATCGAGGTGGGCGAGACCCGGCAAATTTTTCAAAATCCTCAGCACGATTTGACCAAAAATTATGTGGAAGGGCATTTTGGCTAATAAACATTCCCTTAACTGGTTATACTGAAAGTTGAGAGGTTGAGAATGTTGATAGTTGAGATAGCATTGGTAATCAGTAGATTATTACACTTTCTCGTTCAAAACCACTTTGTGTTGACTATAGCACCCCCATAATTACAGGCCTGAAACACCCAGACTCCAACCCCAACGAACGCCGAAAGGGATATTCTCACCTCTCTCACCTCTCACCCTCTCACTTCTCACTCTCTCACCTCTCACTTCTAACCATCGTGAGTATCGTCGCAATCGCCACCGTTTCGCCCGTTTCGTCGTACACATCGACTAACCATTTGACGATGCCGCGCGGAATTGCCGCGACGCCCTCTTTGGAAGGATCGTGTTCCTGTTCTATTTTTTCCTTCACGGTCAGTTTCACGCCGATGGTCATGCCCGGATAAACGGGTTTTGTAAAACGGCACTCATCCAGGCCGTAATTCAGCAGTACAGGCCCTTTTTTGGCGTCTACAAAAAGTCCGGCGGCTTTGGACAGCACGAAATAGCCATGCGCCACCCGGCCGGTAAAGGGTGTTCCTTCCAGCGCCGTAGCATCCATGTGGGCATAAAAATTATCGCCGCTTACATTGGCGAAGTTGTGAATATCCGCTTCCGAAACGGTGTGTTTAGCGGTAACGAGCGTTTCGCCGACAAACAATTCTTCAAAGTATTTTTTGAACGGATGCACGGGCGTTTCCGTTTGCGCGCCACCGGTTTGATACTGCTTGGTGACCGCTGTGATGTCCGTAGGATGGCCCTGAATGGCTGTGCGCTGCAGGTAGTGCAGTACGCCGCGCATCCCGCCCATTTCCTCGCCGCCACCTGCGCGGCCGGGGCCGCCGTGTACCAGCATGGGCATGGGAGCGCCGTGGCCGGTGCTTTCCTTGGCGGACGTTCGGTTGAGGATATGAATACGCCCGTGAAATGCCGCCGCTTCCAGCACGTATTCGCGCATCACCGCCGGATCCAGGGTACAAATGGTGGACACCAGCGAACCTTTTCCCATTTTGGCCAGTTGGATGGCTTCATCGAGGGTTTTGTAAGGCATCAGTGTTGAAACGGGGCCGAAACACTCCATTTCGTGGCTGCGTATTTTGACAAAAGGCCGGTCGTTTAACAACAAAACAGGCGGCAAAAACGCGCCTTTGTTGCGGTCGGCGCCTACTACTTCAAAGTTGTCCCAATCGCCGAAAACTGCGGGCGTTTCTACCGTCAGCATCGCCAGTTTTTCCTGTACGCGTTCCAGTTGCTGCCGGTTGATGAGTGCGCCCATACGCACGCCTTCTACGGAAGGATCGCCGAGCACGTTTTTGGCTAATTCTTTGGAAAGCGTTTTTTGAACGTCTTCCAGCAATGATTCCGGCACAATGATGCGCCGGATGGCGGTACATTTTTGCCCGGCTTTGGTCACCATTTCCCGGCGACACTCTTTGATAAATATGTCGAATTCAAGGGTACCCGGCACTGCATCTGCCCCTAAAATGGCGGCATTCAGCGAATCGGCTTCCATGGTAAAAGGCACCGAATGTTGCACGATGGCGGGATGGACGCGCAGTTTACGGCCCGTATCGGCGGAACCCGTGAAGGTCACCACATCCTGGCTTTGTACGGAGTCGAGGATGCCGCGACCTGCGCCGACTACGAGTTGCAGCGCGCCTTCCGGCAAAATGCCGGAGCTGATGATATCGCGGAACATCGCCTCTGTGAGGTAGGAGGTCTGCTCGCTGGGTTTCACGACCGCCGGAACACCGGCCAGGAGGTTGACGGCTACTTTTTCCAGCATGCCCCAGATCGGAAAATTAAAGGCATTGATATGCACCGCAACGCCCTGTTTGGGCACGAGGATATGATGGCCGATGAAGGTATTTTCTTTGGAAAGTCGAATGGTTTCCCCTTCCACGTAGTAAGGTTCGTTGGGGAAACGGCGGCGTAAACTACTGTAAGCGAACAAGTTACCAATACCGCCTTCAATATCGACCCAGGAATCGGCGCGGGTAGCGCCCGTCTGGTGCGACACCCGGTAATACGCCTCTTTGCGGTCCATGAGGTACAGCGCCAGCGCTTTGAGCATACGTCCGCGTTCCGGAAAAGTCATACGCCGCAAGACCGGGCCGCCGGTGTTGCGGCTATATTCGAGGATACGGGCATAATCGAGTCCTTCGCTGCTCGCTGTACTGATGTGTTCGCCTGTCAGTGCGTGGTACTGTGGTATGCCGTCGCCGTCGCCCGGCATCCATTGGCCGAGGACGTAATTGTGGAGGTGTTGCATGGTTGGGCTGGTTTGAGGGTGCGAAAGTCGGGGAAATTCTTGTTTTTACCACATAGATTATTTTTACCACATAGGCAGATAGACGTAGAGTGTACTTTTACCACAAAGCGCACAAAGAGGGTTTCACAAAGGACACAAAGCGTAGAGTTGACGCGTCTCCCTTAGTATTTACTGTAATTCTGGCATAAACACCCCAAATGACTGGAAAAACGCGGTCAACTCTACGCTTTGTGTCCTTTGTGAAACCCTCTTTGTGCGCTTTGTGGTAAAAGTACACTCTACGTCTATCTGCCTATGTGGTAAAAACCTACAGCGCAATCCCCAAAATCACGCCCGTTTTTTCATAAGCCCCCCCATAAAAACCCGCCACCACATCTACCCGGAACAGTCGGAAAACGCCGAAACCGATATTTTCCAGGCCGAAATTGAGTTCCCAGTACGGTAAATCCCTGGTAAAAGTGGGATCGGAAGAAGGCCGGTCGGTGTAATAGAAATTGGCGCCGATGACCTCTTTCATATTGAGTTTGCGGATACCCGGAATTTTATCGAACAACCAGCCCTGCAGGTGGTGTTGCCAGTGCGCCTGAACAAAAGGTTGGTCGGTCGAGTAGGCATAATAAGGCAGCATAAAAAAACTGCGGTTATAATCCTGCGGATTGGCCAAAAGGGTCTGGTTGCCGCGCGGGTGGTACAAATCCATAAATCCGAGCGCTGATTTTCGGAGGAACGCGCCGGCTGACACATTCAGGTTGGAATAGCCGACCAGGCCCCAGGAGATATTGTTTTTACTGATCTGTAACTGCGCAAAGTCAAAGTCGGCTGTGCTGCCGCCCACACCCGGGATGGCTTTCCGGTAACGCAGGTAAATATCCGGCCATTTCGACTCATCGTAAGAACGGTAATACGGATAAGTGCTGTAGGTCTGGCCGATTCGGAAACGCAGCTCGGCGTTCAGGGTAAAAATTCCGGGAAATGATTGATCCGCAGGTTCCGGTTGCACCGGGTAATTCGGCGTATACACGCGGTCTTCTTTTTTGCTCCAGGTAAAATCGGTGTTGTTGTCTAACCAGTTCCGTTCGGCCCACTCCGCCGCCGCCCGGATATGCAACCAGGGCGCTGCAAACTGCCGCCATTCGGCCCGGACGAAGGTTTTTTCGTACAATTTCATATAATTCCGCTTCCCGAACAGGGTGTACGAGGTATTGAGCGCCGCACTGATCGGGTTTTGATCGCTGAATTGAACGGGGTTCACACCGCCGCTGATACGCAGGGTAGAATAGTTGATGCTCTCGAATTTACGCTCCAGTTCGATCGCTCCCCGCAGGCGTTTTTCGGCAAATCCGTAATTGATATTGCCGCCCACTTTCCAGTATTTTACCGAGCGCTCGGTATAGTGCGTCCATTCGGGGTTCACATCGAACACCAGGCCCTGTACCGTATTAAATTGTACCCATTGCAGGGCGCCGGGAAAACTCAGGGTTCTGCGTTCGTAGGAGTTTTGCCAGGTGTAGCCTGTCAGCAGGTCGAAGGGTTTGAAACGGTTGTTTTTTTTGTCGATGCTATCCAGAAAAGTCTCCGATTTCCAGATTTTTTGCAGGCTGTCCTTCTTCACATAATCGTTGCTTTCTTCTACAGTGTGAGCGGCACCGGGCGCACTGTTTTCCAGTACGAGGAATCCTGTTCGTTGGCGGTTTTTCTATTTTAAAAACCTCTTTATCAAAGAAATTTTTGTCAAAATCGGGTTTCAAATTGTAGTTGGAAAACACGCTGTTGAAAAAGCCGTCAAATTTAAAACCCAGCACCCCGAATTTGAACCCAGTCATTTGCGTGAGCAAAACCCAGGTATCCGGTTTTTCCACCGGCACAAATTCCTGCTGGATACGCAAGGTATCCAGAACGGGCTGTTTAATCGAATTGCCCGTCAGGACGAGGTCGGCGCCGGCGATGTTCCACAAGTCATCGACGATATACAGAAAGCCGCCGAACGTGGGGTCGGATGAGCGCTTGGGCATGACCTTTATTTTTTCAATGGTATACCCGTTTTCATCTTTAAAACTTCCTAACCACTTGAAATTGTAGTAGTTAAATGAATTGTCTGCCAGTGGCGACAATATTTCGCGTTCAATTTCCAGCCGTTCATCGTAGAGGTTGAATTCCGTGAACGTGGCCCGGTTGAGGCTGAAACCGTTCTCCGAACCGCTCACTTTACTCGATACCATGACCTCTTTTTTCCGCTCCGGGTTTGCCTGCGCATACACCTTGGAAACCGATTCGGACAAATACACTACGCCGGTGCGGTTGGTATCGAGCATACCGCCCATGTTGCCTACGTCCTGCCCCATGATCTTTTTAGGCGCGTCGGTGAGTTTATAAAACCCTTTAATGTAGGTGTCGTAAGAACTGGAGGCAATTTTGTTTTTATAATACCTGCGTTTGGCAATCACTTCGCGCATGATTTTGTAAGCCGGGTCTTCGGTCGTAATCACCGCCTCCCCGATTTCAAGATTGGCGGGTTCCATTTTGACATTCAGGCGCAGGGGTTTGTCGCCTACCGTGACCGCTTCGACGCGTTGTTTGTATCCAATGTATTGAAAAACAATCTCCTGGCTGCCACGCGCGACCGTCAGGCGGTATTGCCCTTCGGCATTGGCCACCGTTCCGTTGGTGCTGTTGCGCACATAAACGGATGCAAAGGAAGCGGTTCGCCATTTTCATCGAGCACGGCACCGCTGATCTGGGCATAATTTAAAAGAGGGAAAAGCAGGAATACAACGAGTTGGAATATTTTCATAACGTATTTAAAATAGTAGTGATGCAAGTGATTTTGTTTCTTTGATATTCAAAGGAAAACGGATTAAAATCCGTCTTCCGTGTTCCAATTTGATCCCAAAAATCAACGCGTTCAAAAATTAATGGCCGCAATAAAAGACGAAGGAAGTACTTTAGACCGACTAAAATCTAAACTGATAGCCATGAACGCATCCCGACGCAGTTTTATTCGCCAGACCGCCACTTTGCTCGGCTCCTTTGCCCTGCACCAAAATTTTGCGGCGCATTTCCCGCTCGCGCCCATTTCCGACGGCCCCGAAGATGATTTCTGGCGGCAAATCCGGCAGGCCTATTCGGCCAGTCCGACTATAATTAACCTCAACAACGGTGGCGTTTGCCCTGCTCCACGCGCCACCATGGATGCCCTGGACTATTACAACCGGATGTGCAGCGAGGCGCCGTCCTACTATATGTGGCGCATCCTCGACCAGGATCGGGAGCCTTTGCGCGAAAACCTGGCAGCGCTGGCAGGGGCCAGTCCCGAGGAAATTGCCATCAACCGCAACGCCACCGAAGCGCTCAATACGATCATTTTCGGATTGAACCTGAAAGCAGGCGACGAAGTGGTGTTGTCCAAATACGACTACCCCAATATGATCAACGCCTGGCGGCAACGCGAAAAACGCGATGGTATCCGGCTTGTCTGGGTAGACCTGAATTTGCCTTCAAATAACGAAGATTACCTGGTAAACGCTTTTACCTCAAAATTTACGGCAAAAACGCGGCTGGTACACCTGACGCATATCATCAACTGGAACGGACAGATTTTGCCTGTCCGGAAAATCGCCGACCTCGCCCATGCGCAGGGCGCGGAGGTGCTGGTCGATGCCGCGCACTCATTCGCCGTGCTCGACTACAAAATTCCCGATCTCGGCTGCGACTACTGGGGTACCAGCCTCCACAAATTCCTGTGCGGCCCATTCGGCACGGGTATGATGTGGATTCGCAAGGAAAAAATACCTGCTATCTGGCCCCTGTTATCGAGCGACAAACCGGACAGCGACAATATCCGCAAATTTGAATCGCTGGGCACCCGCAGTTTTCCCATTGAAATGGCAACGGGCTATTCGCTTGATTTACATAACTTTATCGGCGCCCGCCGCAAACAGGAACGCTTACATTTTCTAAAAAACTACTGGATAGAACGGGTGCGCGACGTGCAAGGCATTTATTTCAACACCGATCCGCACCCCGACTGGAGTTGCGCTATCGGCAATTTCGGACTGGAAGGTCAAAAGGCCGGCGACATATCGGGCAAGTTGTTTGAAAAATGGAAAATTCACAGTGTTTCCATCGAATGGGAAAAAATAAACGGCGTCCGCATCACGCCGAATGTGTACACGACCACCGATGAATTAGACAAATTGGTGCGGGCTATTCAGAGCATTGCAACGGCACAACGCGGGTGAGATGATGAGGGTTGAGAGGGTTGAGGGTTGAGATTGTTGAGGGTTGAGAATGTTGAGATTGTTGAGGGTGGTAACCCAGGGCAAGAGTTACCACCCTCAACAATCTCAACATTCTCAACCCTCAACATTCTCAACCCTCATCAACCTTTATCAACTCTTTTAAACCTTTATAAACATTTTGAGACAGCCTCGTTTATCTTTGCCCGCCTTTCCAAAATACTTGATTATCAACACTGATAACCAATAACTAATAACAGATAACTACCTAGTATGGAACACATACTTTTCTCTATTGAAAACAAGGTCGGCCGTATTACTTTCAACCGGCCCGAGGTGTACAATGCCATGCACCAGGCCATGCGGTTCGAAATATTAGAGGCCCTGGATATTTGCACGGAAGACCCCGACGTTCGTGCTGTTTTTATCACCGGCAACGGTAAAGCATTTTGCGCAGGGGAAGATTTGCAGGAAGTAACAGACCCGCAAGGCCCTTCGTTGAACACCATTATTGCCACCGGTTACAATCCTATCGTACTGAAAATCAGGAATTTGGAAAAACCTGTTGTCATGGCCGTGAATGGCGTGGCAGCCGGGGCAGGGGCCAATATTGCGCTGGCAGGCGATGTTGTGGTGGCTACTGCTTCCGCCACATTTACGCAGGCATTTTCCAAAATCGGCCTGATTCCCGATTCCGGCGGTACCTGGACGCTGCCGCGCCTCGTCGGTTTCCAACGCGCCTCCGCCCTGATGATGTTGTCCGACAAAATCACGGCAGACGAAGCCGAAGCGATGGGTATGATCTGGAAAGTTTTCCATGATGAGACCTTTCTGACGGAAAGTATCGAAATCGCCGAAACGCTGGCCCAAATGCCCACCCGCGGACTGGCGCTGACCAAAAAAGCGCTGAATGCCTCGTTCAATAACAGTTTTTCCGAACAACTGTCGCTGGAAGATACGCTGCAAACGGAAGCGGGCAACACCGCCGACTACCGCGAAGGTGTGGCGGCGTTTCTGGAAAAAAGGAAACCTACTTTTAAGGGTGCATGTAGGTTTCAAAAAACCCGTGTCGCGCTGGTTCCAAAAACTACATATTTTTCCCAAGAATTACGCCCTGCGAAAAGGCGACAGCCGCAAATTGGGTGTGTCGCTGCTGTTTTTCTTTTTGATGGGATTGCTCATCAGTCCGGAATTGCGCTACCAGCTCCGTTCGCTGATCGAGTATCCGCTGCATTACAAAGAATACAAACAATTCGGCATCCGCATCCCGAGCGGCTATTCAGTGCATGGCATCGATGTGAGCAAATGGCAGCAACGGGTCGACTGGACCCGGGTAAAAAAAATGAAAGTGGGCAACGTGAGTATCACTTTTGCCTTTATCAAAGCCACGGAAGGCAGCTGGATGAAGGACCCTGAATTTGACAAAAACTGGGAAAATGCGCGTAAATATGGAATTATCCGGGGCGCTTATCATTTTTTCTGGCCAAACGTCAGTCCCAAAGACCAGGCTGCCAAGTTTATCCGGGCGGTTAAACTCCGCAGCGGCGACCTGCCTCCGGTGGTCGATGTGGAAGAGACAAAAGGTATGACCAAAAGCCAGGTTCAGCGGTACACCAAAGAGTTTTTAACGATTCTCGAAAAGCACTACAAGGTGCGGCCCATCCTGTACACCAACCGCGATTTTTACAAAATACACTTTGCCGACCACGAAGATTTTAAGAACTACCGGTTCTGGATCGCCCATTACCATGTCAGCGATTTCGATATGCCGGGCGATGAAAAATGGCATTTCTGGCAGCACAGCGATCGGGGCAACGTGAACGGGATCAATGAACGGGTGGATTTTAATGTGTTTAACGGGGATAGTGTGGCGCTGCGGAAGTTGTGCGTACCGTGATTTAGTTATCGGTTATCAGTTATCCGTTATCGGGTTTCAGGCTGGAATTGGGGGTAAAGGGTTTATCCTTTTCCCTTACGCCGGACAAAACAACCCAACAGGTGTTGGGTAAAGGGAAAAGAATAAACCCTTCACCCCAATTCCAGCCTGAAACCCGATAACGGATAACTAATAACCGATAACTAATGACGAAACACGTTAAAGGCTGGTTAAGCCCAACGTTAGGATGCCCGCATTCATTTACATTTGTCCCGTCTAATAAATCAGCAAAACTATTTTGATTGATTTCATCATAAATGCTTCATTATCAACACTGATAACGAATAACTAATAACAGATAACTAAAACGGACAATGAAAAAAACATTTCTCATGCTGGCAACCTGCCTCGTTGCCGCTTCCGGCTTCGCTCAAAAGAGCCTGCCTTCGGCCAATGTAAAAACCCTGCAGGGCCAAACCATCAATGTGCAGGAACTGGGTAAAACCGGTAAAATCACCGTGATCAGTTTCTGGGCTACCTGGTGTTCGCCCTGCAAAAAAGAACTCGACGCGATCAAGGATTACTACCCGGACTGGCAGGAAAAATACAATATGGAACTGGTAGCCATCAGCGTCGACGACGCACGAACAGCAGCCAAAATCCCTGCAATGATAGAAGAAAAAGGCTGGGAATATAAGGCAAAGGGCAAAAAATAACCACTCGGAAAAGTTGCTCTTTGCTTTTTGCATTTTGCATTTTGCCATTTGCCCTTTCTTTCCCCTACCTTCGCATCCTGAAAAAATCTAATCCGTTGACCGTACACACCTCCCGACTTTTGATGGCGCCCGTTTTTCCGGCGCTTGCATTCCTGCTTTGGTTGGGGTGCCGCAATCAACCCGATCCGCAATGGGTGGAATCGGGCAGCCTGATGCGTACACCTGCTGCCTTGATTGCAGATGTGCCCGATTCCCTACAACTGCTTTACACCCAGGTACATCGGCTACCCTTTACGCCTGGCGATACAACTGCTCTGCACCTCGTTTCGCTGCCCTCTCTTTCGAATATCGAGTGGACGGCTTTTCAAAAACTGACACGCGCAGTTGCCGGCGCCGACAAACGCCGCATCGTGATTTCCGGCGTAACCGGAACCGGCGCCACCAAACAGGCCAAACGCGCAGCCAATCTGCTGGCGGGCGATTACAACCGGGTGTTACACATTGACTGCGCCCCGCAATTCGACCTCGAATACCACAAAAAATACATCGGTACGGAAACCGAACAAGGGCAGTTTATCCCGGGCGACCTGCTGCAAATGTGGGAGCTGTGCAAGCGGAACCCCGAACTTTCGTATGTAGCTGTCATTGATAATTTTGACAAAATCAACCCCGAAACTTTCTGGGGGCCGGCCCTGTGGGAAGCGCTGAGCAGCAAAAATCCGACGGCTGAAATCGGCGGCAAAACCTACCTTTTCCCGAAAAATTTTCACCTGATTTCTGTGACCCACCTCGGACCTGGGTCGCAAATCGAATTCAATGAGGAGCATTTTAAACGGCTGGGCAAACAATATATCCTGCCTCCCAATCCGCTCGAATTACTGGCAGTCATGCGCCTGATGCAGCGCAATTCGGACCTGAGTCCGCAGCAGGCAAAAGCTGTACGCGACATTTCGGAAACCCGTCGTTTTTTATTTTATTTCCTGAAAATCAACGACTTGCTGCGTACACGCTATACAGAAGGACATCAAATGGGACAAGGCACGGGTCTGCGCGAATTGTTTTGCGACACCGACCGCAGCGAACTGAAACAAACGGTGCTGAACCACCTGAATGCACTCAAGCCGGATAAACCTTTAGAGATGAAGGATCTGGACGTTTTCGATGAAACCATTCAAAACGACGGCCTCCAACCTGGCACCAGTTTCATGGCCCGGCAGATTCAAATCCTGCACGATACCGGCTATTTTGTAGAAATTACGATGGTCGCCACGACAGCCCTGCTCACCGCACTGGTGGGTTGGTGGGTGTTCCGCCGCCGCGAACAACTCATCCGCCAGTACGGCGAACAGGCCCGGGAGGTGTACGACAGTTTTGAACTGCAAATACTGGGCGCTGAAGCTGCCGCCCGGCGATTGGAAGAAATCAAAAATGAGGTGGACGAACTGGTGTTAAAACGAAAATTAGGCTATACGGAAGGCTTGTACTTCCTCGCGTTTATTGAAGACAAAGTCAAACGCATCGAGTTCGCCCGCAATGTCAGCGAAAACTTCCTGGAACTGTTCAATGCATTTATGGAAGACAATGTGCTGACGGAAAGTGAATACCTCAAATTGCGCCAGTTCCTGCAAACCATCCGCCATAAAATACCTGCCGATTCGTACGAATCGTTCAACCGGAAGGTGGAGGAAACGTATATCGTGAGTCGTGAGTCGTGAGTCGTGAGTCGTGAGTGGCATCTCGTTAAAAAGGGAGTTGAGCACGTTCTTTTAACAAGATGCCACTCACGATTCACGACTCACGACTCACGATTCCAGACCTGAAAAACCAATGCCAAAATACAACCAATGCCAAGCGGGATGTATCTCTCACCTCTCACCCTCTCACTTCTCACTTCTAAGTTCCTTGGCAATGCTTGCCGGGTCGCCGTGCGCATATTCGAGCAAACGAATATCGGAGGACGGATTGTTATCTAATCCGTGTTGATACGTTTTATCATAGTAATGCAGGGCAATGCGGGCAGCCGTAGCGAAATCATCGGCCCGGAGCGCTTCCAGCGCGGCTTTCAGGTGTTGCCCGCCTAATTTTTTGTCAATCCGCAAAAAAGCGGCTTCCAGTTCCGATTTGTCCGTTAATACGTAATCCTGCAACAGGTTGTCAATACGTGCCGTCTCCGGAATTTGAACGTTGAACAAGGTGGAAGCGCGCATTTTTTCCCAGAAAGGCGCCGGGATATACACGCGGCCGATACTGCGGCTTTCGTTTTCGATCCAGACCTGGCGTTGCGGGTCGAGCGCAGACAATGCTTGAAACAGGTCATTTTCAAATTGTTCCACTGTGGGTTGCGCTATTTCTCCGATGCTGCCGAAGGCCGAACCTTTATGATGTGCAAGTCCTTCTAAATCAATGATTTGCTCGCCTAAAAGCGCCAGTTCTTTCAATATTTTGGTTTTCCCGCTACCTGTTCGCCCTCCAACCACCCGCATATCCAAATGTATTTCCTGAAAACCATCGAGTACATACCGGCGGTATTTTTTATAACCTCCGTCTAAGGTTGCCACTTCAAAACCGGCCTGCCGGAACAACCAGGCCATGCTGCCGCTGCGCTGTCCGCCCCGCCAGCAATGCACCGCCAGCCGTCGGTCGGGCGCCAACTGCCGGGCCTGCCTGATAAATCCTGCCATTTTGGGCCCGACTAATTCGAGGCCCAATTCCAATGCCTGCTCTTTACCCTGCTGTTTGTAACAGGTACCCACCAGGGCGCGCTCTTCGTCGCTGAACAGCGGAAAACTGACCGCTCCGGGGATATGTCCCTGGGCATATTCGCCCGGCGAGCGCACATCGAGCAACACGCGGCTGCTACTTTCCCGTAAAAAATCGGCAATATCGAGGCGGTTATCCATGGGGCAAAAGTACCAGATAGTTATCGGTTATTAGTTATCGGTTATCAGGCGTTGGGCGTTTGTATGGTTGGAAATGGATTTGGCGGAATTGGCGATTATGCTCACATTTATCCAGCCTGAAAGCCTAATAACCGATAACCGAAAAAAAAAAAAAAGAAAAAAAAAAAATTTTTATTGCCTGAAACTGATAACTGATAACCGATAACTAAGAAGAAATGGGGCGCAACCCTACGGCTACACCCCATCATTAAACTACAAACGCTTCTTAATATCTCATTTGCCGAGGCATGGTGATTGCTCATCTCTCACTTCCAACCGCTTAGTCGTCACTCATAACGCACAATTACAAGCCTGAAAGTGTGGCACACCTAAATTAGGGTACTGATAATCAATGCAGTAGCAGAGGTGTGCCACACTTTCTTGAACACTCTCCTGAAAAGCCCCTGGCAAGACTATTGAGCCGCCAAGCGGGATGTCTCTCACTTCTCACCCTCTCGCTCTCACTTCTTGTTAGAGGTGACCCTGCCCGAACCCGACACCGAAGTGCGGATGGGGCCGTCGACACCCAGTTTTACATCGCCGGAACCGGAAATGGCTACACTGGCCTGGCTGCCTTTCAAGTCAGATGCCAGAATATCGCCCGAACCGGAAATCTTGATGGCCTGGTTGTCGGCCTTGCCTTTCAGGGCCATGTCACTGCTGCCCGAGAT
Organism: Lewinellaceae bacterium; assembly: GCA_016711435.1. Classification (GTDB taxonomy): domain Bacteria; phylum Bacteroidota; class Bacteroidia; order Chitinophagales; family Saprospiraceae; genus M3007. The sequence goes on from JADJSY010000088.1 coordinate 133,652, forward strand.
AGCAATGTTCAGGTCTTTTACATCGAAGGCGCCTTTGAAGTCGCCCGAACCACTGCTGGCGATTTCAAATTTATCACCTTTCAACACCGACACTACTTCTATATCGGAGGAGCCGCTGTTGGCAATTTTTTGCAGGTTGCGATACGTGACGGTGATGCGGGCCTTGAAATTATTGTAATTGCCTTTTTTCATCCCGATTTCAAGGGTATTGCCTTTTACTTCCGTAATAATTTTGTCGGCATTGATGCCACTGACGTCGAGGCTGACACTTTCGCTGCTGCCTTCCTGGAGAATAATAGCATCAAAACCTCCTGAAATGGCGATTTTATCAAAAGTGGAAAGGCTACGGGTTTGGGCGGATGCCATGGCGGTCAGAACAAGACCCGCCATCAGAGAGATGAACGGACGAATTTTCATGCTGTCAGAAAGATTTTGAAGTGGATAGATGTACATAATTAAAATCCAGAGACAGCAGGATGTGGAATGGGTTGCTTAAATAACCATTTCAATAAAATAATCCATCGCTTCCGGGTTGCGCATGGAATCGCGGTTGTAGGCTTTATCGAGTGGCCTGCGCTGTAAAATCTTCTTGACCGGCGTTTCCATTTTTTTACCTGAAATGGTATAGGGCACTTCCGGTATTTCCAGGATCACATCCGGCACGTGGCGTGGGCTGTAGGCCGTTCGGAGGGCCGTGTTGATGCGTTTTTTTAAATCATCATTCAGTACGGCGCCGGGCGCCAGCGCCACAAAAAGCGGCATCCAGTCGGTACCATCCGCGCGTTCGAGGTTGATAATCAGGCTGTCTTTGATCTCGGGAATGGTATCGATGGCCCTGTAAATTTCAGCCGTACCGATGCGAACACCCTGGCGGTTGAGCGTGGCATCCGAACGCCCGAGAATGACTAAGCTGTCGCGTTCGGTAATTTGAATCCAGTCGCCGTGCCGCCAGACGCCGGGAAACGTGTCGAAATAACTGCTGCGGTATTTGGCGCCGTCCGGGTCGTTCCAGAAAAACACCGGCATGGAGGGCATGGGCTGCGTCACCACCATTTCGCCCACTTCGCCGGGGGCGACGGGATGACCGTTCTCGTCCCAACTTTCCATGGCGCAACCGAGGCAACGGCACTGTATTTCTCCCTGATACACAGGCAGTAAGGGGTTGCCGCCCACCCAGGCCGTACACACGTCGGTGCCGCCGGCCATGCTGCTCAGCCAGACATCCGATTTGACGTGATCGTACACCCAGGCGAATGCTTCAGGCGGCAAGGGCGAACCTGTGGAGCCAATGCTGCGCAGTCGGGAGAGGTCATATTGTTTCGCCGGTTCGATGGCCGCTTTCATACAACTCACCAAAAACGGCGCGCTGGTTCCGAAATGCTGAAGCCCGGTTTTTTCGGCCATTTCCCATAAAACACCCAGATCGGGATAACCCGGACTGCCGTCGTACAACACAATGGTGGAACCTGCCAGCATGGCCGCGAGGGTGAAATTCCACATCATCCAGCCGGTGGTGGAAAACCAGAAAAAACGCTCGCCGGGGTGAATATCATTGTGAAAATGGGTGTATTTGAGGTGCTCCAGCAGGTTGCCGCCATGCGAATGGGTAATGGCTTTGGGAACGCCGGTGGTGCCGGAAGAATAAAGTACCCACAAAGGATGACTGAAAGGCACGGGGAGTATTGGAAGCGCTGCATCGGCTGTTCCTGCCGAAATAAGATCATTCCACAGTGCCACGTCTTTTCCGCTGTTTTCCAACACGGCATTTTCATCGAGATACGGGATAAAAATCACCTGGTTGACCGTAGGCAGCAGTTGGCAGAGTTCCCGCACGGTATCGCGTTTGTCGAATGACTTCCCGCCGTAGGCGTAACCGTCGACAGCGATCAGGATTTTGGGCTGAATCTGCACAAAACGGTCGGCCACGCTGGCGGCCCCAAAATCGGGCGAACAACTCGACCACACGGCTCCGACGGACATGGCCGCCAGCACCGCCACAATCGCATGGGGCGAATTGGGCAGGTATGCCGCTATACGGTCGCCGGGTTGTATGCCGCATTGTTTTAAATATCGGGCAATGGTGGCGGTCTGGCGCTCCAGTTCTGCCCAGGTCATTTCACTCAGCGGTCGGCGTTCGTTTTGGAAAAGAATAGCCGGGCGCGCCTCATTTTTTTGCCGGAAAATATGTTCCGCGTAATTGAGCGTAGCACCTTCAAACCACTGAAAATCAGGCATTTCAGCGCCTTTCAGCACTTGCCGGTACGGCGCGTGGCTGATGATTTCAAAATACTGCCACTGGCTTTCCCAGAAATCGGCAATATGCGTGGCCGACCATTGCCAGAGCGCCTGGTAGTTCTCAAAATGCAATCCTTTTGCCCGCCTCAGCCAGTCTATGTAATGTTGCAGGTGGCTGTTTTGGATGATTGCCGGTGTAGGTTGCCAGCGTACTTTTGGTGTGGTGGTATTTGATTCGGTCATATGCTCATTACCTTTGCTTCGCGTGGGTTTTATTACCACATAAAAAAATTAAACACATAGGCACATAGTACACATAGCCGTAGAGTATTTTAAACTATGTTTTCTATGTGCCTATGTGTTTAAAAAATATCTATGTGGTAAATCAACTCCGCGAAAGTCCAGCAAATCTACCACCTGTCAAATTTTTCTACCATGAAAGCATGTAAAACCTTTGCCCTTGTACTGATCGCCCTGATTTTTTTCGCCTGCGACAGCACCAAAAAAGTGGTCGCCACGCCGAATGCCATACCTGGAAAAGACGACGGCATCATCGAAGTCACGTTCCTGCAAATGAATGACGTGTACGAAATTTCACCTTCGCTGTCTGACAATATCGGCGGTCTGGCGCGGGTAGCCACCATCCGCAAGGAACTGCTCGCCAAAAATCCCAACACCATCACCGTGCTGGCCGGCGATTTTATCAGTCCTTCCGTGATCGGCACTTTGCGCCACGAAGGCAAACGTATCCGCGGCAAACAAATGGTGGATGTGTTGAATACGCTCGGCCTGGACTGGGTGGTGTTCGGCAACCACGAATTCGACTACGACGACCTGGCCGACCTGCAAGCCCGCCTCGATGAGTCCAATTTTACCTGGCTGGCCGGCAATGTGCGGCTGAAAGGCGCCACCTGGACGCAGCAGTTTTTTAAAAACAGGAATGGCGGCACCGAAATTTGCCCTGATAACCAGGTAGTTACGCTGAAAGACGCCGACGGTACCACGATCAACCTCGGCGTGTTCGGCGTACTCGTCGATACCGGCAGAAAACCCTGGGCCGTGTACAGCGACTGGGCAGAATCCGCCCAAAAGAGTTATGCCGAATTCGATCCCAAAACAGATGTAGTTGTAGCGCTCACCCACCTGAATGTCGACGACGACAAAAAACTATCGGCCATGCTGCCTGAGGTGCCGCTGGTTATGGGCGGGCACGACCACGACAACCAGATTTACAAAATCGGGAAAGCGACGGTGGCCAAAGCCGACGCCAATGCCAAAACCGTTTACATCCACACCCTGCGTTACGATAAAAACAAAGGTGTTGCCACGGTGAAATCGGAACTGCGCAAGGTGGACGGCAAAATTGCCGACGAACCCGCTACGGCAACGGTGATCGCCAAATGGGAAAAAATCAAAAACGAGTCCTTGGGTTCCGCAGGTTTCGACGCCGCCAAACCGGTGACTACGCTCAAACAGCCCCTGGATTGCCGCGAAGGCATTATCCGCCACCAGCCCGCCCCTGCAGGCGCTGCTATCACGGAAGCCATGTTGTTTGTGTCCAAAAACAAACCGGATTGCGCCCTGCTCAACAGCGGCTCTATCCGCGTCGACGATGTGCTCAGCGGCACGCTCACGGAACTTGACATCGTTCGGATGCTGCCTTTCGGCGGCGCGATCGTGGAAGTGGAGATGCGCGGCTCCATGCTGCGTAAAACGCTGGATACCGGCGTGAGCGAATAAAGGCAACGGCGGTTTCCTGCAAATCAACCGCGCCCGCCGCGATGAAGCCACGGGCAAGTGGTTCATCGGCGCCAATGCCTTAGACGACAATAAGTTATACCATGTCACTATGCCCGATTTTCTGCTCACCGGCAACGAATACAACATGGGTTTCCTGAAAGCATCGCTGGATGCCGCAGGCAAAAGCAGCAACCCGGATATTCCGGTGATCCTGAAGCCGGATGCGAAGGATAAGGGGGATTTGAGGAATGATATCAGGCTGGCGTTGATTGGGTATTGGAGGAAATAGTGAGTGGTGAGTTGTGAATAGTGAGTAGTGAGTGGGCGTTCGTTAAAAGCATGCAGAAGACCTGGCAAGGCGAAAAAAGCCCAATAGATAGTTTGAATGTCTGATTTTTTTTATTCGCTCATTCGTTGACAAGACCAAATATCTGTTTTACCTTTCGACTCACAACAAAATCCAATGAATCAAACGCCTGAACCACAATAAAATATCCACGCCCTTTTTTTCGGTCGCACAC
>JADJSY010000089.1 GCA_016711435.1 Lewinellaceae bacterium
GCACCGGCTAACCCCGTGCCAGCAGCCGCGGTAATACGGAGGGTGCAAGCGTTATCCGGAATCACTGGGTTTAAAGGGTGCGTAGGCGGCCAGGACAAGTCAGGTGAAATATCATCGCTTAACGATGAAATTGCCTTGATACTGTTTGGCTTGAAACAGGTTGAGGTTGGCGGATCGTGGCGATGTAGCGGTGAAATGGCCAGATATGCCATAGAACACCGATTGCGAAGGCAGCTGACTGGACCTTTGATTGACGCTGAGGCACGAAAGCGTGGGGATCAAAACAGGATGCTTCAGATACCCTGGTAGTCCACGCCCCCAAACGATGCTCACTCGACGTGCGGCCTTCGCTGTGCGTCCGCGAAAGCGTTTAGTGAGCCACCTGGGGAGTACGTTCTCGCAAGAATGAAACTCAAAGGAATTGACGGGGTCCGCACTCGCGGTGGAGCATGTGGTTTAATTCGATGATACGCGAGGAACCTTACCTGGGCTCGAATGGTGGGACGGATCATGAAAAGTGGTCTTCTTCGGGGCCGGTATCAAGGTGCCGTATGGTTGCTCGTCCGCTCGTGCCGTGAGGTGTTAAGCCAAGTCCCGCAACGAGCGCAACCCTTAATCTTTAGTTGCCAGCATGTCATGATGGGGACTCTCAGTGACTGCCGGCGTAAGCCGAGAGGAAGGTGGGGGATGGACGTCAAATCATCATGGCCTTTATGCCCAGGGCTACACATCCAAGCAATGGTCGGTACAAAGGGTAGCGAAGCCGCGAGGTGGAGCTAATCCCAGAAAGCCGATTCAGTTCGGATTGAGTCTGCAAACCTGACTCCATGAAGGTGGAATCGCTAGTAATCGCGCATCAGCCGGGGCGCGGTGAATGCGTTCCCGGACCTTTGTACACACCGCCCGTCAAGCCCTGGGAGCTGGGGGTGCCTGAAGACGGTGATTTTACGGGAGCTGTCTAGGGTAAAACCAAAGACTGGGGCTAAAAGTCAGAACAAGGTAGCCGTACCGGAAGGTGCGGCTGGAATACCTCCTTTAAGAGAAACAAAAAGGCAAAGCTTCTGCCTTCCTTCCTCCTTTTTCATCTCTCTCCTCCTTTTTGTCGATGTCCTTAAAAAAATGTTGCAGTCCCATAGGCTCAGTTGGTTAGAGCGCTGCGACTGATAATGTAGAGGTCGGCAGTTCAAATCTGCCTGGGACTACGGGGGGATTAGAAGGCCTAGCTGGCTAGAAAGCACCTGCTTTGCAAAGCAGGGGTCATCGGTTCGACTCCGATATCCTCCACCGAAAAAGCTCGGGTAATGACCCGCACTTCAAAAGTTCATTGACAGACTGGAAGATGGAATAGTAAGTAAGGTAAAGGCACTGAAGCGCCGGACCCGGATCCTGAAAGGGGACGAAAGACGAGGTGCAAGAAAAGGTAAAGAAGGAAGCGTACGGTGGATGCCTTGGCACAGACAGGCGATGAAGGACGTGGTAAGCTGCGATAAGCTTCGGGGAGCTGCACACAAGCGTAGATCCGGAGATTTCCGAATGGGGCAACCCGGCGGGAGTAATGTTCCGTCACTCAAAAGAGAGCCAACCCGGGGAACTGAAACATCTAAGTACCCGGAGGAAGAGAAAACAACCGTGATTCCCCAAGTAGCGGCGAGCGAACGGGGAAGAGCCCAAACCGATAGTATGTCAAGCGTTGGGGCGTTGTACTATCGGGGTCGCGGGACGTTCAGGTCTTTCCCAATAAAGGCCATGGAGTTACAAAGGCAGTGACTAGTCGAAGCGTCTGGAAAGGCGCTCCATAGACGGTGACAGGCCGGTAGGCGAAAGCTACTGCCCTCCAGAACGGATCCCAAGTACCGCGGAACACGAGAAATTCTGCGGGAATCCAGCAGGACCACCTGCTAAGGCTAAATACTCGTCTGTGACCGATAGCGAACCAGTACCGTGAGGGAAAGGTGAAAAGCACCCCGGGAGGGGAGTGAAATAGATCCTGAAACCGTGCGCTTACAAGCAGTGGGAGCCCCCTTGCGGGGTGACCGCGTGCCTTTTGCATAATGAGCCAGCGAGTTGCTCGTAGCATGCAGGTTAAGGTGTTCAGCACCGGAGCCATAGCGAAAGCGAGTCTGAATAGGGCGAAAGTATGTTGCGGCAGACGCGAACCCAGGTGATCTACCCATGGCCAGGTTGAAGGTTCTGTAAAAGGAACTGGAGGACCGAACCAGGTGACGTTGAAAAGTCATTGGATGAGCTGTGGGTAGGGGTGAAAGGCTAATCAAACCTGGAGATAGCTCGTACTCCCCGAAATAGCTTTAGGGCTAGCCTCGATTGTTGACTGACGGAGGTAGAGCACTGGCAGGACTAGGGCCCTCACCCGGGTACCAAACCCTGATAAACTCCGAATGCCGTCATGTTTAGATCGGGAGTCAGACTGCGTGAGATAACTTTCGTAGTCGAAAGGGAAACAACCCAGACCAACGGTTAAGGCCCCTAAGTGTGGTTTAAGTGAATAAGGATGTTGGACCGCCCAGACAACCAGGAGGTTGGCTTAGAAGCAGCCACCCCTTTAAAGAGTGCGTAATAGCTCACTGGTCGAGTAGTCCGGCGCCGATAATTTTCGGGACTTAAAACCACCGCCGAAACCATGGGCATGTGTACTTGTACACGTGCGGTAGGGGAGCATTCTGTTAACCGTCGAAGGTGTGAAGCGATTCATGCTGGAGGAGACAGAAACGATTATGCTGGCATGAGTAACGATAAGGAAGGCGAGAAACCTTCCCACCGAAAGTCCAAGGTTTCCTCTGTAAAGATAATCTGCGGAGGGTTAGTCGGACCCTAAGCCGAGGCCGAAAGGCGTAGGCGATGGAAAACGGGTTAATATTCCCGTACCAGCGACGCATCGTTTGAGCGATGGGGGGACGCAGGAGTGAAAGGGCAGCCGGACACTGGATTGCCGGTCTAAGCGTGTGGGGTTGTGGTAGGCAAATCCGCCACAGTATACCCGAGGCGCGAATGGGAGAGCGCAAGCTCATGAACTGCCCCTAATCATACTGCCAGGAAAAGCCTCTAAGCGAGATGTTAGCTGTCCGTACCGTAAACCGACTCAGGTAGATGGGGTGAGTATCCTCAGGTGATCGATAGAACCGTGGTTAAGGAACTCGGCAAATTAACTCCGTAACTTCGGGAGAAGGAGTGCCTTTGGGGGAAATGGACTTCGCGTCCGGCTTTCCCGGGGGCCGCAGTGACCAGGCCCAAGCGACTGTTTACCAAAAACATAGCACTCTGCGAAGTCGTAAGACGCTGTATAGGGTGTGACACCTGCCCGGTGCTGGAAGGTTAAGGGAAGAGGTCAAGTCGAAGGACGGCAGCTTTGAACCGAAGCCCCAGTAAACGGCGGCCGTAACTATAACGGTCCTAAGGTAGCGAAATTCCTTGTCGGGTAAGTTCCGACCTGCACGAATGGTGTAACGATTTGGGCGCTGTCTCAACCACGGAATCGGTGAAATTGCAATGTCGGTGAAGATGCCGGCTACCCGCGACAGGACGGAAAGACCCCATGGACCTTTACTATAACCTGATATTGTGTTTTACCCTAGCATGTGTAGGATAGGTGGGAGACGGTGATCCGGCCACGCCAGTGGTCGGGGAGTCAACCTTGAAATACCACCCTTGCTTTGGTGAAATTCTAACCGCGGTGTGTGAATCCACATCCGGGACAGTGTCAGGCGGGTAGTTTGACTGGGGCGGTCGCCTCCTAAAATGTAACGGAGGCTCGCAAAGGTTCCCTCAGCACGGTCGGCAATCGTGCGAAGAGTGTAAAAGCATAAGGGAGCTTGACTGCAAGACTTACACGTCGCGCAGGTGCGAAAGCAGGCTTTAGTGATCCGGCGGTTATGCGTGGAAATGCCGTCGCTCAAAGGATAAAAGGTACCCTGGGGATAACAGGCTTATCGCTTCCAAGAGTTCACATCGACGAAGCGGTTTGGCACCTCGATGTCGGCTCGTCGCATCCTGGGGCTGGAGAAGGTCCCAAGGGTTTGGCTGTTCGCCAATTAAAGCGGCACGTGAGCTGGGTTCAGAACGTCGTGAGACAGTTCGGTCCCTATCCGTCGCGGGCGTATGAGAATTGAGTAGAGCTGCACCAAGTACGAGAGGACCGGTGCGGACGAAGCTCTGGTGCACCAGTTGTCATTCCAATGGCACGGCTGGGTAGCCACCTTCGGAAAGGATAAGCGCTGAAAGCATCTAAGTGCGAAACCAACTACAAGATCAGTTCTCACTTCAGGCCCGTCAGAGATGATGACGTTGATAGGCGACAGGTGTAAGCACAGTAATGCATGGAGCTGAGTAATTACCCGTACGCTTTCAGCAATCAAAATTCCTCGCCTTGGCGCTTGAGTGCCTAACTCTATAATACTATTCCATTTCCAGTCGTCTTTGATTTAAAGCCCCGCTTTAAATCATATAAAAATATTATATGTGCCTCATGCGGCGTGCTATAAAAAAGATTAATAATAGCGGCTTTCGCAAGGCCGCTGTTGTTGTAAAATACCGAGCCGCCGAAGGCGGCTCTGGTGCGACTGTTGGTGGCTATGGGGCCAGAGGGGATCACCTCTTCCCATTCCGAACAGAGAAGTTAAGCCCTCACGCGCCACACGCCCAAACAGGGTGGGAGAGTAGGTCGCTGCCAACTTTCTTTTTCTACAAAGCCAACCCCCTCAATAACTACCGAAACCCCCACCCAGCAAGCCCCGGCCCTGCAACTCTTCCGGATCAGCGCTACGGGACGCGGTGTCCCGAAGGCTCCGTAGCGGCAGTGGAAATCCTGAGCCGGCGTCGCGCCCGTATCGTCGAAATATTGACCTGATAGATATCCGACCCCTTGAAGTCCATAAACAGCTGCTCCTCCTCCGTGACGAAAGGCCCCGACCTCCGGGATGTACGATGCCGGCTTTTCCAGCAAATCTTCTGTCCCATCAGAAAACCGACCCGGTGCCGCGCTGTCCGACGGTAGGAAATAAATGACCTTCCAAAAACAGGGTGGGATGCGAATCTGATGTCCGTCGACCGGGGTCACGAAAACCGGGTCCTGGTCGGAAGCACTGACCGGTAAATGGGTTGGATCTTCAGCCTGTGAGAAACAGCTTCCCTTTAAAAATATAGTCTTCCAATCCTCTCCACAACTGCTGGTTGAGCCGGGCTACCTGAGGTACCGCATTGGTATAATAGAAGGTGGAAAGGGCCCCGTTCCGGGCCTCCTCGTCCGACTGCCCCCACTGGGCGTCTTCCCTTTTTGTCATGTGCCCCTTGTCAAAATCGCTTTTATGGGCGGAATACAAACTGGAGCCCATTGCGGTCCAAGGATCCTGAGGGTCCAGTTGCCATTGATCGTGCGCCGCGGCAGTCCTCGGAAGAGCCTGCCGTCGATATTGGCTGCCGCATAAATGGGAAATCTCCTTTTAGCATGCTGTACCAGGCTGAAATTTCCGTGGTAGTGCAGGGACATCTCCCACGGCTACTCCTTCACGGATCTCCGATACCGCCCCATCCGCCCAGTCGACCTCCACTTCCCGGATCCTCATGGTGGAATCCACCGCCACATACCGCAAGCCTGTAATCTCCCCGTTTGTCCCCCGGAGCGAGTCCACCAGGTATTGGTCGCGCCAAGCCGGTCTGTTGATGTGCAGGTCTTTGAATCCCTTCAATTCCTCGGCCGCATTCCAGTTGCCTTGTTGTTGCTCCGTCACGCCGTTCATGGTGACCTTCTTGTCCACTTTTTGCTGGAAGCAAGCCGCTCGGCCTCACTCTGGAAAAAGGCCTCCAGATCGAAAACAGATTCGCCGTGCCTCCTTTGACCAATGTCGGGACGATATACTATCTAACCCCAATAGGGGGTCAAAAGGAAAACCAAAGAGTGCTTCTGAGGCTCATGTTACTTTCTTTCAAAACATTATAGATTTATTATTCTTTAAACAATCAAATTGTCGCCACTCATTTCCTTCGGCAAGCCAATCCCCATCCGGTTTAAAATGGTGGGTGCGATATCCGCCAGCCTCTCCCTGTCCTTTACATGCACCGATGCTTGTCTGTGCTCACGAAAATGAAGGGCACCGGATTCATGGTGTGTGCGGTGTTTATGAACGGTTCGTTGGTCGGCGAAAAACCCGAGTTCCCGTGATCGGCGATCACGATGGCCTTGCATCCATGATCCATCGCCACTCCGGAAGCAGGCGGTCCAGTACTTCGTCCACCGTTTCGGCGGCCTTCATCGCGGCTCTGAAGACCCCGGTATGCCCCACCATATCGGTATTGGCAAAATTGATGCAGATAAAATTCGGCTGATGATCCCGGATATCCTGGATGATAGCCGCTTAACCTCCGGGGCGCTCATCTCCGGTTGGAAGATCGTAGGTGGCTACTTTGGGGATGCGGATCATTATGGGCCGCCTTCTCCTTCAAAAGGTTCTTCCCGTCCCTCCGGAAAGAAGAAGGTCACGTGCGGGTATTTTTCCCGTTTCGGCAATGCGCACCTGGCCTGTGGGCCTTCTTCGAAATAACTCCTTGATGGTATTCGACAGGTCGTCCTTGGTAAAGAGCACCTCGATTCCCCCTTTGGAAAGTCTCTGTCGTAACGGGTCATAGTGGACGTAGGAGAGCTCCAGTTTGTGCATGTCGTGTTCAAGGTCTTTTTGCGTCAGCACTACTTTTGATATCTTTCCTGGGGCGGTTCGTCCGAAATTGAAGCAGATCAGCAGGTCTCCATCCTTGAGGGTTAGTCGCTACCGGCCGGTCCTTGCCGGTCTGTTGGCGGAGCGATGGGCTTGAGGAATTGTCCGTCTCGTTGCGCTCGTACCGTGCTGCGATGGTTTTCAACACATCTGAGCTATGCCCCCCTCGCCGCGGACCAGCAGGTCGTAGGCCAGTTTGACCTGCTCCCAGCGCTTGTCGCGGTCCATGGCGCAATACCTGCCCACCACCGAAGCCAGTTTCACTTCGGGGTGTCGCATATATGGTCCTGCACCCCCGGATAAAACTGAGCCTGCTTTTTGGATCGCAATCCCGTCCGTCGGTAAAGGCATGGATATAAACCTCCCAAGCTCCTGCTCCTGCGTCATGTCGTGCACAGGGCCTTCCCAGATGCTGGATGTGCGAATGAACTCCGCCATCCGAAACCAGGCCCATCAGATGCAACAGCCCCTGCCCTGAGTTTCCCGCCGTTTGAAGCGCCTTGAGCAGCGCGCCGGATTTTCGTGCAACTCCCGCTCCGGATGCTTTTGTTGATGCGGGCCAGCTCCCGGTGTATACGATCTACTCCGCGCTGATGTGTTCAGGTGGCTTGACCTCCGGAATTGCTCCATTTGGCCCTCGGCAAGCTGACCTCTTCTCCAAAGGTCACCAGCCGGGAGTTCGGGCAGGTTTGCATCATGATCAAAATGCTGGTTTCCGTCTCACTATAGCATCGGCGGAGGGTACGCCCCAGGCCCCAGCCGTCCGTGAATGATGAGAATAAAAAGCTGATTCCAGTGTTTTCATGCTTTGAGTGGTGGATCGTGACTCTCCCTCCAATCCTCTCTTAGTTATGTGGGTCTGAAGCGACCAAACCTTTTAAAGTGAATCCGTTATTAAAGTGGAAATATACTAGAATTGGAAGCTAAGGCCGTTTGATTTACCTCGGTTAAATTTTACGGTTGTGACCTTCCAATTTATCGAACGTCTAATACCCCTGAACTGTTAAAAATTGATCGATTCATCGATAGGTACTCAAAATTGAACCAATTTGAAGCCAATTCGATGCGATCAAAACCGTAAATCGCGAAAATTCTCTTGTTGTTAATTGCTTTTTTTTCCCTTCTTTGGTCTAAGCACAACCCGACCTTGACGGAATTAACCAAAGTGCTATGCCTTAAAGTGGAAATGCCGATGCGCTGGGAGCTTCCTTTTTTTTGCTCCTACCGTGGAAGTAGCAATACTGGATGTAAGACCGTTATGCTGCCGATGCCGGGGCCTCGCGTATTGAAGTGACTTTGCAAAAACCGCCCTTCCAATTTCTCCCAGGTTCACCAGGGTGAATCCAAAGGTGGCAATATGCACTCACGCCATCGGCGAACTTTTAGTCTCGGCCCCGGCAGCTACCGGGCTTACCTGTTTTGCAGGAATCGGGCAACACC
>JADJSY010000090.1 GCA_016711435.1 Lewinellaceae bacterium
CCTTCGGCTTGCGGATATCGCGTTCGCAAAATGGCGAATGCTCCAGTAATTGCCCAAATGCATTGCGGTAGCGCTGGGGTGTCACCACCGGGCTGGTAGATTCCACGATAAAAAGACGGTTATCGCTGGTGTCAAAATGCAACTGGTAGGTGGTTCCCCTCGGAATCACGAGGTAATCGCCGTAGCCGAAAGTTATATTGCCATACATCGTTTTTAGTACCCCGGTACCCTCGTGGACAAAAATGATCTCATCGGCATCTGCATTTTTAAAAAATAGTCCTCCATACTGGCCGTAGGCGCCGCCAGCGAAATCTTACAGTCGTTATTCACCAATACCGGCTTGCGGCTCTTCAGGTAATCCGCTTCGGGCAGCACCTGGAAACCATTCAGGCAACGGTGCTTGAGTTGCTTGTCCTGTATGACCTGTGGCGCCACCGAATAGGGATCGCCCACCTGCACGATCTGTGTGGGCGGATGACAATGATACAACAGGGAATAGACATCGCTGAAACCTTCGGTAGAGAACAATTCCTCATGGTACAATTCTCCGCCTGGCTGGCGATACTGTATATGCCGTTTTTCCGGAAATGAACCTAAAGAATAATAATGCATAATGATAGATTATACGTAATTATTTAGCACCGCCTGCGGCGGATTTAATTGAACCATATAAGGCATATAAGGACATATAAGAAAGCAAATTGCTTTGCAATTTTATGTTTTAATTTTAACGAAGTTAAAATTAAAAGAGCTTATATGCCCTTATATGCCTTATATGGTTCAAAAAAAAATGGTAAACAGTTGCCTTTAAATCCGCTTCAACACATCTACCAGCAAATCCCAGAACTTCTCCGTAGAAGCACAGTCTATGCACTCATCCGGCGAATGCGCACCCTTGATCGTAGGACCGAAAGAGATCATGTCCATACCCGGATTCTTTTCTCCGATGATACCGCATTCCAATCCGGCGTGGATCGCCAGGACATGGGCCGGTTTGCCGAAAAGATCCTGGTAGGCAGTTTTCATCACTTCCAGTACTTCAGATTGCACATTTCCAGCCGGGATAACCGTTGTTGGAAGTCACCTGTCCTCCCGCTAAGCGGAAAGTACTGGCAACCATCTCGTGGACATTGATTTTCGAACTTTCCAGGAACTGCGCTGGCTGGTACCAACGGTAATCAGGTCATCGCTCATTTTGACGGAGGACAGGTTGGTAGAAGTCTCTACCAGCCCGGGAACGTCGGCACTCATTGCCATGACACCGTGCGGACAGGCATTCAGACTGTTCAGCAGGCGAAACTGGAGGCCGCTGTCCAGGACAGTTGCCGGAGCAGCAACTTCTTTGACAGTTACTTTCAGGCCTGGTTCGCGGGTTTTTAGTTCTTCGCGAACGATCTCATTAAAGGAGGCTGCAAATTGTTCAAACTCTGATTTTTTATCTGCCGGAACAGCTACCGAAGCAAAAGCTTCCCGAGCAATAGCGTTGCGGAGATTACCGCCGCTGAGCTGGTGTACCCGCAATCCCAGCAGGTGGGCACCATTCCAAAGGAGCCGCGACATGATCTTATTGGCATTGCCCAATCCTAAGTGTATATCCACCCCGGAATGGCCGCCGCGAAGGCCTGTCACTTCTACTTCAAATCCCTGCATTCCGGCAGGTGTCGCTTCTGTCTGGACAGGTAGGGTAATCGTAGTATCTTTTCCACCGGCACAGCCTATCGTGAATTCTCCTTCGTCTTCTGAATCGAGGTTCAGCAATACTTTGGCGGTCAGAAAACCCGGTTGCAGTGCCAGCGCACCCGTCAGACCGGTTTCCTCATCGATTGTAAACAAACATTCGATTGGGCCGTGAACAATATCATCGGAAACCAGTATCGCCATCGCAGCAGCAACACCGATTCCATTGTCGGCACCGAGGGTAGTTCCTTTTGCCCTGACCCAGCCTTTGTCGTCGATATAGGGCTGGATAGGATCCTTGTCAAAATCGTGTTCCACACCGCGGTTCTTTTCACAGACCATATCCACATGGCTTTGCAGGGCAACGGTTTTATGGTTTTCCATCCCGGGAGTCGCCGGTTTGGAGATAACGATATTGCCGACAGCATCTTTGCGCATGTCGAGTTTATATTGAGCACTGAACGCCGTCAGGTAGTCAATCATTTTACCTTCTTTTTTGGAAGGACGTGGTATCTGGCAGATTTCATAAAAAAAATCGCCACAATTTTTCTGGTTTTAATCCTTGGAATGGGTACATAGAGCGGAATGGTTAAGAAATTCAAAAACAAATGCAAATTCAAATTCAAAAACAAAAGCAGGTGCAAAATTAACACTATTGTTTAATAAAATGTAACTATTTAGTGTCTGCTTACTGAGGTTTTTTTAACCAAAGAAGACAAGCTCTTACCTCAAACCAGCTCAAACCGCGCAGTGAAATGTCGTAAAAATGGTGGCTCATATACGATCTTCAGCCCTTTTTTATTTGACCGGTGTTTCGTCAGTTCTCCAAACACCTCCGCGACATAATCAATATGGCTTTGGGTATAAACACGGCGCGGGATAGCCAACCGCACCAAATCCATGGTAGCTGGAATGAGCTGTCCTCCGGCATCATATTTTCCAAACATCACGGAACCGATTTCACAGCAACGGATGCCCCCCAACCGGTACAATTCACAGGCCATGACCTGGCCTGGGTATTGATCCAGCGGGATATCCGGATAAAATGCCCGCGCGTCCACATACACCGCATGCCCGCCCGCCGGCCGCATGATGGGAATTCCGAGCGCATGCAACTTATCCGCCAGATAGGCCGTGCTTTTGATGCGGTAATTCAAATAATCGGGCTCAAAAACTTCTTCCAGACCAATGGCAATCGCCTCCATATCGCGTCCGGATAGTCCGCCATAAGTGGAAAAACCTTCGGTAACGATCAGCACGGTGCGGCACAAAACTGCCAGGTCGAGGTCGCGCAGGGCGAGAAAGCCTCCCATATTGACTAAGGCATCCTTTTTGGCGCTCATGATACAACCATCGGCAAGAGCGAACATCTCCTGTGCAATCTTCCGGTAGGTCTTGTGTTCTAATCCTGGTTCGCGGTGCCTGATAAACCAGGCATTCTCCGCAATCCGGCAAGCGTCAAGGATAAACAGTATCTTGTGTTGCCGGCAAATTTCCGCCGTATGGCGGGCATTTTCCATACTGACGGGCTGACCGCCACCACTGTTATTGGTCACGGTGAGGATGACGGCAGCGATATTTTCTGCCCCGTACAGGGCAATTTTTTCTTTTAAAGCGCCGTGTCCAGGTTTCCCTTGAATGGGTGTAAAAAGTGCCGGATCCCGGTTCTCCGCAATGGGAATATCCACCGCCGTAGCTCCGGTAAACTCGATATTGGCCCGCGTCGTGTCAAAATGGGTATTGCTGATAAACACTTTTCCGGCACCACCGATGCGGGAATAGAGCAGGTGTTCTGCCGCACGACCCTGGTGAGTAGGTAATATATAGGGGCAACCGGTCAGTTCCTGCACCGCCTTTTCCATCCGCAGCCAGCTCGAAGCACCTGCATAACTTTCATCGCCGCGCATGATACCCGCCCATTGCTCACTGCTCATCGCCGAAGTGCCGCTGTCGGTCAGCAGATCAATAATCACCTGGTCTGAATGCAGTAAAAAAGGATTGTAATGTGCCTCTTGCAGGAAAGTTTCCCGCTCCTCCTGTGTGGTGAGGCGAATCCGTTCGACGGTTTTAATGCGAAACGGTTCTAGGATAGTCTTAAATATCATTGGATTGAGTTTAGATTTTTTGTACCTACGTATCTACGTATCTACGATGCTACGTAGATACGTACCTACGTAGCATCGTAGCGTCGAACAGTCTCCCACACCTCCCCGGCAATCGCCTCCGGTGACCGATCGCCTTCGACCACGCAGATACGCTCCACTTCCTTGAGCTGTTCGAATGCTTCCAAATATTTGGCCCTGACCTTATTCAGGTTGTCATAAGTTTCATACATCTCGATAGCTTCCCGGCTTTTTTTCAACCGCTCCATACTGACTTCCGGGGAGATATCAATGAAGATATTCAGGTCGGGTCGAAGCAGGCCGGCACTCAGGGAATTGGCCTGTATGACCCAGTCAATGTCCACATGAACGCCATGATAGGCGTACGATGAAAAATAGTACCGGTCGGTGATGACGGTATAACCCTCCTCCAATTTGCGGAGCATACCGGTGCTGCTTTCCAGCAGGTGGTGAAGGCGGTCGGCGACAAATAAGGCGGCAATCGTCCGGTGGTCGCCCTCCATCCGGTGATTGAACATGTCGCGGATGATGCGTCCCATCGGGCTGCCGGTGGGCTCAAAGGTGGCATAAACCTTGTGTCCGGCTTCCTCTAAGCGTACGGTGAGTAACTTCACCTGGGTGCTTTTACCACTTCCGTCAATGCCTTCAAAGGCGATAAATAAATTTTTCTTCATGATTTTAACATAAAAATCTGCTGAAACTGCTGGTACAATTCTGGCAATTCCTGTGCAAAGGTATCAGGAAAAACAAAAAAATGAGCGATACAAACGGGCAAAAGCGGTATTTCGGGCAGTCCGACGCAATTTTCCGTTTTTGTCCGGGAAAGACCGCTGATGCGCTCCAGCGAAGGCCAGATCGTCTCGTCCAATACCGGCAGGGACAATCCCTTGTGAGTCAACAGAAACACTTTCGCGTATTCGTGCAGGGCGACGTGATAAAACTGGTCCGGCGTCATATATCCGCGCATCACTTCATCGGCGGAGAAAAGCAATACCCCGTCCGGTTCGAATAATTCGCAGGCATGGAAAGTCTCCGGATATTGCGGCGAAGGAAATACATGGGGATACAGCACAATCCGTTCGAAAGGTTGTAATAAAAATTGATCGCTGTGGAACGTGAGCTGTATTGCCTGTGCAGCGAGGATGACTTTGAAATCCTCGGGCACTTTTTGAATACCATGGGAATGAAATCCACCCCCATCAGGTACAGGGCCACTCTTTGCCGAAACCGCAGCTTGCCGGTCTCCTCCAACCGCTGATAAAAACCGCAGAAGCGGTCTAAAAGCTGTATGCCAGGCTCCGGCATATCAGGCGGATGGCGATTGTAATACCACCAGTTGATCTGCGGGGAAAGCATGAATACAACTACGGTTCCTGCCACCGAAACCGCCAAAAACCAGACGAAAAATTCATCTACCTTCCAGGTCAGAAGGCCGAATACGATCGAAGCAAACACAAATGGAACCAATAAAATTCTTGCAAACATAACTTATCAACAGGTTGTTAGTATTTTGTATTAAAAAAGATGAAAACGAAAGTATAAATTTGCAGTTTACAATCATCTTGACTCAAATATTAAAAATATGCGTTTCAGCGTCAACTCAACCGACCTGTTAAAACAACTGCAAATCGTGTCGGGAGCTGTTGCTTCCAATCCGGTACTGCCTATACTCGAGTTTTTTCTTTTTAAAATTGAAAAAAACGAACTCTCTATCACCGGGACGGATCTCGAGACTACCATCACGACAAGGACCGAAGTAACCGCCGATGCCGATGGCTCCATCGCGATGCCGGCTAAAATACTGCTGGATACACTGAAAGCGCTCCTCAGCACCCCGTCACTTTCAATGTCAATACCGATAACAACGCTATCGAAATCATTTCCTCTTACGGTCATTACCGGCTCGCGGGAGAAAATGGCAATGAATATCCCGAACCACCGGTGATGGATTCGGTGGACAATCTCGCTGTCCCCGCCTCTATCCTGCACAAAGGTATCAATAAAACTATTTTTGCCACCAGCAATGATGAATTAAGGCCGGCGATGACGGGTGTTTTTTGCCAGGTGGATTTCAACCAGGTTACTTTTGTCTCTACCGATGCGCACAAACTGGTACAATACACTTTTACCGGTATCGAAAGCGATGTTTCTACCGCTTTTATCATTCCAAAAAAATCATCGCATCTGCTAAAGAACGCGATGCCTTCCGGTAGCAGTATTGTCAATATTTCCTCTAACAAAGCGAATGCATTCTTTTCATTCGATAAGATCAATATCATCAGCCGCCTGTTGGACACCCGGTACCCGGATTACAATGCCGTCATTCCGACGGATAATCCTTTTGTCTGCACCGTCGTACGGGAAGACCTGCTCAATTCGCTCAAGCGCATTGTCATTTATTCGAACAAGACGACCAACCAGGTCATTTTAAATATTAAAGAAGGCAATGTCGCTGTCTCCGCCCAGGATCTCGACTTCTCCAATGAAGCCAGTGAAAAACTGCCCTGCCAATACAATGGCGAACCGCTGACGATCGGATTCAATGCCAAATTCCTGATAGAAATGCTGGCCGTACTCGAACAGGAAGAAGTAAAAATGGAGCTTTCCACACCGTCCAGGGCAGGTATCCTGCGGCCATTAGACCAGGAAGCCGGTGAAGATATCATGATGCTGCTCATGCCTATTATGCTCAGTAACTAATGGAACAACCCGATGTTATTATCATTGGTGCCGGACCCGCCGGGCTGGCGACGGGTGCCGCCTTGCGGAAAATGAATATACCTTTCCTGATACTGGAACAGTCAGACCAGGTGGCGCATTCCTGGCACAATCATTATGAGCGCCTGCACCTGCATACAGTCAAAGAGCTTTCGGCCCTGCCTTATCAGCCTTTTCCAAAGGAATATCCCCGCTATGTGCCCCGCAAAGGGGTGGTCAGTTACCTGACCGACTATGCCCGGAATTTTGATATACAACCGGTTTTCAACCAGAAAGTTACCGGCATTGTCCGGAAGGAAGATCAATGGGAAGTTCGGGTAGCTGGCGGTACTGTATATCCTGCCAGGCATGTGATCCTGACGACCGGTATCAACCGGCAGCCGGTCAGCCCTGTATTCGAAGGACAATCCGAATTCCGTGGCACCCTGATGCACAGCCGGAAATACCGCACCGGCGCCGATTTTAAGGGGCAAAAGGTACTTGTCGTGGGCATGGGGAATACGGGCGCGGAAATCGCCCTCGACCTGTATGAACAGGGTGCTTCGCCCTATATCTCCGTTCGCGGTGCCGTCAATATCATTCCCCGTGATTTCCTGGGACGACCTTCCCAGGAGACCGCCATGCTTTTAGCAAAAGTACCGACGGCCATTAGCGATACGATCGGCACTATCTTCCGCGCTATCTCCATCGGCAACCTCAGCAAATACGGTATCCAGACACCCGCAATATCCCCCTCCAAACAACTCCGGACAGAAGGAAAAACACCCGTCATGGACATCGGTACGGTCAAGGCAATCAAAGCGGGACATATCAAAGTAGTACCTGCTATCGACCGTTTTCAAGAAAAAAATGTCACTTTTACCGACGGTAGCACCCTCGAACCGGATGCTGTGATCCTTTGTACCGGCTACCATCCCGGATTGGAGGAACTACTCGGCTACGACATGGTCCAGATGGATGCGCATGGTGTCCCGAAAGAATTCATCGGTACCGGTGCCGCCCGCGGACTTTATTTTGTGGGGTACGATAATTATTCTCCGGGGGGGATACTTGGGCTGATAGAAAAAGATGCGATCGCGGTGGCGAAGGCGGTTAGTCACGGATGAACACGGATTTGTTCCTGGTGTGCATCGGATGACTTTTTTGGAAACACGGATGACGCGGATTTGACGGATATACACGGATTCTTTCGTATCAACCTTCAAATCCGTGATTCAAAAAAAAATCCGTGTTATCCGTTCGATCCGTGAATCCTAAAAAAAATCCGTGTAAATCCGCGTCATCCGTCTAATCCGTGAATCCCAAAAAAAATCCGTGCAAATCCGTATCATCCGTCCAATCCGTGAATCCTAAAAAAAATCCGTGAAAATCCGTCCCATACAGTATATTTGACCTCTCATTTCTCCATTTCGTCATTTTCCAATACCTGTAAGATATGAAAACGTCTAAGTCTTTCCACAGTAAATTAATATTAGCCCTGATCCTGGTAGCCACCACCACCTATCCGTCCAGTCCCAAAACCTGAACGTTACCGGCGTCACACCTTTGAATCAGGTCATCACGGCCCCCATCAATACCGGCATCACCGTCCAGTTCGATCAGCCGATAGCTCCCGCCTCAGTGTCAGCTACGGCCTTCCGTGTTTTCGGCAGGTGGTCAGGCCCGATGAGCGGCACCATTACTTATGAAGACAACAATCAAAAATTAGTATTCACACCCTCCGGCACCTTTATCGCAGGAGAATTCATCAATGTCATGCTTTCGCGCGATATCGCAACATCCGGAGGAGAAACACTGCCCGCAGGTTATGCCTGGGGCTTTTGGGCCAGGACGGCACCGGGCATCCTGGATCAACCCTTTGACTACCAGGTCAACCTGCGGCTGGCGGGGGAATTCACGCTGCAGACCTATGGCGCTTATGCGGGCGATCTCAACAACGATGGCTTTTCGGACCTGACGGTCGTCAATGAAACATCCGATGACCTGCGCATCCTGCTGAACGATGGCTTCGGACAGTACAGTGATTTTGAGATCATCCCGATGGGCAGCAGTACGCCCAGTCCCAGCGAGGGCGGCGATTTCAACAACGATGGCGAGATAGACCTGGTCGTCACTACTGCCTGGGACAACCAGATCCGCACCTTTGTCGGGCACGGCGACGGCACACTGACCGATATGGAGACCTATTACAACGGCGATGGTGCCAGGGGTGTCGCGGTACTGGATTTCAATGGCGATGGTTGGGATGATTTTTTCATCGTCAATCGCCTGAGCAGCGACCTCACCCTGATGACCAATAACGGCGACGGCACTTTTTCGGTGGCCGACGACAATACCGATGCGATGGGTGAGACCGCGATCATGGCCGCCGATGCCAACCAGGATGGCATTACTGACCTTTTTGTCGCAGCCTATTACAGCAATGAAGTGCTGCTGATGGTCGGTGATGGGGAGGGTAATTTCAGTATTTCCGACAGAACAGACGTAGCAGGGCAACCCTGGATGATCTCTGCAGGGGATTACAATGGCGATGGCTTTGTAGATATCGCTTCCGCCAATTCCAGCGGCAATTCCATTTCCATCGTCTTTGGAGATGGCGACGGCGGTCTGAACGAAGCGGCTACCTTTACGGCCACCAATATCAATTTCCCGCTGGCCCTGGATGCCGGAGATATTGACGGCGATGGCGACCTCGACCTCGCGACCAGCAATTACGGCTCAGCTACTTTTACGATATTTGAAAATAACGGCCTGGGACAGTTTACTGCGGCGGCTACTTTGAATGCGGTACAGTTGTCGTCCTGTGCTATCCTCCACGATCGCGACAACGACGGTGACCTGGATATCACCGGTACAGATGAAGGCGCAGATGCCATTATCTTTTTCATCAATCCGAATACGCCGGTTTCGCTGCCGGAGATGCCTGTAGTTCCTGAAGCACTCACTATTTTTCCCAATCCTTTCAGTTCCACGACTACTTTTTCGGGCAATTGGCCAGTGCAGGGCCGTTTAGTCATCACCAATGTACTCGGACAGGTGATCCGGGATTATGCGCACCCTTTGGGTAACGTGACCTGGGACGGCCGGGATGGGAATGGTCACTCCATGAGCGCAGGGCTATATTTTGTACATAGTGTGGATGGCGCGGGGAGGGTGACAGGAATGGGAAAGGTGGAGAAGATGGGGGAGTAGCGGTGGGGCTTCATTGCTGTGCCATCGTTGCATCAAAAGCCAGGTATTGCTCTACCAATAAACCGAGTATTTTAATTTCATTTTCGTTCAGGTAGTTTTTGGCAATACTTACATCTGATTTCTTAATGCAATGGTTTTTTTATCTAACGATTGCATTCCCAGCAAGGGCAAATCTGCATCTACCCTTCGGTATCATAGTACTTGTACAGGTATCTCTAAGGTCACAATCTGCGACCTAAGAGATGCAGGTCGGAAACTTTCTCCTTTTTAGGGGAACTAAAAATCAATACCCCACGTTCAAAATTAATGTGTACTTTTGTATGCAATAAAATGATTCAAGTCATGATGACCAAAGAGAAAGTATTATCAACTTTAAAAGAATTACCTGAAGAATTTACTTTGGATGATCTCTTTGAAAAACTTATTGTGATTGAAAGAATTGAAAATGGCCTTTTACAGGTCAGAGAAGGTAAAGTCATTTCCCATCAGGAAGTAAAAGAAAAAGCCAAAGAATGGCACAAACAAACTGGAGCGAACAAGCCTTAGAAGAACTCGCTGATATTAACTACAGGCTCTCCGAAAATTCAGAAACCTACGCTGATTTTGTCGTTGACGCTATTTTAGAAGCTGTTGATATGCTCTCTCAAATCCCTAGAATGGGTAGAGTTGTGCAAGAAACAGGTATAGAATCAGTCAGAGAACTCATTATCAAAAAATACCGGATTATTTATTTTATTGCACCAACAAATGATATAAGTATCATTAGTGTCAGACACTCGTCTCGACCGCTTTCTTCTCCTGAGATATAATAACTTCACTTTCCCTGATACAAAAGCAACTTAGTGTTGTATTTTGTTCATTCCCGCAGCTTAATTTCATTCTCCGCATGAAATTATTTAGAATTACTATATCGTGTTGTTGTTATTTCCTCAAGCTGTGTTTAAAATAGGAGCATAATGAACAAAGTGATGACAAAGCACCGGCTACAGGAAGTTTGTCAGGGCGGGACGTCAACAAAGGCAAAAAGACGTTACAAGATGATTAATGGATGCCGTGATATGTTTTTTAATTAGAATATAAGCTCAAAATAAATATTTAAAATAATAGCTTATCTTTGCGTCCTGAAACCAGATACTGATTCAAGCCAGTGCTCCGGTATCAAAGCAGCCAGTTTTTATTTTTTCAGGAATTTTCCACCTCCCCCCACCTCCCGGAAATTCCATCTCGCAAATTGAAGAACAAACATTATACATCCGTTCCATGAAGATTATCTACCTGTTTTTGACACTCTTTACCATAGTCTGTTCGAGTCTCACAGCACAAACGGTTCGTTATGTAAAACCCAATGGTACCGGTAACGGTACTTCCTGGGCCAATGCCTCCGGTGACCTGCGCAGTACCCTGGCCAATGCCACTTCAGGGATGCAGGTCTGGGTCGCCGCGGGTACCTATTACCCGGTCTCCTGCACCAGTTGTACAGTCGCTGACCGCGAACAACGATTTGAGATCAACAACGGCGTCGCAGTTTATGGTGGTTTCGAGGGCAATGAAACAAGCCTGACCGAAAGAGACTGGCAAAACAATACGACTTACCTGCACGGGGATATCAACCATGATAATACCCTGACCGACAATTCCTACAATATTCTCTTTACCCACAATGTCAGCGATAGTACGCTGCTCGACGGGTTTATCATCACGATGGGTTATGCCGACAACTCCCAGGCTTCCCTGGGCAGCCATTACAACAGCGGTGCTGCCTGGTTCAATGATGGCCAGCTGCCCGGTTCCCAGTCCCACCCCGTCATCCGCAATTGTTCTTTTATCAACAATCACAGTGTCGGCTATGCCGGCGCTTTATACAATGACGGCGGCTTCCAGGGTGCCGCCAGTCCGCTGGTGGAAAACTGCCTTTTTTCCAATAATTCCTGCCTGAATTCCGGTGGCGCGGTGGCCAATATCGGCGAATTCTCCGGTATCAGCAGCCCCGTATTCAATGATTGCAGTTTTATCAATAATCTGGCGTCGCAAAATGGCGGTGCGGTGTTTAATATGGGTGCCGAGATAGGCACTAATCATACTATTTTCAACAACTGCAACTTTGACAATAATATCACCACTGACAAAGGCGGTGGTATTTATAATTTTGGTAAAAATGGCGATTGCCATCCTGATTTTTATGATTGCACTTTTAATGGGAATGATGCCACCAGCGGTGGTAGTATTTACAACGACGGTACTTTTGGGGGACAATGTAATATGATAGCGGAAGACTGCCTTTTTGAGTATAATTCCACGACTTCCGACGGGGGCGCGCTCTACAATGCCGCTTTCGAAGGCGAAGCGAGTCCGCAGATCAGCCGTTGCACCTTCCGCTTCAATCATTCCGGTGGCGCGGGTACGGCCTTGTTCAACAATGGAGACAGCGGCTTCAGTGAGCCGGAAATTACCGATTGTCTTTTTTATGCCAATACGGCCGATACTTATGGCGGTGCTATGTACAACCAGGGAAAAAGTGGCCATAGCAGTCCCGTCATCACTAATTGCCTTTTTTACAATAACAGCGCGAGCTCGGCGGGGGCTATTTACAACCTCGGAGCAGAAGGCGGACATGCCGACGCGATCATCACCAATTGTACTTTTTATGGCAATAATGCCAATGTCGGTGGCGCGATTTACTGCAATGCCAGCGATAATGGCAATAGTACCCCCGTCATCACCAATTGCATTTTTAAAAGCAATAACGCCAATTTCGGTTCGGTTTTTCGTTGTATTGAGGGCACTCCTTTTATTCAATATTCCTTAGTGGATGTCCTGGATTGTAATTCGCTGAACAGCGGCGCTGGTTCCAATGTGAGTTGCGGCGATGGCATGTTATACGATGCGGACCCTATGTTTGGAGCCCCGGCTGCAGGTGATTTTCATCCTTCTCCCGTTTCTCCGGTCGTGGATGCCGGTTATAATGCGATGGTATATGTTTCGCTAGACCTCGAGGGTCATCCACGGATCAGTAATTCAGTCGTGGACCTGGGTGTCTATGAATATATAGATCAGCCGGACTTGCCACAGATCGTCTCTCAGCCTCAGGCCGCTACCCTTTGTGAAAACGGTTCGTTTACACTACAGGTAGGTGTTACAGCGACGACCGATATTCAATATCAATGGTTCCACAATGGGGAACCCGTAGAAGGTGCCATAGAAGCAGTGTTGATTGTCAATCCGGCAACTGAAAGTGATGCCGGCGATTACTATTGCAGTATCAGCAATGTGACGGGTACGGTTTTTAGTAATACCGTCGAAATTACCGTCTATGCTTATGTCAATCCCGTCATCAGCGTCCTTGCTTCCAGCGAAAGTGTGTGTACCGGTGATGAAGTGATTTTTACAGCAGCTATCGAAAACGGCGGAGATTTGCCAGCTTATCAATGGTTTAAAAACAATATCGAAGTTGGAAATAATGATCCGGTATATGTGGACGAAACCTTAGTGAGCAGTGATATTATCACCTGTTGGCTAACCTCAACTGCGGCCTGTGTGATTACACCTTCGATCGTTTCCGATCCGGTTTCAGTATTGGTGAGCGAACAGGTCACACCGGCGGTCAGCATTGAGAATACCGGTGCCAGTTTTTTGCGAAGGAATGGAGGTAATGCTGACCGCTGCTACTGTAAATGGCGGCCCGGCTCCGGGTCTGCAATGGTATGTCAACGATGTCGTGGCAGGAACCGGACAATCATTGGTATCCTCCGAACTCGAAACGGGCGATGTAATTTACTGTATACTCACTTCTTCATTGGCCTGTGCGACGACTTCAACTGCCGAGTCGCTGCCATTCACCTTGCAAACCACTCCTACTTTAGCCCCGTTCATTCAAATCATCGCCTCCGATACCAGTATCTGTATTGGCGACTATGTCACTTTTACGGTGGAAATCGTCAACGGCGGTGAGAATCCTGCCTTGGAATGGTTTATCAACGGCATCTCAACGGGCTTTACAGGAAATATTTACCACTAATGCCCTGTGGGATGGCGATTTGGTGGGGTGTTATCTCACTTCTTCCCTGCCCTGTGTCACCGCGGAAGTCGTCAATTCACCCAGTATCCAGATGGAGGTCTGTGTAGCCACGCAGGAAATGGAAGCTGTTGACATCGAATTTTATCCGAATCCGTTCAGCGATTTCCTGACCGTTTCATTGGCTCCGGGTAATATCCCCGGCAGGTTAATCATGTACAATGCCACCGGGAATATGGTTTTTGAAAAAAATATAAATCCCGGAAAAACCATAATTCCTTTAGAAGCTTTACCTTCGGGCATTTATACGCTGGCTTTTTCAGGAGAAAAAAACCTCCGCAGGGTCATCGTAAAGGTAAACTAACCGTTTTAAAGTTTATGCAAACAGACCTGCAACATAAAAACGCGCTCGTAGGCGGCAGTAGTAAAGGGATCGGCAAAGCCGTTGCCCTCGAATTGGCCGCCTTGGGCGCCAATGTCACTCTCTTAGCCCGCAACGAAGCCGCTTTAAAAACGGTTTTATCCGAATTGGATACCAGCAGGGGGCAGCAACACGGGTATCGCCCCGTTGAGCAGCAACAGAAAATCAAACTACTTTGATAATTTATTAAAGTATCGATATAATCAGTTTTATGAAAACTCTGCGTTTCATCGGCTCCAGTATCGACGATCTGCGCGACTTTCCGTTGGAAGCGCGGCGTGAAGCAGGCTTTGAACTGGACGCCGTGTAGCGCGGTTTGATGCCGTCGGATTTCAAGCCCATGCTCAACGTGGGTGCCGGTGCCTATGAGATTCGCCTGCATGTGCTGGGTGAGTGGCGCGTGATCTATGTCGCCAAGTTCGACAACGCGGGTGTATGTGCCGCATGCTTTTCAGAAAAAGACGCAGAAGACCCACAAGGAAGACATCAGAATTAGGCGGCTCGACGTTACCGGCAGATTGGAGACTGAGTCATGAATAAGGAACCCGTGGTTGAGAGCAGCGGTAATGTTTTTTTGCTGACCTGGTTTTTCGCCAGAGGAGACGACGATTCTGGCGATGCGTACCGAATTGATGGCACGCATTCGCGAGGCCATTGGACAAGGGCTGGACGCAGGCTGAGCGGCCGGCAACCGGGTGTCGGCCAATTCATGTATTTCCGATCTGGTGCGCGGCAAACGCGAGTAAGTTTAGTCTCCCCGATATGCGGTGACACTGTGCCACGGGCCGGACGGCATGTCGAACTGGCATTGAGCTGACCGTTAAGTACTGCGATTCCGGATCCTAACCTGGCCCTGTCAGTCTGATACCACGAAGATCAGTTCTTGTTCACTCTGGCCGGCTCTTCCGGACGAAATCAGGCAAACACCCCGAATCGTCGCGCCGTGGCGGAACCGAGAATCTGCGGGTCCTCCGGCAGCTTGGTCGACGGCAGGCAGGTGCGAATGGCTTGAAACCACGCTTCGTAGTTGGCCGGCTTGTTCTCGTGCAGAGTTTTCAGGCGTGATAGGTGAAGCGCCATTGGGTCGCCCTCGAAGCTGGTGCCCAAGAATACTGTGTCGAGGCATCCGGAGAGGGAGCAGGTCGCCACCGCCAGGTTTCCGCCGACCAGATGGGGCGGGCGGTGCTGGCTTGCGGTAGCTCATTGGCCCGGCATCCAGGCTTCCAGCGGCATGAAGCGGGCGCGGGGCTGTCCGGGGTCGAGCGTCCTCTCTGACGCGAGTGACCGAGCCCGAATGGTAACTGTCGGAGAGGAGCAGGATGGGCACCCCGGCCGGTCGGGCATCAAACACTGGTGGATCTGTCTCATCCAGCAAAGGCCGACCGATGCCGATGTCCCAGGGGCAGAGCCCCTCGTCGCGGCCTATCCGGCGCATCGCCCGAACTGTCCGGCACCCAGGTACCGTGGACGGAATAGGCCGACTCACCAGCGTGTCTCCGTTGACGGCGCTTTTGATCAGACTGCCGATCGCCGCTGTCATGGCGGCATGCGTCGCCTGTCCATCTTAGCATCTTTGTGACGGCGTAACCGTTGGCTTGCCCAGTTCGGCGGCCCAGTCGTTGGCGTCGTTTGACGCACCCCGAGAGGTCATTCTGGGTGCCGGGATAGTCGTTGATACCGATACATGCGTGCCTTCTTGCTCATGATGTGATCTCCATTGTTTGGGTGAGAGAAACGTTTGGATTTCAACCCAGCACGGCTTTCAGCATCAGTGCCGCGCCGCATTGCTTGCTGACGGCTTCCAGGTCGGGTGGCCGTCGGCGACGAACTTGGTTTTCTCGAACAGATTGGAAAGCTCCAGAGGTAGGGAGTGGGTACGCCCCGGCGCCGATAACCCATGCCGTTGTAGCGCTCGAAATGGTGCAGCATGTGCGGCACCGACCAGTCGGTGACCTGTTGGTAGCCTTTGGCGATCAGCGCGTCGCGGGCGCTCTGGCTCCAGGTGAAGGGCGGATTGCCGGTTGCCGGCCTGGCTTTGGGCACCTGCACCGTACGCGCGGTCAAGGGGTCACCGTTATGCAGGTGTCCCTTGAAGTTGAAGCCGCACTCCATTCCATGGGTGATGCCGATGAATACCCAGGGAATGTTGAGTTCGGCTCCTACCTGCTGGTAGGTGGGCTGGCCTTGGGTCAAACGCTTGAGATAATAGGCCAGTTCGCCCTTGCGTTCCGGCCGAACCTTGCAGGCGGCGTACCACGCCGCGTATTCGTCCTTCAGGGTGGCAAAATCGGTGGCGTTGGCGGGAGGCTTGGGCTGGCGGGCAGTGCTGCAGCAAGCGCCATTCCCTGCGCCTTTTCCAGTGCCTCTTCCGGAATCATTCCACGTGCTTTCTTGCCGCGGCTTTTTGCTTTGGGCAGGGTACTTACGGGCTTCGGTTCGGCAGAATCGGCTGCGAGCTCATCCGCAGCTGGCGTGGGCACCAGCGCATCCAGGCCGTGCAGGGCGGCGGACAGGCTGGAGAGGTCGTCAAAATGACCTTCAAGCGCGCTCAGGTAGCGCGTCCAACGGCCCGCGCTTGACTGCCGCTACGGCGTCGTCCAGTGCGTCGATGCCTCCGCCAGGTCTTGGCAACGGCAGGTGAACAGGTCGGCCCGGTCCAGCGCCGCAACTGCCGCTTGTCGAGGCGCTGAATTATCCTGCTCAGGGCCTTCTTTTCGAGTCGTATCGCTGGTACTGGCGCTTCGCCGCTGCAGTGTACCGACTGCGCGACCAAGTTCATACTGAAGTTCCGCGCCTGGATTCATGGCGTATCTCCTGTCTGAATCGTCACAGTCCGAACAACTGCCGGGTATCGATGATGCTGACCCGTCCGGCATACCGCCTGACTGTTTCAACCATGTTCTGCGTGCCGCCGGGCCCGGAACCGCCCTCGCCATTCCACAGGCCGACGAAGCGCACCCTGTCGACGCCGTCGGCATTGTGCCAGCGCCGTGTAAAGCTGCCAAAGGTTATTGCGCACATAGGGGTTGCTGTCTTCCGGGAAAGCCCAACTCGTCCAGTTGCAGGCGTATCCGGGTAAGGGCATGTTCCTTGACCTGCATAACAACGGTGATCTGGAGGACTCGCTAAGCTAACGCAACGAAGCCTGCAAAAAGTCCGGCTTCATTGAACCGCTGGTGGCAGGTGAACCCGCACCGCGGTGAAGTGTGGTTTCCGGCAAACAGGGTGTCGCCCCCACACGCGCCGCCGCAGTGATGGCGAGGTCCGCTCGCCTCCTTCACCCATTCCGAGTTCACCGGAGTTTGGCGGCGATGGCCGCCGCCGCTGTGTTTTCCTGCAATGCGGGAAAGCGGGGTTCGCTCGATCAAGGGTATCGATCATATGCCCGCTGAAAAGGAGATCCGGCGCGCCTGCCACGGTGCTTCCAGGCTGGCGATTTCTCATCCAGCACCGCCAGTGCGGTTTCCACGTTTGTGTGCGGAATTCCAGGTCGCGCAGAATGAGCAGTTGCTGCCGGCTCGTTTCCAGTGCATGCCAAACCTTGTTGGCGACAGCTACCGCCTCGCCAGGCTTTCTCCGCCCGCGCCGGGTGGATTGAACAGGATTGTCGTTCGGCCCAGGCAGCGCGAGTCGCATAGTCGTCCGGCTGGCGTTCTAGGGCGGCCAGGCAGGACCAGATTACGCCGCCTTCAAGGTTGGGCAGGCTGGCCGGATCGGCTAGCACGTATCGGAGTGGATCTGCAAATGGCGAAGAGTGCAGGCGTTGATACCCGAAATGAAATGCGCTGGATCACTGATGAAGGCGTTCATGCAGGGCTCGATGGCTTGAATGAGCTGCGGCAGCTCGCGTCCCTCTCCTCGCGCCTGCTTTCAGGGCTGCGGCGGCGCAAGCGCCAGCGTTGTACCCAGTCTTCCGTTTCCCGAGGCGGCCAAGCAGTCGCCAGTTTTCCGGGCTATTGCCGTGTTGGCGGATGAGGGCGTTGACTACTTCGCGGGCTTCGTCACTTGGCGTTCGAGGAGGGCGAGAAGCTGGATTTCGCGCGCTGGTTATGCTCGTCGGCGGGGTCGAGCTCGATAGCCGCATCGAACTGATCCAGTGCCAGCTGACATTGATTGAGCTTCATCAACGCCGTGCCGGCTATTCGCCGTGCTTCAGGCGCAGAGCCCAGGTCGGCGTTTCTTCAGCCAGCACCATGATGTCACCTGGACGGTTGCCTTTGCGCGCGATCTCAAGATGCCCCGGTGCCAGGACTCTTGGCGGAATTCATTGTTGCCGGTCACTAGTGCAAAGCAGCTGTGCGCCAGGCCGGCTCGCTGAGCCTCCGTCCAGCAACCGGAAGACCGGGCTGATCGGTCGTTATTCGGGACTGCATGGTGGTGACCTCGAAGCCTGCAGTTTCCAGCGCCGGTTTGAGATACTCGGCGTAGACCGCATCAAAATCGATGTTCTGACTGCGACCGTAAGGCATGGCCACGAAAACGTGTAACGCCATATGGCCTCTCCTGAATGCTTGTCAATCCTTGCCGAACCGTGTCCGGATTGCCGCACTTATCGCGAGGGAACCCGCCAGGCAAATGCGACAAAGCCCGCATCTGCGCAGGCTTTTGTTGTGCTTCCTATTCGTCCTTGGCGAAAGCCTTTTTATCAAGGACCGCTTCGTCGACTCCGGCCCAGCCTGTGACTTTAGCTTGCTTGACAAGATTGAGGGCGGCG
The DNA here is from genome assembly GCA_016711435.1 of Lewinellaceae bacterium. Taxonomy (GTDB): domain Bacteria; phylum Bacteroidota; class Bacteroidia; order Chitinophagales; family Saprospiraceae; genus M3007. Next base: position 18,858 of record JADJSY010000090.1, read on the forward strand.
TGAGCGGTGGACAGGCGGAATACTTCCACCGCGACCTCCGGCGGAAACCCCTGCCGGTCACTGCGATCCGTAAACATCAGGACGTCGAGATATTGATCAAGGGCAGGTTTGCCCCAGAGATCGGCTGGTTTTGGCGAGAATGCGCGGGAAACGCTGCTCAATCAGCTTTGGGTAAGCACCAGGGTAGTCCTTCATCTTCTCCAGCAGCTTCGCCCTGATGGCGGAACATCGGACTTCCGATTTGTCGTCCATGTCCTCCTCCTGATAAGGCCAGAATTCATGCAGATCGTCTTGGCGCTGACCGTTGCCAGTGCTCAATTAGACGATCAGTACCGGTAAGAAGTCTACACCACATCGCCTACTGTACAAAAACATTAGCAATCCGGGAAAAATGGCAGACAAGTTCGGCGCTCGCTGCGGAAACGGGGTCAGTCACTGAGATGCACATGGACGCAAGAGCCCTCTGGCTTGATCCCGCCAGTACTGCAGCGCATCGAAGTACCCCTGCCATACGCAGCCGATACAGCCCCGCCCACAGCAGGTGGTCGGCACAGGTGGCGGTGGGCGCAGACTAAGGCTCCCGCGCTGAGCAAGGCTTCGATTTCGCTCACTACCGTTTCTGCATCTGCGAGGTCATGCATTGGCAAGAGCAAAGGGATCTGGGGAGTGCGTGTATTGGGCGTCATCGTTTCGTAGATTCGGCGCAAGGGGATAGCCTGGTTCTTCGCACGGCCGACGGGTGTCCATCCAGTGGATCGGTAGTCAGTCGGTTTCGAGCCGGGATCATGGTTCGTGAGGGCCGGGATAGAGGTGTGGACATCCAGTACGCGATTCCGGTAATCGCCGAGTCTTGTTATAGTCTGGCCTGCGTGCCGCCAGCAA
>JADJSY010000091.1 GCA_016711435.1 Lewinellaceae bacterium
CCATTCCCCGCTCCTTTTCTGACATAAATAAATCATAGCCCACCTGATAAGTCTTTCCTTCATCAGCGGATACTTCATAGAATTGGCGTACTTTATTGGGGCCGAGGGTTAAAAAATGTCAGTTTTCGGGTTGTCCTGCGCAGTGGTTGTGGTGAAACGCATCGCGCCGTCTTTGTACTCCCCGTTTTCGAAATAGGCTCAGGTTGCGCCCGGAGTCCGTCCATATCTGCCGCCATTTGCCGGTCTCAGGCACGTAAGAAATTCATACTTTTTCCGTTATGCGGACCGTTTCCAGGTAGTCCAGTTTTCCAGAATCAGGCGGCCGCCGGAAACATTTCTGGATCGAACTGGTACCGGCGCGCCTACTGGTAGCGCTATTCGCAAACACTTCCCATTCACCAACCCAAAATCGAATGCAGGGATGCGGTATCTCGCAGGCAAGGGTAACTGGCTAATAACATGGCCTCCCGAAGGATTTGAAGACGGCTGTCTTTTTGGATGTTCGCAAAGGCAATGTCCTGTTCCAGTTCATATACGTTGTTGTAGCCGTTGGACTGCGCTTTCAGCCACTCGAAGGCCTGCGTGTTGTTTTTCGGGGAATAGGCCATCGCCAGGCGGCGTGCACCATCGGAAGCAGGTTGGCGGGTAAATCAGCCATGTTGGTCCAGTTGCTGCAACCCGTGATGGCTTCATCCGGGCGGTTCTGGCGGATTTGGCAGAAGGCAATGCGTAGTTTGGGCAATGCTGCGCCCGGGTATTTCAGCAAATGTTTCCCGGTAGGCAGTTTCGGCAGGTTGCCATTGATTGGCAAAAACAATGAGTCAGCATAGGTGGAAGGCGGCTGGGTGTTGGCGGGTATTTGGGCAGAAAAGAAGTGGAACAGCCTGCAACACAGATCAGGAACAAGCGTAATTTTTCATCCTGTAATATTGATATTGAAAAGCAAGTCTGGGATTTTCAACATCGTTTTGAACTCCGACGGAAAACCCCAGGATACTTCGTATGAAAAATAAAGCCAAAACACACCCGGTTTGAGGAGAAAATGATTAAAACCGATAAAGTTTTCCACAATCCGCTACTTTTGCCGTCTACTCAGCATTCATAAATCAAACACCGATGCTACGTTTCCCACGATTAATCCTGATGCTGTTTATTGGCGCCGCCATTCCTGCCGAGTCGCAGGCGGACCCCAGCCCTGCCGAGCGGACGACCGTCTCCTGGAGACGCGACACCCTCGATTTCGGCGTCATTGAAGAAGGGACTATTTGCTGGATTCTTTTACGGTTACCAATACCGGCGTCATACCATATCAGATCAGGCGCGTGCGAACAAGTTGCGACTGTACGGTGCTTTCGCAGTATCCCAAATCGCCGCTTCAACCGGGAAAAACGGCTACTATCCAGGTCAGATTCGACAGCCAGGGCAAGGCAGGCCTAGCACGGCCAAGAACTATCATTTTGTATGATAACTCAGCACCTAATTTAAGGAGTATTCTGTATTTTAACTGGAAGGATCATGCCGAGGAAAAAGCCTAAAAATGCTGGGAAATTGAGTGTTTGGTGTATGGTGTGTAGTGTTTGGGGCGCTTCGCCTTTGGCAACTGTCTGGGTGGCTCAGGCGAAGCGCCCCAAACACTATGCTCCTAAACCATACACCAAACACTATATTTTAATAAAGATTCTTTCTCGCCTGTGACAACACCAGGCAAATAACCAGATAACAGCCGCAAAACAAAGTGTAGAGGAGCGAACCCAGATTTCTGCCTGGTTGATCGGGTAAAACACATGCTGGTAAATCCAGTACAAGGCGCTACGGCTTTTCCCTTCCGCGTCGGTGTATTTGCCATTAAACCGGCGGTTTTACAACCAAGCCAGCCAGCAAAGGCAAAAGAGGGTTGGAGCCGAAAACCAGGAACGGTTTTGCCCTGATGTATTCCAGCCGCGCAGGTCGAGCGCCCACACGCACAAAGACAAGAAAATCATCCCTGACCACCCGTGTACAAACGAAAGAACTGGTCCAAAAGGGATTTATTGATCGGGAATGCAAGTCCCCAGATAAGTCCGGCCACACCTATCAATGGTTCCATAAAACAACAAATCATACACCAATCGGCCCGGCTCAGATTTGCGCGCCGTTATCAAACTGCCTGTCAGATATCCGATGATAACAGCTTACAACCGCCGGCAATGTGCTCCAGCAGCCCTCCGGATCAAACGGTATACCTTTTCCCATCCATAAATGTCCGGCGCCCAGCAGCATCAGGTCGACCTGCCCGTACAACATTAAACTCCAGTGCGTGGGGATCTGCTCCGCCGCCCGGTGCAGCACAGTCCAGTAACCCGCAAGCAAAAATCCCGCTGTGATGGCCAACACTTGCCGCGACAACATGACACATAAAAATGCCGCCATACCATATGCCAGGCCGATGCGCTGCAGCACACCCAGAATGCGCAATTCCGACCAGTTTTTATTAAAAACGGGAATGCATTGAGCGCCAGTCCTATCAAAAAATAGGGGCTGCGCGGCGAAGTATTTTTCGGGTAAGCGCGGGTGTTAACTGCTGATTAAATTTGAGAAGGAAACCACAAGGCCACGCCTACGATGAACAGAAAAACGAAACACCAGATCCGTGGGTGTGCAGCCATGCCAGTCGGCATGTTCAAGCGGATCATAGATGCTTTAAGCCAGGTGCCGGGATTGTTCACCACGATCATCAGCAACGTAATGCCGCGGAAAAAATCCAGAGAAAGGTAGCGCATAAACAGATTGTTGGTTTTTCAGCCGAAATGTAATCGGATAATTCAAAACCATTTTACCTTTCCCCGATGATTATTAAAATCATGTAATTACATCTAACTATTAATCCAAACTTAATTTCGTATGAAGAATTTTTCAATGCCTTTCAGGTGCATGTTAACATTGCTCTGTCCATGGTGTCGATATGCTTATCGGCACAATCTGTCAGTTGCAGTATAAAAGGAACCGTAACGGATGACTCCGGCGCGCCGGTTGCAAGGCGCCACGGTTTCCTTAGTGAAGTTCGTCAGGTCCTACACTTTGATGAAAGAGGGTTTTACAACCTGAGCGGTGCAGTAGCGGAAGGGACACAACCTGGAAGTCAAGTACTTCGGCTATCAGGCTCCCCGTAAACAGGTGAGCATTTCGCAGGGGCCAGAGCAACCTGGTTCAGGATATTGTGCGGGTGGCGATATCCTCAACCTCGATGAAGTCGTGGTGACAGGCAGTTCGCCGACATCGACGCGCCGGCAATTGGGCAACTCCATCGGGGTGGTCGACGGCCGGAGTTTAGAAAAAAGTGGTAGTGTGAACCCGCTCGGAGCACTTTCCGGTAAGGTAGCAGGGGCGCAAATCAGCCAGAATTCAGGCGACCCTTCCGGCGGGGTTTCCATCCGTTTGCGCGGCGCCAGTTCTATCAAAGGTTCCTCCGACCCGCTTTACATCGTAGACGGGGTCATTGTTGACAACTCGTCGCAGAACGTTATCAATCGAAGCGCCGATGCGATGACAACCAGTTTTGCAGCCGGTCAGAACCGTTTGGTCGACATCAACCCGGAACGATATCGAGCGGATCGAGGTGCTTAACGGCGCTTCCGCCGCTGCCTTGTACGGCCTCAGGGCCTCCAATGGCGTTGTGCAGATTTTACCCAAAAGAGGCGCAGTGGCAAGCCGAGTATCGAATTTAGCACCAGTGCCAGCATGAGCCAATTGCGCCAGAAAGTATTTATGACGGATTATGGCAAACGGTTTGGCGTAAAAGGCAACGACCGCCTGGAAACCGCACAGGACCGCCTGACCATTTTGCTGAATGTCGGCCTGACCCGAAGCGCAACTCACGGCGATGGGCAAAAACTTCGTGAAAGTCGGCCCCGTCAACCGCCTGCTCGTCACGGATCAATATGACGTACAACGGTATGATTATCAGGACAATATCTTTCAAACGGCATTTGGAACCGACAATTACCTTTCTTAAAAGGTGGAACCGACAAAAGCAATTATTACGCCTCCTTCGGTTATGCGAACAACGATGGTATTATCCTGAATACAAATTTCAAAAAGTACACGGGCCGGCTGCGCCTCAATCAGACGCTCAGCAGTTGGGCCACCTTATCAGCAGGTCTTGGATATACCTTGAGCAAGAGCCAGGATATGCCGAACGGAAACAACTTTTTCAGCCCCATCAGTACGATGTTTATCATCGACAATGTGGAATATAGATGAGCGCAGCGCCGACGGAACCCCTGAAACCGGTGAACTGGTGCGTATGAATCCGCTTACCGTGCTGGAGACGTTTGACATCACGCAACAAACCAACCGCACCATCGGTGATATTAGCCTGAAATTGTTTCCATTCAAAGGTTTCCGGGTCGATTACACACTTGGCGCTGACAACTACTCCTGCAAGGCAACGAGTTGCATCCGCGTGTACCGTACACAGGTGTGTCGGCCGATTTCTTCCCGGACGGCTACGTAGGTGTTGCTGTCAGCAATGTAAGCCAGATCAACAGCGACCTGTTACTGACGTATGAAACTACATTCGGCAAACATATTACTTCCACCACAACCGGCGGTTATCAGTATCAATATGCACAAACGGACTTCGCCTCTGTAGAAGGACGTGACCTGGCGCCGCTGATTCGCAATATTTCGGCGGCTTCCAACCTGTTTAAACTCCCGGCGCAGTCCATCTCCCAGTTTTCACTGAACGGTTATTTCCTGCAGGAAACATTTGGATTTAAAGACCAATTGTTTGTGACCTTGGCCGGGCGTATAGACGGCGCCTCCGCTTTTTCAAAGGAAAACCAGAATAACTTTTACCCGAAAGCGAGCATGAGTTGGGTGGCATCCGAGATGTTCAAAAGCAGCAATCTGAAGAAAAACCTGAGTACGCTAAAACTCCGCGCTTCTTACGGACAGGCAGGTAACCTGACGGGCATCGGCGCGTACGACCGTTTTAATAATTTCCCGGGCAGTAACCTGGCTGGATTACCCGCAGTACTGCCTCCTGCAGCACTGAACAATCCCGACGTTGCTCCGGAACGTATGACAGAAACGGAAGCCGGCTTCGACCTCGCTTTTTGCGCAACAGGATCGGTCTCAGCCTGACCGTGTACAACCAGGACATCGATAATCTGGCATTTAACCGTCCGCTTCCCCTTCCATTGGAGGCACCAGCATTGTTAGCAAATGCAGGCGCTATGAACAACAAGGGTATCGAATTACTGCTTACCGCTCAACCGGTGCGCAATGCCAATTTCAGTGGAACCTGGGTCTGAACTTTTCCGCCAACCGCAATGAAGTGTCCGGTATCGATGGCGTTCTGTCGCTTCGCGGCTCTGACGGCGCGCAGTCGGCTTTGAATGGCGAATCTTTCGGCGTTTTCTTTGGCCGTTATTATGCACGCAATGCCGACGGTTCGTTGTTGCTGACTTCTCAGGGATTGGCCCAACCGGAACGCGGCCTGGTGATTGTGGAATCTGCCTACAATGAAGCCAGTCTGCCCACCGGCGCGTTGAAAGATCGTATTTACCGCTACGGCGAAGCGTGTAGCGTGCCTGTGCTCGACGCCAACGGTCAGCCGCTGACCGTAGGCACGCAGGAACTTCGCAAGGTCATCGGCGACCCGACTCCGGACTGGATTGGATCCTTTAACTCCTCCCTTTCGTATAAAAAACTGACGTTCAATTTCCAGTTTGACGCCATTATGGGCGGTGAAATTTACAACTGGAACCGCATCACCAGTAACAATGTCGGTTTCGGTGAAATTGCAGAAAAGGAACTCAAAGGCGAATTACCCCGGGGTTATGTGTCGTCTATTGCGGGCGGCGTAACAGGTCAACGCATCCAGGAAGAGCATATTGAAGATGCTTCATTTATCAAATTGCGCGAAATCGGCCTCACATACAGTTTCGGTCGCATCGGGAAAAACTTTGAAGATTTGACGGTAGGTCTCATGGGTCGCAACCTGATTTCTTTTGATGATTATCAGGGATTTGACCCGGAAACAAATTCCGCAGGCCAGAATGACCGCGTACGCGGCGACGATTTCGGTAGCGTTCCCATTCCACGCAGTTTCTCCGTTCGGGTTGCAGGTCGTTTTTAATATCGCACCGGACAACATGTTTGAATGGAACCAGTTTTTAACAAAAAAATCATTTTACAATGAAAAAAATACTCTTCACACTCCTCACCCGATGCTGTTGCTGTTAGCCGGCTGCGAAAAGGGAGTTTTTAACCCGAATGCCGCCGATGGCGGGCAGGTAGTGCAAACAGCCGAAGGGCTTACCGCTCTGATTGTCGGGATCAAAAAAGAATTTTCAGTAGGCGCCACCAGTGCATTGTACAACGCTATTTCATCCAACGGACTCACAACCAAGGAGTTGTATGTTATCAATACGGGTAATGGCGAATTGGCGGCGTTGGAAGCGGGTAAGGGCAACGTGGGCGGCAGCAATGCTTTTCTGCGCAATGTCTGGACCAGTTGCAACATCTCGCTGCCAACAATGTCGATTTGACAAAAAAATCGTTCTTCAAGTACGATGCGGTGAGCCAGAATCCGGTATTTCGCATATCTTTAGTGAACAACAATACCTATAATGGTTTGCCCAATTTTGGCTTACCCGATACGTTGAAACCGAATGAGCTGGATGCCCGTATTGCATTTTATTTAGGCAATAATACGGTGCCCGTAAAAGTGCAGGGCTTTTTCAAAAGCGACGCCGACCCGATTCCGGTTTACCTGCCCGGTGAAATTACACTCATCAAAGCGGAATGTCTGGCCCGTCAGAATCAGCTGCCGGACGCAGTGGCCGAATTGGATAAAATACTCACTAAAACAACAGATGCATTCGGGGTGACTGCCAAACTGACCGCTTATGCAGGCCCCGTGACTTCCGAATCTGTGTTGTTCGAGATTTACCGGCAACGCTGTATTGAATTGTATATGTCGGGTATGAAACTGGAGGATAGCCGCCGCTTCAACCGCCCCTGGTCCGAATGACGCGGGTTCTGAACGCAGTCGTAATTATTATCCTTATCCAACCGTGGAGCGCGATAACAACGCAAATACTCCGGCGGATCCGGCAATTTAGAAGTGAGAAGTGAGAAGTGAGAAGTGAGTGGCATCTGCTTAGAACAACGATGAGTTCGTTTCTCTAAACAAATGCCTCTCACTACTCACTATTCACGCTCCCATTATCTTTTTAACAATATATACACTAAAGAATACAAAATATTTTAAAAAAAAGTGAAAGTGCCCGCGACCTCTTGCGCCGGCAAAAACGGGCTATACTTTTGTGCCATCATTTATCACTAAAAGTTAGCTTTATGAAACAATCAATCTTAATTCCGCTTGCCCTTTTTTGCCTTTTCAGCATCCATTCCGTCCAGGCACAAGTCGATGTCAAAATCAATCCTGTGGGTATTTTATTCAATAACCTGAATGCAGCCGTTGAATTTGGCATAAAAGACAATTTCGGCATCGAAGTGACGCCCGGGTTTGGCTGGAACAAACTCAATCTGGAAAACGACAATGACTACAAAGGAAATGTATTACGTCTGGGAGTCAACGGTCGTTACTATCTCAATCCCACCGATAAAGGCCTGAACGGATTTTACATTGGCGCCTATTCGCGTTACGCTGGAGGTTCTTATAAATTTGAATCGGATAGCGAAACCGAGAAATTCAACTCTACGCGTCTATCTCTTGGCTTCCTGTTGGGAGGAAAAATCGTAGCCAAGAATGAAAAACTTATTTTTGACTTTGGCACTGGATTCGGTCGCGCTTTGATCTATAAATTCACCGATCCGGATGGGCAGGACGAAGCGAATTTGTCCGATATTCCATTCTTGAACTGGGACATTCCATTTTATATCACAGTTGGTTATCGTTTCGCGGATACGGGAAAAAAATAGGAATGAGGGATGAGGAATGAGGAATGGCCGAGCGTTATGCCGGAATCACGGATGGCCTCGCCCAGTCTCATCCTACAATCCCTCATTCTCCCTCATCCTCATTCCTATTTATTCAGGTCGCTCAACCTCACCATATATGGCTTGTTCATATACGTAGACGGTACAAAAGCAACTGTTCCGGCATTTTCAGCAATAATATAGTAGTCCAATACGGCTTCCATTGATTTTGCTTCAATGATGGCAGAAAAGGCTTTCATACCGGAAGGCATATCATTGGAAGATTCTTCATTCATCGGAACGATAGTGTAAGGTTCCGTATTGGCAAACCGGTAATATACTAGCAGGCGTTTTGGAAAGCGGTCTGCCTTGGCCACAATTCGGAAAGCATTGAGTTTCTGATTTTCAAATTTGCCCCTGCCCTGCACTTCCACATTGGTCACAGAAGAAGGCAGCGCAGTCAAATCAGGATGTGTTTTCAGGTAACGGGTGCGTTTTGACATCAATTCGACGATGCCCGGGATTTTACTTTTTCTGCCAACCGTCTCGCGCAGGCTGCGCTGGAAATCATCGAGCGGATAGGCTTTATTCGGGTCGTCGTTGTAGGGCACGACAATCATGCCCTGCAATTCCTGGGCGCGTTTTTCATAACTGCCGTTAAGGAAATTTTCTTCCACGATCTGGCGAATGTGTGCGAGGTACATTTTTTTGTAAAAACCATCCTTCAGCAGTTGACTGATAAGTGGTTTGTACAGGTTATCGGCATGTAGCAGCGGGTCGAGCGTCTGCAAATCCTTGATTTCCAGATCGCTGCCTTTTCCGGTGTTTTTAAAACTGCCAAAAGCCAGGTTCAGGTCCCAGTGAACCGGTTGAAAACGCCCGAAATTATCCTTGTAGAGATAGTAATTCTGGCTGTAATTACCGGTATAGCTGCTCAAATTGACCATAACATTATTCAAGGCGAGCATCCATAAGGCACGATCGACATCCAGCACGCGTTCAATTTTGTCAGGCTCATTATTCAGGATGCGGGTTAGTTCCTGCAATTCATTCCAACCGGCGGCTGAAATCATTTCAAAATTGCCTTTATAGCAGTCTACATTGTCTTCATATTCCAGCGAGCCAAAAATATTTTGTTTGCAGCCGGCCGAAATTTCAGGTTTGTAGTCGACACCGGCTTTAAAAAAGGTATTGTTGCCGGAACCGAAATGCTCCTCCAGGAATTGTTTATCGATACTTTCCAGACTAACATACACGCCAATATACTCCTCATTGACAAATAATTTCGTGTAGGCTGCCTTGGAAGAAGGCATGTATTTGCCCGCAATTTCATGGAACAGCACTTCCCGAACCATACTCGGGTCGCGAAGCGCTGAAGACAGTTTCAGCGATACATAACCCTGGTGGTTCTGTTCCTGGCTGGTGAAGTTCAGTTTGATGGTAAACGGATTTCGTTTCAGGCCGGTCTGGTAGGACTTGTCGCCACGAAAGCGCACCCCGACGCCCTCGTATTTGGCGCCATCCACCACAATACTGCCTGCCATCTGGCCCATGCCATAAATACGCATGGAGTCGAGGGCATTCACCCAGTTTTAGCAGGGAGCGTCAGGCGAATTTCGCCGATTGATTTTTTATCGTAAAGCGGGCGCCCCGTTTTTCCGGTCTGGGAAAAAAGCAGTACAGGGATAACGGTTATCAGCGCGATCAACAATCGTTTCATGTTGTGTGTGTGCATCGGATTTTGAAAAAATTAAATTGTAAAACGGCGCAATGATACGAAAAGGACACTTGTGGCCTTATATTAATATCATTGATCTGCTGTTTTCATATTATTTCTTCGAATATATTTTCTGATTCTGAGGTAAAAAGGCGGCTTATGGCGCTCATTTGCGCTTGGTGCATCTGCTGAAAAGTTTGTAGCACTTTCTCCAGGAAGTCTGCATCCACCCATTGCTGAATCGTTTCCAATCGTGCCCACCGTTCATCCATACCCAGTTTATACGTCTGTTCGTAGCGTTCATTTTCAAATTTGACGCTGGTGCGTTCGCCCATTTTGAAAATGGTAATTTTTAAAGTGGGGTGTTGAATTTCGCCGATGATTCGCATAAAAATGGACCTTTTTTTCTGATTATCCGGTATTTGAAGCCGTATTTCATTTTGTCGTCGCAAAAATGCGAAAGTCTCCCGAATACGCCTACCCAAATGAAAAATCCGTCGCAACTTTTGAATTTTTCTAAAAACTCTCCACAGTTCATGCGACCTTTGCGCGCGATTTTTAGAAGTGAGAAGTGAGAGGTGAGAGGTCCCGCTTGGCTGGGTTGAGGTTTTAGCTTGGGTTTTCAGGCGGTTGTGGGGGGCATGGTTGGAAGAGTTTAACATTTTCTAACGAAATGCCTCACTACTCAGTTTACGGCCTGAAAAACCCAAGCCAAAACCATCAAACTGCAACCATCTCACCTCTCACTTCTCACCCTTCTCACTCACTCTCACCTCTCACCTCTCACCTCTAATATAGATGTCCGAAAAAATAATCTTCTCCATGTCCGGCGTGAACAAAACCTTCCCGCCGCAAAAACAAGTGCTAAAAAACATCTGGTTGTCGTTTTACTACGGCGCTAAAATTGGCGTGCTCGGTCTGAACGGTTCGGGTAAATCTACCCTGTTGAAAATCATTGCCGGCATAGACCAGAATTATGAAGGCAAAATTGAATTTGAAAAACAGTTCAAAATCGGCTACCTCGCCCAGGAACCCGAACTCGACGACACCAAAACAGTGCGCCAGATCGTGGAAGAAGCCGTTCAACATATTGTGGATTTGCTACAGGAAAATGAAGACATCGGTACCAAACTCGGCGAAGTGACCGACGACGATGAGATGATGAAACTCATTGAACGCCAGGGCGAAGTGCTCGAACAGATCGAGCACAACAACGGCTGGGAACTGGATTATCGCCTCGGCGTGTTTATGGACGCTCTGCGCTGCCCGGAAGACGACCGCCCGATCAAAATCTGCTCCGGCGGTGAACGCCGCCGGGTCGCATTGGCGCGCCTGCTGCTTAGCCAGCCCGATATTCTGCTGCTCGACGAGCCGACCAACCACCTGGATGCCGAATCGGTGGCCTGGCTGGAACAATACCTGCAGAGTTTCCCCGGCACTGTCATCGCTGTTACCCACGACCGTTACTTCCTGGACAATGTAGCGGGCTGGATTCTCGAACTCGACCGCGGCGAAGGTATCCCCTGGCAGGGCAACTACTCCAGCTGGCTGGAGCAGAAAACCAAACGCCTGGCACAGGAAGAAAAACAGGAAGACAAGCGCCGCAAACAACTCGAACACGAACTCGAATGGGTGCGTATGGGCGCCAAAGGGCGACAGGCCAAAGGCAAGGCCCGTTTGAGCGCTTATGAAAAAATGGCCGGCGAAGAGTCCCGCGAAAAAGAAAACAAACTCGAATTGTTTATCCCAACCGGTCAGCGCCTGGGCGATAAGGTCATCGAGTTGAAAAATATCAGCAAATCATTCGGCGACCGGATTTTATTTGAAAACGTTTCGCTGGATATTCCCAAAAACGCCATTGTAGGCATCATCGGGCCGAACGGCGTGGGCAAATCCACCTTGTTCAAAATCATCACCGGGCGCGAAAAACCGGATACCGGCGAAGTAATTATCGGTGATTCCGTGCAAATGAGCTACGTCGACCAGAGCCATGAAGCCTTGTTGCCGAATAAAACGATTTACGAAATTGTAAGCGAAGGCAATGACATTATCCAGGTGGGCAATACCAGTGTGAACGCCCGTGCTTACCTGTCGCGATTCAACTTTGCCGGCGCCGATCAGCAGAAAAAACTCGGCGTGTGCTCCGGTGGCGAACGCAACCGCGTACACCTGGCTATGACGCTCAAAGACGGTGGCAACGTGCTGCTGCTCGACGAGCCGACCAACGATATCGACGTAAACACCTTGCGCGCCCTGGAAGAAGCGCTCGAAAACTTTGCCGGTTGCGCCCTGATTATCAGCCACGACCGCTGGTTCCTCGACCGCCTGGCAACGCACATCCTTTCTTTTGAAGATGACGCCGAGGTGGTGTTCTTCGAGGGCGGATTTACGGATTTTGAAGACGCTAAGAAGGCGAGATTAGGTGATATTACGCCGCACCGGCCAAGGGTGAAGCATATTCTGAAATAAGAAGTGAGAAGTGAGAGGTGAGAGGTGAGAATCCCGCCGGGCCGCTCTTTGGGGTTGGGGGGTGGTTTTTTTGGGGCCGGGGGGGGGGGGGGGGGGGGGGGGGGGGGGGGGGGGGTGTTGGGGAGGGTGGGGTGTTTTTTTTTTGGGGGGGCCTTTTTTTTTTCCCTCTTTTTTTTTTTTTCCGCCCCCGGGCCCTTGTTTTTTTTGGGTTTTCGTTGGGGCGGGGGGGCGGGGTGGGGGCCCGCCGGGGGTTCTCGGCCGCGGGCGTGTGGTACGGTTGGGGCGCGGTAATTTATTGTCCAAAAAGAATGATTTTGAAACACCTAAAGCAGTTTTTTACATTTCTATTTTGCCATTTTTTACTTACTTTATCAGCGCAAAACCCTTATAAAACAAGCTGGAAGCAGGAAGCCGCGTGGATCGGCGGCAGCAGCGCAGGCATTGGCGTTTCTGCCTGGCTACACACGCACAACCAGCCTTTCACAAACGCTCAGATAGAAGCACTTCAATTGAGCCGGGTACCGAAATTTGAACGTTTCGCCACCCGGCAATTTTCCCTCCCTGCGCGCAAAGCCAGTGATGTTTTGCTGCTTTCCGCCATTGCTTCGCCGGTTTTATTGCTGCTCGACAAGGATATTCGCCGCGACGCACCAACGGCGGTTTTACTGGTAGGCGAAACGCTGATGCTCAATTTTGCACTCACGAATCTTTGTAAGGAAATTGCCCTGCGGCCTCGGCCTTACAATTACAACCCCGAGGTACCCCTGTCAGACAAGTTGAGACGCGATGCCTATGCTTCTTTTTTCTCCGGCCATACTTCCATGAGTGCGGCGGCTACATTTTCCGCTGCGCAGATATGGTCGGACTACCATCCCGATTCCGGCTGGAAGCCGGTCGTATGGGCCACTGCGGCAGCCATTCCGGTCACCGTTGGCTTTTTCAGGGTAAAAGCAGGCAAACACTACCTGACGGATGTGCTCACCGGATTGGTCGTTGGAGGCGCCTGCGGTTTGTTTGTGCCCCGGTTTCATAGAATCAGGAAATAGTTTAACAAAATCAAAATAGCGCCCCTTAAAAGTGTCAGCCATGCGGGAGCATGTATATTTGCCCGCCTTTATGAAAAACACATTAGAACAATTTCGCGAGGTGACGGATAAATGCCGCGACCTCTTTCTCAAAAAAACAGCCGATTACGGAACGGCATGGCGCATTTTGCGTCCTTCCAGCATTACGGATCAACTGTATATCAAAGCCTTGCGCATCCGCAGTATTGAAGAAAAAGGCAAACAGGAAGTGGCCGATTCCATCGATTCGGAGTTTGTCGGATTGATCAATTACTGTGTGCTGGCGATGATTCAGTTGTCAATGCCCGCCGATGCGCCCCTGGAATTGAAAGCATCTGAAGTGGCTGCGCTGTACGACCGGCAAATAGCCGAAAATATTCGCCTGCTGCAAGCCAAAAACCACGATTACGACGAGGCCTGGCGACTGATGCGGATCAGCAGTATGACCGATCTTATTTTGCAAAAATTATTGAGAATCAAACAAATAGAAGACAATGCGGGACAAACTATTGTGTCGGAAGGTTTAGAGGCAAATTACCGCGATATCATCAACTACGCGGCGTTTGCCCTGATCCGATTGTCTGAATAACATCCATCCATCAACGAATTTATATGAATTCTTTACCAACTCTATTGATTTCATTTGCCATCATGGGCGCGGCATTTACCTATTTCACTGTGCGCGCTAAAAAGACAAACAACATCTTCTGGAGTTTTCTCCAGCACTTTTGTGGGGTGTGGTTTGTTTTTTCCGGCCTGGTGAAAGCCGTAGACCCCATCGGCACCGCCTATAAAATGGTGGATTATTTCGGCGCTTTTGAACAGACCTTTGCTGGACTGAACAACATGTTCGCAGGCCTCGCACCCCTGTTCCCCTGGCTGTTGAAATATGTCAACGGTTTCTCTATTGTAATGATCGTGCTTGAAATCGTGCTCGGCGTGATGCTGATTGTCGGTTACAGCCGCAAATGGACGGCCTGGCTGTTTTTCGGGATCGTATTTTTCTTTACTATCCTTACAGGATTTACTTACCTCACCGGCTTCGTACCGGTGGAAGACAATTTCTTTGATTTTGCCAAATGGGGCCCATACATCAAAACACAGATGCGCGTGACGGACTGCGGTTGTTTCGGCGATTTTATCAAACTCGACCCAAAGGTTTCATTTTTTAAAGACCTCGGGCTGATGGTACCTGCTTTGCTGTTTTTACTGCGCACCAAAAATATGCACCAGTTGTGGACGGCGCAAAAACGCAACCTGATTACCGGTACTACTGCGGTGGCATCCTTGTTCCTTTGCCTGTACAGCACGTACTGGAACCTGCCGCCGGTCGATTTTCGTCCCTTTGCCATCGGCTCACAGGTGCGCGAACGCAAAGCCCTGGAAGGAGAAGCGAAAATTGATGTACTCGGATGGATACTTGAAAATACCAATACCGGCGAAGTAGTGAAATTTATGGAGCCGGAACCGGGTAAAATCACTTACTACAAAGAATATCCCAAAGACAAGGGCTGGAAGGTGAAAGACCAGATTCAAACAGACTGGTATGTGGAGAAAGACGGCCAAAAAATGCCGATTACCAAAACAAAAGTCAGCGAATTTGCCGTCGAAGACGGTGAAAACGGCGAGGTGACGGATCAGTTGCTGGAAGAAAAAGGATATAGCCTGATGATCGTGGCCTACCACCTCGACGGTGCGAAACAGACAGAAACCATTGTGGTACAGGATACTACCTGGGCAATGGACACCCTTCGCATCAGCAAAGATTCCATTCAGTTGCAGCGCCGCGTAGGTTCCGTATCACAGCAAAAAGTGGAAAAGGAAGTGTTTATTCCGACAGCCGCTTATGGCGATCGTTTCAAAAATGAAGTGAATCCGCTGGCCGAAGCCGCCCAGAAAGCAGGCTGGAAAGTGTACGCCATTACGACTATCGGCGACGCGGAAGTGGCGGCTGATTTTGCGAAAAAAACGGGCGCTACTTATCCGTTCTATAAAGCGGACGACAAATTGCTGAAAACGATTATCCGGGGCAATCCGGGCCTGGTAGTCTGGAAAGACGGACAGGTGCTGGATATGTACCACCACAGGCATATCCCGGGTTTTGAGAAGCTGAGCAACCGGTGGAAATGAGGATTTTTTCTTTTTGATTAAATGGCACACGGATTTGAGGGATTGGACACGGATTTTTTCCCTCAAATCCGTGTGCCATTTAATCTAAATTGACTATCCGCATATTGTACCCCAACCGAACCGGGCGACCACAAGGGTCGCCCCTACCAAACCAAAACCTTTCCTACATTGGATTCAAATCAATAATTGGGTAGGGGCCCTTGTGGTCGCCCGGTTCGGTTGGGGTACAATATGCCGATAGCCATTTAATCCAAAAAAGAAAAATCGTCTTCTACATCACCCGCGTCCCTTCCGGTATCACAGCTCCCTTGCGCACCACCACTACCCCATCGCGGATACAAAACTCCGGCGTATCCATATCTGGCAGGTGATCGCCGCCTTTGATGACGACATTGTTTCCGATCCGGCAGTCTTTATCCAGGATCGCGTGTTCGATGTGGCAATAGTGACCGACCCCCAGCGGAATGTCGTCCTGGTGGAGCGCAATTTCTTCCAGGGTCTGGTAAGAATCATTACCCATCACGATGGAATCCTTGATGACCGTATTTTCGCCAATCCGGGATCGAAGTCCAATGATTGAACCTTCAATCAGACGGGCGTGCAAAATAGAACCTTCTGCAATCAAGGCTCTGTTGAGTTGGGTACCACCGTAGAATTTGGCCGGGGGCAACATACGGCCGCGGGTATAAATCTGGCGCGAGCTGTTGAACAGGTTGAAGGATGGAATATGATCCGTCAGTTCGATATTGGCCTCGAAGAAAGACCGGATGGTACCGATATCTGTCCAGTATCCTTCGTAATGATAGGCTGCCACAGTGCGGCCTTCGTTGATGGCCTCGGGAATAATTTCTTTTCCGAAATCCGTTGCATCGGCATATTTATCAAATAAATCATTGAGCGCCTTGCGGTTGAAGATGTAAATGCCCATAGAAGCCATATACTGCCGGCCCAGTTTTTTATTGGCCGGACTGACCTCGCTGATCCAGTTGGGCAATTCCTCTTCATTCGGTTTTTCAATAAACCGGGGAATATTGCCGTTTTCATCCACTTTCATAATACCGAACCCCGACGCGTCGCGGGCGTCTACCGGCAGGCAAGCGATAGTGATATCGGCTTTCTGGGCAATATGGTATTGTACCATGGCTTCAAAGTCCATCTGGTACAACTGGTCGCCGGATAGCAGGAGGACATAATCAAAGTCCTGACGCTCATAGTGTTGCCGGCTTTGTCTGACGGCATCCGCCGTTCCCTGATACCATTCTTTATTTCCGGGAGTTTGTTCAGCGGCAAGAATATCCACAAAACCTTTTGTGAAGATGTCGAAGTTATAGGAGTTCTTGATGTGCGCATTGAGAGAAGCGGAGTTGTACTGCGTCAATACATACATGCGCTTCACCCCGGAATGAATGCAGTTGGAAATGGGAATGTCAATCAGGCGGTATTTACCACCAATTGGTACAGCTGGTTTGGAACGCTGTTCTGTAAGCGGGAAAAGACGGCTTCCGGCGCCGCCTCCGAGGATAAGACAAATCATTTTTATCATGGCTGTTTTGTTGACGATAGATAGTTCATTTTTTCTTGACCGGTTTAGCGGTTGCTTTTTTTACGGCTGCATCCGGTTTAGTGCTTTTTGCAACAGATTTTTTGACTGCTGTATCCGGTTTTGCATTTTTGGGAGCAGGTTTTTTAACGGTTACTTCCGGTTTAGCGCTTTTTGCAACAGATTTTTTGACTGCTGTATCCGGTTTTGCACTTTTGGTTGCAGGCTCTTTAACCGCTACTTCCGATTTAGTGCTTTTTGCAACAGATTTTTTGACTGCTGCCTTCGGTTTTACGCTTTGAGCGACGGGTGTTTTGATCGATTTGGATGTTTCATCTGCTACGGGCGATTCCACTACTTTTGGTGGTCGCCGCTCCGATCTGATGGACGCTCCGGCATTGCGGTACACCGTAAAATACTGTTCGATGGTGCGTTCCCACGAAAAATCGATCGCCATAATACGTTCCCGTATAGCAGCCACCGTGGAAGGGTCGTGGTGCCACATAGAAGCAGCCCGGTGTATAGCCCAGCCGATGTCGCCGAGATGGAAATGGTCAAAACGAATCCCGCGTCCGGTTCCGCCCGGTTCTCCGATATCAGGCACCGTATCTTTCAATCCGCCTACGGAATGCACAATGGGGATTGTGCCATACCGCATGGAATACATCTGGTTGAGTCCGCAGGGTTCCACCCTGGAAGGCATAATGAGGTAGTAAGACCCTGCGTATATCTGGTGTGCAAGCGCTTCATTGTAATCAATAATCGCATTAAAGCGGCCCGGATACTGATAAGCCATGCTCCGAAACTGATTCTGGGTCCAGGGTTCTCCTGTGCCAAGCACCAGGAAAGAGGCTTTTCCGCCCGCATGAATATAGTTGCGATAGGCATCGGGCAACATATCACAGCCCTTTTCACCAACCAAACGCCCGATAAAACTGATGATCGGCTGATCTTCCGGTAAAGCGAACCACTCACACAGCGCTTTTTTGTTTTTTAATTTAAATGATTGAATATCATTGTTTTCCAGGCGATGCTGTATCGAAGGATCGGTGGCGGGATCCCAAACCCGGGAATCTATACCATTGATAATGCCGGACTGTTTACGCCATTCGTCGCGGAAAAGGCCTTCCAATCCCATACTGCTCTGATGCAATTCATAGAGATAGGTTTCCGATACGGTTGTTACTGCCCAGGCACAGCGCAGTGCCGAGGCCATAGGATTGATAATGCCGTTCCATTCCAGCAATCCGAAAGCAGTTGCCTCGAAGAATGGCATTAAATGGAGGTTATTGCGACCAAACATGCCCTGATATTGCCCGTTATGAATGGTAAAAACGGTCGGTATCATCGCCAGGCCATGGTACTGCGGACAATATTTCACCATAAAAGGAATCAGTCCGGTGTGGTGGTCGTGGCAGTGCAACACCCGCGGACGCTCGTGGTCGGCAAAAGACAGTACCCATTGCAACACGGCCTGCTGGAAAACAATATAGCGTTCCACTTCGTCGCCATAAGGATGTCCTGAAGGGTCATTGTAAATACCCGGGCGGTCAAATAGGCCCGGAATATCGACCACGAACAAAGGGAAGCCGAGTGTATTATTTTTTTCCTGCTGGATGGAAAAACCAACCGTGCGCCAGTCGACCCTGATTGCGCCGCCATACACGGTAACCCACTCGTGCTGGTGCATCCATTTCAGGGCGTATTTTGGGATGACAGCTGCGGATAGCACACCTGCTTCTGTCTGGTACTTTGGAAGAGAACCGACGACGTCGGCCAAACCACCGGTTTTGGCGGCAGGATAGCATTCGGCAGAAATATGAAGGACTTGAATCATAATTACCTGGATTAGAAAAGTGAAAATCTGGATGATTTTACGGCTTGTTTCAAAACTGCGGTAAGTTCTAATAATGACACCGTGCTTTCCAAATTCAAACGACGGAAAATTTTTGAATTCGTGCAGAAAAAAGAATGTTTGCCTGATATTTTATCCTTTGACCAATATTTTTTCTAAAAATGATAATTTTACAACCTGAATTTCATCTTAAATTAAGAGTTTTGGCCCTCACAAGTTTCTTCTTTTTCACTTCACTCTGTTTTAAATAATATGACAAATTCTTTTTCGCGTCGAAATTTCCTGAAAACTTCTACCATTGCAGCAGCAGGCGCTGCCTTTATGCCCCGAATTCCGTTAGATATCCCTACTGTACAACACCTTGGTATACAACTCTGGAGTGTTCGGGAAGATATGAAAAAAGATACAGCCGGCACCTTAAAGGCACTTGCCAAAATGGGTTACAAGGAGGTGGAAGGCTTCGGATATTCAGATGGTAAAATGTTCGGTATTTCATTTAAAGAGTTCGTCAACATGCTGAGAGACAATGGCCTTACCATGCCTTCCAGCCATGTGATGTTCGACTCCAAAGCCTACGATGCCGGTACAAAGTCGCTCACAGATGCAGCGAAAAATCCATCGACGATGCAGCATCCGCCGCGCAGCAGTATATTGTTTGCCCGTATATGGCAGATCCGGACCGTCTGATCATCGATAAAATGATACCCGTTTACCAGGCTGCCGCTGAATATGCCCAGAAAGCGGGCGTCCGCTTCGGATATCACAACCACGATTTTGAATTTGACAAAAAAGGCCCCGATGGCCGCCTGATTATCGAATGGTTGCTCCACGAAATCGACCCGAAGTTGATGACCTTTGAAATGGACATCTATTGGGTGAAATTTGCCAAATACAATCCTTTGGACTGGTTCAAGATTTACCCGGGCCGTTGGGAGTTGTGCCACGCAAAAGATATGGCGGCAACAGATAAACGCGAAAGTATCGAAGTGGGCGATGGTGTGATCGATTTCAATGAAATTTTCCGCCAAAGCAAAACAGCCGGCTTGAAATATTACATCATCGAGCTGGAAAACTATGTTACCACACCGATTCAGGGCGCAGAACGCTCTATTCAGGGCTTTAACAAATTGAAATTCTGATTAGAGTCAAGTTTGAGTGGTTTAGAATGGTTTGAATAGTTTGATGGTTTGAAATCTTCGCTTTCAGGCGCTTACATTGGTCTTTCGTTCAAAATCACTTAACATTGACTATATCGATCGTTGGTAATTACCGCACTTCCTGCATTATTTTACCAGTTTAACACTTTTTCCGGTTCCCGCCAAATCAAATTTTATACAAAAGTATCTTTGGGCCGGAACACAAAATTATCTTTGCCGCGCCGCAGGACTTAACCTTCCTGCGGCGCATTTGTTTTAGCCGAATTATGACCGAACAAACAGTATTAAATACCATTGAAGAAGCCCTTGCCGACATCAAGGCAGGCAAAGTCATCATCGTTGTAGACGACGAAGACCGCGAGAATGAAGGCGATTTCGTTTGCGCTGCCGAAACCGTTACGCCGGAGATCATCAATTTCATGTCGAAGTACGGGCGTGGGCTGATTTGCACGCCCCTGGAAGAAAAAAGAGCCGACGAACTGGAACTCGGCCTCATGGTCAACAGCAATACCGCCCTGCACGAAACGGCTTTTACCGTCTCTATCGACTTGATCGGATACGGTTGCAGTACAGGTATCAGCGCTTACGACCGCTCGACAGGTATTAAACACCTGACCAATCCGGCAGCCAGGCCCAGCGATTATGCGCGGCCAGGCCACATTTTTCCGCTTCGGGCCAAAACCGGTGGCGTCCTCCGGCGCATTGGCCATACGGAAGCCACCGTCGATCTCGCCCGAATGGCCGGTTTGTTCCCTGCCGAGGTGCTGGTGGAAATACTGAATGGAAGACGGCACTATGGCGCGCCTGCCGCAGTTGCTCGAAGTGGCCCGCGAGCATGGTTTGAAAATCATTTCCATCGATGACCTGGTGGCCTACCGGATGCGTACGGAACGTCTGGTACGCCGTGAAATGGAAACCCGCATGCAAACGATCTACGGCGAGTTTGAAGCCATCGTATTCACCGATATTGCCAATGGCGACACCCATCTGGTACTCAAAAAAGGCGATTGGGCGCCCGATGAACCGGTGATGGTGCGCGTACACTCCTGGTCGGAAACAGGAGGTATTCTGGGCACACTGCTGTCTGATTATGGCAGCCAGGTAGCCAATTCGCTGAAAAGTATTTCCGAAGCCGGTAAGGGCGCTTTCGTCTATCTCCGCCAGGGCGACAAAGCCAACTTGCTTGCCAAATTGAAATCCTACAAGCAATTGATGGACGACGGTGTGTTGGAAAGATTTGAACTGCACACCAGTCTGGGTAAAAAGGATTTCGGTGTGGGCGCACAGATTCTGCGCGAACTGCAAATCAGTAAAATACGCCTGCTGACCAATAACCCCAAACCACGCACCGGATTTATCGGTTACGGATTAGAAATTGTGGAAAACCTCCACATTTGAGGCAACGAAAGCGGCTTGATTCGCATCAACCTTGTCTCAAAACACGAAATGGAATAAGAAAATGGATAAGAAAACAGTAGTGACGCCTTATGGCTCCGGCGATTCCAAAAAAGTGGAAGTCGAAAAAATGTTCGATAAAATCGCCCCCAAGTATGACCTGCTCAATCGGGTGCTGTCACTTGGCATCGACGTTTCCTGGCGAAAACGCGCCATCAGTTACCTGAAATCCGGTCAACCGAAGGAACTACTCGATGTCGCAACCGGTACCGCCGATGTGGCTATTATGGCTGCAAAAATCCTGAAACCCTCGCGCATCATCGGCATAGATATTGCTAATCAGATGCTTGATATCGGTCGGAAAAAAATTCTGAAAGAGGGGTTGGAAGCAGTAATCACACTGGAAACAGGCGACAGCGAAAACCTTCAATTTCCCGATGCTTCTTTCGATGCTATTACCGTGGCTTTCGGCGTACGCAACTTTGAAAACCTGGAAAAAGGCCTGTCTGAAATGTACCGTGTGCTGCGGCCGGGCGGCCGAATTGTGATCCTGGAATTTTCCCGGCCACAACTTTTTCCATTTAAACAACTATACAATACCTATTTCAAATACGTTTTACCCCTGATTGGACGTTTAACGAGTCGCGATGTAAGGGCCTACACCTATTTATTTGAAAGTGTGCAGGCCTTTCCGGAAGGCGACCCATTTTTACAAATTTTATCCCAAACCGGTTTTCAAAACCCTTTATGCGAACGACTAACGCTTGGAATATGCACCATTTACGCTGCAACAAAATAATAACGCCATCCCTTTTGCAGAACGGACTACCGTTTGGGCTGCTGTTGCTGTTTTTTTTGACCCTGCCTCTTGCAGGTAATGCCCAATTCAACCAGGGAAGCAATATCAACTACCGCGATTTTCAGCAAAAACCCTATTATTTCGGGATTACGCTGGGCGTCAACCGGAGTGATTTCCGTATTTATCACTCCAAGGACTTCATCGGTAGCGATTCTTTTGCCCGTGCCGAATCCGTCACCGGCCCCGGTATCAACCTGGGTATTGTGTCCAATCTGCGGGTCGGCGAATATTTTGACCTGCGTTTTTTGCCAACACTTTCTTTTATTGAACGGACCATCCGATATACGCAGCCGGGAGAAAGTGGCCGGATACTACAGCGTCCAATCGAATCCGTATTAGTGGAAATGCCCTTTCATGTGCGCTACAAATCAGCGCCATACCATGATTTTCGATTGTTTATCATTGGCGGTGTCAAATACTCTTTCGACGTAGCCAGCGACTCCCGCACGCGCCAGGCTGCTGGAATTGTCAAAATTGCCCCCACCGACTTTCAGGTGGAATACGGAGCGGGTATCCAGTTTTTCTTTCCTTATTTCATTTTTTCTCCTGAGTTGAAAATATCGCAGGGCATCAATAATGTGCTGATTTTCAACAATCAGCTCCAGCAAAGCAATATCCTGGAAAAAGTAATGAGCAGGACTTTTACTATATCGCTGCACTTTGAAGGATAAGTAATCGCCCTTCCCAGGAATCAAACCTGATTTATTGCCAAATATTTTTTCAAAAGGCTGCCATTTTCGGCGGCCTTTTGCCGTTGTTGAGGTATATCTGATTGCATTTAATAGATTATCTTGCAGCACATTTTTTTCGATGCAACGTCTGCTCAAAACCTTAGTCTTTCCACCTGTCCGGGAAGTCGCCGAAAACAGGCGCTCTCCGGTTGTGTTCCTTTCTCCTTTCATTCATCACTAAAAGTTTTGCGTATGAAAACTAGATACAGCGCCTTCACCATGCTTTTGCTTTTCTGTTCGACTTTGATGGCACAATCACAAAAACGTATTGCGATTGTTACCCCGTCTGATTCCAAAACCGGCACATCCTTTTTCAAAAATGAGGATTTTACCCTGCTGTCAGGTTCGGACAAGCACATTTTTATCAACAGGGATCGCAATCCCTGTAAAGTTTTTATCGGCGTTGGCACCATTCGCCATGCTGAAACCGGCGGATTGAAAGTGGACTACACCGTGGATAATACACCCGCTACTACCTATGGCGTGAAAGCTGGCGACGTGATTCTTTCTTTAGATGGCGTAGCGGTTCGCACCCAGTCGGAACTTGAAACGGAAAGAGATAAACACCAGCAGGGCGATGCTTTTTCACTTCGTATCCTGCGGGACGGTCGTGAAATGACCATCGATGCTCGTTTTAAGGAATGCAGCGAAGAAGAGTTGGAACAGACGCTGGAAAATGAATTAAACCGCGAGCAGCGCATGGAAAGACACCGGGATTTCATGCACCTGATGCCCCGCCTGGAGGGTATGAGTCAAAAATTTGAGTTCACAGATCGCCCTATTTTAGGTATTTATAAAGACGAAGAAGTGGAAGGCGCCGCCGGTGTGGTGATCAAAGAAGTGATAAGCGGCAAAGGCGCTGAAGCAGCCGGTCTGCGTGCAGGCGACATCATTACGGTTGTCGACGGCAGATCACTGGCAGAGGGCAGTTTGCCTTTAGCGCTGACCGGCCATAAAAAAGGCGATCAGGTAACGGTCGTTTATATGCGCAACGGCCAAACAATGGAAACGCAAGTGACGCTCAGCGCTGATCGCAATGTGATGCACTCCATGACGGAACGCGATCCTTGTAAAGTATTTATCGATGTGTATACCTCCGATTTTACATCAGAAGGAAAAGAAGGCGTGCGCGTTTCAGGCGTCATCGACGGGACACCAGCCAAAATAAGCGAAGTGCAGCCCGGCGATGTCATTATCGCTTTGGATGGTCAGCCAGTCAACACCAACGTTGAACTCCGCATCGAGCGCGACAAACACCAGCCCGGCGATCCGTTCCGCCTGACGGTGCTGCGCGACGGATCGACGGTCGATATTCAGGCTACTTTTAAATCCTGTCCGAAATCAGAAACAACGCTCGTTATGGTACCTGAAACCGTGGAACTGACACCGGATGCCGCTCAGATGAAAACGGAAACAAGCAATCCGGAATCAACGCTTCAACTGGAGGTTTTGGATGTATTTCCCAATCCGACGCTCGGCCCCTTGAATATCCGTTTTGAAGCCCAGGCTATTCCGACCGACGTTCGTATTACGGACGCCGCAGGAAAAACCGTTTACAGCAATGAACTCAGCCAGTTTAACGGATTCTTCAACGAACAAATTAACCTGGACGGCAAAAGCCCGGGGATTTATACCATCACCATTCAGCAGGATAAAAAGGTGTTTTCCAA
The DNA here is from genome assembly GCA_016711435.1 of Lewinellaceae bacterium. Taxonomy (GTDB): domain Bacteria; phylum Bacteroidota; class Bacteroidia; order Chitinophagales; family Saprospiraceae; genus M3007. Next base: position 24,517 of record JADJSY010000091.1, read on the forward strand.
AAAATTTGTGCTGATGTCGAGGGTCTAAACAGGGATGAGGAATGAGGAATGAGGAATGACCGAACGTGACTAACAGGGATGAGGAATGAGGAATGGCAGAACGTGATGCCCTCGACATCACGCTCGGTCATTCCTCATCCCTGTTTCTTCATTCCTGTTCTTTAAACTCATGTTCCCTTTTGACCAGAAAAAACAAAAAAAACATCATCCAGCGGGCAAAAACGTAAGACATCCAGTCGAGGAATTTATCAATGGTTCTTCTTTTATGGCTATACGAATCGGCTGTAACAGCAGTTGATTGAGCCAGCAAGTCGGTCAGGATGTTTTGGGTATGAGTTGCGAACGTTTCATCTAATACTTCCACATTCATCTCAATGCTGCTGTACTCGCTCAGATGGTTCAGGTTATAGGAACCTATCGTCACCCATTTGTTATCCACAACAGCCAGTTTGCCGTGCAGGATACTGTTGTGCCATTCGTAAATAGCAATATTATTTCTCAGCAACCAACGGTACAGGTACGTAGTGGCGCGTTTTGCCATGTATATATCCGATTTCCCCGGCAACAGCACGCTGACTTGTACGCCCCGCCGAGCTGCATATTTGAGTGCCGTACGAATGCTTCGGCTGGGTAAAAAATAGGAGGCCACAACGGTAATCGACTGCTGTGATTTTTGAAAAGCAGCACGATAACCGGCGCGTATCTGATTTTTTTGCCGAAACCAGTCGTTTAAAGAAGGCCTGCTTCGTGCTGTGCCGGTATGCAGTTTTCGGGTTAACTTCCCCTGATTGTTGATTTTTCCAAAATATTTTTCCCGGTAAATACGCTCACAAATACGCGATATTTCCGCGCAAACCGGTCCTTTGACGCCAATGGCAAAATCGAGCCAGGGCAACTCCTGCTCATTGCCACGGTATTTGTCTGCTATATTAATGCCGCCTATCAGCGCTTCCGCATGATCGGCCACAATTACTTTGCTGTGCAATCGGCGGCCTATACGGAACACATAAAACCGTTTGGGCAGGGGTGAAAAAAATTTAAACTGCACGCCTGTTTGCTTCAAATCTGCTATAAACTCCGGCGAAAGCGATTTTGAACCGTAAGAATCTACCGTCAGGTAAATTTCAACGCCTCTTTGTTGCGCTTTTTTCAGCGCCGCTGCTACTTCTTTTCCGGTTTTGTCTTCATCAAAAATATATACCTGGAAGTGTATTTGTTTTTGAGCGTTGTTGATCAAATCGATCAATCGGGCAAAAAAAGGTTCACCGCTGCTTACCAATGTCAGTTCATTACCTGGTAGGTACTGGTCTTGAGCGAATATATTTTTTTGCATTGACATGCCCGTTGAAGTATTGTTCCATGGCGTTGTACTGATAACACGCGCAATTTTTTTCAAAAGTACTCCAAAACTTTGACTTAAGTCATACCTCCTGTTGAGGGAAGTCCTTTTTTCAGGTACTATGTAATCCCTATATTTATCAACTTTTTCACATTCCAACCTAATCGAATTATGAAAACCGTTTTTTCCTTCTTCTTTTGGATGCTCACATCCCAACTTCTTTTGGCGCAATCGGGTTTTGCCGAAACCTATGATGCAACTGCCGGATTCAGCGGAAAGTTGATTGCGAATACAACGTTTGGGTACAACGTTTTCGCGGATAAAACCTCGCCGGATCCAAATGTATTCACCCGGATGACTTTTGAAGCAGGCCCCGACGGCGCGTTTTGGGGCGTCACGGGTATCACTGATTATCCCCAACCCGCCGGAACCCTGACTGACGTGGCGCCCGGCGGCGACTACGTCACAGCGGAAACCTTTGACGGTGCTGCCGGCAAGACTTTGCGCATCCGGCGTTATTTTTCGGGCATACCGGGTTACTTCAACAACCTGGCTGAAATCAATTTCCCGGAGGCCGGCAGTTTGAGTATCGAACGACTCGTTTTTCATGAGCGTTTTCCCGGTGGCATCTATCTTGCAGGACATTACCGGACGTCGGCCGAACCGAACATCCCGGTGCCGTTCCTTGTTCGCAGCTCCACTTCCGCCTTCCAATGGTGGATTCAAACCCTGACCGACATTCCGACGGGCAGTTTTGCACACATTCGACTGACGCCTTTTTCCGATGGCGGCTGCGCCATTGTTTTTAAGAAAAACGACGAAACCAAATATATGGAACGCTTCAGCCCAACGGGCGCATCACTCTGGAGGCGACAGGTTGGCTGGCTCACGACCACCGTCAGTTCCCTGACCGAAGGCCCCGGCGGCCTGGCTTGTTATACGGTGATTAACCTGCCGTTCAGCGGCCCATCCCCCACTTACGGCGTCGCTGCGGCCATTGCGCCGGACGGTACGATTGTTTTTGACAAAGACCTGAATGCGCTGCTCGGGCAGTATTCTGTGTTCCCGCGCTATATTTTGCCATTACCGGACGGCGAATCCGTGCTGGCGGGTTTTGAAAGCCCCGTTTTCCCGGGCGCAGCAAATGATTTTTTTGTGGCAAAACTCGACACCTCGGGGCAACTTATCTGGAAAAAAAGGTATTACTATTTCCCTTATGCAACGACCTTTGATTTTGGCAAAATAACGCCGGACAAGGGTTATCTTTTCACGGGAAACACCAACGGAAAGGTTTTTTTGTTCAAAATAGACCAATATGGCGAAGGCGCCTCCAGCGTCCAGTATTGCCCTGCCCAGGCAGAAGAACCCTGGCAGGAATGGATCGCCGGCGTGCAAATCGGCGAAATACAAAACCCTTCCGGGAAATCGCAATACAGCAATTTTTATACGCAAAGCACCGATCTCAGCATCGGTCAGCAATCTGAAATAAATATCACTGCCGGATACAGTTACCTTACATACGACCAGTATTTCAGGGTGTGGATTGATTACAACCGGGATAATATTTTTGGCAGCGACGAAATAGCCGCTGAAAGTATACTGGCCCGCCCGCCCGATGGTACGCCCGCCAAACTGCTCACAACAAACGTTGCGGTCCCCCCTTCCGCATTACCCGGCCCTACAAGGATGCGCATCATCATGCAGCGCGGCGCATACGCCGGCCCCTGCGGTAATTTCCCTTACGGGGAGGTGGAGGATTATACCGTCAACCTGAAAATTGCAGGGCCGGCGCCCGACCTGACGACGCCTGCCTGGGAACTGATTCCGGCCAATAATTCCTGTTTTACCAACCCCGGGCAGGCATTCGCTTTTTTGGCCGGTCTCGTACTCAATACAGGATCGGCAGGCGCAAGTCATTTCACAGCGAAGGCATGGCTGTCGGCCGACGAGCAATTCGGCAATGCAGATGATCTGCTCTGGCAAACCCTGCAATATGACACCATCTCGCCAAGTAGCGCACCGGGCAATCCGCTCGGACTGAGCATCAGCGAGCCTGTGCCTTTGGCAACGCCTCCCGGTATTTATCACTTTTTTGTACAAGTGGACGCTGACAATGCGGTCGTAGAATTAGAGGAATCAACAACCTTTTCCAAAGTACGGTACAAGTCGGCGCGCCGGATTATTTGCTGCAAAACCTTGCAGTCGCTTCTGCTGGTCTCTACACAGGAAGCAATCTGTATGGCACTTTTGAAATAAATCATTCCAATTTTTTCCCTTTGGCGGGCCTGACGGGCGGCGTGGAGATTTCCGTTTTCCTTTCTACGGACAATATCCCGAACAACGGAAATGAAACACTACTGGGCACAAACACGGTCGGCTTCAATGCTTTCAACGCAGCAGGCATAGCTGCGCAAGCCTTCACATTGCCGCTGCCTGCAATTGTAACGGCAGGAACCTATTTTCTGATCGTACAAGTGTCGCCGACGAATTACTGCGACCAAAATTACCAGAACAATACACTCGTCGGCCCGGAAATTCAGGTCACAGGAGAGCCTTCCGGCGCTTACTGCGGGGCGCAAGGCAATTTCCCCTGGCATGACTGGATTGCAGGCGTTTCGGTCGCCAATATGGCCAACGGAAGCGGAAAAAGCCCTTACAGCGATTTCAGCAGCCTCACGGCCACGCTTGCGCTCAACACCAGTGCGCCAGTGGTACTAACTGCCGGATACAGCTGGACCGGATATGATGAATTCTGGAAAATCTGGATCGACTACAACCAGGACGGTATGTTCGACGCTGCTGACGAACTTGTTTTCCAGCAATTCATGGCCAAACCTGCCGATGGAACGCCCAATGCAAGCGTTTTTAGCAGTTTCAATGTGCCGGCCACCGCGCAAACCGGCACAACGCGCATGCGGGTTGCCATGAAACGGTTTGGCGCGCAGGGGCCGTCGCCTTGCGAACACTTCGACTTTGGAGAGGTAGAAGATTACAGCGTGCATATCGTGTCATCCTTCCAGATGGAGGATGCCCGTGCCCGATCAAGCGCAGCGATCTTCGCCCCAGGTTTCGATTTGTTCCCTAATCCTGCGGGCGCAGATGTGTTTTTGAAAATTCCGGAGGAAACGGAGATTGTTTCTGTGAAAATTTTTGACCAAAACGGCCAGTTAAAACTGGAGCGTTTGTCTGAAAAAACAGACCAAAGCTTACTCAACATTTCCCTGAATGGTTTTCAAAACGGCGTGTACTGGGTTCAGGCAGGCTTTGACACTGGGGCGGTTGTATGTAAAAAACTAGTGGTGATCCATTGATGAACATTGATTTTCATCACATGCTATCCTAACGCTCGTCATTTTCATGCAAAATGTGAAAGCCTGCAACTTGCATAAAAATACTACCATTATGTTAGGCTTTTCTCGCAAACCAGACCCCAAACAACATTTTGAGTTGAACCTGCCCGATGTGGATAAGGACATACACTCTGAAATCGCCCACCCGCTCAATCCGGCTGAACAGTCGGAGGAGATTATTATTCCGCCGCCGAAAGCGCCCATATTAAGCGCGGAAAATATCGCTTTGATCTCTGTGATCCTCCTGATTCTTTTTGCAGGATTGAGTGTTTGGTCGTGGAATCGTTTGAGTAATTTACAAAGTCTGCGCCAGTCGGAAACGCAGCAACACGAGTATGTGCTGGATTCCCTGTTACAGGTGAAGTCGGGTTTGGAAAACAACCTGAATCAACTGGAAATGCAGTTTTCCGACCTACGCATGGGCAATGACTCCCTGGCGCAGGAACTGGCAGGCGCAGTCAATATTATTGCGGAAAAGGAAACCGCTATACGGGAAATTCAGGTTCAGAACGTCCGGGAAGAATCGGCCTTACGCGCCCAGGTGCAGCGTTTACAAACGCTCAAAGACCGCTACGAAACCATTATCGCGGTTTTGAACCAGAAAAATGCCGCATTGACTGCTGAAAATCAATTTCTGCGCGGCGCCACGGATTCGTTGTCCTTGCAGGTCAGCGAGCTGGGCAGGCAATTGGAAGCACAGATCCGACAGACACTTTCGGCCCAATATAAAGCCACTACTTTTCGCGTGGAAGTGGAACGCCGCAACGATAAACTGACCGTGCGCGCCAAACGTACCCGCGAACTTCGGATTAGTTTTGATCTGCGCAATGTGCCCCCACCCTATCAGGGAAATCAGCAAATTTACTTAGTCATCACAGACGATAAAGGGTTGCCCATCGCTTCTAAAAACCCGATACAGAAGACCATTCGGACGGATAAAGGAAACGTGTCTATTGTAGCGCAAGCAACCCAGGCACAGTATGTTATTGACAATCAGCGCATTGAACTGAATTACGAACTGGAAGAGCGCCTGAAGAAAGGCACCTATGTCGTATCTGTTTATTCGGATAAAGGTTTGCTCGGGGTCGCGAGTTTTAGATTAACTTGAGGGATGGGGCGTTTATGCGAGTCGACGACAAATCTTTTTAATATAAAATAAATTTGGGCGATTTGCATAAACAGTGCCCCATAACAACAACCCTAGAACATGAACATTATTAAAAAACATTTACCATGTGTTTTTCAGCGACTGCCAGTTTTGGAGTAAGTATTGCGCTTTTAGGAGTGGGCGCCGCAGCATTAAGAGAAGTGAAGGCTCCCCGCCAATACCTTTTTGCTGCTATACCATTGATTTTTGCAGTTCAGCAATTTATAGAAGGTGTAGTGTGGCTGTCTCTGACCGATCCATCCTATGAACAATTCCAACGTTCATCACCCTATGCATACCTCATTTTTGCCCATGCCGTTTGGCCGATAGGGGTACCACTGGCCATTTTCTTGTTGGAAAAGGACAAAATGCGCAAACGAATGCTTGCGCTTCTGATTGGTATCGGAACTGTGGTGGCCATAATATTTATGTATTACGTCTTCACGAAGGAGGCATTCGCCGGAATTAGCGGGCATCATATTTACTACGACCTCCGCATACCGTTTCAGACATCCATTTTTGCTAGCATGGCATATTGTCTGGCAACTGTTTTCCCTGCGTTTATTTCTTCGGTAAGGAAGATGAAGTGGCTGGGCTGGAGCTCGTTGGCATCTCTGTATGTTTCCATCATATACTTCGAAGAAAACCTTATTTCTGTATGGTGCTTTTTCGCCGCTATCATCAGCGTGGTAGTGCTTGCTATTATGCAACGATCAAGTACCGTTTTAAAAACAAAGCTCGTCGCACAATGAAAAAGATACTTGTCACGACCGATTTTTCCGTTGCTTCCAAGGCTGGAATGCGCTTCGCCATTCAACTGGCTTCACAGATGGAAGTTGAACTGGTTTTTTTTAACTGTTTTCATGCCCTTATTCCTTCTTCCATACATCAGGAGCATATTAAAAACAGCCTCCACGCACAAAGCCAGGATCACTTGAAAAAACTGGAACACTTTGTGTCAAAACTATACCGATCCATGTACGTACAAGCCGGAGCGCATGGCTGCGTTGTGGTAGAACATTTGAACCCGGAACAGGCCATACTGGAATATGCGCATGCCAATGGATTTCAATTCATTTGCATGAGTACCCGCGGCGCCGGTTCCATTCTAAAAATTATCGGTACCCATACCGGAAATGTGTTGCAACGGTCTTCTGTGCCTGTAATGGTTATTCCCCACAGTTATCGCGTCCGGCCCATCCAAAAGGTGCTATACGCCTCCGATTTGGAAAATTTCGATTCGGAAATGGATATCGTATCTGCTTTTTCCGATCATTTGAAAGTCAAAACTGATTTGGCCCACTTCTATTTTCCCGGAGAAATTAATTTAAGCCGCGAGCACCTGAAGCAAATGTGGCAGCAGAAATATCCTCAAATGGATCAGCTTTACCTCGAGCAATACAACCTGGACAAAGGTTTTCCGGCTCAGCTGGATCAATTGATCCAAAAAATGAAACCTTCCATCGTCATATTTTTCAGCCACGCCAAAAAAACATGGTTTGATAAAATATTTGGAACAAGCAAGGCGGCATCCATGTCATTTGTAACAAAAGTGCCGATGCTGGTATACCGTAAAAAACAATGAGTAATCATTATGAAAAAGATACTTGTTCCCATCGATTTTTCAGATGCCTCCGTGAATGCATTAAAGGTGGCCTGCCAACTTGCGCTCCGGTTTGATGCCGGACTGTACCTGCTCCATGTCAACGAAATGATCCCGTATGTGATTCCGGTGACTGAATATGCATATACGGCCACCGCGGTTGACATTGAAACGTACAACAAAGAGAAGTACGAGCATATCCAACAACTCAAAAAAAATGTATTAAGAGAAGCGCCCTACAGCAATCTTGATATAACGGTTGCGGTAGAAGCCGGGGTGATGGTACCCGTTGTCAAAAAAGTAGCCGAAGAGGAGTTTGCCGACCTGATTGTCATGGGCACTTTGGGCGCCAGTGGCTGGAGAGAAGTGCTGGTAGGTTCCAATACCGAACGCGTCATCCGGCATGCACCGTGTCCTGTTCTGGTGATCCCCGAAGGTGTTCGGGAACTAACTGTCGAACGGGTATTAGTACCAACTACTTTGAAACCCGATCAGATACGGGTTTTTAAAACCGCAAAAGCATGGCAGGAATTTCTGGGCTTTGATGTAGAAGCCTTGTATGTGGGCGACCCACTGAATGCCGGCGCCCACGGTAACGTCGAGTCAGAAAAAAACAGGCTGACGGAAGAGACCGGATTGCGCCACGTTTACTTACACCTGAACACCCTGGACGTAAAAGTGGAAGATGCTATTCGAACTTATGCCAAGCAGGCCGAAGCAGGCCTTATCATCATGGGAACATACCAGCGACACGGCCTTTCCCATTTGTTGTTTGGCAGCCTTACTGAAAATACTGCCAACCATGCCCATGTACCGGTTTTGGCGGTGCCGGTTGCCTGATACGCGAGAGTGTTCAGAAAAGTGTGGCACACCTTACATAATTGATTGAAAATCAAGGTTCAGATGAAGGTGTGCCACACATTTTTGAACATTCCCTGTGATATACAGGTATTAGATAATATTAATTTTTATTCATTGGAGTCGGTAGTAGTCACAAAAGAACTGCTACCGACTCCAATGTTTTTATTACAGACTTAGGTTGCACCCTGATATTATTATTGTAAAATATCAATTAGTTCATTAATTTCGGCATTGCATTTTCACAATTATTGAACCCTCATGTTATGCATCGAATACTCGTTATTGATGATGTGGAAGACCATAGGGAAAATCTTTCAGAAATACTTGCCCTGAATGGATACCACGTTCTGACGGCCCAAAATGGTAAACTCGGTGTAGAAAAAGCGATGAAAGAAAAGCCCGATCTGATCCTTTGTGATGTAAGGATGCCCGAGTTGGACGGCTTCGGCGTACTACAAATACTGAGCAAGCACCACAATACTTCAGATATACCTTTCCTGTACCTGACGGCTTTGTCGGAGCAAACTGATTTCAGGAAAGGAATGGCGCTGGGCGCCGATGATTATATTTCAAAACCGTTTGACACTGATTTATTACTTCAATCAATAGAGCGAAAACTGGATAAAATCAGTCGCTTGCGAGGCGCCTCCGCTCGAAATGCCCCCTTCGAAGGTTTTGTAAATGAAGCCAAAGCCCTGGAGTTGCTGCACGATCTGTCTAACAATAGAGAACTGCGGCATTTTCCCAAAAAAGACGTATTGTTTGAAGAAGGTAAAACACCCCGTTACCTGTACTACATAGAAAAAGGCGCCGCAAAATTGTATAAAACCAATAGTGAAGGTCGAGAGTTTATCATACACATATCAGGGCCGGGTGAGTACCTGGGTTATTTACCTTTAGACTCAAACGAGCACTACCTGGAAAGTGCGGCCATTCTGGAGCCTTCCTATATTCGGCTTATTCCGCGGGACGATTTTCAAAAACTGGTTTTTGGCGACCGTGATGTAAATGCCCGGTTTATAAAAATGTTAGCCAACCATGTGGCAGAACAGGAACAATTATTACTCGATATGGCCTACAATTCTGTGCGCAAGCGCGTGGCATCCACCCTGGTCAATCTGCACGATCAAAACAAAAGCAATATACATTTCCAGCGCGACGATCTGGCCGCAGTTATCGGCACAGCAAAGGAAACGCTGGTGCGTACGCTCTCCAGTTTCAAAACGGAAGGTCTGATCGACATCAGCGACGGACATATCCATATATTGAACCTGGAAAAACTGAGATTAATGCCCAATTAGGTATGCCTCAATTATGGGCTACCATTGGCTTCAACTCAGCAGGTAATGTAGCCATCAAATCTTCGATTTCCCCTTCCGAGACATGCCTTTTTATAACGGTGAGCACCGCACGAATAGCTTCATTTACTTCATGATCCGTGGTAAATCCATGGACCAGCCCGGGGCCGCCCTCCTCCCTGACGGATTCTATAAAATCGCCGATATGTCGCATGTTTTTTGCCTGGTTGGTAATCTTCCAGCCATCCACATAGATGGCTTTGATAAGCATGGGAAATTGAGCGATTAACTGGAGTGACGAGGCTACCGGCAAACGGTTTCTTAAGCTATGAAAAACCGCACGCAAAATTCTTACCGCCCGGATCGTATCCCACGGCGTATTGGTTTCAAGTGCCACTTCGTGGACAAATTGTTCACCTTCATGGACGTATTTATTGAAATTCAGCATCTTTTTCGAGTTTATGAGATGAGTAAATATTTGAAAAAAAACGATGCAGTAATGTTGAGGCGACGGAAGAATTAGCCTCCCGCCGCCTCGTATTAATTTGATTATCAATAGTTTAATTGGTATTTGCTTTTTCCTTTCCTGCAAGGAATTTTTCCAGCACATCCGGCATTTTTTCAAATGCAGCGGAAAGTCCCTTGCTGGTTTTGGAAGGAACAAATGAAATTTCAGCGCCCCGGGTGACTAAAAAACCCAGCGGTTCGATGCCGATACCGGCGCCTGCTCCGCGACCGCCGCCGTGCGCTTTCTTTCGCTTCGCCTTCTCCGCCCCCATAACCGAAGCCCAGGCCCATGCGGATGACAGGAACGCAAGTGAATTAACCAAGTTTGAATTCTTTGCCGATTACCGTTTCGGTTTTGGCTTCCGATTTCAAAAAATCGGTTACTTTAACGAGCACTTCATCAAAATTTGCTTGCATGATCTTTTCATTTTTTAATATAAAAATACCCTCAACCCCGCCATTAACAATAAACCAAGCCGGGTTTGCAGGATGATTGCCAATTCTTGTTCGCCCCAAAAATTAATGAACAACTGCCGTTTCCTCCGACTCCATCTGCGAAAAACAGGATAGAGCCAGGCATTGTACAGGAAATCGCCGGTATCCCAGTTGACCCGAAACCGTTCTACTTGGATCGCTTTTGAAAACGCCCGGAACAGCGGCCGGATCTTGTATATGGAAAAACGGATGCTGGATTTGGAGGCTTTCTTTTCTCTTTTCAATGGTTTGGTTACCGTTTTGGGTGTTTTTTCGGATGCTTTCCACGCTGTTTTCCAAAAAAATATTTGAATAAACCAATGAAAACCCGCATCGTCGGGCACTCCCCAAACAGCAAAAATCCCTTTCCAACTCACCCGGTACTTTTGTTGTGCTGTGTCAATCTCAACCCGAATGGGCAGCCAAAAAAGCAGGCAGAAAAACAGAAACAAAAAGAGTAAAAACCACATCACAGCGTCTAATTTTCAACTGCAAATTGTAGTATATCAGGAAAGACAAACAATGATATTTGTCAATGATATTGGTAATACAGGTTAAATACAGCCATTTTTAACAATGACCAAAGTCATTATCATACATAAGATGAACACACAACAGAACCTGCGTATTTCCCCCATTTTTGCATAACCATGAACTACACACTTGTACACCTGCGCACTGCTGTCCTCAACATTTATCAGAAAATGAAAAATGCTGAAAAACAGGCAAGCAAAAATCATTGCCCGCGTACACCCACAGCAAAAAAAGAGCATCACCAACCTGATCCACTACCTGGCGCTTCGGCGGGAAGATTTGCGTCCTTTACAGGATCATCTGCACGATGCCGGGCTTTCTTCCTTAGCCAGCGCGGAAAGTCATATTCTGCGTCAGGTGCAGGCGGTTTTACAACGTTTAGGAGCGGATATTCCGAAAAAAGAGTTGTCTGCCGGCAATGCCGGAGCTGGAGCGGCACTTTTGCGCCAGCGTGCAGCCGCTTTGTTTGGCCAGAAGGAAGACCCTGTTATGCCGCACCTCATGGTAACCTTTGATGCTGCTTTGGCCGGCAATTTCGCCTATGTGAAGTCGCTTTTAAAAGCAGGCATGAACATCGCTCGCATCAATAGCGCACACGACAGCCCGGAAGATTGGCAACGTATGATTTCCAATGTCCGCAAAGCCGCCCGCATGACCGGGCATCCCTGCAAAATTTACTTTGACCTGGCAGGCCCAAAAATCCGAACAGTGCTGCTTGGAAAAGGACGGCACAAAGGCCGCTTGAAACTGAAAGAGCAGGAAACCTTTTTCCTGGCTGAATCCGACGCCGAATTTGATAAAAAGGAAAAAGTGCTGGGTTGCACCTTGTCGGGCGTCGTAAAAGATTTGCGTGTGGGCAACCGGGTACTATTTGACGACGGGTTGTTCGAGGCCATTGTAGAAATCTCGGGTGAACGAATAGCCACCTTGCGTATGTCGCGCATTTCGGCGGCAAAACCGCGCATTAAATCTGAAAAAGGCATCAATTTTCCTGAAACGGAATTGAGCGTTCGATCCCTGACGGATTACGACAAATCGCTGTTGCCGTTTGCACAGGCGCATGCCGACCTTTTGGGCTTTTCTTTTGTGCGCACGGCAGCAGATGTCGCTGAATTGCAGGAATTGCTTCGGCAATCCTCCGGCAAAAAAATACCGGTTGTGCTTAAAGTTGAAACTTTTGAAGCGGTGCAGAATCTCCCTGCATTGTTGCAGCAAGGTATGAGTGAGCCTGTTTTCGGCGTAATGATCGCCCGCGGCGACCTCGCCGTAGAGATTGGATTTGAACGTCTGAGCGAAGTTCAGGAAGAGATTTTCTGGCTTTGTGAAGCCGCGCATGTGCCTGTGATCTGGGCCACACAAGTGCTCGAAACCCTGAACAAAAGTGGTATTGCCACCCGCTCCGAACTAACCGACGCAGTCCGCGCAGGCCAGGCCGAATGCGTCATGCTCAACAAAGGAAAACACCTGCTTAAGGTTCTGGCCACTTTGCAGGATATTCTGCACCGAAGTGGCGGGCATCATGTTAAGAAACGCTATATTTTCCGGCCACTGAAAATCGCCGAGCGGTTTTTGGAGAATTTCGTTTTTCGTGTTTAGTGTTTGGTGTTTGGTGTTTAGGGCGCTTCGCTCTGGGCCCACCCTGAAGGGGAGTACATTGAAACAGGTGGATAATTTTTATTTTGATGCCCAGATTGTCCATCTGTTTCAATGTACTCCCCCTTCAGGGCAATGTCGTTGACTTAGCGGAGAGGTGTCATTTGCGACGCAGGAGCAAGTGACATCTCGTAGCGTTTATTAAGAAAACGATTGTTTCGGGCACTCCGCTTTTGGCAACTGTGAGTAGTTCGGCCCAAAACTCAAACAGTTGCCAAAAGCGGAGTGCCCGAAACATCTAAACACCAAACACCAAACACGAATTAATTCCCCTTCATCCGCAGCCACAATGCCCTGGCCGCCTCCCGATCCCATTTGGCAAAACGCCCGCGCTGCACCACCATGCGGTTATCATCCGGGCGTTCTACAAAAAAATGAAACGCAAATTTTTCGCGCGGATTTTGCCAGCCGATCACCTGGCCGAAACGCAAATCGTTGAGTACCAGCGTATCCGTCCATCGTTCGACCGTGTAAAATTGCTGGGAGAAACGTTTCAGTTGTTGTATGTTTTCCTGATCCCGTATAGGTTCGAGCAGGTGCTCGTTGCGGGGAAAATACTGGAAAGACATGGCAGTGTCCCGGTCGAACAAAGAGCGATAGCCCACATGATACCCCTCGTCATTGCCCGCCACCACATACCAAAGCCAGTTTTGAAGCGGCGCAGGCGTGGTAAAATACCGGGTGTGGGCAATCTGTTGTTTTTCCAGCACATCGCGGACCTTCTGGTCGATGGTAAGTTTGTTTACAGTGCAGTACAACAAATACAAAGCGCTTGCTAACAGACCGAATTTCCACCAAAAACGCCGTTTCGGATGTTTTCTTCTCAATAAAATGAGGGCTGCACAAGCCACCCCGGGGCCGATGGAAAAAAGCGGGTCGGCTACATAGATGGCATTGAACGAAAAGCGGTGGCGACTAAACGGCTCCAGCCACCCTACCCCGTAGTTATTAAACGCATCGATGAAGATGTGTACCAGGATAACGGAGCCGAAAAACAGTATCCACCTGCGTAGCGAAATATTGTGCGGGCGATGCCAGCGCTCGGCCAGCAGCGCCATAAAAGGTGTGATGAGGAGCGCAAACAAAATGGAATGGGTAAAACCGCGGTGCGCCAGCAAACTGCTGGGAGTGTCCATCCACAAAACCGCCACGAAATCGATATCCGGAATACTCTGGGCCAGAGCGCCCCAAAGCATCGCTTTCCGTCCCACGGTTTTACCGGCGAAAGCCTCGCCCATACAGGCGCCAAGGGCAATGTGTGTGAGTGAATCCATTTTTTTAAAGGCAAGAGGCAAGGGGCAAGGGGCAAAATTGCAAAATTCCTGCGTCTTTCATTGCCTTTGCCCCTTGCCTTCACTTGCCGGTTAACTTTTCAAGCAGCGCCTGCATGCGGTGGCGTTCTTCCCGTTTTTGAATGACCGTTGGCGGCGCGGCGCGTTCGGCACAATTCGCCAGGCTGCATCGTTGACAGGTTACATTGACGGTCACTTGCGGAATAGCGGGATCGTCCCAGAAACGGATGGTTCGTTTGGCATGCGCATCGAGCAAAACGCCCAGGGTCACGCTGACATTCCGCCCCACAGAAGGGTAACCGGGTTTGGCGACGGCAATACACAAATACTCCTCCCCGGTATCCAGGAAAGAAGCGCGTTGCACACCGGTCAGCATTCTCGAAGGGCTATCCGTATGTTGTTGGAGTTGCTTCAAATCGCGCAACATGGAAAGCGACAGCCAGCGCCTGCAATAGTGTTCGTTCAGGCCTGAAGCATGTGGCTGGTGGCGGCGGTTCAGGTGCAGTTCCTTGTCCATATCGAAACCATCCCGGTCGAGGTCGTGGATAAACCGGAGGAAAAACACCTTTTCCAGCCGAAAATCTTTGGTGAGCAAGTTGAAACGCTGGAACAGTACCTCCGGGCTGGCCTGGTATTTCGCCATCAACTGGAGCAAGGTATCTGGGTTCCATTTTCCCTGTTTGAAAAAAGCGCCGATATCGCGTACGAAAGCCGTGCGATTCACCAGAATGGCTACCGCAAAATAGGCCGCTTTGTAGTTGTTCAGGGTTTCTTCAAAAGAATTAACCCGTAGAAAACTGGATGTGAGCGGTCTTTCTTTTAATTCTAAAACATTGAACCCCAGTTCTTTAGCCAACTGGAAAGCGCGTTGGGATTCGCTGAGGCGTTTATTGATCAACAAACGTTTTTTATGTGGATTGAAGACCGAGCGCAGGCTTTGCAATTCGGGATGTTCCGCCAGGGTTTGTTCATCAATACTGTAATCGTACTGCGTCTGAAGCAGTTGGGCGAGCAAGGCGGCAGGTACGCCGCCGTCTTCCGGTATCTTGTTTTTTTGAACAAAGGCGTCGGCAGCCAGTTCTATTTCTTCAAAATAATTATTGCGCAATTCCTGGTAAGCCCGCAGGGCAGCGAAGAAAAAATTCTCGTCGCGCAGGGAATAGTTCCGCGCGATTTCAAGCAGCGCGGAAATAAAGGCATTCACCCGGTCGGGCGCGCGGGCAATGATTTCCACCACCTGCTGTAGTTCAATGCCAAACAGGTCGAGCGGAAGTTCATTTAGAAAATTACTTTTTAGCAAATCGCCCAATGGCGCGAACTGCTTGGTGAGTTCCGGCGAACGCATAAATTCGGCAGAAACCCCAAGCGCCTCTGCGAGCCGCTCCTGGTTGGCGGGTTGCGGGTATTTTTTACCCTTTTCAATTTCATTGAGGTAGGAAATTGAAATCCCGGAGTGCTTGCTGAGTTCCTCGAAGTTCCAACCCTTTTCCTGGCGGAACTGGCGAACCTTCAGTCCGAAAATAATGCGCTGGTGTTGTTTGGTCGACATGATAGCGCAAATGTAAGAAGCAGACAGCCTGATTGGATTAGTTCGTGATATTGGTTTTGGAATTTCTAGTTCAAACACATTTTTCAGCGTAATTTTGCGGCGCTGTTGCGGCGACCAGCTGCAAGCGCCTATCACAACTATACTTCAGAATGGTATATATCACACGCATTGGAGCGATATCATAAAGCAGGAGGTAACCGACCACCTCGACCACAGCAACCTGAACCTGGATGTGGAATTCATTCCGCCTGGTATGCAACCAACTACCGAGAACCTTGTTATCTTGATCTGGCAGCGCTTGGTTAAGGCGCTTGAGCATTATCCTTGTCAGTTGCACGCGATCAAACTTTGGGAAACGGAAACCATTTACGCCGAATACTACGGCGAATGAATGTATGCTTCCTTTCCTGATTAATCGTCAACAAATATGGCTTTTAAAAAATCAGACCTGTATAACGATGATGCTTTGACGGAACGCCTCAAAGCAGGGTATCACGATATGTTGACGGGTTTGGGGGAAGATATTTCCCGCGATGGGCTGCTCAAAACACCGGAGCGCGCCGCCAAAGCAATGCAATTCCTGACACAGGGATATGAACAAGATGCGGCCGCTATTCTCCGCTCCGCCATGTTTAAAGAAGATTACAGCGAGATGGTCCTTGTCAAAGACATCGAGGTGTATTCGCTCTGTGAACACCACCTGCTCCCGTTTTTTGGCAAAGCCCACATCGCCTACATTCCGAACGGTTATATCGTCGGTTTAAGTAAAATTCCGCGGGTAGTCGATGTGTTTGCGCGGCGCCTGCAAGTACAGGAACGCCTTACCATCGAAATACGGGATGTTATCCAGGAGACCTTGCAACCACTCGGCGTGGCTGTTATTATTGAAGCCAGACACATGTGCATGATGATGCGCGGTGTGCAGAAACAAAATTCCGTGACAACCACCTCCGCCTTCACTGGCGAGTTCAGCAACGCGGAAACACGGGGCGAATTTCTTCGTCTGGTTGCCTCCAAATTACATTGATTTACAAACGAAATTTCTTTCTAAAAATAAAAACCACTGGTTCGGCGTTTTGCCGGCCGGTGGTTTTATCGTTAATTCGCCACTCCTTACACCTTGTTTCCGATATACATTATGAGAAATTTTCGCTTACTAAGCATTTCATTTTTCAGCCTTTTTATTTGTCTGACAAATAGTTACGCACAGAATTTTTATGGCCCCGGCATCCAGGAAATCCGGATTGACCTACCTTACAACAACTGGGACGTCAAACTGGATTCCCTCAAAAAAGTCAATCCCGACGCCCGCTTATTGGGTGCTATCACCATCAATGGTATGCGATATGACAGCGTCGGAGTGCGTTACAAGGGCAATAGCTCCTATTTCCGTTCCCGGAACGAAACCTCCAAAAAATTACCCATCAACGTCAAACTTGATTTTAAAAACAAATCACAGCAGATCAAAGACGGTTATACGACTGTCAAACTTTCCAATGGTTTTCTCGACCCCGGTTTTATCCGTGATCCCTTGTCGTATGAAGTCATCCGGAAATATATGCCTGCGCCGCAATGCAATTTTTCCAAGGTATTTATGAACGGGAAACCATACGGCGTGTATATCAACACGGAGTCCATCGACAACAATTTTATCAAAAAACACTACGGCACTACGTCAGGTCATCTGGTGAAATGTGACCCCGACAACTGGCAAAGGGTGCGCAGCCAAAGCGGCTGCCCCAAAGGTGAAAACGCCTCGCTCGCCTACCTCAACGACAGCCCCGGCTGCTACGATGCATTTTACGAAGTGGACGATCCGGCTGCCTGGAAAGTGTTGCTCAACCTGATTAAAGTGTTGAATAAAACGCCGGAAAAGATCGAAACAGCGCTTAATGTAGACCAGACACTGTGGATGTTGGCCCTCAACAATGTGATGGTCAATCTGGATAGTTACAACGGTTCTTTATCGCACAACTACTACCTGTGGTTCGACTCTACCAATGTGGCGCATCCACTTATCTGGGACCTCAATATGTCTTTCGGCGGCTGGCGCAGGAACTTCAGTTTTGTTGAAATGAAGGATGAGGAACTTATTCAGTATCAGCCACTTGCAGAGATTGATAACGCCAAACGGCCCTTGATTTCCAAATTGCTCAAAAACCCGCTGTACCGCAAAATTTACATTGCGCACATGGGTACCATTGTAAATGATTATCTCGCAAACGGCGACCTGATGAAGCGGGCACAAGCCATGATGAAGGAAATAGAACCGGCGGTCAAGCAGGACACCCTGAAATTGTACTCCTTTGCAGACTTTCAACAAGCATTGGACAAAACAATGCACAACGGCCCCGACAATGTGATCGGTTTGCGCCAGTTGATGGACAAACGCACCCAATATTTGCAAAAACATCCCTTGTTTAATAAAGCCAAACCCGTTATTGCAGATACAAAATATCAAAAAGAGGGCGAAAAGATCACTTTTACTGCCAAACTCGGCAATGCCAAAGCTGCTTATGTTTACTATCGCAATAATAAATCGTTGTCATTCAAACGATTAGCCATGAGTGCAGGCGAAGAGGTCGCTGTGAAAGACGGTATTTTCACCGCATCCGTAAACGCCGCCGACGTCACACAATATTACTTTGCCGCAGAAAGCGAAGAAGCCGCTATTACCCTCCCGGAAAGGGCTTCCTTTGAATTTTTGAAGTAAAATGACCCGGCGTATCGTGTGGCGGGTATCTCATAAGTAATTGTACATTGAAAATTGGTCATTGTACATTGAACATTAATGTTTTTTAAATTTATAAATTATTGATTTTTTAAATTTAAAACCATTTTAATGTACAATGTACAACGACTTATGAGACACCCGCTGCTGCTCTTTTTGTTGTGTGCAGTCGGCTTTACCTGGGTCGTTCGGGACGACCCGTTTTTCTGGGATACCATTCAACTGGCGTCCAAACACGCGCACTTCTTTTACGGAAACAACGGCGCCTGGGAAATCCTGCCGCCCGACATAGATTCAGGTCACCCGCCCGTTTTGGGCTACTATTTAGCCGCTTTGTGGCACATTTTTGGAAAAAATCTGGCGACCGGGCACTGGGGCATGTTGCCATTTTTGTGGGCTATCATTTGGCTGTTATATCGTCTGGGCAAAAGATTGGGCGGAACAATATGGGCCTGGTGGTTGCTTCCGCTGGTTTTGCTCGATCCGGTATTACTCGGGCAAAGCGCTATGGTCAGTCCCGATACCATGCTGGCTGCCTTCTTTTTATGTGCGGTGGAAGGTGCTCTCGGTCGCAATAAACTGCTGATAACCATAGGCATCGCGGGGCTTTGCGCCATCAGTATGCGTGGTATGATGTGCACCGGCGCGCTGTTTATTGCCCTCCTTTTGTATGACCGGAAAGCCTTGCAACACAATCTTTTGGCGGCGTTTTTACCCGGTTTTTCCATAGCCGCTGCGTTTCTGCTGTGGCACTGGCAGGCAGCAGGCTGGATCGGTTATCATGCCGGTTCTCCCTGGGCGCCCGCATTCAGCGCAGCCGGCTTCACAGAAATGATGCGCAACGTTGCTGTCCTGGCCTGGCGTTGGCTGGATTTTGGCCGGATAGCAGAATGGATAGCCGTAGCAGTACTGTTGTGGTATGGCAAAAAGCATTTTTGGGATAACCGCATACAAAGCCGGCCTTTTGAAAGCATGTTATTCCTGCTGTTGGTCTGTCACTTTGTTTTGCTCAGCATTTCAGCAATCAGATACCATAATCTTTCTGCGCATCGCTACTTTTTGCCGATATTTTTATTATTTCATCTGTTTGTATTTCAATGGGTTGTAAAAACCCTTACGCTTCGCCCCATCTTTAAAAAGGGGATATTGACGGCACTATCAGTTTCTCTTGCTTTAGGCAATTTTCAGGTGTACCCGCATGGTATTTCCATGGATTGGGACAGTACCCTGGCCCACTTGCCTTATCATGCCGTCCGCGCAGACGCCGTGGTTTTTCTACAACAACAACAGATACCGCTGTCGGAAGTCGGCACGGCATTTCCAGGTCTTAATACCGGTGAGAACATTCAACTTGACGGCGATCAGGCTACATTTGCAGCAATTGATACCCACAGCAACGCATATATTTTTATCTCCAATGTATTCAACGACGTTTCAAAAGAACAGCGGCTGGATTACAGGCGAAACTGGCGATTGATCTGGCATCAGGAGAGAGGCCCTGTCTGGGGAGAAATTTATGCTAGGTCAGATACTCCTCGATGATTTGAGCAAAACAGCCGCTTCTTTGTTTAATTTTACTTTTACAAAAAATAACCATTCCCATGAATTTTGTTTTCCAAATTATAGCCCCGGTAGCGCTGATTGTCGTGCTGGGGAGCTGCGGCAACCAAACCGAAAAAAAAGAAGCCGCCGCTCCTGTGGCGCCGGTTTCCAATCTTTTTAAAGCGATTGCGCCTTCTTCCGCATTTAATGAATACTGGTACAAAGGCAAAGCGGAACTCAGCACATACGAGGTGACACAGGATCGTTACGGCGAAATCCGAAAGGCCGAACAAGTAAACATATTTGTTACAGAAGATTTCTCCAAACAGAAACAGGTGAAATTAGATGACCCTGCCAATGCCGGCGCCGATCGTATACCCGTACTGAAACTCAATACAGTCCGGCGTTTTAAAACCGGTATTTACGATTATTCCATCATGCAATCGATTTTTACGCCGGTAGATGCCACGCCCACACTAAAAACGACCTGCACAGTGCAAGACTGGTGCGGCCAGGTTTTTGCGCAGACCAACCTGGAAGCGGGCGGGTACCAGGTTCGATCCTACTCCTATTTTGAATCGGAAGGAGATCAGGATATGCGGCTTACGCTCTCCGTTCTGGAAGACGACCTCCTTTTGCGTATTCGGCTAAATCCTGCTGCCATCCCAACCGGAGCGGTTAATGTGATGCCATCCGTGCTGTACAGCCGTATCCGGCACCGCCCTTTTCAGGTACAAAGCGCTGATTTACAAATGGAAAAAGGAGAAAAAGAAAGTGTGCTGCGCCTGACATATTCGGGCATACAAAGAACCCTGAGCATTCGTTTCGAGACGGCAGCGCCGCATAAAATTCTGGGATGGGAAGAAACGGATGGCGGCAAACTGACGAGTAAGGGTGTTTTAAAAACCACCCGCATGGAGGCTTACTGGTCGCAAAACAGCAATTCATTCAGCCCTCTGCGCGACTCCTTGCAGCTGAATTTCTGATTGTTGCTTTTCCAAAAAATCTATTGTTATAAATGCTAATCATTTCTTAAAATTCGGGCAACGGTACAGTTGTTCGCTGCATCTTTCGTTTGCTGCGCGGAAACACATAAATTGCCGCGTCAAATCATCAACATATCAGCCATACTATGCAGCCTGTTAACATCCGTCTATACCTCATTATACCGTGTTTTGTCTGTTTTTCGGCATTTTCGCTCCTGGCGCAGGATTGTGCAAGTGTTATCAAGGAAAATAAAAAGATAAGCGGCATCCAGATTGCCAACAGTGCATCGCTGACAGTCGTCGTTCGGGGTGGTTACAACTACTCCATCGAGTTTTTTACCAATGAAAAAGGCATTTTCGCCCGAATGACCTCGGTGGGTGGTATCGAGTTCAACCAGGATGACCAGGTGGCTTTTATTGACGCTACCGGAAAAGAGCAGTCTTACAAATTTATTGGTATGGACGAACTGATGACTGGAACCGTTCCCACCCACCGGAACAACCTTCGACTCGACCTGGAGGCCATGCAGTGGCTGTCCAACGCCAACCTCACCGGCATCAATTTTATTAACTTTGTCGACCGCCAGAAATATAAATTTACGATTAATGCAGAGCGCCAAAGCGAGCTCAAAGCGCTGATCAACTGTTTTAATTCCGTACTCGAACGGGAAGCGGTGGTGGATACGCCGGGCGCCGCTGTCGCCAAACCCGAACCGGTTGTGGTGTCGGGCAACACCAAACCCGCAGCTGGAACCACAAAACCATCGGCAACCGGCAGCAGCGCAAAACCCAGCAGTACCAACACCGATAATGAAGTGGTAAACCTTCGCTCGGAATTGGAAAAAACAAAAGAACGCCTGCGCAATGAGATTAAAGCAGAAAAAGACAGAGCCGACGGCATCAAGGCGCAACTGCAACAAGAAGTAGCTGCCGCACGCGAAGCCGCCAATCAGAAAAAATTAGAGTACTCCAATGAAGTACTGGAAGCTCGGAAGTCAAGTCTCGCCGAAATCGAAAAAGCCAAAGCGGAAGCCAAAGATTACATCACCATCAGCCGCAACAAAGCCGATTCTGCCGTTACAAAAATCAATCTGAACGTGGAAGAGGCGCGTCGGCAAGCGGGCGAAGAAATTCAGCGCGCAAGGGTGACTGCGGCAGAAGAAGTGCAACGCACCCGTGAAAATGCCGCTAAAGAAGTATCTGCCGCCAAAGAAAGGCTCGAACATGCCAAACTGCAGTACGGCGATGAAATTGCCACCGCGCGAAGCAATGCCGACGATGAACTCAAACGCATCCGGGATGAAAATACCCGGGTGGTTACGGAAGCGCGGGAGAAAGCCAAAACGGAACAAAACAGGACCACAGAAGATGTTGTAACGACGAAAAAAACCGCCGCAGAGCAGATCCTGAAAATTCGGGAAGAATCTGCCAACGAGATTTCCCAAACCCGCGAAAACGCAGTGTTGGAAAAACAGAAATTAGCCACCGAACTGGCAGAAAGCCGCCGCAAAGTCGCTGAGGAAAAAGCCCTGTTGCAGCAAAACAGCGCCAACGAAATTTCTGAAATAAAAGAAAATGTTGCCCGCCAAAAAGAAAATTCTGCTACTGAAGTCGCAGAGTCAAAAAAACGCGCTTCCGAAGAAATTACCCGTATCCGCTCCGAGGTAGCCAACCAGCAAAAATTGGCCGACTCTGAAAAGGCAACGATTGTACAACAGGTGGTGGAAAGCAAACAAAAAGCGGCCCAAACCGTGCAACAGGTGCAGGATGAAGCCAATAAAGCCATTGCAGAATCGCAGAACCGCTCCAAATTGCAACGCGACAGCATCGCCACCCAGGTAGCCGTGTCCCGACAAAAAGCGGAGGAAGAAATCACGCGTATCCAGCAGGAATTAGCCAAATCCATTGCCGCAGCAAAAGAACAGGAAGATAAAATCAAGGCCCTAAGCGCCACAGAAGTAGCCAAAGCCCGCGAACGCAGCCAGCAGGAAGTCGCCAAAGCACAGGAAGAAGCCCGCTTGAAAGTGCAGGAAGCCAACCAGAAAGCCGATCAGGCACAAAAAACCTATGCCGGTGAGGTAGTTGCCTCCAAACAAACCTCCGAAGAGCGCATTAAACAGATACAGGCCGAAGCGGCTGCCACCATTGCCGAAGCCAAAAAGAAACAACAGGAAACAACTACGGTCTCCGCTTCCGAAGTAGCCGCTTCCCGCGAACGGGCCGCTGCTGAAATTGCCGCCGCCAAAGAAAAAACGGCCAATGAAGTGGCCGCCGCCCGCGAAGCCGCCGTGCGCGCACAACAGGAAAGCGCCAACAGCATTGCAGAATCCAAACGCCAGAGTTCGCAGGCATTACTGGCCATTAAAACCGCCGAAGCCGACAGTATTCGTTTTGCCCGCGAAAACAGTTCGCGCGAACGCCAGCGGCTCGCCAATGACGTAGCCGAAGCGCGTCAAAAAGCGGCAGCAGAAATTGCATCTGCCAATCAGCAAGGCGCCAATGAAGTCAAAACGGCGCGTGAAAACGCAGCCCGTGAAAAACAACTCAGTGCCGAAGCCATCGGAAAAGCCCGCGAAGAATCGGCCAACCTGGTAGCAAGCGCCCGCGAAAACGCTGCAAAAGAAGTCGCCACCGCCAAACAACAGGCCATAGAAGCCATTTCATTGGCCAAAAAAGAATCGGACGATAAAAAAGCGGCCTATGCCAAAGAAGTGGCCGATGCCCAGGAGCGCTCCCGGCAGGAAGTAACCAATGCCCGCGAAAATGCTGCAAAAGAGGTCGCCACAGCGCGCAAGGATGCCGCCGACAAACGTGCGCAGTACGCCAATGAAACCGCTGAAGCGCGCAAAAAAACGACGGATGAAATTGGCGCCGCGCAAAAAGAAGCCGCCGAGGGAGTCCAGAAAGCCCGGCAGGAATCGGCGGCAGCCATCGCGCTCGCCCGCGAAAATGAAGCCAAAGCCATTGCCGACATGAAAGCCCAAAGTGCAGAAGAAATCAATCGGATAAAAACAGAAACAGCACAATTGGTGGCTGCTGAAAACCAGAAATTGTCCCAGGTACAAGCCGAAGTACAGAAAGCAGAGGCGCAACTGAAACAATTGAAAGAAGAAGCCGAAAAACTTAAAAAGAAAGATTGAATGCACCCACAATCCTTCCAAATACCGGTAGCGCTTCCACTTGAACGCGGCGGACAACTCCAGCATCCGACCATCGCTTTTCATACTTATGGCAATCCTGCGAAACCGGTTGTATGGGTTTGTCATCCGCTACACGCCGGTTCCGATGTATTGGAGTGGTGGGCAGGACTGTTCGGTCCAAAGGATTACTTCAATCCCGATCAATATTTTATCGTCTGCGCCAATATTATTGGTTCCTGTTTTGGCAGCACGGGGCCGTTGTCAGAAAACCCGGGTCAGGGCGGTGGCGCTTATTTTCACGATTTTCCGCTCCTCACCATCCGCGATATGGCAGCCGCCCACGAAGCGCTGCGCAAACATTTAAAAATAGAAAAAATACATGTGCTGATAGGTGGTTCAATGGGCGGACAACAAGCCCTCGAATGGGCGATTCAACAACCGGATATTTTTGAAAACCTGGCGCTCATCGCAACCCATGCCAAACAATCGGCATGGGGCATCGCATTCCATTCGGCTCAGCGCATGGCTATTGAAGCGGATATTACCTGGCGCAAAAACCATCCCCAGGCAGGAGATGCTGGTTTACGGGCCGCACAGGCTATTGCAATGCTGTCCTGGAGAAATTACCAGGCTTACGACCAATTTCATACAGATCAGGAGCCTGTCATAGACAACTTCCGGGCGACAAAACTACCTGCAAGAACAGTCGGAAAAACGTTCCCGGTATTTTAATGCTTATTCTTACTATCGGCTGACTCAAGCCATGGACGCACACCATGTCGGGCGAAACAGGGGCGGTATTGCGGCTGCACTGGCCGATATTCGCGCAAAAACCATCGTGATCGGTATCAGCAGCGACCTGCTTTGTCCCTGCGCGGAACAGCGCTTTTTAGCGGATAAAATACCGGGAGCCATCTACCGGGAAATTATTTCGGAAAAAGGTCACGAAGGTTTTTTAACGGAAACGTCCAGGCTGAAGCACTTGCTTCAAATTTTTCTGGAAGGAGCAACTCAGCAGGAATGAGGGATGAGGAATGAGGAATGAGGAATGACCGAGCGTGATGCCCTCGACATCACGCTCAGTCATTCCTCATTCATTCATCTAATCCTGCTGAACCTTCTCCATCTTAAAATGCAGTATCGAGACCTCCTCAAAAGGTTCTCCCACAATCGAATATCCCAACCTTTCATAAAAAGGAACAGCTACCTGCCGGGCATGCAACGTCATCTTTTTAAAATGAAGATCGGCGGCAAGCCGTTCCGATTCGGCTACCAAAGCCTTCCCCACTCCCCTGCCCTGTTGCGCAGGCGCCACAGCCACCTGTCGCATCTTGACAATATCCGCATCGATAGGCGTCAGGTTGAGGTAAGCGAGCAGCCGGCCGGCCGGTTCATAGGCCGCCAGGTGTATCTGATCGTATTCTTCGGCTAATTGTTCCGGCGTAAATTCCAGGCCTAAAGGGCGGCGCAACACCTCGTAACGGAGCCAAACGGCTTCATCATATTCAGGTGTACCAAATTCGATCTGACGTATATGTATTTGCATCATGTCCCAAAAAATGATGCAAAAGTAAGGTTTGGGAACGGAGTTGGGAGCGCCTACAAAATTCACATGAAAAATATTGCAAAATTGAAGCTGCGGCTTACCTTCGCTCAATGTCACAAATGGTAGCCCGCAACCCGGAACCAACTTGTTACGGAACGAAACATCAAAATCTTTAACGAAAACCAGTAAAACATGGAAGACCTGAACCAACCCCTTGATGCCGGCCTGGGCGCTGAAGCCCCGGACCAGGGCCTCAAAATCACCGATGAAATCCGCGCATATTGGCGCGAAACTGCCAATTGGGCATTGTTTATTTCCGTATTAATGTTCATCGTGATCGGCTTTGTCATGATCGGGATGTTGTTTGGAGGTTATGCTGCCATGAGCGAGGGCGTAGCAAGCATTACATTAATATTGATTTTCTTTTTGTACGGATTAGTACTCTTTTTCCCGGCCTGGTACTATTACAAATTTTCGTCCCTGACCAAACAGGCAGTCAATTTTGGCGATAACAACGCTTTGGAAGACGGGTTCGATTACCTGAAGCGCTTTTATCGGTTCGTCGGCATTTTAGTGATCGCAGTATTTGCCCTGTACATTGTGTTGATCATCTTTGGCATTTCCATGATGGGTAATATGAACCGCGGGTTTTAAGCAAAAGGTCTTCTCAACTACATACCGGACTTTTTCGCGGAGGTAGACTTTCCAAATTTTAAAACTTGGAAAGTCTGGGCACTCGAAAAAAATGTCCGGTAGTGCGTTTCTCAACTATCAACATTCTCAACGTTTCAACTTTCAGAATAAATAATGGATACTTTTAATAATAATGACAATCTACGGGTTACTTCCGGTATGGAAAACAATTGGCGCATTACATCCAAATGGGCCATGTTTTTTGCAGTGCTGGGATTTATCGGCGCCGGGCTGTACCTTCTGGGCGCCGTAGCCATCATACCGGTTTTTCGGATGATGGTCTCTATGGGCACCCTTCCTGAACCGATCGCCACGTTGCTGGGCTCCATGTCATGGTTCTTTGTATTGATCTATCTGCTGGCAGTTGCCGCCATGTTTTTTTTAGCCCTTTTCCACTTGAAATTTTCCAACGGGATCAACAGGGCGATCAATTTTACGGATCAAAATTCATTTGAAATAGCCTGGCGCAACCTGCGCAACCATTTCAGGTTGAATGGCATTATGATTATTATCTCCATTGCGTTGTACATTGTGCTGATCGCTGTGGCGGCATCGATCGGAGCATCCGCTATGGATCAGTTGAATAATTGATGCGACGTCCTGCATACGCGCTTTACAAGGAATGAGGAATGAGGAGAATGACCGAGCGCGAGTAACAGGGATGAGGAATGAGGAATGAGGGATGACCGAGCGCGATGTCGAGGGCATCACGCTCGGTCATCCCTCATTCCTCATCCTTCATTCCTAATTTTGAATCACCTTAACCAAATAAACATGAAACGAGTTATTGGAATCGGCGGTATTTTTTTAAAATGCAGCAATGTGGAACGCAGCCGTACCTGGTATGCCACGCACCTCGGTATTTCCTTAGAGAGTTGGGGCGCGCAGTTTAATTTTCGGGACGACCCCAACCCGGACGCTTATGCAGTTTTGAGTTTTTTTAAATCGGACAGCGAATATTTCCAGCCCTCCGGTTCTGCTTTTATGCTCAATTTCAGGGTACATGACCTGGACGCATTGGTTGCAACGCTGCAACAGGAAGGTGTGGCCCTGGAAGGCGATCCGATCGAAGAAGAATTTGGAAAATTTGCCTGGGTCATCGATCCCGATGGAAATAAAATTGAACTTTGGGAGCAACCCAAAGCATAGGATTTTCTTTAAAAATCTATCGAATCTTGTTGTTTGGTTGCAATATGGCAGTCATTGATCCAACTCTTTTGATTGTCTGGTCAGAAATAATGCACCTTACTGCGCGTTTTTCCGACGCTACATATAATTCTAACCATTGCTAACTTAACACACAGGATCACGTATGAAACGACTCCTTATTTTCACCACTTTACTTTTATTTTTTGGCACCTCCACTTCTTTGGTCGCGCAGGATTACCCTGTCTACGATCCTAATTCGATCGATGTGCCGTTTACAAAATTTACCCTGCCGAACGGATTGCGCCTGATCGTACACGAAGACCATAAAGCGCCTATTGTTGCCGTGAATATTTGGTACCATGTAGGTTCCAAAAATGAAAAACCCGGCAAATCCGGTTTCGCGCACCTGTTTGAACACCTGATGTTCAATGGTTCCGAAAATTTTAACACGGATTATTTCCAGGCGCTGGAAGCCATCGGCGCAACCGACCTGAATGGAACCACGAGCGATGACCGCACGAATTATTTCCAGAACATCCCGGTCGGCGCGCTCGACCAGGTACTCTGGCTCGAAAGCGACCGTATGGGCCATTTGCTGGGTGCTATCGACCAGGCCAAATTAGACGAGCAGCGCGGGGTGGTTCAAAATGAAAAACGCCAGGGCGAAAATCAACCTTACGCGTTGGGTTACGACATCATGCAAAAAGAAATGTACCCGCCCTATCACCCCTACGGCCACACGGTGATCGGTGAAATGGCAGACCTGAACGCCGCTTCCCTGACGGATGTTCAGGAATGGTTTAAGGCCTATTATGGCGCTGCCAATGCCGTTTTGGTGATTGCCGGCGACATAACGCCCGAAGTAGCCTACGAAAAAGCCTTGAAATACTTTGGCAATATACCTGCCGGCCCGACCATCGCCCGGCCCGGCGTGAATATTCCAAAACGTTTCGGCAACAGCCGCGCAGAATACCAGGACCGGGTGCCTCAGTCGCAAATCACGATGGTATGGAATACCACGCAGTGGGGAACAAAAGACGGTGTGTGGCTCGATTTATTAAGCGATGTGCTTGCCGCAGGCAAAAACAGCCGTTTATACCAGAAACTCGTCTATGAAAAACAGATTTGTCCATCCGTGTACGCTTATGTCAACTACATGGAAATTTCAGGCAACTTTTATATTCAGGCGGATGTAAAGCCGGGCAAAACAGTAGAAGAAGTAGAAGCCGCGATCAATGAAATTATGGAAGAATTCCTGGCCAAAGGGCCTTCGGAAGAAGAAGTGAACCGCGTGAAAGCCAGTTTCTTCGCTAACAGGCTGAAAGGCTTGGAACGCATCGGCGGATTCGGCGGCAAAAGCGACCTGCTGGCAGAAAACGAGGTATTCGGCGGCAGCGCAGACTATTACAAAAAAAATCTCCGCTGGTACCATGAAACCAACGCCAAAAACATCCACGAAGCGGCGAAAAAGTTTCTGAGCGACGGCCGTTTTACGCTGGTATGTAATCCTTTCCCGGAATACACGGTGACAGGAACCGAAGCTGATCGCTCCAAAGCGCCGGAAGTAGACAAAAAAGTGAATGCAAAATTCCCTGATTTGCAACGCGCTACCCTCAAAAACGGTATGAAAGTAGTGCTGGCCCAACGCACGGAAAGCCCGACCGTTGTAGCCAGTATGATGTTTGATGCAGGTTATTGCTCCGATAAATTCGGCGGCAAATCCGGTTTGGCGTCTCTTTCTATGAAAATGCTCAGCGAAGGCACTAAAACGCTCAACAGCCTGCAAATCAGTGAAAAACTACAGTTGCTTGGCGCCGGCCTGAGTGCAAACAGCGACCTCGATTATTCTTATGTTACGCTGAATGCGCTGAAACCAAGCCTCGACCCAAGCCTCGACCTGATGGCTGATATCGTGCTGAACCCTTCTTTCCCGGAAGCAGATTTCAAACGCCTGCAGGATCAGCAGGTGAATCAAATCGCCAATGAGAAAAAACAACCGCAAAGTATGGTGATGCGGGTGATGCCGGAGCTGTTGTACGGAAAAGACCACCCTTATGGTATGCCAATGAGCGGCAGCGGTGAGGAGGATGTCGTTAAAACATTGACTGTCAATGACGTGCGCGATTTCCACCAGCGCTGGTTGCGGCCGAATAATGCCACCATCGTGGTATCAGGCAATATCACCATGCCGGAGCTGATCGAAAAATTGGAAAAACGCTTTGACAAATGGCAAAAAGCGGATGTGCCTAAAAAAGTGATTCCCGAAGTAAAAACGGCCACTGCCACCAATAAAATTTTCCTGATTGACCGGCCGGAAAGCGAACAGACCCTGATCGTATCGGGCTACCTGACCAAACCTTACGGCCAGGTGGACGAAGCCGCGATTGAACAAATGAACAATGTACTTGGCGGTGATTTTACCAGCCGGATCAACCTGAATATCCGCGAAGACAAACACTGGTCGTACGGCGCAGGGACTTTTATTCAAAACACCCGCGGACAACGCCCTTACTTAGTTTTTACTTCCGTACAAACGGATAAAACCAAGGAAAGCGTGCAGGAAATCGTCAAAGAAGTCAACGCTTTTGTAGGCGACAAGCCGATGACGCAAGCAGAATTTGACAAAACGAAACAAAATACCGTGCTCGGAATGGCAGGCATGTGGGAAACCAATGCCGCCGTCAACGGAAGCGTTCGCAATGTCATCAAATACGGCCTGAAAGACGATTACTGGAAAACGTACACCGATCGGGTACAAAAACTGGGCTTGCAGGACGTGCAAAACGTGGCAAAAACCATTGTTCAACCGGGTAACCTCGGTTGGTTTATGGCGGGCGACGCAGAAAAAACACTTCCGGGTCTTCAACAATTAGGCATGGAGGTAATCCAGATTGACGCCAATGGAAAGGTGTTGAGCAAGAAAGTGAAACCGTAATTAGAGGTGAGAAGTGAGAGGTGAGAAGTGAGAAGTGAGAGGCATCCCTCTTGGCATTTTGGTTTAATTTGAGAGGAGGTTTTCAGGCCTGTAATCGTGAGGCGTGTTTAGTGTCTGGTGTTTAGTGTTTAGGGGCTTCGCGTTTGGCTTATTTGATATTTTAGTCGAATTTTCACAAATGCCGAACGCGATGCCTCTCACCTCTCACCTCTCACGTCTCACCTCTCACAATGTCGGGGTGACCTTTGCGGTTGCCCCGACATTTTTATTTGAAATAACAAACAGTTTTGAAATCTTTGCCGCAGTTATAGTCAACGCTTACCCGACCTATTAAAATGAACGAAAACAATCAACCCGTTAAACTGCTCAATGCCGCTGTTGTGGTGGCCGCTTTGGGCTATTTTGTCGACATTTACGACCTGCTGCTTTTTGGTTTTGTGCGAGTAAAAAGCCTCACAGCCCTGGGTTTTACAGGGCAAGACCTCACCGACAAAGGGCTTTCGCTCCAGAACTGGCAGATGTTCGGGATGCTGGTGGGCGGTGTACTCTGGGGCGTTCTGGGCGATAAAAAAGGCCGGGTACGGGTCTTGTATTTTTCCATCGCCTTGTACTCTGTCGCCAATATTATGAACGGCTTTGCCACCGGTTATGCCGATTATGCCTTTTACCGGTTTTTCGCAGGTGTCGGCCTGGCCGGCGAATTGGGCGTGGGCATTACCCTCGTCGCGGAAGTATTGCCCAAAAATAAACGCGGGCTGGGCACTATGCTCGTGGCAACAATTGGACTTTCCGGCGCTTTGTTGGCCTGGGTCATCGATAAAATGTTCGACTGGCGCAGCTGTTTTTTTATTGGCGGCGGTTTGGGTATTTTACTTTTGTTGATTCGCGTCAGTGTCAACGAGTCCGGTATTTACCAGAATGTGCAGGAAAAAAGCAATGTCAGCAGAGGCAATTTTTTTGCGCTATTTACCAACTGGAGCCGTTTTGCGCGTTTTATGCGCTGTATTTTTATCGGCACTTCCACCTGGTTTGTGGTGGGTGTCCTGGTGTTTTTTGCACCGGAATTCGGCAGGGAAAAAGGTCTGGACGGCATACTGGCAGGTAACGCGATTGCTATCTGTTATACCGGACTGATTATTGGCGACCTGGCATCGGGGCTGCTCAGCCAGTACCTGCGCAGCCGGGTAAAAGTGATGGCCATTTTCCTGGCGCTCGATGTGGTGGCGGTGCTGGCTTACCTCAGTCTCCCGTTCAGCAGTCCGGCCATGTTTTACCTGAGCCATTTTGTCCTGGGCATCTCCGTCGGCTTTTGGGTCATATTTGTCACCATCGGCGCCGAACAATTTGGTACCAACCTGCGTTCCACCGTTGCTACTTCTGTCCCCAACTTTGCAAGGGGTATGCAGGTGCCCATCAATGAATCGTTCAAATACCTGAAAAGCGCTGCCGTCACGGGTAGCGTCATCTCAGCCGGTTATATTGTGGGGGCAGTGTGTCTGGGCGTCGCTTTTCTGGCTTTATACGGCATGAAAGAAACGTTTGACCGGGACCTGGATTATGTGGAAGATATTTGAGGGCATTTGGGAGGTTTGAGGTTTGATGGTTTGTGGTGGTAACGTAAAGCCATGAATTACGTTGCGATGCAATGCCTGTACAATAACATTTTTTTATTTTTTACTCTTCATATAAAACATTCATTTTCAATCTAATGGCAACATTTAAACGCACTGCATCCGCCGTTTGGCAAGGTACCGGCGCCGATGGTAACGGCGCCCTGAACGGCCCTTCCGGCGTATTACAGGATACTCCTTATTCCGCTAAAAAACGTTTTCAGAATGAAGACGGTAAAGCGGGTACCAATCCGGAAGAACTTATCGCAGCAGCACACGCGGGCTGTTTCATTATGGCTTTGAGTTTTCAACTGAGCGGAGCCGGCTTCCCTCCCGCCGAACTGCGCTGTTCCGCTACCATCGACATGGACAACAGCGGCGGCGGTTGGGCTTTCCAAAAAATTACCCTGAACCTGGAGGCGGACGTGCCTGGCATCGACGATGCAAAATTCCAGGAACTGGCCCTTGCAGCCAAAGGTGGTTGCCCGGTGAGTAAAGCATTGGCTTCGGTGCCGATTGAACTGGAAGCCAAACTGAAGTAGCGTGTTTTGGTGTTTTGGTGTTTTGGGCGCTTCGCCTTTGGCAACAGCCCTCCTTTTGGGGTCAGGGCTGTTGCCAAAAGCGAAGCGCCCAAAACACTAAAACACCAAAACACAAAAACACAAAAACACCAAAAAAGAAATAACTTTGCCGCCATGCAAATTGGTAAAACGCTCCTGACCCGCGAACGATTCGCTCTGACCATCGAGCGACTTTGTCACCAGTTGCTGGAAGACTGGGGTGATTTTTCCAATGCGTGCATCATCGGAATTCAGCCTCGAGGCATACTGTTAGCCAACCGTATCTGCCAACGCCTCCAGGAACTCACCGGAAACAAACCCATCGATTACGGCAAACTCGACATTACGTTCTACCGCGACGATTTCAGGCTACCCGATAGCCACGGCCCACTGTCGCCGCATCCCAACGAAATCAATTTTATTGTAGCCCATAAAAGGGTGCTGCTGGTCGACGATGTACTCTATACCGGTCGCACCATTTCCGCCGCACTGGCGGCCCTCCAACATTACGGGCGACCTGACGCCGTGGAATTGCTGGTGCTGGTAGACCGGCGTTTCAACCGCCACTTACCCATTCAACCCGATTATTTCGGTATTGCCGTTGACGCGCTGGATGAAGCGTACGTGAAGGTGCGCTGGCAGGAAACCCATGGCGAGGACGAAATTCTTTTATTCGATAAAAAACCCTGATGGCAAAAGGACTTAGCACAAAGCACCTGATCGGTATTAAAAATATCACCGAAGATGACATCCGGCTTATCTTCGAAACCGCCGATAATTTTAAGGAAGTCATCAATCGTCCGATTAAAAAAGTGCCCAGCCTGCGGGATATTACGGTGGCCAATCTTTTTTTTGAAAGCAGCACCCGCACCCGCGTTTCCTTTGAACTGGCCGAGCGCCGCCTGAGCGCCGATATTGTCAATTTTACGGCTTCTTCATCCAGTGTAAGCAAAGGAGAAACGCTCTTGGATACGGTCAATAACATCCTTTCCATGAAGGTGGATATGGTGGTGATGCGCCACCCCGCCCCCGGCGCCTGCGTTTACCTCGCTTCGCGGATTCCTGCCAATATCATCAATGCCGGAGACGGCACCCACGAACATCCGACACAGGCGCTGTTGGACGCTTTTTCCATCCGGGAAAAATTAGGCAATGTGGCCGGAAAAAAATTGCCATCATCGGCGATATTCTGCACAGCCGGGTCGCCCTGAGCAATGTGTTTTGCCTGCTCAAACTCGGCGCAAAAGTGCGGGTATGCGGCCCCCCTACCCTGATCCCGAAACATTATGCTCAACTGGGCGTGGAAATATCCCACGACGTACAGGAAACGCTGCGCTGGTGCGACGTGGCCAACGTATTGCGCATCCAGTTGGAACGACAGGACATCAAATATTTTCCCAGCCTGCGCGAATATCACCAGTACTTCGGCATCAACCGCCAGATGCTGGATGAACTGGACAAGGAAATCATCGTGATGCACCCAGGCCCCATCAACCGCGGCGTGGAAATCACCTCCGATGTAGCCGATAGCAGCCACAGTATTATCCTGCAACAGGTGGAAAACGGCGTCGCGATCCGGATGGCGGTGTTGTATTTGCTGGCAGCGCAAGCGTGAATCGTGAGTCGTGAGTCGTGAGTCCCACACACTATACACTAAAAATGAGAAGGTTCTTTCAGTTTGGCATACTCATATTATTGCAATGGGGAGCATCTGAATTATCTGCCCAAAGCCCTTCCATAGATACCGTTCTGCTCCAATTCAAAAGCGACATTCCCTTTGCTGGGATAGGACTCCCACAAAAAGTGCTGCAAGATGCACTCGGCCGCCCTTTTTGTTATGTCGCCTCAAAAGAGGGCGGACTTCGGATATACGGAGTCGCGGATATTGAACATCCTACACTGGAAAAAGTGTTCCTGATTGCAGATTTATCCGGACAGGAAGTGATGAACCTCTGGCAGCAAGGCCATTTACTCTACCTTGCATTGGGCAACTTTTTGGTGGGACGAACCCTCCGGGTTTGGCAATTATTGACCTCACTGATCCCGAAAATGCTTTCGTAACGGATGTCTGGATTTCGGCTGCGGCGGGCAGGGGCTGTGCATTTGTCACGGTATCAGGCGATTACGCTTATCTTGGCGCTATGTCGCAGGGTTTAATTATCCTCCGCATCAGCGATTCCGAGCACATCGAATTTGTATCACAATACATACCGGACATACATTTTCCGGTGCAAAACCCCAACTCCATTCAACTGCCCAATGCCAGGGGAATGGAAGTCAGAGCTGATACGGTATGGCTTTGTTACGATGCAGGAGGCCTGCGTATCATCGATATTTCTGATAAATCCCAGCCCGATGAAATCAACCGTTACATCAATCCGGGCGCGCTGGGCAAACAACAGGCTTACAATAACATTGTACTTTCCGGAAATACTGCCTATATCGCTGTGGATTTTTGCAGGCTGGAAATATTAGATATTTCGAAACTGAAAATATTTCTGAAGTAGCCTGGTGGAATCCCTGGGATTGCCAGTCGCCTGGAAATACCTGGATTAACAGCCCCGGGCATAGCAATCAGATCGAGCTGAATGCCGAAAAACGCCTGGTATTTTTATCGACCGGAAGAAGTGAACTGAATATCCTGGATGTTTCCCAAGCCGATCAGCCGCAGCAAATCGGCACTTATGGTTCTCCTGCCGATAATTATTTCACCTGGGGCGCCAGTATACACGAAGACCGCGTTTACCTCAGTTACATTAGTTCCTTATTTCCATTTTTCAGTATCTGGGCAGGTGTTAGAATGCTCGAATGGGATGCCGTTACAGGAACCACAGGAACGACTGAACCTTTTATTGACCGGCTGTATCCCAATCCCTTTCAAGAATCTTTTCTCCTTGAAATGGATATAAAACAACAAGGTTTGCTGAAGATTGACATACTCGACATACACGGCAAACTAGTGGCCGAATGGATAAATGTCGAAGTCATAGCAGGCGAACAATCCTTCCGGTGGCAGGGTGAACTTCCGCCAGGTTGTTATTTCATTCGGTTGACAACGGGATCGGGAAGTGTAGTGCGGAAAGTGGTGTTTGGTGTTTAGTGTATGGTGTTTGGGGCGCTCCGCCTTTGGCAACAGTTGTTTTCGCCGGTCCTGGTCTTGCCCCTCCTGACGTTCATACTCTCCCTCCAACCTGTGACCCACGCCGGTCTTGGTCTTTTTTTTGGGGGGGGGGGGGGGGGGGGGCGTTTTTGGGGGTTTTTTTTTTTGTGGTTTTTTTTTGGGTTCGGGTTCCCTGTTTTTTTTTTTTTGGGGGGCTCTTTGGGGGGTTTTTTTTTTTCGGGGGGGGGTGGGTTTTTTTTTTTTTTGTTGGGCTTTTTTTTTTCATTAAGTTTTAGGGGGTTTTTTAAAATATAAAAAAAAATTTTTTTGTTCTGGGGGGGGTTCGGTTTTTTTTTTTTTTTTTTTGGGGGGGGGGGGGGTTTTAAGGGGGTTTTTTTTTTTTCGGGGGTTGGGGGGAAAGGGTTTTTTTTTTTCTTTTTTGGTTTCCCCCCCGGCTGTTTTTTTTTTTTTTTTTGGTTTTTTTTTTTTTTTTTTTTTTCCTTTTTTTTTGGGGGTTTTTCCCGGGTTTTTTTTTTTTTTTTTTCCGGGGGGGGTTTTTCCAAATTTTTTTTTTTTTTTTTTTTTTTTTTTTTTTTTTTTTTTTTTTTTTTTTTTTTATTTTTTTTTTTTTTTAAAATTTTTTTTTTTTTTTTTTTTTTTTTTTTTTTTTTCAAAAAGGGGGTTTTTTTTTTTTTTTCTTTTTTTTTTTTTTTTTTTTTTTTTTTTTTAATTTTTTTTTTTGGGGGTTTTTTTTCCAGGTTTTGAGATTTTTTTTTTTTTTTTTTTTTTTTTTTTTTTTTTTTTTTTTTTTTTGGGGGTTTTGACCAAGACCACACATACGGCGCAAGCAACCCTTACATTGGATGCAGCATGTTGGCCATTTTTGATGCATTTCTGGTATGGAGAAAATAGGGGCGAAAAGCATAGAGATATTTGGTAGGTCTAATGTGTTTTTGGTCTTGGTCAAAAGACCAAGACCGGCGCTTGTTGGCGAACTTCGTGCAAGGTTGTGACCAAGCGAGGCCGAAGTGGTGTTTGGTATGTAGTGTATGGTGTTTGGGGGTACTTCGCCTTTGGAAACTTTGATTCGTCTGGCAAATATACCAACTGTTGCCAAAGGCGAACCGCCCGAAACACTATACACCAAACACCATACACGGCTAAAAATTGATTTCAATTTCCTTTTCAAACGCCGTTTGCAGCCAGCCGTGGTGCAGTCGTTTAAAAGCCTTTTGCAGGGCGGGTAAAGGCGTTATCAGGTTGATTCCTAGGTCGTACAAACGCCACGGCTGAAAGCGCATCAGGTTTTGAAAAACGCTGATTTCATCTTCGAGGCGGCGATACACTTCCCGGTCGTAATTTTGAAAAATGCCTGCATCAAAACGTTTGGATATCAAGGCTTTCTGCGC
Organism: Lewinellaceae bacterium; assembly: GCA_016711435.1. Classification (GTDB taxonomy): domain Bacteria; phylum Bacteroidota; class Bacteroidia; order Chitinophagales; family Saprospiraceae; genus M3007. Next base: position 61,525 of record JADJSY010000091.1, read on the forward strand.
AAAATGTGCGGCGATATAGCCCGAAATCATACCCGTTCCGATGCCTTCGCCGCTGGTAGGACATACCAAAGAAGCGGCGTCGCCAACCAACAGATAACCGTCTCCAAAATTTTTCCGCCGCCGGGAAGCCAGCGGTATACCCCAGCCGATGGGTTCTTCCAGGGGTTCCGCATCCCGAAAACGCGGCGCCATGTAGGGGGTCTTCGTACAGGAGTTTTTTGAATAAATCCTTCAGGTTATACTTGTTTTTGGCGATCAGTTCGCTCACCATGCCGTAACCCACGTTGGCTTCTCCGTTGGGCAACGGAAAAATATAAAAATAGGAAAGTGGCATTCCTTTGGGCAGGTACACCTCTATCAGGTTTTTAGGGTGTAGCCCGCCGACACCCCGCCAGTATTGGCGCAGGGTGCCTGCATAGTGCCTGCGTTCGATGCCGCGCTCGCCGATGCTGCGCAACACGACGGAATGGTCGCCGTCGGCGCCGATCAACAGGCGAGTGCTGATTTCCAATTCTTCACCATTGGATTTTTTAGCCTGAACCCGCCAGGCGTTGCCGTCCCGTTCTATTTTTTCCACCTTCGTTTCAGGTAGGAAGTTAGCAAAACGACTGTCTATTTTTTTAACCAGAAACTGGTCGAAATGCAGGCGCTTGGCCGTCCAGAGCACCGACCGAAGCGGTTCGCCGGCAGCCGGTTCGGGTTGGACGAACTCCGTCGCCCGTCCATTGGGCGTGATAATCCGGGCGCCCCAGGATTGTAAAAAGTCCTGATTATCAAATACTTCCGAAACTGTAATTGCTGGGTCGAGGTGCTGCAATACCCTGAAAACTTTCAGGTCGAGTCCGTCGCCGCAAATTTTATCTCGTGGAAATTTCGCCGCATCGACGATGATGTGCGGGATACCCATTTTTGACAAAAAGAGAGGTGGTTGCGCCGGCGGGCCTGCCCCTACAATCAGGATGTCTGTCTGGATGTGGTTGTTTGTCATGGGTGGCGAAAATACAGCTCTGTTGGTAGCAACCCTCGTAGGAATAATAGTCGCGCGGTGACACAGATACGGCGGAGTTTCGCGGATTTCTCCCTCGTAGAGTTGACTTTAATTTCTACGGATGCCGCTGACGCGCCGTAGGAACAACGGATACGAGGATTTTATTTGATCCCAACCATTTCAATCAGATTCGGATAATCTGTAATAATCCCGTCCACTCCCATATTGATCAGCGTGCGCATCGAAACCACGTCATTCACCGTCCAGGGAATCAGTTTCATGTCCTTTCGGTGGCATTTTCTGGCTAATTTTTTGGAAACCAGTTGATAATACGGACTATAAATCGCCGGTTTAAACCGAGTTGATCCATGTTATAGTCAAAACTGAGTGCGTTTTCAATCAAATACGCCAGTTGGATATCCGGCGCCTGCCGGTGCATAGCCTTCAATGCCCGGCGGTCGAAGGACTGTACATTAACCGTTTGATCGATGCCCAGGCGCGCAATTCGGCAATGACCAGCCGGGCAAATTCTTCCTATCGGCGGATGGCGCAGTCCGTCCCATTCCGGCCGGCTTTTGATCTCGATATTCCAGCGAATGCCCGCTGCCCTTTGTGGATGTTGCAAACGCACGGCCTCCACCACTTCTCGCAGGGTCAGTTTTGTACGTACTCATTTTTTGTTGTTGCGGAAAACGTGGATTGCCGAAACTACCGCAATCAAAACTGCGGATTTCAGCGGCTGTCATTTGATAGATCAGCAACTTTTCCACTTCGCTCGCGGCAATCGGTATCGCCGTTGGCTCTGCGACAAATACCCGGATTGAACCAGGGTTCATGGCTGACTATCAATTGATTGTCTTTTGATACTGGCTAAATCCAGTTCCAGGGTGGAGACGGCCGGGAAGTCGAGTGCCTTTACAAAGCGGGTATGCTGTTTTCAGGAAGTAATCCGCGGCAACCGCGATGGCCCTGCCAGTCGAAACCCACAGGAATTTCTACAGGTTTTTGCGCGCCTGATTTATAGGTAAGAAAAAAAGGAAGGCTGAACATAAGCCAAAGAAACGAATTGGAAAGTTTTTGTCCCATCATAATTTGCAGTACTGGTTTACCTTTGGCCAAAATTACTGCTCAATAGATTAAGCCAACGTTAATTAGTGAGTGGTGAGTGGTGAGTAGTGAGTGGCATTTCGTTAAAAGAATATTGAGTTCGTTCTTCTAACGAAATGCCACTCACTACTCACGATTCACTACTCACGATTCACCACTCACGACTCACAAAATGATTGATGTAAAAGAATTTCTGTTTTCCCTGCCTGAAAAGGTCAAACCCGAGGCCGTTGAAGGGCTTTCCACCCTGTTTCGCTTTGATATTTCCGACGCCGGCCTGTTTACCGTCCAGTTAGACAACGGTAAAATGACCGTTCCGGAAGGTCTCAGCGGCGATCCCTACCTGTAAAGGGACTACCAGCGCTACATCATTTCCAAAAACTGCTCAGCGGCGACCTCAATCCCATGATGGCCATGATGACCGGCAAACTGAAAATCAGCAACCCGGGTGAAATGCTGAAATACGCGAAGATGTTTGGGTTGATGTAGGTTATGAGTTATGAGTTATGAGTTATTGGAGTTTCAGGCTGAAATGAGAAAGATGGCATACTTCATTCCATTTCAGCCTGAAACTCCAATAATTCATCACTCATACTCATAATTCATCATTAATTTCATCCCAGTCATACGCCTCTTGACCTGGTCTATTTCCCGACGGTCTTTTTTGGTCAGGCGGCCGCTGCCGCGTTCGCGTTTTTCAGTACTGGGCGTGGCATTGAGGAACCAGGCTTCGTATTTGGTCTTTTCTTCCGCCGTGGTGACATCTTCGTAGCAGGTGATGGCGATGGGCGCCCCACCCGCTTTTCGATCAGTTGAATGGCCCGGAATTCAAAAGTAAACCCTCTTTTTTACGGCAACTACGTCGCCGATCGCAATCATCTGGGAAGGTTTGACGGAGACGCTGCCTATTTTCACCTTTCCACCTTTGCAGGCATCGGTAGCCAGGGTGCGGCTTTTAAAAATCCGGATGCTCCACAGCCATTTATCGATACGTACTTTGTTCATATTGCTTCATTTTTCAGGACAATAAAAAACCGCCCGGCGACACAAAGTTCGCCGAGCGGTCATCTTTTTCAATACGGATTAGAATAAATTTTCAAAAAAACAGGGAGGGGGCCATTTACATGCCGAAGCGGGGTTGACTTACATAAAGGCGGGCAAAGGCAAAGGCAATCGCCTAAACCGCGTGTTTGCTATTTGCCTTTTGCTTTTTGCCTTTTCGCTTACTCCTGACGCTGGAAGGTCACTTCATACCGCGTGCCTTCATAGATAATTTCAGCGATCATGGTCGTTGCCGTCAGGTCATTGATTTCGTAGGTGCTGGGGGTTGTGCTGTTGTTGAACGTCAGAATCAGGTCGCCTTTGGCTTCGTCTTCTCTCCAGTCGCCGTTATAAGACTGGGTGTTAGAACCCGCAGGCGGCAAATTCGTAATTACATCGAGGTCAAACTCCTGGCTCGCCAGCAAATCCAGGTCGAATTTCACGATAGCGGAATAATCAATGGCGCCGGATTTCACTTTGGAAGAAACCCAAACGCCGACGAGGCGGTCCTGGAGCGAATCATCTTTTTTGCAGGAAACAAAGGCAAGGGAGGAGATCAGAAGGCAGGCCATCAGGCCGAACGCAGCATTTTTCATGATAGAATAGATTGAAAGTGAAAGATCAGGTTTTGGAAAAGTGTCGGTTTTGGTCGGCTTTGCGTCATAAATGCGTAGAATTTTGGTTTATTGCCGACCTACCTTGATTTTCACGAACATTTAAATGTTTCATAACAAAAGGATCGTTGTAACTTCGCAGCACTAATCCGTCCAAAGACAACTTTTGTTGTTGGAACTACTATACCTGCCCGTGGTTATTTTCCCATGACTTCACTTATTTACCAAAACTATGCGCAGAATCTTTACTATTTGGACGCTTTCTCTTTTGAGTATTTCCGGTGTATCAGCCCAACTTCTTCCTTCCAAACTAAATGTAACCCTCGGTCTCAACGTGGGCGCTTCCCGCCTGTATCACGATATTGATTTTCAAAGCACGGTTATTAACGCTGATTTCCAAAGGGTGGAAGAATATGTAGAAGATGCTTTTCGACAGGAAGGCATTGATTATGACTATACCTGGGACAATTATGCCAAAGCCAATAAACTGCGCGACACGTATATACAGCCGCGTTTCGGCTTTTCGGTGAACGTGACGTACGGCAATTTGCCCGCTTTCCTGATTTTGGATGCGATGAGTTCCACTTCCGGCTATGAACGTATGGCTTACAGTGGCACGCTTGGCCTGGGCAAAGATTTCGAAATTGGCGACAACCTCGGCTTGTTTCTAACCTGTATGGGTGGTTATAAAATGGTGTGGGACAAGGGATTCGGAGATAAAACCATTGTCAACAGTTTCGGCGATAAATTTCAGCGAGAGAAAATACAACAATATTTTGGCGCAAAGAACCCCTAGGCTCTCAAAAAGGCAACCTTTTTTACCTTGCGGATCGGCGTTGGAAAGGAAATTGGCGAAGCGGGTGATATGAGTGCAGGACTGGAAGGGTATGGGGAATTGGATTTGACCGACCGTATTCAACGCCAGGCGAGGATGTCCAATATCGGCATCCAGGCTTATTTCCGGTTTAAGTTATTTGGCAAAAAGCAAAGAGGAAGGTCAGTTTTATCCGAATCCGGCGGGAGGAAGGAAGGGAAAATTAAAGGGCAAAGAGAAAGGCAAAGGGCAAAAAAAAATGGCGTTTTGGCCGACAAAAGCCTCATGTTTGCTTTGCCTTTTGCCCTCTTGCTCTTTTGCCTTTTACTTTTTTCCGGTACGGGCATTGCATCTTCAACTTTTCCAGCGCTTCCACCATTGTTTTGGCGATGAAATAATCGCGGTACCAGCGGTTATCCACCGGACAAATATGCCAGGGAACACTGCTTTCATTGATCGCGTATTCGTATGCAGTCATGTAGGTATCCCAGTGTTTGCGCTCTTCCCAGTCGCCGTCGTTGTGTTTCCAGAATTTGGTTGGGTCATCCAGGCGCTGTTGCAGTTGCAACTCCTGCTCTTCTTTGGAAATGTGCATGTAGAACTTGAATATCAGCGTGTTGTTATCAAACTCAAGTAGTTCCTCGAAGGCATTGATGGCCGCCATGCGTTTTTCCACCCGCCCCATATCGATCCACTTGTGTACGCGCTGAACCAGGATATCTTCGTAATGGCTCCGGTTGAAAATGGTGAGCATTCCTTTTTGCGGTACCCAGCGGTGTATGCGCCACAGGAAATCATGGGCGAATTCTTCTTCCGTTGGTTTTTTGAACGAAACCAGGTCGAGACCGGCAATGGTGCAATCGCGAAAAACATTGCGCACCGCTCCGTCTTTGCCACTGGCGTCCATGCCCTGAAAAATGACTAAAACAGCGTATTTTCCTTCTGCGTACATCAGGTGGTGCAGTTCGCCGAGGCGTTCCACCAGTTTTTCCGTTTCCTCTTTCAGATCGGCCTTTTTGAGGCCTTTGGGCGCCTCGGTGGATATTTCGGAGAGTATAATGGAGAATGTTTGTTTCGTCATAATAAATGTAGGTGTGCAAAATTAGTTAAAACTAAATCTTCTGTAGGTCTTTGCGATTGACAGCAGTCTAATGTAAGCAGGAACACGAGGGCGCGGTATCAGTGCCACCATATTCATCGTTTCATTAAAAAGGCCCCTTTTGGTAGCCGGTTCCGCATGCGATTCCTACAGATAACCAATAACTAATAACGGATAACTTACCCCATTTTTGCCCGTTTCACCATCCAGGTTTGCAAAATCTGATGAAAACCCTTGTTGATGTCGGCTTCCACAAAGTCAATTTTGAATTGCAGGCACTTCATGCGCAGCTGTTCCGTAAAATCAGTTACTTGTTTGATGTAGTATTCCTTCACCTGGTTAGGCTGTAATTTCACCTCTTCGCCGTTTTCCATATCCACAAAAATGTACGGACGGTTTTCAAATTCAAAATCCAGTTCCTTGCTTTTGTCGGTCACATGGAAAAGAATCACTTCATGCTTGGCGTAGCGCAGGTGTTGCAGGGCCGCGAACAAATCTTCTGCTTTGTTGGGCTGCTCCATCACATCGGTAAAAATAACGACCAGGGAGCGGCGGTGAATACTTTCCGCCACCTGGTGCAGACTGGCAGCCAGGTCGGTCGTTTTATTTAACTGCGGATTTTCAATGTTTTCGATGAGTTTCGATAACAGCAGGCGATAATGGATGGTGCTCGATTTTGCGCCGGTACTGAACCGCACATCGTCGTCGAACAGCGTCAGCCCAAATGCATCACGCTGGCGTTTGAGCGCATTCATCAGCACGGCAGCCGATTGTGCCGCAAAACAGAATTTATTTAAGTATTTGTACTTGTCCGGCTGTTTTTCATCCCAGGGGTAATACATCGTCGAGGAAGCGTCTACCACAATATGGCAGCGCAGATTGGTTTCTTCCTCGAATCGTTTGATAAACAGTTTGTCTGTGCGGCCATATACCTTCCAATCGATATTGCGGGTCGATTCTCCGGCGTTGTAGAGGCGATGTTCGGCAAATTCGACCGAAAAACCGTGAAATGGGCTGCGGTGCAGTCCCACAATAAATCCTTCGACCACTTGCTGGGCCAGCATTTCAAGGTTGCTGCCGAGTGAACGAATATCCTGACTTTCTAAAACCTGTGCCATTCAAATATTTTTAAGCGCGTCAAATGTAGCGATACCTGCATGAAACGCGAAAAGTTGCCGGAAGATGTGGAAGATTATTAAAAAAATATCTTCCACTGCCTTCGTTTTTATCAAATGCCGGATCGCTGTTCGGGCATTGGCAAACACCGCCTGTAGCCAATAGATACCCGAAGGCAGACTTTCCAGATTCAGCAAGGTGGAAGTAACGCCGCCGTTTTCAAAAACGTATTCCTGTTGTTTGACACCCAGCGCATTGTACAGGGTAAACGTGCGAACAGGAATGGTAGAAATACCCGCGTCACCTCGCCTGCCGGGTTGGGCATTATCTGAAAAAAGTGGCCGCCGTATCTGTTCCCGTGGGGATAGAGTCCGACGTAAAATAGGCCGTCAAGGCCAGGTTATCCGTGGGCATCAGGGAAATGCTGTCTGCCATGCCTAAATCATGCAAGGACCAGCCGCTAAATGTCCACCCGGGTTTGGCCACGGCTTTCACCGGAACCGGTATACCCTGAAAATAACGGCCTTGCCAGGGCAGTTGCGGCGTATCAAAATGGAGGGTGCTAAAATCCAGTTTACCTGCGTCCTGCGGCTCCACGGCTAAAGTAATTTGCGCTGTGGCAGCCGTTTCAGGAAAGGTTTCCAGCACATGTTCAAAACAATAATCAGCGCGGCTTTGGGCGAAATTCTTCATTTTCTGCACGTTATCTCTCCAATAAGATAGCCAGCCGGGTGAATAAAACCAACGCTCAAAGTGCCGGTCGATTTCCGGCAGGTACAGATTTTCAAAAGAATCAATCCGTGCCAGCAAATGTTCCTTTTCAAAAACAGTATTCAGCAAATCCGCCGTTCGATTCAGGAAATAGTGCCTGTACGACTGGTTTTCAAGCGAACGGCGCAACACAAGCGTTTGCCAATCCGACGACGCCCAATGGGTAAAAGAACTGTCGATGGCCCGCGAAAAAGCGTTTTGACCTGCAAATCCCGTATTCCAGCTGAAATCGGTGTTCATCAACCCGAAACTCAGGTCGAAATCGTAAGGCAGCCAATGCCAGCGGGCGCCAGGCTCATGCGAGAGGAATCGACGCCAGTTTTTGCCCGGCCAGTCCACATTGTCCGATGCGATTTGAAAAATACAGTAATCCGTAAAGTTAGGCATGTCGTTTCTTTGGGCTAACTCATTGAATTTCAAATCACTGTGAAAATGGTTATCCGAAAGCCATTGCCAGAAACGCTGCCATTCGATGCTGTCTCCTTCTATGGCTTTTCCATAAAATTCAATAAAATCCATCTCGTCTTCATCTGCATCAAAGTGCTGTGCAATAAAATATTTGTTGTGCTGCTCCCGCGCATTGTGGATGCCCCAATACTGCCCGTTGAGGTACACGACCGTAGGCCGGAACGCCTGAAACACCAGTGGCAAACTGCCGACAACGGGCGCTACATCGCCTAACTCGCGGCCCAGAGAGCCTACAAATGCATCCCGAAACATCGTAATCCCCCAATCCTGCCCGCTGTTCCGCAAGGCCAGCCGTTTGTATTTGTCCTGCGGAATTTCAGGAAATACCTGGTATTCTATTTCCTGTGCGCCGAAAGCGGGTTTTGCTTTCAAAAGCAGGCTTTTTTGTGGGAGTGTCAGACTTCCGCTGCCAAACAATTCCGCGCCGACATCCACTGAAAAACCGATCTGGCCGTCCGGTTCCATCCAGGTGGCATGTACCGGCACTTCCAGTTCGGCAAGTGTTAGTGGATTGCTGTAAATACCGCTGAGCGAATCAAAAAATCGTGCGGATCAAATACCAGCGACACAATGGGGAAACTGTGCGGGGCTACCAGTAAATAGCTGTGGGCAGAAACGCCGCCAGGCAGGTAATCCGGGGCAAATACCCGCGCCCTGACAACAGTATTCAATTGAATATCAATTGGTTGTGTAAAAATCGAATCACTTTCACCGGGAATGGCGCCATCGAAACGGAGCCTGATTTGCGCGCCGGGCGTACTGCTTGTAAAGCTCAGTTGAAAAGGCGCATCATATCGCCCGCTTGTTACAGACGCCTGAGGCGTATCGGTTAAAGGCAGCGCAGTGGAAGTGCTATTGGAGGCGCCGGGCGTCGGGCTGGGGCATATAATCCAGTCGCCTGTTCCATCCGGTAGCCTGGAGAGAAATATCCGCCGCTTGCTGGCCAAAACTAATGAAGTCGAGCAGTGTACCATCCGGTGCAGATATGAGCAGGTCTTCTCCGGCGGCGTTGATTTTGAAAGGCAGGTGCGTGGGACCCTCTTGGGGTTCATCATCGAGCCAAAAAAGCAAAAACCCGCCGGGTTGAATCGTGGTAGCAGGCGGATAATCGCCAGGGATTTGCCATTTCTGCGGGTTGGCGGCATTGTCGGAGATATAAAAACCCGACAAATTGACGACCTCATCGCTGCCATTATAAACTTCTACCCAGTCATCAAATTCACCGGCCTCGTCTGCTAGAATGGACTGATTGGAAGCCAGTATTTCATTCAGTCGAATGGATTGAGCATGGGAAAACAGGCTTGCAAATATACACAGCAGGGTAAGCCGGAAATGACGCGGTAGGAGTATCAGCATGAGACAAAATTTGTACAGGACAAATATATCAATTAGTCACTGATATAAATCTCCGTGGACAAATCTTGTTCAGTTCATTTGCTGAAATGCCCAGTATAGCAGCGCGATGTGAAAAAACAAAGCGCACAGGGTGACGATAGATTTAGTTTTCCATTTCATAATTATTGAGTCGCTCATCGGTTTTGGTGCGACGACTCAATAAATTCAAAATCTGTGCCAGTTTTGCACAATAATACACAACCAATTGTTATCGAATTGCTTATACATTAAATTATGCTGCATTTCTTGCTGCATTGATAATTCCGAACATAGCGCGGAGTACTAAATGCTGGTATGTTTCCACTTCTTTGGCCGATAATTTTTCGTCTTGCAAGCGCTGCATGGCAAACTGCTGAATGGCAATCAAGGGCAAAACAATATTCTCCCGGATGGAAATACTCACCTTGGACATGGCATTACCGGACAACAATTCTTCGCCGGAAAGATCACGCAGCATTTCGCCGGTGCGTTGGTATTCTTCAAACAGTTTTTCCAGAAACCGCCGAAACGGGGGTGCTCTGCGTGGTAATGCGTCACGTCAAAATTCGATTTTGCCAGCGACTGCATAGAGTTTTCGAGCAGGGTGCGGAAGAAAAGCGAGCGCCGGTACAACTCGCGCAAATCCTCCCGCTTGTTCTTTTTAAAACTGAAAATAGCGCCCCCAGACCAAAATAGCCCGGAATATTCTGTTTCATTTGCGCCCAGGCTCCGACAAAAGGAATGGCGCGCAGGTCTTCAAACCGCAAACCGCCGGTGCCGCTGCGTTTGGTCGGCCGGCTGGCTATATTGGTGTCTCCATACCATTTCAGCGGGGTCATTTTTTCCAGATAGGGCACGAAATCAGGGTCGTTTTTTACGTCTAAGTACGTTTTGTATGCCGCATCAGCCAATTCATCGAGCAGGCGGTGATCCTCCTCGGTCAGTTCGTTGGCATGGCTTTCAAACAGGTGGTTTTCCAGTCCGGCGGTAAACAAACGTTCGGTATTAAAAATGGCCGCGTCGCGTGTGCCGTAGGTGCTGCTCACCGTCTGGCCCTGAATAGTGACCTGAATGGCGTGGTTTTCAATGTCTTTGCCATGCGCTGCGTAGTAACTGGCGTTGTTGCCGCCACCGCGCCCCGGAGGACCGCCGCGCCCGTCGAAGAAAATGACCGTAACGCCATACTGCCGGCTGACCCGCGTCAGTTCCTCTTTCGCTAAATAAATGCTCCAGTTGGCGCGAAGGTAGCCGCCATCCTTGGTGCCGTCCGAAAAACCCAGCATAATGTGCTGCACCTTTCCGCGCGAAGCCAGGTGGGAAGCGTAATGCGGATTGGTGTACAATTTTTCCATAACGGCTCCGCAGGCAGCCAGGTCATCGATGGTTTCAAAAAGCGGAACAATATCGAGTGGAACGGTTACTTCGGTGGGCGCTGCACTTTTCTGGTTTTTGGCGGTTTGCAGCGGTAATAAAGTAAGCCGCGCCAGGGCCAGTACCTCTGCAACGTTCAGCGCATTCTGGCAATTGCTAATGATGTAGCGATGACACCCCAGTTCGCCATTATTTTGCTGAATCTGGGAAACCGCGCTGAAAGAACGGATTGTTTCTTTTACAAAAGGGTCGGAAAAGTCATTTTCATCCAGGTGGTAATTGGTGCTTAGCAGGCGATTCATCTGGGTCGTCTCATCGGCCTGACGGAATTCTTCGAGGCTGAACCAGGGAAATTTTTCATTCCAATTTTTCAAAATGGCTTCCCACACTTCACCGTGTTTTCGGCTGTCCTGCCTGATATCGAGGCTTGCGAAATAGAAACCGAATATCCTGATTTTCAGGATGAAGCGATCGAGATCGTCTAAAAAAAGTTCCTGGTGGTCATTGATCAGGATATGCCGCGCTTCCAGCAGATCAGCGAGCAATTCCTGGCAATTATGGTATTGTTCCTGTTCGGGATGGTACAACGTATTGTTGATTTTCGTTTCGGCTTTAGCGATCCAGTCTTCCGTGCCGCGAAAGGTGAGGCGGCGTTTCAAGTCCCGTATGTCGCGGTGGTACCCGCGCAGCACGGCTTCACGCAGCCGGTTGGCAACGAGTTGTGTGGTATCAGCATTGACGAAGGGATTTCCGTCGCGGTCGCCACCCGGCCAGAATCCCAGTGCCAGCAGCCCGGGGTTTTCAAACGTGCTGATATCCTGTTTCATGGCCCGCAGCAAACGGAACAAAATATCGGGCAAGGTGTGGAAAAAGATATGCTCCAGGTACCAACTGAGGCTCAGCGCTTCATCGTACGGTGTGGGTCGCTGCCGGTTGAAAAAAGTTGTTTTGCCCAATTGCATCAGCAAAAGCCGGATATTTTCGAGGTCGTTGTCCCGGATTTCCGTGCCCAGGTCATTGATAATACCCAATACTTTACCCGGATAAAACTGTGTCGGGTGCGCCGTAAGCACCAGGCGAACGATGTAGGTTTTTATTTTTTCCAACATTTTTTGCCGCATACTCTCCGAGTCGAGGCGATTCAGCAGGTGTTTGAGCGAGCCCGGCCCGTTCATTTCATGGTTTTGTTCAAATAATGCATCCTCTACGGAATCAAACAGCACGACCTGGCGTTCAATGTACCGGATGAAATAAAACAGCAGGGTAATCCGGTCTTCCGGGTTGGATTTTTCTAAATATTCCTCCCAGAATGACTCCACAATATCCACAGGACTTTTACCGGCCTTGAATTCTGTTTTGCAGTGCTGACCGAAGAGTGCAAGGTGTGTCCCGGTCTCTTCGATACCCTTAAAAGGAAGGCTCAAAAAAAGGCTGTTATAGGTATGGTAGAGCAGAGCAATTGAAGATTCGAAGTGCATATCCTGATTCTGTGTTGTCATTTTTCAAAGTGTATCATTGTCCCATTGCGGCATGACTTATCATGGCAAAGAACGGACATGTTTTTGTGAACTATGTGGTAAATATTAAAAAGAAGGCTAAAAAAGCCCTAAAATTGCGGGTCGATTTTTCAAACCCATGAGACAGCCTGTTATTTTCGAAGATGTAATTGACGAACGAATCCCGATGCAAGTGCTGGATCCGACGGTTTTTGACAGCTATATGGCAAATGGATGGCGTTTATTGGGCTATTCGATTATCCGGCACAATTTTGCCGTGTGCCGGAGCCAGATGTGTGGCACCATACCCTTGCGCATTCGTTTGCAGGATTTTCATTTTTCCAAAAGTCAGCGCCAGTTATTACGCCGCAATGCCGGTTTGTCGGTCGGCTACGGACCTATACAACTGAAACCTGAACACCATATTCTGTTCCAGATACATTCCGAGCAGCGCTTCAGCGAACGCCGCCCCGATTTATTAGCTACTTTTATCGGCGCTCAGGCCCATAGTGAACCCGTTACCGGTAAATCCTTTACCGTTCGTATGACCGACGGACAAATCGCGGCATACAGTTTTATGCATATCGGAGAAAAAGCCGTTTCGGGCACTTATTGCTTTTTTCATCCCGATTTTTCGAAATACAGTCTGGGGAATTTCACCCTGTTACTGGAGATTTTAAAATCGCAGGAACTCGGCATGCAGTACTATTATCCCGGCTACTGCTACGATGTACCCTCTCAATTTGATTACAAATTGAATTTTAATGCGTTGGAATCCTATAACTGGAAAACAGGAGAATGGGAACCACAACAACGCCTGCAGGTACGGCAGTGGGTGGAACTTGTGGAATAGGGATGAGGAATGAGGAATGACCGAGCGTATGTCCGACATAACGCTCGGTCATTCCTCATTCCTCATCACTTGTGTGGTAAAAGAAAAAAAACTTTCTCATCCTCAAAGCGCTTCTCGAAACAAAGACTGTTTTCCACTGCCACGTATTGTCCGTAATTCGGAATGACCCGGTACCCACACTTCTTGTAAAGCGCAATTGCTTCGGGTTGTTTGTGCCCCGTTTCTAAAATGCACCTTGTTATGGATAGTTCTTTTGCCCAGGCCTCGAGCGCAGCCAGGATTTCGGCTGCGATGCCTTTTCCCCTGGCCTCCGGCAACACATACATGCGTTTGATTTCCATCGTACCCGGTTCGTATTCCTTCATGGCGCCGCAACCGACGGGTTTATCGTGGTCGTAAGCAAGTACCACGTGTTTAATGCTGGAAATGGTATTAAACGGCGCATAAAAACTGTGCTCTGCCCCGTCCCGTTCGGCCAACTCTATGTCCAGGTGTTTCACCAGTTCGATGAAATCGGGGTTTTCCGCGTTGGTTCTTATTAATTGTAGATTTGTCAAAGTAGTCAAGTATTTTTTGCTTGTATTGTTCACTATAAGGCACTAATATAAACACGCGGCGCACAAATAAACAAGTATCCCCGGCAAAACGGCTTTTCTGCCTGGTGAACGGGGTTACCGAAACAAAAAGTACTTTGGATCATTTGGAAATTTGAAACATTGCTTTATTATTGCAGACTCAAATAAATACCGGATGAACAGAAACTTCCCCGCTCATTTTTCAACACAGCAGTTGTTCTTGCCAACTAAAAAAACAAAAAGTAATAACATAATGGAGAAGTTTTACCAAAAAGGCAATTTCAAATTTGCCGCAGGAATTGTCGTTGGAATTTTACTATATAAGATACTGATGGAGGTAATCTTTAAGTAAAAGCAGGCAACCTGTATTTTTATATGATTCCCTGCATCTTATCCATCAGGAATACTGCAACAACACGCCGTATGACTACGCATTTTTCGGAATGCGCTGCGCCTCGGCTACCCGCGAAATTTTGGGTGAAATAGGCGTAATAAAAAAGAGAAGCCGTTTTTTTAATATCGCCACAGCCTTTTATCCGAAAAGATTGCGGCTAAAACTGTTCCGGCTGGCAAAGGCAAACAACTTTGAGGTGATTACAACGGAAGGCAGACCCACGCGTAAATGGGAACGGGATTAAGGAGCGGCGACAAGGGCCTCACCTATCTGTTTACCCTTCAGATAATGGCCCCGTTGTAGGGGCGACCCTCGTGGTCGCCCGCCACCTTGCCAAATGCAAAAAAAACTATTCCCCCCTTATTTTGTTTCCCTTTTTAAAATATAACAAAAAATGTCAGGAAAAAACAAAAAGCAATTCGGTGTCTGGATGGATTCCCACCATGCCACTGTTACAGGCAGAGAAAATGTAGATGAGGGGGATTTTGTAATCCTGGGGCATGTAGAAAATCCCGGGACTTCTAAAAATTCCAATGAGAAAGCAGCGAACAACCTGGAGATTGCCTTAACCCATAAATTCTTCAAAGAAATTGCTGAAAAAATGCCCAATATAGACGAGTTGCATGTAACCGGCACGGGACAGATTCAGGAACAGTTCATGAAGTTCTTGCCGACACCCGCAGTACAAAAAATGCGGTATCCACTGATAGTACCTCGAATAAAATGAGCGATAAACAATGATTGAATTCATCGCGAAGCATTTTAATTATGATTAGTTATTGGTTATTAGTACTGATAATCAAGCATTTTAATCTAACCTAATATCTCGCCCCTGAAAAGGTTAATTTGTTCATTTAGAACAAGTTAGCCTTTTATTTTTTTGTTGCAAAAGCAATTCGCCGGCCTTAAGGTTTGCCATGTGTGGCATCAGCCGGTACAATAGTATCCCAATCAGTGCGCCGCTTAACAGCCCACCGATGTGCGCAGCATTGTCGACCCCAACTCACAACCCCATCAACAGGTTGAAACCTACATATAAGCCGACAAATACAAGTATCCCTTTATTACCGCTGCCGAAGGCGTCGGTAAAAAAGCAGCAGTCCCAGCAATGCGCCGAAAAGCGCAAATGGCGCCTAGCGCCAACGCTCGCTGTCGGGGGTGCCACCAGATACTGGTCAGGCTTCCGCAAATACCGGAAGGATGTACAGGATAGAGGTAGTTTTTACGCCTTAGAACCGGTTCCAGGAAAATACCCGCTAGCCCCAGGCGGACCAGGTTCATAATCAAATGCAGCAATGCACTGTGTACGAACATGCTGGTCAGCAAGCGCCACCATTCCCCTCTGTTATTTCCAGTCTTCTGTTGGCTCCCAGGGCAGCAACTCCGCTGCGTTGGGATAAATAATATGAACGCCCGAAAAGACCATGAGTAAAACCAGCAGGTTGATGTCCACCAGCAGCGAGGTAGCAAATGATCTCCCCTCGGAATCAAATATTGAAGCGTTTCTTTTAAATCATCCTGTTTGGGTTTTTCCCCGACAAAACTTTCTTTCTTTTTCACTGTATCCCGGCCAGATAAGTGCCAACAGGAACACCGCCAGCCCGATTCCGACGATCCGAATATCCAGCCGAAAGAATTCCCGTTCCGGTCCTCGAATGTGTCCAGTACCGGTATCAGTATGATGTGGCCGGTATCTGCGGACTGAAAAATGCACCTTTGAACGGCATGAAGATAGTGTTGTCGGTCTTCCGAATTTGGAATACGTTCGAAGTAAGCTACCGTACGAAAAGGATATCGCTCCATTTTCTGAACGCAATCAGCGTAAAACGCCTCGTACGCCTTTTCTTTTTCCGTGACGTCCAGTTTGTTATTGATCTGCTCATGGAATTTTACACCATACCAATGTTCCGGAGGTGTATCCATGCTGACCTTTCGGCCTCTTTGTATGATGGGTTTGACAAAGTACAGGTCGATATTCAAATATTGCCGGCGTTTTCCGCTGACCCGCATATTGGCAAAAGAGCCACCTGTGTCGGTTTCAACGCAAACATTGTCGATCTGATAATATCGCGCCTTTTCTACCCGATCAATTTCCGTAATGTCGGACAAAACTTGAAGCTTTCCTGTCGCCGTCGTTAAATAACGCTGAAATGAACAGGCATGCACAAATAGTTCCCACTGCAATCACTTGAAAGAAAAACCGCCCGTTGTCATGGTCATTTTTAAAGGTCAGTATCCCAAAACCGGGGCGCAACCATATCAAAACCGGTATCCAGGGCAGCGCCAGCGGCAGCCACAAGGTCCAGACTTCCTCATGAAAATTGATGATTTCAAACCGGATTGCGAACAGCCAGCGAAAAAGCACAAGCCCCGCAACGGTTGTCAGAGCGATCAGAAGAAAGTTTTGGAAGAATGTGTTTTAGTTTGATTAGATATGTTTCGATCGGCTTTTTTATCGCTTTCGTAGTTTGGGGTCCATATTTGTAAGAGACTTCCTAATTTTTTCAAAGGTAAATATTCAACTCAAGTAAAACAACCGCACTATGACAGAGTCGGAACGCCCTGCTCGACCTTTTGGCAACCTGTACGACGGCCACCCCTGGATCGATGTCACCCTGGGGGTGTTTTGGAAAATATCCCGGCTGAAAAGGCCAGAAAGGGTGATTAAACAACTGCAATACCATTTGGGAAATTGTCAACCACCTCATCCAGTGGCGGAAAAACGTGTTGCAGCGCGTACAGGGAAATACTACGCTCAAAACGCCTGGGAACAACTATTTTGAACCCGTGCAGGATATTTCCGAAACGGCGTGGAAAAAACATTATCCGAACTGGGACACACAATCCGAATGGATGGATTTCCTGCAACAACTCAAGACCGAACAACTGGAACTTACCTATCCGGTCAATCAATGACTTACCTTACGAAACATATTCAGGTATTATTCAACACGATGCCTATCATTTGGGGCAAATTGTGCTGCTAACAGCAACCGTAAGGCGAATACATGTCAGTCGCCCTCCAAACACCTTGTTATCAAAACCTATTCTATATTTATCAACACCTAAACCGCATGGATATTTTTCATTTGATTAAAATCCGGTATTCATACGCATTTAAACCCAAAGTACTGCTCAAATTGACGGCGGCGCCACCTCATGCATCCGTCCAACTGGTGTTTTGAATACCCGTCGGCACTATTAAATGTTTTGGCAGCATTCCGGACATTCACGATCACCAGCACCTCATCCGTAGCGGTCGTCCGTTTGAACGCGGCAATATCTGCGTTGGCAAAATATTCCAGCGTGCCGCTGCGCAGGGCGGGGTGTGCGGCGCGGATGGCCATGATCGCGCGCTTTGTAGGCGCGAACATATCGGGATTCGTCGTCCAAATGATCGGCGAGCGGCTAAAAAAGGGCTTAGTTTGACGGGGCAACCCACTTCCCGTCCGTTGTAAATCAAACGCACGCCTCCCAGGTATGTATTAATAACAAAAGCGCCATGGAACCATTTTTACCGCCGAAAAAAACCAAAGGCGTGTCTTCCCAGGCACATTTGTCGTGGTTGGATGTAAAACGCAACCTGTGCGAACCGGCTGGAATCGCGTTGTATTCACTTTGATGCGTTGTCAGGTACCCGGCAGCCGATTGTCCGTTTTGAAATACACCTACATTTTTATCGTAAAAACT
>JADJSY010000092.1 GCA_016711435.1 Lewinellaceae bacterium
GATGCCCGCTGTTCGCCGGGCAATTGCGCCGCCATGGTTTTGAATTTTCCCACTCGTGGCTGGTCGCCGATTTTACTGATCTTGGCCTGAACGCCTGCTACTGCATTTTCCTCTGTCGTTTACGGCGGAAAATCCTTGATATAGGTGCTCAGCAATGCTTCCGATTTGGCCTGATCGGGTTGTTTTGCGCGGCTGCCAGTCGTTCCTGACGGACCTGGTGTCCTTTTGGAAAGGTCACTTTTGATCTCTTGTCTTTCCATGCCTTGCTCTTGTCCGCACGCCCAGGCGCTCGTACAGGCGGTACATGGAAATCATTTGTTTTTCTTCCAGTGCAGCATCTTTTCCATTTCTGCGAACAACTGTAACACCTCATTTTTGCCGGTATCTCCACGTTTTGCGCCCAGAATGGTATTGGCGTAACTACCCGACCTTTCTTTTTCAGGTCAGGTTGTATGGAAAAAGCGCGGTCGCCACAATGACATGGCAATGTTGACAGGCAGTTCAGTTCGAAAATGCCGCCGTAGTCGCGGTACAACAAGGCCTGAGCGGCCCATACTTTCGAATTAATTGTTTGCCGGTAGCATCACAAACGGGGACAAAATGCCCTTCGCCGTTATTGTTGTCGTAGCGCTCGTCGACTGCAATACTACCATGACAAAGTGATTTGGGTTGTAGTTTAACACTGCATGTATCTGGTCTTGGATATTTTTTGGTACTTCCCGCGCACTTCTGCGCTGTTGTTATGCCACGTATTCCATCACTACCACATCGACGGATTCAGCGCCGCGCAAAAGGCTTTTGCTCGGGTCGAACATCAGTTCAATGGTTTCTGCCTGCGGCCGGGCGGGGCGTAATGGTTGGATTTTTTGAGCCGATAAAAAGTGGGCAAGAAAAGGAGGAAAGAAATCTTTTTTTTTTCATGTGAGTGGTGAATCGTGAATCGTGAGTGGTGAGTAGTGAGTCGTGAGTAGTGAGTAGTGAGTCGTGAGTGGCATCTCGTTAGAAGAATAATTGAGTTCATTCTTCTAACGAGATGCCTCGTCTCACCTCTGCACACTCTCACGTCTAAAACTTAGGGCACGTCACCGCGACAACGATGTTCCCGGGTGAAAATATGTCAGCGAGACCAAACGCCCGCGAAATTGTTGGCAGCGGTCGGACCGGAAACAGTAACGTCATAACTGATGCCCAGCATCCAGCGGTTGAGTTCGAGCATACCGACAATGGTAATGGCGTCCATTTGCGAGTCTTTGTCCAATTATTGCCCACCTGCCCCAGACGCCTGCGCGCAGAGCCAGTTCATTCAAGTCGTTGTTGGAGTGGCGGAAATTGATGCCCAGGTCGGTTTCCATCGCCGGACCTTGTTTCATCTAACACGCAGCAATACCGCAAAGTTCTCGGTGAGCGGAAACTGACCCCCATGGCCCGACCGGCAGGAGTACAAGGTTTCTTTGTTGTCTTCAATCAGGGAAATGGTTGGCTGGTTCAGGTGGTGCATGGCGCCTCCGGCATAAAAAAACCTCCGTTGGGAAACACGACATACCAGAGAATACCCGCATTGAAATCAAGGTAAAGCGGTGAGTTGGCATTGGCATTCAGTTCGCCACTTGCGGCGCCAGATCAGGTGTTTCAGAACCAGGTGTCAAACTGACGGCTGAACCACAATTTGCTCCAGTCGATGGAATTCTGGCCAAAGCCCAACTGTGCTCCGGCAGAACGGGTAATGTTCACTGGAATTGCGGCCGCCGGAGAGTTGTTTGAGAAGCCCCGCCTACCTGCACCTTGTTTTGTGTATATCGAGCGGCACCGGCTTCGTCGTGCATGGCGCCCAGGCCGAAAGACGCATAATCATTATTGGCGCCGACATTATAACGCGTCTCGAACGATGCGGCATAGGTCGAAACAGAACGGGTGCGAGAAAACTGTTCCATTGGTCGCGGTAATTAACCGTAGCGCGCCAGCGACCGTTAAAAACACCGGTCATCGCCGGGTTCAGGTTCAGGACGACGCGTAATATTGGGAAAAACGCGGATCCTGTGACTCTAATGCAGGAGAAAACACTGCCAGCAGGGTAACCAGCAGAAAAATCGGTTTGGAAAATTGTTTCATGGTTGTGTGTATTTTGAATTGGGATGATTTGTAGTCCGAAAAAAAAGAAAAATATACCGTTTACTCACATTATTAAACTAAAAAAAGTCCGAAGTCGACAGTGCGAAGTGCGAAGTCCGTAGAGTGCACCGTTTCACTCTTGGTTTTCCAAAACATGAAAAGGCGCACTAAAGTCATCAGTCCGAAGTCATCAGTCCGAAGTCCGTAGAGTGTACCGTTTCATTTTTTGGAAAACCAAGAGTGAAACGGTACACTCTACGGACTGACGACTGATGACTTCGCACTTCCGGACTATTTTAGGAGAGTTACGCTTCCTGACAAGTACTTCTTTAAATCCATCTATATATTCCGCTTCCAATTGCCAGACAAATACGCCCGGGTCGCAGGCCGCGCCGCGGAAACTGCCGTCCCAGCCGCGGGTAGGATCATTGACACTAAAATTCTGATCCTGGTACGCAATTCGCCCCAGCGGTCGAAAATCCTGAAAATCAGGATATTGCGTACCTGATTGCTTTTGCCGTGCACCAATAGCAGGTCGTTGCTGTTGTCATTATTCGGAGAAAAAGCCGTAGGCACGTAGACGCCCCGGGGTTTTTCCACACTGATTTTCACCCGGGATTCGTCAGTGCAGCCATTTGCATCCGTAATCTGGAGGAAGTAGGTATTGGTGCGGGCGGGTTTCACCCAAATTTCTTCACAATCGATTGTATCGGCGCATACCCAGATTTCCTGCAAAGCGCTCTGCCATTTGTATCGTAACAGGCCGATGGCATTGGAAATGTCCGGCGTCAGCAGCAGACTGTCGCCCAACACGAGGGTGCTGTCCATACCTAATGAAATCCCGACCGGAAGCGGTTCAAACAAGGAATCGGTGACTGTGGTGATACAATTGTTCGCGTCTTTCACCTGAATGGTGTACACGCCGGCCTCCAGACCGATAAAATTAGGCGAACCATTGAATGCGCCGCCGTCGATATTGTATTGGTAAGGCAGTTTACCACCCGTCACGCTCAAATCGATATGTCCGTTTTTGTCCCCAAAACAACGCGGACCGGCGGATCGAAAGTCGATGCTCAGGTCGTCAGGTCGATCAATGGTAGCGGAATCCGTTAAAATACAGCCGTTTTTATCCGTGATCTGCAGGCTGTACACGCCCGGACCGAGATTTGAAATACCCGTCAGGGCGTTGCCGTTGCTCCATTGCAGGCTGTATTCCGGTGTACCGCCAAAAACCGCTGCCGTAATAGCGGCATCCGAGTCGCCGCTGCACAGGAGCGGTTTGGTCACAAATTCCAGACGCAGCGGTTCGGGTTGGGTAATCTGAACGGATTGAGTGCCGGTACAACCCAGGTTATCTTGCACAGTGACTGTATAAGAACCGATTGCGAGGTCGTTTATTTGTGTATTGTTGACATTGTTGCTCCAGTTATAATTGGAAATCGGATTGACGCCTTGCACGTTCAGGATACGCGCAGAGCCATCGGAGAAACCAAAACAGGAGACATTTTCCTGGGCCAGTTGTACAACAATGGCCAGGGGTTGACCCACAAAAAGCCGAACACGCCACTGCAACCCTGCTGGTCGGTAACCGTCAGCGTATAAGATTTATCACCTTGCAAACCATCGACCGAGACACTGTTGGGCGCATTGGGTTTTGCTCCACTGGTAAATATAATTAGTGAGGTTATTACCGCCGGATCCGCCACTGACAAGATTCACGGCTGCGCGGCCGTCCGTGTAGCCATTACAAGTTGGAACCACAAAGGCTACATTGATAGCAATGCTGTCAAACTGTTGAATATTAATCGTTTGTAAGGCCGTACAACCTTTGCTGTCACTGGCCGTGACGGTGTAATTCCCAATGGGCAGGTTGTTGGCAGTGGCAGATTGCTGATTGTTGCTCCAGTTGAACGTGAATGGCGCGCCATTTCCTCCCGTAGCAGTTGCCAGGGCTATCCCATTGCTTTGATTATAACAGGCCGTTTTTGTCTGGACTGCGTTGACTTGCACTGCCGAAGCCGGTTGTTGCAAGGTAGCGCCGGTAGTAACTGTGCAGCCGCGGTTATCCGTCACCGTCACCGTGTATGCGCCTGCGGGCAAATCGACTGCTACCTGATCGGTTTGTGGAATGCTCCATTCAAACGTGTACGGCCCTACCCCGCCGACGGGGTTAGCCAGGGCCGATCCGTCTGCACCGTCGAAGCAGGTAACATCCGTTTTTGTTGTACTGGCAAGCAAAATACTCGGCTGAACAACAGTAGCGGTGGCGGTAATATTACAACCGTTATCATCCGTAATAGTAACGGTATAGGCGCCTAAGAAAGATTAACGGCCATCGCATTGGTTTGCCCGTTGGGGTCATTCCACTGGTAATGCAACGCGCCGCTGCCGCCTTGCGCCTGCACGGTGATCGTTCCGTCCGACCCGCCAAAGCAGTTCACTTCTGCGCGTCTATACTTAACAATTCGATTGCCGGAGGACATGTGAGTGCCGTGGTATCCAAACGAATACACCCGAGCGCATCCGTCAGGGTCAGCACGTATTGACCACAATCGAGGTTTTGCAGATCGGGGTTGTTGCATTTCCATTGTTCCAGGCATATTGATACGGCTGACTTCCACCGCTGATCGTAGCATCGATGGCGCCATCCTGCAAACCGGAACAAGTGGGATCCAACAGGTCAAAATTCACCTGAATCGGAATAGCTGCGATGATAGCGACTGAATCCGTAATCGTACAACCCCTGTCATCTTCTACCGTCAGCAGATACGCTCCGGGGCAGAGGTTATCCACCAATGGACTGCCATCGGGCAGGTTGGGGTCAAGCCATTGGAAATCATAAGGCGCCGTACCGCCAGTTATCTGTACGGTCGCTGTTCCCTGACAGTCATTTGCACATTTTTCCCCGGAAACGCCACTGAAAGTAATTTGTAATGCATCCGGTGTTTCTACAGTAACGGAGGTAGCCGTGCTGCATCCTTTGGCGTCTGATATCGTCACCGCATAATTATTGGCGCTGAGGTTGACGGCTTTAGGCGTATCCTGATTGTCTACCCACAAATAGGTATAAGGGCCTGTACCGCCGATAGGGAAAACAGCCGCTGTGCCGTTGTCGCCGCCAAAACAGGATACGGAGCGGGCGGCGGTGCTGTCAATGACCAAAGTAGCCGGCTCCAGAACGGTAATGAAAGTCGTGGAGATACAATTAGCCGCATCTGTAACCGTCACAAAGTGAAGTCCGGCATCGAATCCATTGGCAACAGGGGTATTACTGCCGTTGTCCCAGGCATACTGGTATGGCGCCGTTCCGCCCGTCACTACGATGTCTGCAGCGCCGTCGGAAAGTCCATTACAAGTGACCGAATCCTGAGACAATTGGAATTGATAAGCATCCGGCTCGGCCACGTCTACGCTGGCAGTAGCGGTACATGCATTTCCATCGGTAGCAAGCACGGTATAACAACCGGCAAAAAGGTTGTTGATAGAAGCGCCGGGTATAGGCATTCCGCCTGCACAAAGTTGCCAGACAAAGGAAACTGTTCCGGTACCGCCTGTCGCCGCAACGAAAGCCGAACCGCTGCTGCCACCATTACACAAAACATTTGATTGTGAAGGCGTTAGCACAATAGGAGCCGGTTCCGCAATATTAAAATCGACCGTATCGCGGCAGCCCGCTGCATCGCGCAACACGACAAAATGGTCGCCCGCAGCAAACATATTCAGCAGATCACCATTTGGAAATGCCATTCCGGTTCCGTTGGCGAAGAAATCTACAGCGCCATTCGAGTTGGAAGCATTGATGATGGCTGAACCGGTATTGGCGCCCGCACATAGGGCCGGCGTCAGGGAGGCGATACTGCCTGTCAAAGTACACACCACAAAAGGGCTACCCGCCGAAGCGATGTTAGGCGGACAGTTGGGGCTGCCGCCCAATGCGCGCACTTCTATATTTACCATATCACCGGAAACCAGCCCGGTAACGGTATGCGTCAATGCAGTGGTCGACGGCTCCCAGGGCGCTCCATTCACACTTACCTCATAGCCCGTAGCGCCCTGAACAGGCGTCCAGGCCCAGGTCATATCGCCGGTTCCAAAACTGATGACTTCCAGATTGCCCGGCGCCGGGAAAAAACTCAAAATATCCACTGTGACGGTATCCTTGTGTTGACAATTGAAGTTGTCTGTTGCGGTAACGATATAAGTGCTCGTAGAAGCAGGTGTTGCAGTCGGCGTTGCACAATCGTCGCAACCGAGTGAGGCGCTGTTCGTCCAGGTGTAGTCTACCGAATTATCGTAGTTGAAACCAATGCTCCACCATTTCACTTTACCCAACTGGTTGGTGCCGAAACCATCGGAAACCATCAGTTTCCAATCGCCATTTACTACAGCATTGTTGAGAGCAGTCCACATGCCTTCCGGCCGGTAAGTGCCGTTAAAAGGCGCAAGGCTTCCAATGATGGGGGTGGAAGCAGAAGGGCTGAAGCAGGTAATTTTGTAATTATCTCCTGCCCCGCCATTGCCGGTGGACAGCTCCAGTTGTTTTCCATCGGGCGATCGCAGGTAAATATTGAGGTCGGCATCAAAATCCGTTTCAATGTCGATACAAACGGATGTAATCTGTGCAGCCGGGTTGGTCAGCAGGTTATAACCGACACTATTGATCGAAATAGGGGCTGCATAAGGATTGTTATGTGGATGGTTACCGTTGCCTAATGCGTAATCAGGATAAGATTCAAACTGCACTTCCAATTGAGCGGGGTTGAGCGAACTGGCATCGAGCAACACCGGCTCTCCTTCACAAACGGCCGTATCGCGCAGAGACAGGTAGGAAGACTGACAGGAAAAACAGTTGGGATGCGTAAATGGCAAAACAGAAACATTCACCAGCGTATCCCAGCTACAGCCAAACGCATCTTGCACCGTAAAAATATATCCGGCAGTTCCTGCATTTTCAGGTGCGGCAGCAATAGAATCCGGGGTGGAAAAATAAATGGAAGGGTGGTTATTCCAACTCCAGTCGACAATTGCAGGGGTAAATGATTCAATATTCGGATACAATTCATCCTGAAATTTCAAACTCCAGTTAAACATAAAACCATTGTCAATCGGCCAGAGGTCTGTTGCGGTAATCGTCCATTCGCCATTGAGCGGACATCCGATCAGGTCAGAAATGGGGTCAAAAGTACTGTAATCTCCCGGGGGCAGCGTTCCGTTTCCGCCAAGCGATGTGTTGGCATACTGGATCCAGGTCGGATTAGGCGCATTCGGTATCCAGCAATAATCAAATCCCAATCCGGGAATCGGATTAAATCCGTCCGAATCATTAGGCTCACCCAGAAAAACCTGTCCGCCTGTTTGGCCCGCAAAATTGTGCAGTACAATACTTTGCCCGTTGGGGCAAGTCAGGCTGATTTCAATATCGCGCATCCAGGAATGCTCCATATTGACACAGATACTTTCCAGGTCATTTTGATTAGTCAGCACCTGTCCTGGTGAAAATTCTGTAAAAAAAATGGTGGTTTCATACGGAATCCCGGTTCCATCGGGCAAAGCCAGCGAGTCGGAACGGCTGCCTTCTACCGAAAAGGAAGAAGGTGTGGGAGTAACGAGCAGGTTTTGGCCCGAAGCGTTGTTGGCTACGGCTGCACTTAATTGTATGGTATCTCCGGCGCAGATTTGTTCCGTTGCATCCCCCGGCCATGAAAAACCGGGGCGCGGCGCTACACGGATACGCTGATTAATCAGGTTGGTACTGCGGCATCCCTGCGCATCCACCAAAAACAACTGGACATAGTAGCCGCCCGGTTCGTCGAAGCGGTGCGAGGTGTTGGGTCCGTAGGAAATACCGCCGTCGCCGAAGTTCCATTCAAAAGTAGTAGTCAGATCGGACTGCTGATAAGCGAAACCATTCTGTGGGTAAGAGCCTGTTCCATTAAAAAAAAT
The DNA here is from genome assembly GCA_016711435.1 of Lewinellaceae bacterium. Lineage (GTDB taxonomy): Bacteria > Bacteroidota > Bacteroidia > Chitinophagales > Saprospiraceae > M3007. The sequence continues at coordinate 8,053 of JADJSY010000092.1, forward strand.
ACGCTCATTCGGGCACACGTCAATCCAGCCGGTATCCGCCGGGAACGCAGCTGGGGTAGTTGAAACCAGATTGGCTAAAACCGTCTGGCAGGAAGCGACACAGGCAATGACAGCCGACCAGCCGGAAGCCACGCCGTTGTCATTTGATTCAAACTGGACTGTCAGGCATCCGGTGGCGTTGGCTGCGGTGGCCTGCACAATGATGGGAGAACCGGGTGGGTAATCGTCCGAACAGGATAAGAGGTTGGCAGCAGTATTTGGGCCGTCATAAAAGCACAATACATCGCCGGGCGCCAGATCAATACCCGAGAAATTTAATTGAATATGGGTGCCGGAAGTCCCGTCGGAGCAGAAAGTTTTGGTAAATGTCTCGTTATTTCCGTAGTTACCGCCGCTACCGCCGCTATCAAAAAAAGAACCGCTACAATCCGTAACAGGCGAATCGTTCATCAGATAATTTTGTGCGGAAAGAAAAGAAACCGTAAAGAGCAAAAAGATAGGTAGCAGTAGTTTCATGTACAACGCAGGTAGCTGATTCGATAGATTAGTGCGTCCATTAAAACAACGAACTGCACTGCAAAAAAAGATAAAATGCGGGATACTATCTGCACCGATTTCGCTGCCTGTGGTCAAAACCCCGACTTTCCCGGCCCACATGCCGTTTTCTTGTATTTTCACTCCGTTTTACTGCGATATTCCGCCATCATCTTGCCATATTCGGTCTGGGCTTCATCATTTAACTGCCCTACCCGACCCAGTAAATCCTGGATGGCAGCCAATCTTGTCATCAAGAAAACCCGTTTGGCTTCTGCCTGATCCGTATTGATTTTCCCTGCACTGTATTCGGCTGCCGCTGCCTGTAATTCGCCGAGTACTTGCTTAAATTCGATTACCGTAGCCTCCTGTTTGGTTCGGACAGCCGTCACTTTTTCTCGGAGTACCGCATAACCGCTACTGGTATCATTTTTCAGGGCCTCGGGGGCGGTGTCCACCAAATCGGCAAAATTGACGATGCCTTGCGTATTCATATCGTAATCACCTGTTTGGGCTTGCATGGAGGCAATGTTTTCTTCTATCTGTGCCACAAGTGCCTGATCTACATTTTTACAGGAAATAGCCAGGAATAATGGCAATAAAAGAAATAGGGAAAAAAGGTTTTTCATTTTTTATATGTGTTTAGTGTGTGGTGTTTAGTGTTCAGTGTTTAGTGTGTGGTGTTTGGTGTTTGGGGCACTCCGCCCTCGGCATTAGTTGATATTTTGGCCAATTTCTCACAAAGGCCAAGGGCGAAGCGCCCCAAACACCAAACACTATACACCAAACACCGCTAGGGGCGAAGCGCCCCAAACACCAAACACTATACACCAAACACGCCCAAAGGTAGCGTATTCCAAAAAATCCGTTTGCGGTTTTGTTACCTTTGCCGCCGCTTAGTACTTTACACCTTCCATCACTGTTCCGATATGCAAACTTCTACGCCAAAAAAATACATCAACGTGTACCTCTGCTTAGGCAGTAATATGGGCGACCGTATGGGTCATTTGCGGATGGCTTCTGATTTGATTACAAAAAATATCGGAAATATTGCCAAAAAAAGCCACCTGTATGACACGCAGCCCTGGGGCAATACCGAACAGGATGCTTTCCTGAATCAGGTCGTGATGGTCAATACGACGCTCGACCCACGCGATATTCTCAAAGAAATCACCCAGATTGAACGGGAAATGGGGCGCGCCCGCAAAGAAAATGACAAATGGGGCCCACGGCAAATCGATATTGATATTCTGCTGTACGGCAAACGCATCATCCGCGACAAAGGACTGGAAATTCCACACCCGGAATTGCACAAACGGGCTTTTGTACTGGTGCCCCTGATGGAACTGGCGCCGGAATACGAACATCCGATCCTCAAACAACAGATTGACGAATTATTTATGGCCTGCGAAGACCCTTCCGAGGTGGTGATGCTGGACATCAGGTAAAAAAATAAAAATCCCCGTGTCAAATTCAGCGTCAGACAAGCGTTTGCCATACCAGTTTATTGCCATCGAAGGAAATATCGGTGTCGGCAAAACCACCCTTTGCCACCGATTGGCGGAGCGCTTCGGATGTTCATTGGTACTCGAACAGTTTACGGACAACCCTTTTTTGCCGCCGTTTTATGAGCAGCCGGAACGTTATGCCTTCCCGGTCGAACTCTTTTTTATGACCGAGCGGCACAAACAATTGCTCGAACATTTTGGCAGCCCCGACCTGTTTACACCTTTTACAGTAGCCGACTATTTTTTTGTAAAAACCCTGCTTTTTGCCAAAAACAACCTCAGCGAAGAGGAATTCAGGTTGTTCCAACGCCTGTTCGGGGTCTTGAATGCCACCTTCCCTAAACCGGAGTTGCTGCTGTACCTGCACCGCCCGGTAGATGTGCTGCTGCGCCAGATCCGGCAACGCGGACGGGAAATTGAACGCAATATCTCAGCAGCCTACCTGGAGGAAATCCAGAATGCGTATTTTGATTACCTGAAATCTGAAAAAGAAACGCCGGTTGTTATTCTCGAATTAGGCGACGCAGACTTTCAGCACAATGACCAGACCCTGGAGTTTATAATCGATCTGCTCGGCGCTCCGCATGAGGATGGGGTGAGCTACCATAAATTGAAATAAAGGACAAAAGGCAAAGGGCAAAAAGCAAGGTGCAAAGGGCAAAGGGCAAACAGGAGTCATTCCGGATTTTGTAGCGACTCTTAGTACGCACCGGCACAATTTTTATTGATGATTGCTTATTGACAATTGATGATTTTTGATGCAAGGTGGCATCTTCGCACATCAAAAATCATCAATTGTCAATAAGCAATCATCAATGAGTTTTACCTTTTTGTGGTCGTTTTAGGCAAAATTCAGGCAAAATTCGGGATGACTCCTGTTTGCCCTTTGCCTTTTGTCTCTTGCTTTTTGCCTCTTGCCTTTTGCCCTTTAATCCTCCGCCGCGCGCATAATCATCCACATCGTGCCGCACAAAAGCAGGTGGCCAATGTCGAAAAAGGTAAACCAGACACCCAGCGATAACTTCAGGACATGCACCAGCGCTGCGGCAACGGCAAACAGAATACCTGTTAAAATATACCTGCTGCTCTCATCCCGCAGGCGAATCCAGCGGTTCATTTCCAGTGTGGTAACGATCAGTAACAGCGAAAATGCCGAGTGGATTTCAACAATCGGAAACCACAAGGTGCTGAGCAACAATACCAGCAGCACGGCAAATGCGCCAATGTTGATTCCGGTAAACATACGTTTTACCGCCAACCGCATCAAATCGGAAGAACGCGCCACGGAGGCCTGTGCCAATGCCGAAGCAGCCACCATGCCCAGCGTCCAACCCGGAATTTTATATTCAAAAGGTAACTTGTATAAAAAAGCATGACCTACCAACCCGCCGATCAGGGTGGAAACGCCCATAAAAGCGAAAAAAATCCGGGTGAGGCGTACGCCATCGTCTTGCGAACGTACGCGCCCCAGCCGCCACCAGCAATACCCGCATAATACACTGATTAACAAAGAAGTAAGCGTAATCACCGGCTCACCAATTCTTAAACCGTACAGGCTGATATCCGGTTGAAAATTTTGCGTGGTTATGACTTCCATTTTATGATTTTGCGCACCGAAGCGCCCTGTTGCGTTGTTATTTCAAAAAAGTAAACACCCGCGTTCAACTGCTCCGTTTCAAAGTGCAGTACAGAAGCGCCGGCAGGTAAGCCACCGGTCGATTGCGACCAGATCAGGCGGCCGTCGAGGCCGCGCAGGCGGCAAAGAACGTCTTTTTGCGGCTCCTGGAACTCGAAAGTACACGAAATTCTGTCGGAAAACGGATTAGGGCTAATGGACCAGTCCTGCAAACCGGCGATGGTTGTCGTAGAAAGCGCCGGACAATCTGCCTGGTCAGACGACCAGGCGCGCAAAGTGTACGGATTCGCCGGGCCGTTCAAATTTTGATTCAAATCGTCTGCGCTCCATATACCCAGCCATGACGGCCCGAAAGCCACCAGGGCAACAGGTTGTTCGTGTTCCGTTCCGCCAAAATGTTGCAGACCCAGCAAGGCGCCGTCATCGTCCAGACGGGAAAGCAACAGGTCGTTGCCACCATTGGAAATAGTTCCGGTTGCGCTGCCATCGGGGTTATGGAATCCTACGGCCCTGTCGAATCTACTCAAGGCCCAGATGCCACTGCCGGCGGCTTTTACAAAACTGGTGAAAACCTGATCCGTATGCCGTTGGAGGCTGAGTAACCCGCCCGTTTCCGAAAATTTAGCAATAAAACTGCGATTCGGACTGGTATTGAACGTATTACTGCCGACTGTAAGAGCGGGTGTGTAAGTCGGTAAGGATGCGTTTAATCCAAAACCCAAAAAGATATTTCCATCCTCGTCTACTTCCCAGGCGGGAAAATCGTTCTGCGGCGTCTGGATGCCATAAGCGCAAAAAGCATGTTCACATGTATTGGAAATTGGATCGATACTGGCAACAAAATGGTTCCTGGCACTAAAAGTACTATCTAAGGGTTCTATCGGCACATCCCCAACTGTGATACTTGACAACCCTGAAAACACACCGCTCACCAGCAGATTTCCTGTGGGCGACACCAATAGACGCGGGCTTTTGAACGTGTTCAGATCAGTAAAAAAGCCGCTGATCTCCGGGTGCCAGTTGCCATACAGGCTGTTCGGAATATCTTCCAGTATCGGCAAATCCTGTATAAAATTGCCATCGGTGTCCAAGGAAATATACCATGCAGCGGCATTCTGGTTACCATTGATGGCAATATTGCCGTCGGGCTGGAACATCTGCCAGTCGCGGCCCCTCAGTATCAGGTGCAGGCGGTTGTTGTGAAAAACAATGCTCGCTGGAATAGAATTGTCGTAGTCGTTTGGCGACTGGAAATTGCTGTGCCAGATCACGTCGCCGGCAGGACTAAGTTTAAACAAAAAACCCTGGCCGTAACTGGCAAAAAACGAGGTCGGGCGTGTAAAATCCACCCCGAATATACGGGCCTTGTCTGCGCTGTAACTACCTGACAGATAAGCATTTCCGTCTGTGTCAAAAGCAATGGAAGTGCCATAAGTACTGCGGTAATCAAAACTGTGGGCCGGGTCGAGCGGATCCACCTGCTTCGACCATAGCAGCACACCGGAAGGATCGTATTTATTCAAAAATAAATTCATGGTGTACCAGAAACCGACTTGTTGTAACGCGGCGCCTGTTACCCAGTAATTGCCGTCATGGTCTACTTTTACATCCAGAATATGCTGGTAACCGTAAACGGCATTCAAGATTCGTTGCGACCAGCAGGCCGCGCCATTCAAATCGTCTGCCTGGTCAAATACTTCAAAATTTCCCAGCAAAGTACCCTGGCACGAAAACTGACTTTGGTATTGATAAGTGTAAGGGTATATTCCGGCGTTGTTATACGTTACAGCCGGCGTAGCGGACTGGCTTCCCGAAGGCTGTGCTGCCGGGCCGAATATCCAGTTGGATGCGCCCAGGTTTTCAGTGGCATTGCTGACAGGAATCGGTTGATTGACAATGCCATACAGGTGTGTGGTGTCGACCATCAGGAAAAAAGCGTCGATATTGACCTGTATGGGAGCGTTAATCCAGTTCATACAACCAATGGAATTGCTCGCTCTCACCTGATAACCAACAGATTGCGTGAGCGGTTTACTAAAAAAAGTAAGCGTGCCGCCCGTGCCGCTCAGGGTGTCAGACACCGTGAATATGCCGCTTTCCACCAGCCAGTACCGCATCTCCGGTTGCGAATTCGGGATGGTGACTTGGGCCGATGCGTTCAGGCATACGTTTTCTGTGATAGACCAGTTCAGGTTGGCGTCGGGAAAAGGGATGACCTCCACCTGCAGCATTTCTTCCTTGCTGACAGAGCCGCAAAAAGTAGTGATGGACGCAAAAACCCGGAGCGTTGCATCGTTGTTCAGGAATGGCGTTTGAAATACAATAGCATTGGTATCCAGCGCCAGTTGCTGTGCAATCACTTCACCATTGAGCGAAAAAAAATAAGACATATTTAACGCGGGGTGCAACACCCGCACAATGGCATTGCCGCCGGCACATATCTGGGAGCCTGTCGTCCATTCCACGGTTCCAAATTCAAATTCCAGCGCAGGTTCTATTTGAATCGTGCGTTGAAAAGTGTCGCTGCTGATTCCGTTGGAAATGAGTAACCACACCGTATACGTACCTCCAAATTCAGAAAAACTGACCGAAATATCATTCGCCGCCGAATAAAAGGCGCCGTCAACAAACCAGCTAGCATTCCACTGCCCGGCCGGGGCGGGATTAATCAGTTGAATGGTTTGATCTTTACAAAAAGTGACAAAATTCGGATCCGTCTGAAATAAGCCATCGGCGTGGAAACGCCGCCACCATTGGAAGTTTTGTAAATGCGTCCGTTGACACCGACCGCGATGCCTGTCTGAAAACCGGCAGCCCACTCAAAATCGCGCATTTCCACCGGATTAATGGCTGGAAACGGTATTCTTCCCAAAATTGACCGCCGTTTTGGGTGCGCCGAACGCCGTTATCAGCCAGCATAAAACCCGCATTTCCATTTTGAAAGGAAAAACGCCGCGCCCTGGCTTCATCCGGAATGAGCAGAAAATCCCAGTTGATATTACCGTCGTGCATTCGGAAAGCATAATTGGCATCGGCCAGAAAACCTGTATCCGGGTGTACAAAGTGAAGTTCGGAAAAAATACCTGACGAAAGCGGCTCCCAGCTCTGACCGCCATTCGCGGTTTTCATCAACTGACCACCGCCAAAACCTTGCTCTGTCGACACGTATCCCACCTGCGCATTGGTAAAATCGACCGTTTTCAGGTAGGCAACATTTGGTATATCCGGCAAATCCGTCCAGTTGAGACCGCCGTCGAGGGTTCTGCGCACTTTACCGCTTGAACCCACACACCAGCCCTGCATGATATTGATAAAGTCCACCCGGGTGATGCCGCCAGACCATCCCTGGGGATCATTTTGAGTAAGCACGACAGACCAGTGCAAGCCGCCGTCCGTCGTTCGCAAAACGGTATGAATGCTGCTTGCCCGCACGCCGACCGCTATGCCTGTCTGGCTGTTAAAAAAATGCAGGTCATTGATCGCCATGCCGTTAATCGGCTGATTCGAAGTATTTATCAGAGCAATGGATGTCCAGGTTTGCCCCCCGTTGATACTTCTTAAAAACACATTCGAGCCGCCGGCGTAGGCCGTATCGGCGTTGATAACTTCTACGGCATTCAGGTTGGAAGCGGTACCTGAGACGACCTGAGTCCATTGAGACTTGAGAACATAAGGTATTGACAATAAAATAATTACAAGCAAAAAAAACAATTTGGAACGCATAAATCGGATGTTATGAGTATATGAGCAATGAAGACAAATTATAGGAAGCAATTATTTTGCCTACGAAGATAAAAACGCTGTTTCGTTTGCTGCGCCGGGCCGATGTTTTTTAACAATTTTTGGGATATTATTTGATTTACAAAACAAAAAATGTCAATTTTGCAGGTGATTTTTATAATGGAACACGGATTTAACGGATGAGACACGGATGCCGTGCGTGGGTCTTACGCCCCCGCACACTTTTTCTGGCCTTCATGTACTCTAATTAGAGATGAATTGAGGTTGTGTCAAAAGTCGTATTCTATTAAAGCCATGGTTCTAGTGTAAAATTTAATTTCGCGTTACCTCCAACTTCCCGAAAGTTTTAAACTTTCGGGAAGTTTCGAACCGAAAAAACCAAGTATAATTTGGCGTCTTATTCCACTTCGCCCCTTTTGACACAACCCCGGCATCCGTGTCTCATCCGTTAAATCCGTGTTCCATTTATCAATAATGCATTACAGTACGCATATCCACTCAACCACTCGATTTTGTCAAAAGAACTTGCAAACGAACCCATCGGCGAAGAAAAACAGGTAGAAAAAGCCCTTCGCCCCAAATTGCTGGACGAATTCACCGGTCAGCAAAAGATCGTTGACAACCTGCAAGTATTTATACAGGCTGCCAAACAGCGCGGCGAAGCGCTCGACCATGTATTGCTGCACGGGCCGCCGGGGCTTGGGAAAACCACGCTATCGCATATTGTAGCCAACGAACTCGGCGCTTCCATGAAAATGACCTCGGGGCCGGTATTGGAAAAAGCGGGCGATCTCGCCGGGCTGCTGACCAACCTGGAACCCGGCGACGTGTTGTTCATAGATGAAATACACCGCCTGAATACGGTGGTGGAAGAATACTTGTACTCGGCCATGGAGGATTACCGCATCGACATTATGATCGATTCGGGGCCGAATGCCCGCAGTATCCAGATCACCCTCAACCCATTTACCCTGGTGGGCGCAACTACCCGCATGGGCCTGCTCACGGCGCCGCTGCGGGCGCGTTTCGGGATCAATTGCCACCTCGATTATTACGACGTGCCTACGCTGGTAGGAATCATTCACCGTTCGGCTGAAATCCTGAATATCCCGGTCAGTGAAGACGGCGCTACTGAAATTGCGCGTCGCAGCCGCGGCACCCCGCGTATTGCCAATGCCTTGCTGCGTCGTATCCGCGATTTTGCACAAATAAAAGGCACGGGAGCGGTCGACCAGGCTATTGCCCGTTACGGCCTCTCGGCGCTCGATGTCGACGAAAGTGGACTGGATGAAATGGATATTCGTATCCTGACCACCATTATTCATAAATTTAAAGGTGGTCCGGTGGGACTGACTACGGTCGGTACCGCCGTCGGAGAAGAAGCGGGTACAATTGAAGAAGTGCACGAACCTTTCCTGATTATGGAAGGTTTTTTGCAACGCACACCGCGGGGGCGTATTGCTACGGAAAAAGCCTATAAACACATCGGGGCGGTACCGCCGAAGCAGTTTGGAACGCTTTTTTAGAAAAAACCTTTCATTTTCCGCACCACTTCCCATACAACAATGCCAGCGGCAACCGCCACATTGAGCGAGTGTTTGGTGCCGAATTGAGGTATTTCAATGGTTCCGTCGCATAAAGCAAGCGCCGATTCCTCCACGCCGTCTACTTCGTTGCCCAGCACGAAGGCATACTTTCCGTTGCCATCGGCTGAAAATCCTGTAACCAGATTTTTCGAGTGGTTTGTTCGATGGCATATACCCGGTAACCTTCCTCCCGGAGCGCCTGCACAGCCACGGCAGTTTCAGGGAAATACGACCAGTCCACCGATTCGGTGCTACCCAGCGCAGTTTTCAGGATTTCGCGGTGCGGCGGCTGCGCTGTGATGCCACAAAGCACCATTTTTTCGAGCAAAAAAGCATCCGCCGTGCGAAAAACGGAGCCGGTGTTCAGGCCGGAGCGCACATTGTCGAGCACCAATACCACGGGCATTTTATGTTGCTGTCTGAAGTCGTCGACGGAAAGCCGCTGCAACGCATCCATGCTTAATTTTTCCATGCGGCAAAAGTAAGTATCCTTTTACCTTTGCCGCATGGATGCGACATTACAAAACACCAAACTGGGTCTGAAATTACCCACCGACCCGCGCTGGGTGAATTTAGCGGAAATTGATCTGGCTGAAATCCTGACCGACCACGCCTACTGCGAACAAAAAGCCGCCACCGCCTGCATTTCTCTGATACAGGCCTATCCTGAAAAAGAAAAAATGGTGGAAGAACTGGCGCCCATCGTAACGGAAGAATGGGGACATTTCCGCATGGTGCTGGCGGAATTAAAAAAACGCAATTTGCGCCTCGGCCGCCAGCGCAAGGATGAATATGTCAATGAATTACAGGCTTTTAAAAAAGCGGGAGGCTCCCGCGAGGACGCCCTGCTCGAACGCCTGCTGATATTCGCGCTGATAGAGGCCCGCAGCTGCGAACGTTTTCGGCTACTTTCCCTGCATTGTGCCGACCCGGCACTTCGTGGCTGGTACCATAAATTTATGGTGGCCGAAGCGAGCCATTACCGCCTTTTTCTCGACCTGGCTGAATTGTATTTTGACAAGGATCGGGTGTGGGCACGTTGGCAGGAATACCTCCGGTACGAGGCAGGAATTATGCAACGGATAACGCCGAGGGGGGACAGAATCCATTGAATTTTAGTTATTGGTTATTAGTTATCTGTTATCAGGGTTGTAACCTTTGGCCTAAGTAGATCATTTAGCCAAAGGTTACAACCCTGATAACAGATAAGTAATAACCGATAACTAAAAATCACTTCATCTTATTCAGTTTCCCATCTTCGCCGTACATCTCTTTCGACATTTTGTTGTAAGCCATAGCGGCTTCTTCCGCAGAATCGAACATGCCGAGATGAACGGGGCGGCCATGTACGGAAATAACGGCTCGGTACCGATTATGCTCCTGATAGACGCCGGTGAAACCTGTTTTACTGCTGGTTTTGCGCTGACGGCTGGCAACTGCCCTGGAGCGATAGACGAGATTTTCGACCCGGCAATCTAATTTGTCCCCGTTTTTGGCGCCGACCAAGGATTTTCCATTTCCTTTCTGGTCGCTCAAAAACTTTTCAGCAATAATCTTGTGCAGATATATGGTTTCCGTTTTATAATCGCCGTCTGCTTTGCGCCAGGTTTTTTGAAAAACCGCGCAGCCGCTGGAGTGTTTACGGAGGTTATTCAGGAAATCGATTTTAGTGAGGTAAGCGTCAGCGATGATCCATTCATAGGTTGGGCTGTCTAACAGCACGGTATCATCGGCATTTTTCAGTTTTACTTTGTAGACCACGGGATAATGTTTTTCAAGTTTTTGGATATACAAAAGACACCTTGGCGTGTACTTTTGCCATGGAATTCGGTTGGATTAACAATATAAGCACTACAAATACTGGCAGGAAAAAGGCTATCGATCGTTGTGGAGAAAGGTGGCAGGCACAACTGTGAGCGGGCTGAGCAGCCTGGAGGAATAGGAAGGATACCCCGAAGCCATGTCGGAATGATGAACGTTTTCATGTGCAATTAGGATTGCTTTCAGCAGCGAATTTCGCCATTCCTTCCTACATTTCAAAATTTTCTTACCCTTGAAATTCAGAGCATTAACATCTATTTCCAAACTTTCACAAAAAAACCCTCTTTTTCAACGTGCAACAAAATATATACGTAGGCTTTACACACCTGAGAAAGAAGATGCCCGAAGAAGTTTTAAACGCACCCTTTGAAGAAATCATTGGGTATCTGGAAGCCCTGTACGGCTCACGACTTTATCAGGCATTCGATAATAATCAATCTGTAGACGGCCCTGTAGCCCAATTTCAGGATACAAAATGGCTGCGATCCGCCAATACCGTTGGTATCAATGTGCGTACCATCGGGAGTTTCTGGAATATCGTGCCGTATGCCATGACCTTGCCCAATGCTTTCAACGCCATCCATATTTTACCCATCTGGGAGCCTGGTGTTGTGGCCAGTTTGTACGGCCCTTCCAGTTGGAATATTAACCCCGAATTTTTCAGCCCCACCCTGCAATCATACTTTCCCAGTCTGGATACTGTTGAAAAACAATTAAAAGTAGTCATCAATATCCTGCACCTGATGGAAAAATCCGTGGGTATGGATGTAGTGCCGCATACGGATCGTTATTCCGAAATGGTGCTGGCTAATCCCGCTTTTTTTGAATGGTTACAGCGCGACGAACTACGAATACTCCAACAAGGGAACGAGCTGTATCGTATTGTGGAACGTATCATATACACACATCTTTTAAACAACAGTCCAGGGCAATCGTTGCCGGAACAGGAAACTTTTTTTCACCAACTTTCTGAAAACGAACGCCTTAACATCTTGTTTGGGGAAAAATATGACTACGTCGGACGACTTTACCGCCGTAAACAACTGGTACAATTGCTCTACGAACAAGGCTACGAGACCGTGCCTGCCACCATGGGGCCACCCTACCGCGGGATTGAACCGGACCCCCGCCCGGAAGCCCAGGTAACGGATGAAGAAGGCCGTGTCTGGCGCGATTACCGGATCACCAACCCGCAGGCATTCTCCAGGGTGTTCGGCCCACTGGCACGCTACCGGCTGTACTGGTCGAAAGACGACAACCGCAACTGGGAATTAGACTTTGAGCGGCCCAATATTGCCGCCTGGGACTATGTGGCGCAACAGTACCGGGCCATCAAAATGGAATTCGGTTTCGATTTTATGCGCGGCGATATGTCGCATGTGCAAATGCGGCCCGAGGGGGTACCAACGCAACCAGTCCCGTATTACGACCTGCTGGGATATGTCAAAGAAGAGATGCTGCGAGATTGTCCATCCTTCGGGTATTTTGCCGAGAGTTTCCTGGCGCCTCCCGGAGAAATGGCCTATGGCGACGAATGCGACCACCTGGAAGCATCGCTGGCCGATTCCACACTCGGCGACCTGCAATCGGAACCCATGGGTACGGAAAAGTTTGTGCGCGATTTTGCGCAGTACCGCAAGTGGCTGGAAACCAGGAAGTTTGCTCCAAACTTTACACTTTTCACCGCCGACAAGGACGATCCGCGTTTTGACGCTTTCTACCTGGATGGCAACGAAATCCGCTATTTTATGGCGCTTTTCCTGACGGATATGCCCGCTTACATGGGTTTGGGATTTGAATGCCGCGACCCCCACCCTACTCCGGCGCCCAATGAACATTACAGCAAACTCTATGTATTCCAGATGCCTGAAGGCCCGAAAGGCACCAAAGGCCCCTTTGTCTGGGGAAAGAACCGTAGTTTATATTACAAAATTTCACGTCAGAAAATTTTGGCTGAGGAAATATTTTCTTTGATAAAAGACCAGCCGGTTCAGTGGTTGTTGCCACCTGACCCGATCGGTGAACGGCGGGTGATTGCCTGGACGCAGGCGGAGCAACCGGCGTTTGTCTTTGTGGCGAATATGAACCCAAAAACGGGTTATTCCAGTTTGCAGATTCCTTTCCCGGAAGGCAACTGGCAATTGTGTTTTTCTACGGAGAAAGAAGAGATAGAGGCAGGGGACTTTTCAGGGGTTTTGCCTGTTGTGGGAGCCGGAGAGGGGTTGGTGTGGAGATTCAACGAATAATCTTTCCATCTTCCATTTCAATGATCCGGTGCGTCCGCGCTGCAAATCCAGGATCGTGGGTAACGATAAGCAGGGTTTGGTGGTATTTTTCGGCTAATTCTTTGAAGATTTCAAAAACGATTTCACTGTTTTTTTTATCCAGGTTGCCGGTCGGTTCGTCGCCCATAATAATCAGTGGGTCATTAATCAAAGCCCTGGCAATGGCGACGCGCTGCTTTTCGCCGCCCGAAAGCTGGTTTGCACTTTTAAGCGCCTGGCTCTGGATACCCAGCATGGTCAACTTTTCCATGGCGCGGTGCTCCACTTCCTGCTCCGGGTATTTTTGAAGTTTTAAACCCGGCAGCATGACATTTTTCAGCACTGAAAACTCATTGAGCAGGTAGTGAAACTGAAAAACAAAACCTATTTTTTCATTCCGGACCCTGGCGAGTTCAGCTTCTGCTTTTCCCCGCATACTGACCTGGTCGATCAGCAGATCGCCTTCGTAATCGGTATCCATGGTAGAAAGGATGTACAGCAGGGTTGATTTGCCGCAGCCGGATTTGCCTGTAACGGATACAAACTCGCCGGAATCAATAGAAAAATTGATATTGTTCAGTACCTGTATGGTAACAGGGTCGTGGAAATTCTTGCTGATATGTTTTGCCTCAAGTACGGTATGCGCCATATTCAATTTACTTTTTGCTCTTTATCCCATGACTATAGTCAACGCAAAGTGGTTTTGAACGAAAGACTGATACAAGTGCCTGAAAGCGAAGAATTCAAACCATCAAACCCTTTCAAACCACTCAAACCTGACTATAATGAACGTTTCGCTATTTACCCCGGATGATCACCACCGGATCAATTTTACTGGCTTTCCTGGCGGGAAAATATCCGGCGAAAAAGGTGGTTACGATGGAGAAAACGATTCCTATGACGTAATATACCAGATCGTAATTGACAGGGTAGGTCTTAATGGTCGGTAGCGCCGCCGTATTAAAAGGAATCTGATCGATCAGCAAGGAAAGAGATAATCCAAGTATTAATCCCAAAAAACCACCGAAAAGCCCAATGCTCAGCGCAATACCCAAAAAAATGCGTTTGACATCCTTTCCCGAAAAACCCGTTGCTTTCAAAATGGCGATGGAGTCCATTTTTTCATAGATCATCATATTCAGAATATTATAGATGCCGAATCCTGCAACAATCAACAAGGTAATACCGACCACATATGATATCAGTGTTCTTACAAAACTACCAGTCTCAAATTGTGAATTAGCCGTCTGAATGTCTTCTGCATCCGTTTGAAACAAAGCGGCGTATTCTTTCGCAACAGCAGGCGCCTGGTCGATGTCTTTCAGTTTGATCTGAATATCCGTCACATAACTATTTGATTTCCCCATTAGTTTTTGAGCCGTGGCTATAGAGGTATAGCTCTGTACTTTATCGAACTCCTGTATACCCGACTGAAAATAACCGACCACTTTCAGCGACAGCAATTCTCCTTTTGAGGTTGTGACCTGGATCATATCACCCAACTCAGCCAACAGTTTATCTGCCACACCTTTTCCTAAAACAATACTATTGGCAACATTTTTAAGGTCGATCGCCGCTCCGGTTGTCACATAATCATTAAAAAAGAACAGCTCGTTCTCGGCAACAACATCTATCCCGTTGATGGCGCCATTGATATCTACCACGCCGGAATTGTACAAAACAGGGGTAGTGATGCGCGGTGCAAATCCCAGCACCCGTTGATCCTCCCGAATGGCCCGCATGATGGCAGCGCTGTTGTAAATATCGAGCCTGCCGCCGCTGGATTTGATGGATTGGATAAAATTATAAGCGCCCGGATAGTCTACGGAAGCATTGACGGGCTGGTTGGGATTGGGCTTTACTTCCTGAAATAAACGTACATGGGCCGTTCTGTTCAGAATAAGGCCATCCAGCAGGTCATTCAGTCCGTTCATAAACCCCAGCAACGTAATAAACATCCCAATACTAAAGGTGACGCCTATTGCCGCAATGAGCGTTTGCCGCCACCTGGCAAGCAGGAGCGATTTGGCGATGCTGACAATGAGTTTGTAATTCATTTGGAAGGCATTATAATGACATCACCGGCAGCGAGTCCTGAAAGAATTTCTACTTTCCGGTAGTCTTTCAAACCTGTTTTAACTTTTCGTTTTTCTTTGCTTCCCAGCATTACAAACGAGTCCTGTGTCAGATACAACCTCGGAATGGTTAACACCTGCTCTTTTGTACGAATGAGGATGTTGGCTTCGGCTGTCAGGTTGGGAAACAACACCTCCGGAGGCCTGACAAAAGAGGCTTCCACTACAAATGTCCTCGATTTCTCATTCATAATCGGGTTGATCTTATCTACCACGGCTTCAAAAACTTCCCCTTTGTAACTATCCAGGTTCATCAGCACTTTCTGACCTGCCTTAATCCGTACAATATCGTATTCATCTACCTGTAATTCAATGTTATAGTTGCCCGCATCGCCCACGACCGCTAAGGGAATTTGCGGCGTCACCATCTCCCCGTTTTCTATTAAAATACTGTAAACACGCCCATCCGCCTGGCTCCTGACAGTGAAATCACTTTCGAGGGTTTTGCTGATGGACAGGTTCTTTTGTGATTGCGAAGCGGCAAACTTCAATTGTTTCTGAAGTTCATTGTACCGGAACCTGGCAGTTTGCCAGGCCGTTTTGGAACTGCTAAAAGCCAGTTCTTTGAGTTCAAGGTCTAATTTGGAGCCAATCTGTTGCTCCCAAAGTCCTTTTTGCCGGGACATCAAAACAGAATCGCTGAGCATTTTTTGTTTGGCCAATTCCAAAGAAACCTTCATCTCGTTCAAACGGTCGTTCTGCATACTCATCGCCGCAAAATCTGCTGCCAGGCGGGCATTCTCCGTATTCAGCCGGGAACTTTCATTGGATAAAACAAACAAGGGATCACCTTTTTTTACCAGGTCGCCTTCCGTAACCAATACCCGGATAAGCAAGCCGCTCACTTTGGCATGTACCTGGTATTGATTGTTACTTTTAATCACGCCCGGTGCGTACACCGACTCTGTGATATTTTCGATAACGGGTTGCGTTTGTTCCGTTTGTTCTTTACATCCTGTCAGAAAAACAAGGAGTAACAGGATTGTACAGCGCTGTGTAGTTGCAAACATGGGATGTCGGCTTTTTTGCAAAACTACAATAAATCAATGCCGATGCGCAGAAACTGTCGGAGAAATTATTGTTGGGCCAGAAGGATTTTACTCACCCACCCAACCCAATAGGTGTCACCCACGTTCTTCATTGTGGATGACACCATTTCGGTTCGGTTTATTGGGCCTTTGGCGGGATACTAACTTACACACTGACCTTTATGACACGGGCGGGGCGAAATGTGAACAGGATCGAGTGTTTTTGTGTTTTGGGGTGTTTTGGAGGTGCTTCGCTTTTGGCCGCCCCCGAAACAAAACACAAAAACAAGCCACAAAACCAAAGAATATAATTCTGAATATACCACAAATTAACCCTGGTATTCAGAAATAAATTTGGGCAATTCACAAAAACCTGTCTATTTTTGCAAAAAAAAATCGGAATGGCACAGGTTTTGCCACAATAAGCGCGTAACCATTCCGTTTTCCTCAAAAAGCAACAAAAGTCATTAACAATAAAATTTCAATATTCAATGAAGAACTGGAAGAAAATGCTCGCTTTCGCTTTCATGGCTACCATCCTCCTGCTTGAAGCCTGTCATCGCGGCAGCGGCTGCCCGGGAAGTGATTTCTAAATCCGAATACTTACGACTTACATGGCCATTCACTGGATCCCAATCACGTCAGCCTCGGACATCGCTCTTATTCAGGCCCGTTCTTTGGAAGTACCCTGCCTGATTTTCAAACACAGTACGAGTTGTAACATCAGTGCTATCGCCAAGTATCGTTTGGAAGACGACTGGCCGACCGAAGCAACCGACATAGAGACTTATTACCTGGATTTACATCAATATCGGGACATTTCCAGACAGATTGCAGATACTTTCAGCGTACACCACGAATCGCCGCAGGTCTTACTTATTTCAGACGAGGAATGCATTTACGATGCCTCCCACCTGGACATTACGGTGGACGAATTGCAGGAAGCGCTGAGTACCATGTAGTTACAAGCAGAAAACTACTAATCCAGATACCGATTTTGGAAGGCGCGGGAATTTCCCACGCCTTTTTTTGTGGCGCAAGAATTTGCTATTTTTGCCCCGTGAAAACCCTCCGAATTACAGCAAGACTCCTCTTTTTCCTCTCTTACACCTTCGTCATCGTCGCCGAAATATGGATGCGCGGACTGATCCACGGTCATGACATCCGCAGGGCCATGCGCGTCCGGCGACGCTGGGCGCGGCGACTGCTGCCTGCCGTAGGCATCGAGATTGAAACACAGGGTGAAATACCTGATTATCCCTGCCTGCTGGTCGGCAACCACCGCTCCTACCTCGATCCGATTATCCTGCTCCGCGATGTGGATGCCTACCCGGTAGCGAAAGCCGAACTGGCGGGTTGGCCCGTGATCGGCAAAGGCGCGCGGATGGCCGGTATCCTGTACCTGCAACGGGAAAATTCGGCCAGCCGCAGCGACATTCTCCGCCTTATCAGTCGCCGCATAGAAGCCGGGTTCCAGGTGATGATCTTCCCCGAAGGCACTACTTCGGGCCTGCCGGGCACCCTGCCTTTCCGAAAAGGCGCGTTCCAGTTGGCGGCTCGTTCGGGTTTTCCGGTGGTGCCGGTAGCACTTTGTTTTGCCGATAAAGCGGACTTCTGGATCGAAAAAGAAACTTTTCTGGGCCATGCAGGCAGGCGTTTCCGCGAAAAAACAATCCGGGTCAAAGTGTTTTACGGACCTCCGATGCAGGGCGCCGATGCGGATGCGCTGCTGGAAGGAGCGAAGGGGTGGATTGAGGAAAGGCTTGTTGGTTGAGATTGTTGAAGGGTTGAGCAGTTGTAGGATTTAGGAAGTTGAGATTGTTGAGGGTTGAGATTGTTGAGGGCCACTCGTAATGGGGCCATCCGAAAATTTTTTACAATCCCAAGCGTAACCACCCTCAACACCCTCAACATTTCTCAACTCCTCAACATTCTTCACGCAGGTATTTTTAAATCCCCATCATTGCTTACCTTTGCGCCCGCTGCACAGCAATGGCTCCGTAGTTCAACGGATAGAATATAAGTTTCCGGAACTTAAGATAGTGGTTCGATTCCACTCGGGGCTACAGATAACGGCTAATTTCCTGAAAGACAGGAGGTTGGCCGTTTTTGTTTTTGAAGGGCATCTAATTTTTGAGATTTTTGCACCTTTGTTTCGTTTTTTTGCAACAATTTTAACCCATGCAACACAAAGCCCTCTCCATCCGTCCCTTCATCGGATGCCAAAACTTTGAACTGTCCCGGAATTTTTATCGCGATCTGGGTTTTCAGGAAAGTATTTTGTCCCCCCAATATGTCCTATTTCAAGACCGATGGCGTTGGATTTTATTTACAAGATGCGTACGTCCGGGACTGGGTGGACAACACCATGATTTTTATGGAAGTGGAAGATGTCGAACGCTATTGGAAAGAACTTTCGGCTTTAGACCTGCCTTCCAGGTATAAAGGTGTAAAACTGGTTCCCATTCGCGCGTTAGACTGGGGCAGGGAATGTTTTTTGCACGACCCATCGGGAATTTTGTGGCACATTGGTGAATTTTACAAATAATGCCATGCAGCAAAAACTCGCACATTACATCTCCAATTTCGGGAATCCGCTTTTTACTATCTCGGTATTCGCCGTCATAGCACTTTTTATGACGGAGGAACCACGAACCGCCCTGTTTGCAACGCTACTCATTGTGGGCGGCATAGTGATTCCGATACTGGTCAAATCCTACCGGGGCGTTCAGAAAGGCACCTATACCAATTATGACATCTCGAATAAAAAGCAGCGGCAATCCTGGTACCTCTTCCCTACCCTGCTACTGACAGTGATAACGATCATTTTATTTGTGACGCACCAAAGCCAGCCCCTTCGATTCGGCGTTTTAGGCGCCTTGATGCTATTTGTACTCGCTCAAATCGTAAATATTTATATCAAAACCTCCTTACATGTGGGGTTCAATACATACCTGGCCTTTTTGGTTTTTCCGTTAAGCGCGGTGATCGGCACATGCGTTTTGTTGTTTTCTATCCCCCTGGCTTGGTCGAGGGTGGTGTTGAAAAGACATACCTGGACGGAGGTTGTTTCAGGAGCGGCGCTGGGATTGGTGGTCGGGCTGGGATTGCTCTGGGGATTAAGATGATAAGATGAGCAACGCGGATATTGTAGATTAAAACGGATTTTTTTAATTGATGATTGCTGATTGATCATTGATAATTGTTAATTTGGGCGATACTTCATCAATCATAAATCGTTAATAATCAATCATCAATTAAAAAAATCCGTTTCAATCCGCCGAATC
Source organism: Lewinellaceae bacterium (assembly GCA_016711435.1). Taxonomy (GTDB): domain Bacteria; phylum Bacteroidota; class Bacteroidia; order Chitinophagales; family Saprospiraceae; genus M3007. The sequence continues at coordinate 27,593 of JADJSY010000092.1, forward strand.
GGCAAAATCCGCGTCCCCGTGAATCACAAATAAATCATGGACAAAATAAGAATTGACATTTTTGACATCCTCGGCTACCTCGTGCCCGGTTCGGCACTGTTGATGGTATTTTGGGTATGTGTAGACGACCATGTTATTTCCGTATGGAATATTTACAACTCGATACACAGTATAGATCAAAAGACCATATTGTTGGCCCTGTTGCCGGCTTATATCGCCGGATTTATGCTTCATGCACTGGGGGCCGCTTTGTACGATTTGTACCGGCATAAGAAAATCAGGAAATACGTGCCCAGTCAGGTTCAGGACAACTGGGCGTTTATCAGGGAATACGGTGGCAAACACATAGCGATCCTGGAACGGTGGTACGCGTTGCGGGCTTTTTCGCAGAACCTGGCCGCAGTCAGCCTGATCGCAGGCGCAGTCAGTATCGCCAAATGGTGGCACTTCGGCTACACCGAGTGGCTGGGCGTTTTTTTTGGTTCTATGGCCTTGTGTTTACTAGCACTGAAAAGGTCTGAAATATTCCACCGCTATTTAAATGATGATATTGCTGTGATTTTGAAGTTGAATCTGGGCAAATAGGATTTCACCACATCTGGAATTAATTCTTTCCGATAGGCTTGTATACGGAGAAAAATTGCTATACATTTGGCCGAACAATATATTTCCCCAACGATAGAGTTGTGTTACCAAATAACATATTGAATTTGGATTCTTGCCTGATACAGAGGCGGTCTCGGTTTGGCGAGAGACTTCATTCATTCAGAACCAGGTTTTATGTCGGAAACAAACGTATCACAGTCCATTCCGCGCTTCGGCCAGACAGCCCGGCGTGATGCATGGTGGGTAAGTCCTGCACTCGTTTTTACTATTCTCACATCTTTTGTGCTCTATACCATCTGGGCGGCAATTCTTTGTCCGACCTGATTGTATTCGGGAAACGCGCCGGTGAACATGCGGCTGTTTTTGCCAAACAAAACGGACATGGAATGTATTGAATGTTTTTTGTGCCAGGATGTGTGCCGTGTGCTTCGGGAGCACCAGATGCACAACGAATTCATCGGCCCGCGCTTTCTGGTCTACACGGCTGCCCTGGAAATACACCCCTTAGATGTGGAAGACCGTGTGCCGGCCTTGAAAAACGAAGACGGAATCGGACTTTGCAATATCACCAAATGCTGCACTACAGTCTGCCCGGAAGACATTCATATCACAGACAATGCTATCATACCGCTGAAAGAACGAGTGGTGGACCGTTTTTACGATCCGCTGTTCTGGCTGATGCGGCTGTTTAAAAAAGGTTGATGGGTTTATAAGGGTTTATGAAGGTTGATAAGGGTTGATAAGGTTGATATACATCCGCTCGAAAAAAGTGAAATCGCTTCATTTCCGAGCGGATGTATATCAACCTCATCAACCCTTATAAACCTTCATAAACCCTTATAAACCTCTCAACCAATCAACCAACTACACACCATGTTCCAACTCAAACCTATTTCCAAACAGGGTATTCCGGAGGCTTTGCAAAAAGCCGAGCGCTACCGCCTGCTCAACGAGCCGCGCCTGGCAGCCAGTATTTGTCAAGACATATTAGATGTGGAACCGGACAACCACCCGGCACTGATAACCATGTTGCTGGCTATCACCGATCAGTTTGCCGATAAAACAGCTACGATCAATGCCGCCCGGCAACTCATTCCTTTGCTGACCGATAAATACGAACACCATTATTACTCGGGCATTATTTGCGAACGGCAGGGCAACGCTATTCTGGGCCGAAGAACGGCCGGCGACCATTTTGCCGCATATGAATGGCTGACCGAAGCGATGGAGCATTATGAAAAAGCAGAAACTGTGCGCCCAGCAGGAAATGACGACGCTCTTCTGCGCTGGAATACCTGTGCCCGACAGATCATGAGCCACCGGCTGCAACCCCGGCAGGAACAGCACGTGGAGCCGTCGCTGGAGTGAGCGGGGTGATGAAGGTTGATGAAGGTTTATAAGGGTTGATGAGGTTGATATACATCTGCTCGAAAAAGTAAAAATCGCTCCATTTCAGAGCGGATGTATATCAACCTCATCAACCCTTATAAACCTTCATCAACCTATTTCACACTATCCGCTTCCGTTTTTTTCCGCAACAAAATATACTCAAAATTACCCGGATCGGTTTCTACTGAGTCCAGGTAGTATTGAGCGTTCAGGTAGCCAATCCCGATAATTGAATCGCGTTGTACAGGGTTGATCGCTTCCAGCCAGTGAAAATCTGGTACCACGGCACTGTCCAGCAAAGCTTCCCGCATAAAAGACCGACGCAGATCGGAATCGCTGAGATCTACCCCGCGCAGGTCGGTTCCATAGAGGGAAGCGCCGCGAAAGTCCACCTCCGTGATAAAAGTTTCGCGCAGATCAGTTTCGCTCAGGTTGGCTTTGCGGAGGTCCGTTCCTGCCAGAATGGCGCCGCTCAGATCGGCTTTATTCAGGTCAGCGCCAGGCAGGCGGGCGCCGTTCAGATTGGCTTTACTCAGATCGGCATTTCGAAGATTGATGCCTTCCAGAAATTCCCCCGCCAGGGCAGCGCCCTGAAGTTCGGAAAAAGAAAAGTCGGCAGACTGAAAAATACGCCGGAGGGTGCCGTTATCCACTTCGCTGCTGAGGATGGAGAGTAATAACTGACCGCGTTCGGGGCTGATTTCCTGCGCGATGAGCGAGTCGCTTTCCAGATATCGGTAAGGCTTCAGACCACTGCTCAGCGCAATAATCCGGCCTACCAATTGCGGAGATAAATCACGAACGCCTTTTTGTCCGATATCGTCTTTCAGTTCCTTATCCAGGGCATCCAGTAAATTGCCCATCAACAGGATCAGGGCGCTGCGGCGTTCGGCTTCCTGCAGGTAGGTTTGTTGTGTGAGGCGGATGTTCTGATTGGTCAGCAGTTCGTTTTGCTGGGTGAGTAATTTGTTTTGATTGTACAGAAGCAAGGTGCCCAGCAGTCCGCCGAAACCGACAAAAAGCGTTTGAAAAACCATGACAATCCAGCGCCGGAAATTCATCCAGGAATACCAGGCGAACAGTTTGGTAAACAGGGCGTTAAAGGTTGTTTCGGCTGTTTTAAAATCTTTTTGCCAGATATTCATAAACAGCACCTGCGCCATTCCCTTCACCTGACTCAAATCGGCATCCGACACACCAAACAGGCGTTTGAGTACCGCTTCTTTATTTTGAACAATGACAAAGGCCAGTGTAGTGGCAAGGAGAATGAGCGCAATAAACCCGATAATAAGATATGGCAGGTAGGACTCCAGGATGTGTAAACCCACCAATGAAACAATGGCGCCCAGCAGCACCCCCAGCAGCAGCGCAACGATGGTACGCGACCAAATGTCGAGGCGCTTTGTGGGACTCTGTTCTTTTTCAGGTTGTTCCATGCTAGAAAAGGTGTTTAGTGTTTGGTGTTTGGTGTTTCGGGCGCTCTGCCTTTGGTGGTTTGCAAGTTTATTCAGGGCGAAACTTACCAACATTTGCCAAAGGCATCCTAAACACCAACACACTAAACACAACCACGAAAACGAAAAGCAAATGTAGGTTTATTTCTCTATCTGCGATATTTGATCCTTTACTTCAAATTTGACATAACTTCGCGGTTGAAATAACACAGTATATATGACGGATTTATCAGAAAAAATAAAGGGATTTGTTTTTAACCTCGATGGTGTAATCGTTGATACCGCCAAATACCATTACATCGCATGGCGTCGGCTGGCAGATGAAATGGGGGTTGATTTCCCTCCCGAGCAACACGACAAACTGCGCAGCCTGAGCCGGATGGAAAGTTTGGAAAAGATACTCGAATGGGGCGGATTATATATGACGGAGGCCGAAAAACTGCATTGGGCCGATGTGAAAAACAACTGGTATCAGGGCCTGATTGCCAATATGAAACCAGAAGAAGTGCTCCCCGGGGTGTTACCCTTCCTGGATGAAGTGCGCAACAGTGGCGGGCGCACCGCGCTTTCCTCCGCTTCCCGAAATGCCTGGGCTGTATTAAAATCCACCAGGCTGGAATCCTATTTCGATGTCGTGTTGGATGGCAGCGCCGCACGGAAAGCCAAACCGCATCCCGAATGTTTTTTACTGGCCGCTGCATCACTTCAGCTCGCGCCAGCCGAATGTATTGTATTCGATGATGCCGTATTAGGTGTACGGGCAGCGCGTATTGGCGGATTCCATATTGTTGGAATAGGCAAACCAGAGCACCTTCCCGATGCAGAACTTGTAATTCCCGGCTTTACGGATTGCCGCCTTTCGGATATCCTGGAGTCCGTCGAAAAAATGGCGACGGTAGGGTAAAAGAGAAGTGAGAGAAGTGAGAAGTGAGAAGTGAGAAGTGAGAAGTGAGAGAATCCCGCTTGGCATTGTTTATGGTTTTGGGATACGTATTTCAGGCATATATATGAACTACTGCCAAAGGCGGAGCGCCCGAAATACTAAACACCAAACACCATACACGGCCCAAAGGCGAAGCACCCTAAACACGAAACACCATACACTAAACACAAAAAAAATTGCAACAACCATTCCATCACTTAACTTTTCCATTTTTGATGAAAGTCAATGTTTTTCTCGGTATCGTTTTACTTGCAGTGATTTACCTCACTTGTAAAAATTTTCAAAAGGACAAAGCATCCGATACAACTGCTGCCGCTCCGTATTCGGCAGAGCCCCCGACGGATGCAAGCAGGGTATTAAAAGTACTGGGAGATCGCCCCGATTCAACCGGTTCTATCCAGTTCAGCGAGCCGCCGCCGCGGGTAAATGTGCCCTGGGACAAAGTAGCCAAACCCAGTACCAGTCGCAGGTCATATATGACGAGCGGTTGGTGGAACCCTACCGCAGCACTACAACCGACAGACACGACAATTTCCCGCTATTTCAAACCCAAATGGCTGAAATTCAGGGAAGACCAGACCTTCGATATTCTCGTTCAAAACAAAGTAGTAGATACGGGGCACTGGGCTTATGATGAATCGAAAACGATGCTATACCTATCTTGCAATGACCCCTATTTCAACAATACCTGGAGAATTATGGAACGCGGTTTTCGGATGATTATGGTTGGAAATACCGAATTGAACATCACCGGGATTCAGGTAAGACTTGATAACCAAAAAGAATTGCCTGCAAATTAGTGTTTGGTGTATGGTGTATAGTGTTTCGGGCACTTCGCCTTTGGCAACTTTAGGTAAGAAGCCAAAACACATTCAGTTGCCAAAGGCGAAGCACCCGAAACACTAAACACCAAACCCTAAACACGAAAATGATTGTGTTATGAAATATAGCGGCATTTTTATTCTGTTTTTATTTTTGTACGCTTGCCAGCCATCCACTTCCGACGTGCAACATACCACCAAGTCCAACCCCTCCGGCGAGCGGCCTGCGGAGCCGGAATGGGCACGAAGTGCCGTATTGTATGAGTGCAATACCCGGCAATTCTCCGCAGCGGGCAATTTCGCCGGCGTACAGGCGCAATTGCCGCGACTCAGAGACATGGGTATCGATGTATTGTGGCTGATGCCCATTCATCCCATCGGTGTGGAACGTCGCAAAGGATCATTGGGAAGCGCTTATTCGGTACGGGATTACTATGCAGTTCACCCGGACTACGGCACCATAGACGATTTGAAAAATTTAGTCGGCGAAGCCCACAAACTTGGCCTGAAAGTAATCCTCGACTGGGTACCCAATCATACTTCCTGGGATGCGGAATGGATGAAAACGCACCCGGAATATTACACCCGGTATAATGGAGCATTCACCACACCTATTAATGAACACGGCGTACCGATAACAGACTGGTCAGACGTTTGTGACCTCGATTATTCCAAGCCGGCTACCCGCCGCGCGATGATCGAAGCCATGCAATTCTGGCTTAAAACGGCAGATATCGACGGCTTTCGTGTGGATATGGCCGGATTGGTACCCAATGATTTCTGGACGGAAGCGCGCCCAGCCCTGGATTCTGTAAAAAAAGTGTTTATGGTGTCCGAATGGCAGGACGAACCGGGGCATTTTTTGTCCGGTTTCAATGCCAATTACGGCTGGAAATGGAAAGACGTTACCAAAGACATTAGTTCGGGTAAACAAAATGCGCAGTCGCTCGATACCCTGCTGAATTTCCTCGACGGGTTTTATCCGAATGACTATTACCAGTTGTATTTCACTCAGAACCATGACGAAAACCATTGGGCCGGCCATGAAAAGGAATTGTATGGCGATGCCGCAGATGTGTTCAATGTGCTGATGTTCACCTGGCAGGGTATGCCTATGTTGTACAATGGTCAGGAAGACGGATTATCACAGCGCTTGTCTTTTTTTGAAAAAGACCCGGTGCAATGGAAAGACTACGCCAAAACAGCCTTTTTTCAGAATCTTTGTACGCTCAAACACAGCAACAAAGCCGTTTGGGCAGGTAAACACGGCGGCAAATTAGAAAAAATACCCACCGACAAAGACAATGAAGTATATGCATTCACCCGTGAAAAAGAGGGCGACCGGGTTGTGATTGTGGTCAACCTGACAAAACGTTCGCAAGCTGTCACATTGCGTACAAATGATAAAATACTGGGCGCTTACCTGAGTGTATTCGGCGCCAGCACCGTTCAGGTGACTAAAGAAATGCAGCTCAACCTGAAACCCTGGGAGTACCTGGTGCTTACGAATAAATAGAAGTGAGAAGTGAGAAGTGAGAGGTGAGAAGGGTGAGGAGGGAGAGGGTGCAAATTAGTTTGGCAGCTTGATATAACACTGATAACTGATAACCAATAACCAACTTGCAGGCAGGTAATTTCATTCATTTTCTCCTGATGTTTTTCCGACTACAGGCCGCACCGGGAGCTGGGAGCGAGCGTCACAAAAGAATTGCAATGATTCTCAGACGCTTACTGACAGCACTGATACTCATGTTGTCGTCGATTTTAGTAGGCACCTTCGGATATGTGTTGATAGAAGATTATCCTTGGTTTGATGCCTATTATATGGCCGTTATCACGCTGGCTTCCGTGGGATTTGGCGAAGTACATCCACTTAGTACAACAGGTAAAGTTTTTACCACCTTCCTGATCCTGTTCAATGTCGGACTGTTTGCCTATGCCATTTCAACCATTACAGGCATCTTTGCAGAAGGTGGTTTCCACCGGTTAATTCATGATTTTCGTATGAATAAACGTATTAAAAACATTGAAAAACACACCATCGTGTGTGGTTTTGGGCGACATTCCATCGAAGTAACCCAGGAATTGACCAAACAGAACATCCCTTTTGTGGTGGTTGAAAACAGCCCGCATAAAATCGAATTTCTGCGTTCGGAAACCTCCTACATGTTTGTGGAAGGAGACGCCACGCAAGATGTTGTCCTGGAAGAAGCAGGTATAAAAAATGCAACCGCTATTGTCATAACGTTACCTGATGATTCTGACAATCTGTTTATCACTTTGTCTGCACGCCAAATCAACCCTTCGTTGCGTATTATCAGCCGGGCCAATAAGGCGACGGATGAGGCAAAAATCAGGCGCGCCGGCGCCGACCATACCGTGGTGCCGGAACGTATCGGAGGTTTTTACATGGCCAATTTGGTCAACCAACCCGATCTGGTGGAGTTCTTCAACCTGCTGTCCAACATGGGACCCAGCAATGTGATATTTGAAGAGGTAAGCGTTTCCCAATTACAAGCGGCTTATCAAAACCGGACTATTGAAAACAGCCAACTTGCCGAGATTGCTTCCGTTGCCATTGTAGCAGCACGGCACCTCGATGGTCAGTATGAACTCAATCCGCCGCATTCGCTCAAATTACTACCCGACCTCCGACTGGTTTTACTCGGTAGCCCCGAACAGATGGCCGATTTTAGAAAAAAAGCGCTGAAGTGACTCTCCCTGTTCTCACCTCTCACTTCTCACCTATCACTTCTCTTTTTTGAAAGCCCTGATCCTGCGTTTTTCCTCTATTGGTGATATTGTCCTGACGACCCCTGTGATCCGTTGTTTAAAACAGCAGGCTGGCGCAGAAGTGCATTTTCTGAGCAAACAGGCTTTTAAAAACATTCTGACCCCGAATCCGTACATAGATCGTGTATTCAGTTTTCAAAAAAATGTATCGGAGGTAATTCCTGCTTTAAAATCGGAACAATATGATCTGGTGATCGATTTACACCACAACCTGCGCAGCCGATGGGTTCGCCGGCAATTGGACCGGCCTTCCCGGGCATTTAAAAAACTGAATTTTGAAAAATGGCTGTTGGTGAATACAGGCATTGACCGGCTTCCGGATATGCATATCGTGCAGCGATATATGGCAACCGTTGCACACCTGGGCGTACAATACGATGGAAAAGGTCTCGACTTTTTTATACCGGAAGGAAGTGACTGGCGTCATAGCGAACAGGCGGACAAAATACCTGCGACGCCATATATTGCTTTTGTACTGGGCGCCACCCACGCAACGAAACGACTGCCTGAAGAAAAAATAATGGATATTTGCAGCCAGTTGCAGCAGCCGATAGTCCTTCTGGGCGGAAAAAGCGAGATCGAAACCGGAAGTCGCGTAGCCTTGGCAGCAGGAACGCAGGTCATTGATCTTTGTGGAAAACTGAGTTTGTATGAGTCGGCTTCCGTAGTACGCGATGCAGCAGTTGTGCTTACCCACGATACCGGGCTGATGCATATTGCGGCGGCTTTCCAAAAAACCATCGTTTCGGTTTGGGGTAATACGGTGCCGAAATTCGGCATGTATCCATTTTACCCAACCGGCATGCAACGAAACACGTCTTTGGAGGTATTGGGACTATCTTGCCGGCCTTGCTCTAAAATCGGTTACGACCGCTGCCCGAAAGGCCATTTCAAATGTATGCAAGATATCCCCACCAGACGTGTAATTGAACAATTAACCATCTCAAAAACCTAAAAATATGACAGCCAAGTACCAAATACAGGTTTTTAACAAATTCAACGGCAACAGGTAGAGTGGTATTTCCAATTTTGCCCTAATTTGCCTCCAAATTCGACAAGTTCCAGAGCAGTGACCCTTTTTACAAAACATTCCGATATGTACGTTAGAAAACTACTAAGCCTTTTTGCCTTTGTCCTTACCGTTTGCAATCTTGCTGCGCAGGACATTCACTTTACCCAGTTTTACATGTCTCCGATGACTTTAAATCCGGCTATGGCCGGGAAATTTGAAGGCACTGTTCGCATCGGCGGTATTTACCGGGATCAGTACAGGAGCGTCATCAATCAAAAAGACATTGAACCCTCTGTCAGAAATGCCCAATATAAAACGCCTTCGTTTTTTGCAGATGCACCGATTATTCGTGGCTTCCGCAAAAACGACTGGGTCGGCGTCGGCATTATGTTTTTCTCCGACAAGGCAGGTCAGGGCGGATTGACACACACCGGCTCCAAAATCGGCGCCACTTACCACTTAGCCGTCGACAAAAAAGCGAATACCGTGCTTTCTATCGGCGCGCACTACGGCGGCGAACAACGCAAAGTGGACAACGGCAAATTCTTCTTTGAACGTGGTTACACCAATTCAACCCGGCCCAACAACCAATACGATCCTGCGCAATCCAGTGAAAGCCAGACCAACACGAACGACAAATACAGCGATATCGACGCCGGGGTCGTACTGACTTCCAAGCTGAACAAAATGATGGATTTTAACCTCGGTTTTTCCATGTACCATATCGGTCAGCCCAACTATTCGCTGATCGGCTCCACCGGAACCGGCGGCGGCGGCAACACCGAAGTGGCGCGCCGCGCCATATTGCACGGACAATTTAATGCAAAACTGACGGACAAATTCTCCATCAATCCGGCATTCCTGTTCCAGACACAGAAAGGCGGACAGGAAATTGCACTGCAAGGCATGGCCGGCTATTTGTTCGACGAACAAAAAGATATTCACCTCAATTTCGGTGTGGGTTACCGCATGCGCGATGCCGTTCAAGCACTGGTTGGTATGCGTTACAAAGCCCTCAATGTCGGATTAGCCTATGATATTAATGTGTCCAACCTGAACACGGTCAGTCGTTACCGCGGCGGTTTTGAACTCGCAGCCAACTATATCATCAAAATCTACAAGCCGGCCATCATCAAGCCAAAAGTGCTGTGTCCACGATTCTAAGGAGGTGTGCAAAATTGGTTAACACAAAATCTTCTGTAACTCATTGATTTACATTGCTTTTTGCCATTTGCCATTTTGCCATTTTCCTGAATGCCGATTTTTTGACGTGTTTGAATATCTAATTTAACATTTCCAGGGCTACGCCCACTGCATGATATGAAAAAAATTTCCATCCTCTTTACATTGACGGTATTGTCCGGCTGGATGCTACAGGCACAGCCTATCAACCGTTCCACACCGGAGACGAATTTAAAATCGGCTAAAGAAGCCGAAGAGAATGGCAACCCTTACGAAGCGCTCGATTTGTATGAAAAAGTATACGAAGCGGGCAAAGACAAGGCAATTGCCGTCAAAATAGCAGAACTGGAGTATACACTCCGCGATTATGAAAAGGCGGAACGCGCGTTTAGCCGTATTGTAACCCGCGACCGCAAACAGGAATACACAGAACTCAAATACTGGTATGCCATGAGCATGAAGCACAACGGCAAGTACGCCGAAGCTGCCGATATGTTTAAACAGTATATCGACGCCGGACAAGATCCCGCGCTCGTGCAGGCAAGCAAACGCGAACTGGCCGGTTGTGAAATAGCCAAAAAGGCCAAACAGCCCGACAACCTGCTGTTAGCCAACCTCGGCAAAAAAGCCAACAGCCCTCAAACGGAAGCCTCTCCCTCCTACAGCGGCGGAGAACTCTACTACACTTCCATGCAGTCTAAAGAAGTGATTTCCCCCGATGGAAAAAACGAAGACTGGTACATGAAGGTATATTCCTCCGCCAAAGGAGGTAAAGAGTATGGCGCTCCAACTGTGCTCGGTACGCAAATCAACCGCGAAGGCTGGCAACAAGGCAACGTAAGCGTTTCACCGGATGGCAAAACCATGTATTTCACACGCGCTTTGCTGGCGGAAGAAGGACAGTCGCTGGCAGAAAGTAAGATCTACTACAGTGTCAAAGGCTCTGATGGCTGGAGCGGCGCCAATGAAGTAAGCGGCGTGAATGGCGACTATATTGCTAAACACCCCTGCGAAGGAGAACTTTTTGGCGAAAAAGTCCTGTTTTTTGTCGCCAATATGCCTGGCGGAAAAGGCGGCTACGACATTTATTACGCCTCTAAAAAAACGGAGGGCGTCTTCGGACTTCCCGTCAACCTCGGCGACGTAATCAATACCGTAAATGAAGAAAGCAGCCCCTTCTATCGCGATGGCAAATTGTATTTCAGCAGCAACGGCCGGCCAACCCTGGGAGGTCTTGACGTGTTTGAAAGCCAGTGGAACGGCTCCGTCTGGAGTGAACCAAAAGGAATGCCACTCGGCGTCAATTCCAGTGTGGACGATATGTATTACACCCAGACACCGGATGGCATGAGCGGCTATCTGGTCAGCAACCGCCCCGGCCCAAACAACCTGAAAAGCAAAACCTGCTGCGATGACATTTACTCCTGGGAAATAGAACGTGTGAAAGTTAACCTGCTGGCCAAAACCTTCCGCTTCAAACGCAAAGGGGAAAAAGAAAACCAGCCGCTGACCGGTTGCAGCGTCCAGGTATTCGATGTAACGGATAAAAATCCGGCTAATGTAGACTCGAAAACCAACACCGCCGCAAACGACTTCACGTTTGAACTGCTGCCTGAAAAATCATATATGGCTATCGCTACCCGCGACGGCTACAAACCCGATACGGTCAGTTTCAATACCGTCGGGGTGAAAAAAAGCCGGGATGTGGAAAAAACCATGACCCTGCGCGTTGTCCGCAAAGAGCCTGAAACACGTATCGTAAAAACCAACGAACCTATCCGCCTGGATAATATCCTGTACGACTACGACAAATGGGATATTCGCCAGGATGCCGAACCGGATTTGCAATACCTCACCGACCTGCTGAAAAAGTATCCCGATATGAAAATTGAGTTGTCCTCCCATACCGACTCGCGCGGACAGGATGCTTACAACGAATCGCTCTCGCAAAAACGCGCAGAAAGCGCCAGAACCTGGATTCTTGCTAAAGGCATTGCTGCCGACCGCATTGTAGCGAAAGGTTACGGCGAAAAACAACCGCAAAACGGCTGTACCAACGGCGTGGAATGCACAGAAGAGCAACACCAGCTCAACCGCCGCACGGAATTTAAAATTATTTCAGGCCCCACCAGCATTACCATCGAACGCGAAGAGAAGGTGATGCCCGGAGGGAATTAGAGGTGAGAGGTGAGAGGTGAGAGGTGAGAAGTGAGAGGGTGAGAGTCCGTAGAGTACACCACTTCGCTTTTAGCAATGTAAATGATAGTCAGTTATGAATGCGGTAAATCGGGTGCGCCCGGTTTACCGCATTTTTTATGAATGCGAAATGGGTTGCTACAAACCCATTATTCGCATTTGCTTTACGCAGGAGAACGTTTCCTTCCAACTATAACGGACTAATAATATAATCAGAACCCTACTATATCAGACAACCCCTTCATAATACAAACTATACCCAATGTAGTCAGCACGTACATGGGAGTGCTAAAGGATTTGTCCAATTGAAAAAGAAAGAAATTGATGGCTAAACTAATTGCCATTAAAGATGCACCTGTACCCAGCCACAATAATCCTCTCTTAAATAGGCGCTGATGTTTTTCTTTCCGTAATGTGCTGTCATCGGACGTATTGTCTGTAACCGACTGATCGACGACATGATATGGGTTAGATTGATGTGCTGGCTCCATTTTCAAAACTGTTGAATTGTATTGAAAAAATACGGAATACCAAAATTACAATTGGCATTTACAGCACAATAATAACAATAATAATAATTATTAGAGATTTATTTTTTCATCGAATCAGGGTGACTGAACCAGCCTTGATATAGCTTGTCCCGTCTATACGTTCCATTTCAGCATAAAACATATACGTAGCCACGGGCGCCACGCTGCCGCGAAACATGCCGTCCCAACCCTCATCGGGGTCATCGGGCAAAAAATTTGATTTATCAAACATCAACTCGCCCCATCGGTCGGCGATGAACAGGCGAACAATACGTGCCGTCCCCCTGTCGGCGCTCAGAAAAAAGCGGTTATTGGGCCATTTTGCATCCGGTGAAAACACTGTCGGCGCATAGGTTTTGTTGTCTGTATCAACTGTGATGCTGATATCGTCGGTCAATACGCAGCCAAATTCGTCGGTTGCGGACAATTGAAAGGTACTATTTTGAAGGGGTTGGAAGCAAAAAACAGGGCAATCGGGCATTTCGCAGGGCGGCGAAGGCATCCAACTGACAGACACTGGTGTAAAACCGTAAACCGGTTCAACACAGACTATGTCACCTTTCGTAATAGCCTGGTCATCCCCTGCAAGCAGAAAGATTTCACGAAATTCAAAACGGATGGTTACCAGGGAATCGCAACCTGTAGAAGCCGCAGCTTCCAGTATTTCAAAACCCGCCCGGTTGTTTACATCGTACCGGCGGCCATTTATGATCCTGAATTCTTCCGGGCACAAGGTGTCCTGAATTTCACTGAACGGCGGTGTCAGCACTTCTAATTCCACCTGGATTAAACTGTCGCAGCCGAAAGGATTCAGGATCATTTCTTCTCCATTGGGATGCAGGGCGTGATAAGCCGTGTTGTTGATGAAAATGGTGTCTCCTTCGCAAATAGTGGTCTGAAAAACGCTAAAAACCGGTTGAAATTGAAGTGCCACATGGATCAGGCTGTCGCAGCCATTTGCAGCGCCGCCTTCCACAATTTCTTCTCCCAGGTAAAAATTGGCGTGGTAAGGCGTACCGTTGATCACCAATGTGTCGCCCTCACATATACTTTGTGAGATGGTCGTTTCCGCCCTTTGCAGAAAAGTCAGTTGTACCAATACAACGCTATCCGACCCGTCGGCGGCGGCGGCTGGAAAAACAACCTGTCCACCGGGGTTGTCGGGGCCGAAAAACTGGTTCCCGATCAAAATGATCTGACTGTTACAAAACGTATCCCGTAGATTAAAATAGACCGTATCCGGAGCAGTCGACATGGCGCCCAGCAAACAGGGAAAAGAGATCAAGCCAGTAAAAATCCAGTTTTTAGGACAAAAAAGCATGGTGAATAAATCAGTTGATTACGGAGCAAAGATTAAAAAGTTTGATGGTTTGAAAAGGTTTGATGGTTTGAGGTGGTAACCTAAGCCTGAAGTTACCACCTCAAACCATCAAACTTTTTCAAACCATCAAACCACCTCAAACCATCAAACCTCTCTCAATTTTTCTGACCGGAGCCGGCTTTTTCCAAGCGCTGTAACCGCAATTCAATTGCCTGCATTTGCCCGCGTAAAACCTCGTTTTCTTTTTTCAAATCTTCCACTTCCTGCTGCTGTTCCTGAATGGCTTTGATGGCCAGTACACCAAAACCGGCATAGTTCAGCGACAAATAATCGCCGTTTTGAGCCACTAATTCAGGAAATTGTGCTTGAACGTCCTGGGCAAGAAAACCAATGGAAAGTGGCGCTGTAGCCAATTCAACATCGTAACGGTAGGCCACCGGGTTGATTTGCATGATTTTACCCAAAGTGCTGCCCGGCAGCGCTACTATATCTTTTTTCAGGCGGCGGTCGGATGGCGTATATAAGCCGGCCGGAGTAAAGGTACCCGCAGGCACAACACCCATGAGGCTGTTGTAGAGTTGCAAATTGCCGTTGTTTCCATTGACACGGAAGGTCCAGTTTTCATCAGAGGCAGCATTATTTACTATCAAACCACCCATATTGCCATGGTTCACCTGCACAAAAGTGGCGTTGTTATTGGAAGAGGTGTCTCCTAATACAACACTGCCATCGTGAGAAGCAACGAACATAGTCGAAGTATTATTTCCGAGACTGTGTTGAATACTGAACTGGCCAGGTGAATCTCCCTGGATAGCACCTTCCACCCGGAATTAGTTCCGAAATTGTTAAAATATATGCCCCCTCTTTTGCCAGTAGAATTTTCAAGGGTCAGTTGTGGTTCATCAGTCATGGTGGAAACGAAACGAGATCCGCCAGTGACATCTAAACGAAACGCAGGGCTTGGGGTGTTGATGCCGACAAAACCGGCTTCTGTGATCAAAGCCTTCCCATTGGTGGATGTAAAATAGGCGGCGGGGCCGGTACCGGATGTTTGCGCATAAATGGCAGGGGCAATTCCCGAGGTGTTGGTTTGTAAAAAACGCCCGGCCTCGATAGCGCCGCCTGTCAGCACCTGCAATTTACCGGTTGTACTGGTATTGGTGCCTATTAATACATTGTTGGTGTTAGAGTTGTAGATATGTACTCCACCCACCCCGGCGGGTTTCCATACATCGCTGGCGGTGAACAAAGGCGCCAGATCAACAGGTGATATGGTACCTGATATTTCCAAAGTAGTTCCGTTCAGCGACAGCGATTGAATCTCGTTTGTCGGACTTTTTATCTGCATCTCCCGTATTGGTAATAGTCAAATTCGGGGCGCTGCCGGTAATACTGATACCCGAACCGGCTGAGTACGTATTGCCGGCAGGCAAAGTAGCCGTTCCGCCGCCATTCGACAAAGTCAATTGGTTGCCATTGAGCGCCAGTGACTGTAATTCATTCGTTGCGCTCAGGTCACCTGTATTTACAATGACTTGATTCGGCGCTGTACCCGTAATATTAATCCCCGTTACGGCGGTGTAGGTATTGCCGCCGGATCCGGCCAGGTCGGCAGCCGGCGCCCAGGTGGTTCCATTCCACTTCAGAACCTGACCGTTGGCGGCGCCCATATCGTCTAATTTAGCAGCGGTAACCGCCTGATTGGCCAATTCGGCAGTACCCACCACGCCTGTTTTTATCTGCAAATTGCTAAAAGGGCCGCTCACATCGCCATTCGCCGTGCTGGCCGTCGTCAGGTCGTCTGAGGCATTGTCATCACCAGTATTGACAATAGTCAGGTTGGGGGCAGTACCAGTAATATTGATACCTGAACCGGCAGAATAGGTATTGCCGCCGCCCGTTCCGGCCAGGTCGGCTGAAGGCGCCCAGGTGGTTCCTGTCCATTTCAAAACTTCTCCGGCATCCGCACCCATATCGTCTAATTTTGCGGCAGTAACAGCCATATTGTTAATGTTTGCTGTGGCTACCGCATTATTGGACAATTCAACGGTAGTCACCACATCGGCTTTGATTTGCAGATCGCTGAACGGGCCGCTCACATCGCCATCGGCCTGCGATGTAATTGTAAGGTCGTTGGAAGCATCCGTATCGCCGGTATTTTTAATCACAAAATCGGGTGCTGTACCCTCAATTCCAACACCGGCGCCGGCAGTGTAAGTATTACCTCCGCCAGTTCCGGACTGGTCGGCAGCAGGGGCCCAGGTGGTACCGTTCCATTTCAGCACCTGCCCGTTGGCGGCGCCCATATTGTCTAGTTTAGCAGCAGTAACCGCCTGGTTGGCAATATTAGCAGTAGCCACCGCATTATTCGCCAATTCTGTGGTAGAAATCACATCGGCTTTGATTTGCAAATTACTGAACGGGCCTGTCACATCGCCATTGGCTTGCGAGTCAGTCGTCAGGTCGTCCGAGGCGTCTGTATCACCCGAGTTGCTAATGATAAAATTGGGAGAAGATCCGGTAATATTGATACCCGCTCCGGGGTTGTAGGTATCGACCGTGCCGCCGCCACCGCCCGTTTGGTCGGGAGCAGGCGTCCAGGCGGTACCGTTCCATTTTAACACTTGTCCTGTCGAGGCGCCCATATTATCTAATTTGGCTGAGGTTACAGCCTGATTGGCAATATTGGAAGTACCTACAGCACTATTGGCTAATTCAACGGTACTAATCACATCGGCTTTGATTTGTAAATCGCTGAACGGGCCGGTTACATCGCCATTGGCTTGTGTGGCAGTCGTAATATCGTCGAAAGCATTCGTGTCGCCTGTATTGACGATTGTAAACGTACCACTCAGCGATGTCACATCTATGCCCTCTCCTGCCACCACATCGAAGCTTCCGCCCTGATCGGCAGCAGGCGCCCAAGTCGAGCCGTTCCATTTCAGCACCTGCCCGTTGGCCGCTCCCATGTCGTCCAGCTTGGCTGCCGTTACTGCCTGATTAGCCAGTTCGGCACTCCCTACCACACCGGTTTTTACCTGTAAATTGTTGAAAGTGCCAGAGATATCACCGTTGGCTGCGGTGGTGGTAGTCAGATCATCACTTGCGTTGGTATCACCGTTGTTGGTAATTGTAAAATTGGGAGAATTGCCAGATATGGAAATACCCAGGCCGCTGGTTAGCGACACGGTATTGATACCCGTTTGATCGGCAGCAGGCCCCCAACTGGAGCCATTCCATTTGAGCACCTGTCCGTTGGAAGCGCCCATATCATCTAATTTAGCCGCCGAAATAGCCGCATTGGCAAGTTTTACACCGGTGACAGCATTGGAAGCCAGTTCATTAGCGCCCACCGCATTTGCTTTTAACTGAAGGTTTGAAAAAGGCCCGCTCACATCGCCGTCCGCCTGAGAGCCTGTCGTTATATCGTCGGCTGCATTGGTATCGCCTGTATTGGTCAGGGTAAAATTGAAGCCGTTTTGTGCTACTGTCAGACCGGGGCTGCCGGTAATACCGACCGTACCCGGTTGTACAACGGTTTTAACAATATTGGTAACACGACCCTGGGCATCCACAGTAATGACTGGGATTTCCGTTGCAGAACCATAAGGCCCCGGCGTGACGCCTGTATTACTCAGTCCAATCGTTCCGGAAGTTGTAATGGGGCCACCGGTAATACCTGTAGTCGTATTAATTTGTGTGACCGTTCCACCGTTCATTCCGGTGGAAATAATATCGTCTGCAGGCGCCCAGGTCGATCCGTTCCATTTGAGTACCTGACCGTTTTGGGCATTCTGTTGTGCCAGCGCCAAGGGGCTTCCCCCTGTTCCGGCCCCGCTCAGGGTAGTATTGGTTTGTACCGTTTGTGCACCCCAATTGTCGCCACTTCCGGTACCGCCTCCATTTGCAGCGTTTTGTGCATACAGCGCATAGGGGACGCTCATCAGTTGAGTTGTGCCTATTTCATCAAATACATTCGGGGTTGTTTCCACCGAAACGGTCAGGTATTTGGCGCCTCCACCCCAGTTGATCGCATTAAAATCACCCAATAATGGTACGCCTCCCTGGCCGATAATCAGGTTTACCAATCCGAACTCATTGGTGGAGACCGCTTGTTTTTCCGAATAAGCAACCGGCCCGTTTGGAGCGCCGCTGCGGAGAGAAAATAACAGCGTGACGGTTTGATTGGTCAGCGGATCGCCATCGGCATCGCGTACAATACTCTGATAATTAAAACCTTGTGGCGTAAATTGCGCTGATAGCGACAATGTCGCGCAAACAAAGAAAAGGACAAAATAAATCAAACGCTGTTTCATGGAAAACATAGTTTTGGTACGTTCATCAAAATAACCGGAGACCGGTAAGTGGAATTTCAATTGTTGGATTAGGATGTGAGGTTTGATGGTTGGAGAAGGTTTGATAGTTTGAAAAGGTTTGATGGTTGGAGGTGGTAACTTAAGGCCATGAATTTTGTGAGTGGCTACTCTCAAACCATCAAACCTCACAAACCATCAAACCTTTCTAAATCTTAACAACCCGAATCGTTGCACCCGACTGCGATTGCCGATCCTGCAATTGTATAAAGTAAACACCCGGTTGCCAGGCGCTACAATCCATCCGGGTATCGGACGGGTTATTTACGGGAAAATCCTGCATGATCAGACGTCCCAGCATATCGAAAACTTGTGCGCTGAGCAACCCTTCTTTTTCTGTGGAATATCGAAAGTGAATTTCATGGGTCGCGGGATTGGGGTACACTTCCAAATTCCATTCCGCGAAATCCGGGTGCTGGGTACTCACCGGTCTGTACAGGTCCGGCTGGTGAAAACCCTGGGTAATTTTATTGTTGTTGCCGGAAAGTGTGAAAATAAACGGCTCCCCAACCGTATAGGCGTAACTGCGTCCGCCTTGTGTTGCCGCTTTACCACTTACACTAATCACCTGGTGGGAAAGGTCTAATTGAGCAGTACTCGTGTGGGAAAAAAGTAATAAAACAAAAAAAAGTACTGTGTAAAGGAATCGGTTCATGGCAATATGGATAAAAAATGAACACAAAGAAACAAATCTTTTGTCAGCAGAACGGATAAAATGCGTTTCACTGTCGCGTTGTTGTCATTTGTGCAGACAGATAAACCATTCCACAATAACGAATGTTTCAGTTGACAATATGGATGAAAACAACTTTCCTGCCAATATTTCTCCAACCCCTCCATCGCTTGAACTGAAGGAAGGGCTGGACTATTACATCGAAAAGGGACAATGGGTATTCACTGAACATTTTCTGCTCCAACGCGGCGATTGTTGTGGAAGCGGTTGCAGGCATTGCCCTTATGGGCGAAGGAATGTGCGGAAGAAAAGAGGTGTTTAGTGTTTGGTGTTTGGTGTTTGGTGTTTGGTGTTTGGTGTTTGGGGCGCTTTGCGTTTGGCCGCCCCCGCCCCCTGAAGGGCAATGTCATTGACTTAGCGAAGAGGTGTCATTTGCGACGCAGGAGCAAGTGACATCTCGTAGCGGAAACTTGCTGAAAAACGGCTGTTTCGAGATGACACCTCTTCGTCTGGAGATGACACCTCTTCGCTAAGTCAACGACATTGCCCTTCAGGGGTCGGGGGCATGGCCAAACGCGAAGCACCCCCAAACACAAAACCCTAAACACCAAACACGAAAACACTACCAGACTATGATCGTTCCGGCATAGGCGAGTCCGCCGCCAAAACCGAGCAGCATCACTTTATCACCCCGTTTTACTTTTCCGGAAAGTATACCATTGTTGAGTGCAATGGGAATAGACGCGGAGGAAGTATTTCCGTAATCGACAATACTTTCGAGCACTTTCTCCATCGGGAATCCGGTTTCATTGCAGATGGCCTCAATAATGCGCAGATTGGCGCTGTGCGGCACAAACCAGTCGATCTGGTCGAGGGTCAGACCGTTTTTTTCAGCCAGCACCCGCATTTGCTCCGCCACTTTTATCACGGCCCACTTGAAGACCTTTTTCCCATTCTGCACAATGGTTCTGTTCATTTTAAGCGGTTGACCGTCAATAGTTTCTGCAAACCCGGAAATGTACAAATCCGGGCCGTTTTCGCCGTTGGCGGCGGTGACGCAATCGCCGATATTACCGGTATCAGCCGCTTCAATCAGCACCGCTCCGGCGCCGTCGCCGAATAAAACGCAGGAAGTGCGGTCGCTGAAATCGGTGACTTTTGAGAGCGTATCTGCGCCTATAACCAATACTTTTTGATGTGTTCCTGCAGCAATCAATCCTTTTGCCAGTACTACCCCATAAGAAAATCCGGCACAAGCGGCATAGGCATCGAAAGCTCCTGCGCGCGGCATATTGAGCCGGTGTTGCACCTGACAGGCCATACTCGGCATCGGTTGGTCGGGCGTCACGGTAGAAACGATAATCATATCGACATCGTCGAGGTTTACGCGGTATCTTTCCACCATATCCTGCACCGCTTTGACGCACAAATGGCTTGTAAATTCATCCTGCTCCGTATGGTAACGTGTTTTGATGCCAGTACGCGACTGTATCCACTCATCGGTGGTATCGATCAAGGTTTCATAGAAGGAGTTGACAACCTTTTTTTCCGGGACGGCCATACCAATAGCACTGAGTCGGGCTTGATTCATATCTATAACAATTTTTTACCGCGCTAAAACACACGGAGAATGAAAGCGCTGCAAATAAAATTGTACCGAATCAGCAAAGTATCGGAGAGCAAAAAGGTGCAAATAAGACAGGCAGAGCGCAACAAAATTAAGCAGAAGTAATGCAGATGAACAAGTAATTTATTCAAAAGTTAAATGAAATAATAAAATTTTAGCAATCTTTTAAATGGGAGAACATGAAATGTATAATGCAAAAAAAAGACAAATATCATTTCAAATTAGAAAATGCAACCCGGATGGAGTCTGATATTTTTTTGTACAAATCCTGCCATTCAGGGTGCTGCTCCAGCAGTTTCAGATGCCGGTCAATCGTGTCTGCATCGCCACGCACAGCAGGACCTGTTTGCATTTTACCCGGTGAATTATGCAGCGCTTTGGCCAGTGTTTCTTCCATAAGCGGGTGAAGCATTTCAAAAGGCAGGTCTTTTTCCGCCAGTATTTTTTCGGCAATGCTAAAGCAATGGTTGGCAAAATTATTGGCAAATACCGCAGCCATGTGTAGTTGTGCACGTTGCTCATCCGTGACCCGGTACACCAGGTTGCTGATAGTCTTGGCAATTTTTATCAAAAAAAGCCTGTCCGCTTCCAAGGTCGCATCCACACAAAATGGTATTTTGGACCAAACGGGGCTTCGTTCCATCGAAAAAGTCTGCAAGGGGTAAAAAACGCCATATCGACGAAAAAAGGGGGATAACACGGAACCGGGCGTACCGCCGGAAGTATGTGTAGCCAGCGTATCGGGCACATGCGGCGCCAGCAAGGCCGCGACATCGTCTATCACGTCGTCGCGTATCGCCAACAGCAGCCAATCGGCATCTGGCAGCACTTCCGACCAGTCGTCCGACCAGTCCGCCTGTAGCGTTTCTGCCAGGGCACGGGCATGGGAAGCCGTGCGGCTCAGCACCTGCGAAACAGGCAAACCTTTGGCTTTCAGGCGTTTACCCAAATGACAGGCAATTCTGCCCGAACCGACGAGGACTATTTTTGGCATAATGATGATTGTTGAGGTTGTTGAGAGTTGAGATTGTTGAGGGCCGCTCTGAAAAAGTGAGTTTTGTTTACAGAGCGGCCCTCAACAATCTCAACTCTCAACAACCTCAACCTTTACTATTTCCCTTTCAACACTTGCTCTATCTCCGTCAGCAGTTGTTTGCCCGCTGCGGAAAACTTTTCCGTCAGGGCCGGCGATTTCTGGCGCACCATTACGAAGGAAAAATTATCAGCCAGCACTTCGTCGGGGTGAATGATGTAGCCGGTATTATCCCTGATCTGTGCAAAAAAGTCGGGTTGACTGTCGAGGCTGAGCGTACTGGTAAAGCCGTCTTCCCTGGTCAGAATCTGCCAGGCGCCATCTGCGTTTTGATTAATTTCAAACAGGTTAAATTCCACGTATCCAAAAAACTCGTCATTCCCCGTCTTATAGCCGGTCTTATTGGCATAAATCACTGGAACAGCCTGTTTCACAGTGCCATCGGATTGTTTCAGACTAATTTTTTGTGCGAAATCCACCCCGTCAGGGTTGTGCAAGATGCGTTCGGAAAGTTGTTGGGGCATCCGCAGATTCTGGTATCCAATCGCCTCAAAACCAATAAGTTGATACAACTGTGCGCTCTTTTTGGGTTGCAGCCTGGAATAGACATGGAATAGTTCGTGGAACATCGTCGTGGTGAACGGGTTGGTTTTCCGGGAAACCAGTTCATTGGCCGGAATCACAATACAGTTTTCACGGGTGTACCAAACGCCGTCGCCATAATGTCGGCCTTTTGTTTTGATGAGCAGCAAGGTGTCGGGGAAAACTCCAGGAGCAACGGCCTCGCTGGTTTTAAACACTTTTTCAATCACCTCAGCCGTAAATTTTGACTCCGCGTGTGAATAATCGGCCACATCACTTTTCAAAAATTCGACGTATGCAGGCAGGAAATTTTCCCGGGTATCCGCAGCGCCCAGTTCTTTTTTCATTTGAATAGACATTTCCGCAAGGGTCACCTTTTCAAAATATCCGTTGCGTTTATCGTAGGTGATGGCATGCGCCGCCGCAGTGCTGTCCAGCATATAAACGATATGTTTGGCATCGAGCCGCACTTCTTTCAAAGGCGGTTGCGATTGGCAATTGGTTGTAAGAAAAAGGGCGACAAACAGCAGCAAAATGCTCTGTAATCTGGTTGTAATCAATGAATTATTCATATTTAACTTGTTTTTGTTTTTACCGTTTTGAGATGTCACTTGCTCTTCCTCGCAATGACACCTCTTCACTATGGTCGCCTGGAGTGATTGACGGGGGACTTGAGTCACCGTCACCCGCTTAATTTTTCCACTAATATCGGCAGCCCTTTGGAAGCAGGTTCGGCAATAACGGTCAAGTTTGGCATCCTTGCCAATTCGGCATTTACCTGCGGTCGCGGATCGATGTAATAAAAAGGGATGTTCTGCCGAGCATACATCATTAAACCGGCTGCGGGATACACTTGTAAAGAAGTGCCTACGATTAAAAAAATATCAGCCTGCATAGCCATTTCCGCCGCAGTTTCCAGCATCGGTACCGCTTCGCCAAACCAGACGATGTGCGGGCGCAACTGGAATCCGCGTTCGCAGGTATCGCCCAGGTTAATTTCGGATTCGCAAGGATACACGAGCTGCTCGTAACGCTCCGAACGCACTTTCCGCAATTCGCCGTGCAAATGTAACACACTACTGCTGCCCGCGCGTTCGTGCAAATCATCCACATTCTGTGTAATGACCTGTACCTCAAAATCCCGCTCCAGCGACACCAGTGCCTGGTGGCCTGTATTCGGTTGTACCTCAAACAGTTGCGCCCGGCGCTGGTTGTAAAACCGCAGCACGAGCTCCGGATTTTTGGCCCAGGCTTCCGGGGTTGCTACATCTTCAATCCGGTGCTGTTCCCAAAGACCGTCCGCATCGCGAAAGGTGCGGATGCCACTTTCCGCAGATATGCCTGCACCAGTCAGCACCACTAATTTCTTCATAGATAGCTATTTATGGATTAAATGGCACACGGATTGGACGGATTGGACACGGATTTTTCCCCTCGTAAAGTAGTGTAAAATCCGTGTCCAATCCGTCCAATCCGTGTGCCATTTATCACGTTTTCGCTAATTTACTATTTCTATATCCATAACTGAAATAAATCGCCAGTCCGATCAACAGCCAGATAAAAAAGCCCATCCAGCTTTTGGCAGGTATCTGTGCCATCATATAAAAACAAGATACCAGGCCCAGCATTGGAATGAGCGAGAGGTTGTGCCGGAATGCCAGTACCGTCAGCCAAAGGCATGTGATGATAAACAACCACATCGGTATTTTATGCTGAAACAAGGCCCAGCCGGATTCATACTTGTGTTCATCCGAAACAGGAACCCTGCTGACTACTTCGGCGTATTGTTCCTGGTTGAGAGAGGCTAAGTATTCCACCAAATCGCCGTTGGCGTTGGCAAAACCCGCACTGTCACGTTGTAGGAGCATGGTTTTTGTTTCCGCCACTTCCGTTTCAGACATATTCGCCACCAACATTTCGCCCCCATATATCTGGGGAGCATTGCTGAGCCAGTCTGTCGTATCTTTTTGAAAACGGGTGAATAAAAAAGCCGTCATCCCGAGCAGCATCAGCGGAAAAATCCATTTGCCGTTCAGGTAAGGCGTACGGAATTTGCCACGCGGCGCATCGGGTGTGACCTGCATTTTCAGCACCCCTGCGCATACCAATACGAAGGCAAACAAAGTGCCCATGCTGCACAAGTCGAGTACCGTATCGCTGGGAATAAACAGCATCGGTACCACCACAAAAAAGCCGGTGACAATGGTGGCGAAAGCCGGGGTTCGGTATTTGGGGTGAATTTTTGAAAAACGTTTGGGTAAAAGTCCATCGCGGCTCATGGTCATCCAGATGCGCGGTTGTCCCAGTTGAAACACCAGAAACACCCCGGCCATGGCGACTACCGCACTGACTGCAATGATGCCCGAGAACCATTTCAAGTTTATTTTCTGAAAGACATACGCCAGCGGATCATTGACATCCAGCTCTTTATAGTTGACCATTCCGGTCAGCACCAGGGCTATAATGATGTACAAAACCGTACAAATAATGATGGAATATACCATTGCGCGGGGTAAATCGCGCTGCGGATTCTTGCATTCTTCTGCCGTTGTGGAAAGCGCGTCGAAGCCGATGTAGGCGAAAAAAACCGAAGAAACGCCCGCCATTACCCCGCCGAAACCATTGGGTACAAAGGGATGCCAGTTGTCGGTATCGACGTAGCCGGCGCCTACAATAATCACCAGCAGCACCACAATCAATTTCAACACCACCATGATATTGCCGGCATTTTTGGATTCCTTGATGCCGATATACACCAGTGCCGTTATCAGGATGGACATTACGATAGCCGGTATGTCCAGAATCGCGCGCAAACTCCCCAGACGGGGCGCATTTTCCCAGGCATTCCAGGATTCGCGCGGCGCAGGGGTCAGATCGGGCAAGGTGGCGCCGCCTTTCAGCAGCGCTTCAACCGTATTGTGCCCGTCGCGGGCGCTGATGTAATCGATCGTGGCCCATTCGGAAATATGCCAGCCGGCACTTTCGCACAGGCCCGTAAAATAACCCGACCAGGAAACCGCCACGGTAATATTACCCACGGCGTATTCCATGACCAATGCCCAGCCAATGATCCAGGCGACCAACTCGCCAAATGCCACATATGAATAGGTGTACGCGCTGCCCGATACCGGTAACAGGGATGCGAATTCGGCATACGCAAATGCCGCAAATCCACATGCGACTGCCGTAAAAATGAACAGGAACACCACTGCGGGGCCGCCGTTGTAACTGGCAGAACCGATGGTACTGAAAATGCCGGCTCCAATGATGGCGGCAATACCCAGCGCGGTCAAATCGCCTACCCGCAGGTTTTTTTCCAGACCGCCGGTACCGTGTATTTCCTCTTGTTGAGCGGCTGAAATGGCGTCGGGGACAGATTTTTTTCTAAAAAGATTGGTCAGAAAAGACATAGGGCAGAAGTGTAAACAAGTGATTTTAGCGGGCCAAAATAGGGCTTTCCCGAAATTTTCTACCCTTACTTGAAATAAACTGCATTTATCATTTTGAGAACATAGCGCCCCTGAAAGTCCAATTTTAGGTCCAAAGGCTACTTTATTGAAAAATCAGTGGTTTTATACCCTATTTTTGCCCGCTTTTAAACGCATAGTTCACAAAATTATACCCGGTATTTTATCATGCTCGATCTGCTGACGCAATTTATTGACATCATCCGACACCTCGATGTGCACCTTGAAAATATCATGCGGGAGTATGAGTTGGCTACTTACCTGATCCTGATGCTGATTATTTTTTGTGAAACGGGGCTGGTGGTAACGCCTTTTTTGCCAGGCGATTCGCTACTGTTTGCCGCCGGAGCCATTACCGCTAAAACGGGTATTCTCAATATCTGGCTGCTGATACCGCTGCTGTTTTTGGCCGCTATTCTCGGCGACAATACCAATTATTTTTTCGGGAAATATATGAGCGACAAGGTTTTCACCCGCGACTACTGGTTTATAAAACGCAAGTACATCGATAAAACACAGGATTTTTATGCCAAATACGGCGGGCGCACCCTGATTATTGCGCGTTTTGTACCCATTGTCCGCACATTCGCACCCTTTGTAGCCGGCGTGGGCAAAATGGCGTACACCCGTTTTATCGGTTTTTGTGTAGCGGGAGGCGTTTTATGGGTGACGGGCCTGACACTGGCCGGCTATTTTCTCGGATCGCACCCTTTTGTAAAAGAGAATTTTGAACTGGTCATTTTTGCGGTCATCGGCATTTCAATACTCCCGATTATGGTAGAGTTCGTGCGTATGAAATGGGGCAATAAAGAGAAAGGACAAGAGGTAAAACACTGATAACCAATAACTAATAACGGATAACTACTTAGTTACCCATGAGTATATTCAGCATACCCGTCTCCCTGCGCTGGGCCGATCTGGACCCCAATTTCCACCTGCGCCATTCGGTCTATTACGACTTTGCAGCTACGGCCCGTGTCGAGTTCCTGGCGGCCTGCGGCCTCTCCACCCAGCTGATGATCGAGCAACATTTTGGTCCGATATTGTTCAGAGAAGAAGCCTTGTTTAAAAAAGAGGTGCGCCCGGGCGACGCTTTACACATCACCGTGATGGTCACCAGATTGCGCAAGGATGCTTCCCGTTTTTCCTTCCGACACGAATTGATCCGCAGCAGCGACAATGCCGTTTGCGCTATCATGAATATCGACGGCGCCTGGATCGATACGCAGAAGCGAAAACTCACCGTGCCGCCCCCTTTCGTCATTGAATTGATGGAAAAGGCTGCCCGCTCGGAGGATTTTGAGTGGGTGTAGATTAAGTAAAAAGGTTGATAAAGGTTGATAAGGGTTTATAAAGGTTGATATACATCCGCTCGAAAAAAGTAAAATCGTTTCATTCCCGAGCGGATGTATATCAACCTTTATAAACCCTTATAAACCCTCATCAACCCTTTAAGACGGCTGCTTTCCTTGGCGTTTAGCTTATTTCAGCACCGTCAATTTCCGCACATCCCTGCCATTTTGGGCGTCCAGTACAACAAAATAAACCCCGCTTGCCAGTCCGTCAAGTGGAAGTTCAAGGGTTGTTTCGCCACCGGAAATAACGACATTGTTTTGTTCGTAAACCAATTGGCCCGCAGGATTGACAATGCTGACCCTTGCGTCGAAACCTGCAATTGTTTTACGGCCACATAGGCGACATCGCCCGATACAGCAGGATTTGGATAAACGTTCCAGGCCTCCAGTCCTTCGATGCTTTTCACGGCAGAGGTAGTCGGCGTACGGAATGTACTTTTTTGGCTTAGGTCACAGGCAACATATTCATTGAAAGGACGTACCCTCCAATGATATAGTTTGCCGGGTAACAGGGAAGTATACAGCAGGGAAGTTGTCGTAGCCGGCACGATGACCGACTGAAAATTGGGCGTTGCAAAAAAGGCTGAAATATCAAACTCCAGTAAGTAATAAGTAGCGCCCGGTACGGCTTGCCACTGCAGGAAAACTTCATCATACGTTGGCTGCATGGCGTTGCCGATGGGCGTGACCAGCAGGTTATTGGGAACAGTAATGGACGTAGCTTCCGGGGTAAAGGTATTATCGAGGTAATTGCGTTCGGAAGAAGAAAGATCGGATAACACTACGGAAGCCTGTCCGGGCGTAAATTCAAAATCGCCGCAATTAAGAAAATAACTCATGAAGTTGTTTTCCATCGGATCCACCGCTGCGTTCAGCGGGTCTTTGGCAAGGCCGTTGTAGGGTTCACAATTTCCATTCGCATAGCCGAAATTATAATCTTCCGGCGTATCACAAATTTCATCCGCCGCAGTCTGGCAATTGGTACCATTGGCGCGTTCAGTGAATGGGCCGCCGGGGGAAATAGCGGGCGCAATGGGCCAGGTAGGATCGTTCACACCATCGAACGGATTGCTTTCATAACCTACGAAGGTATGGGATAATGCAAAAAAGTGCCCCGTTTCGTGCGCCAGGGTGCCATTTCCGTTTCCATTAATCTGGTCTTTTCGGCACACCAGCCAGTCGCGGAAGCTGTTGTTATAACCCAGTACAGTGCCAGTGCCGCCTACACCCACAGCCACCTCGTTCACGACAAATACATTAATAGCATTCTGATGGCGGCGATTGTTCATCAAGGATTCGTTGGTTTGAGTGGTGTACACCGAATTGCTGTTGATCGACTGATCGATCAGGCCATAGGTAGGGTGCGGTTTCAGGTAAAAACGGATATCCATCGAAGCATAGGCCTCATTCATATCGCAAAGTTGGTCGAGTACAAAACGTTCTTTGTGCCGGCCTGCGCCATCTGCATCAGCGACCAAGTGAAAATAAATAGGAACATATTGAATCGAATTGCGTTCAGACACGGCAACCTGTTCATTGTACAGGCGTACGCGTGGGATCAGGTGTTCCACCTGTTCCGCAGTAGTGTTGCCGCAAACACCTGTTACCTGTTGGGCTGATACAGCCGTTAAAGACCCTAGAAAAAGAAACAGGCCAGATATGATTAACTTCATGGAGATGAAAAGTTAGATTTGGAAAAATAATTTGCAAAGTTACGGGGTATCTGTCTATCAAAAAGATAGCCATGAGCAAATTCCCACTTTTTTGTAATCTTTGCCAACAATATATATGGTCGGGTTTAAAAGTTGGATGGTTGGGCGGCTTGAAAGAAGGATGGTTTACACGCTTTTTATACTGCTATGGAGTCAAAAATATTTTGCATCAGACGCTTCATAATAGTGGTATTCTCCTGTATTAGTCAAATGTTATCGGTTTGCATTTTAGCATTAACTTAACACATCGGAAGCAAATCGGCACTAACTTTGCATTAATTCTGAACCAACCCTTTAAAAATCTATTTCACAAAATATTTGATTGGAACTTTTCGTTTTTTATATTTGTATTCACTTAAAAGTACAGCATCTCAATAAACCATTTTTATTTCAGAATTAAATTCTGGGCAAATGAAAAAAGAACAAACTACGATTGCACATATCCTTTTTGGCTTGCTTTTTTTCCTGATTCCGTATCAGCAGCAGGCGCAAACGGAACCTGATCTACCTTCTGTGTTTGAGCGATTGACGCAACAGGAAGGGGTCAAAATGACCCTGGAAACGGACCTCACTACCATTATTTCCAATAAAAAAACAAACCAGTATTTTCCCGGAAGCCTCATCACGGCGGATGGGAAGACGTATAAAATTGAATTGAGGCCACGGGGCAAATACCGCAGGAAGGTGGCAGAAATCCCGCCCTTGAAAATCAAATTCAAGAAAAAAGAACTGAACGCAGAAGGCCTGGATACCCTCAACGAAATTAAATTGGTGTTGCCTTGCTACGACAATGCCCTTGGCGACGAGCTCATCGTGAAAGAATACATCATCTACCGGATGTTTGAGAAGTTGACCGGGGCCAGCGTTCGCGCCCGGCTGATTCGCCTGACTATTCGCGATACGCATGTCGAAAAGTCCAAAAAAACCATGTTAGCCATACTGGTAGAACATGATGAAGAATTGCTGGTGCGCCTTAATGCAAGGCCCGTGGAAGAGTACGGCATTCCCGCTGACAGCCTGATGACGCACCAGGCGGCCCTGGTATCTATGTTCGAATATATGATCGGCAACACCGACTGGGAGATTTCCATGATGCGTAATGTACGCCTCGTTCGATCATCCATTGACAGTACAGGTAAAGTGCTTGTTATCCCGTATGATTTCGATTTTTCCGGATTGGTGAGTGCTCCTTATTCCAGCCCTGCATCTGAAACAGGCCTCAAAACCGTACGCGACCGTTTCCTGCTGTCAAACGGCATCAAAACGGCTGATTTGAAAAAAGCAGCCAAAATACTCAAAGCGTCTAAAAAAGACCTGTACGCGCTCTGCAATTCCAAGTATTTATCCGGTACGACTATCCTGGAAATGAAGGATTACTTAGATACTTTCTTCAACGTATTGGAATCGAGCGACGAGATTCCACAAATTCTGAAAATGCCGCCGACGGATTGAGTAAAAGGGCAAAGCTGCAAAGGGCAAAAGGCAAAATTGGCCACTCGATTCATTTTTGCCCTTTGCCTCTTGCCCTTTGCATTTTGCCTATTTTTTTTCCGGGAGTATTTTTTTTTGAAAAAATGCCTCTACCTTTGCGGCCCAATTTGTCCGGAGGAATGCCAGAGTGGTTTAATGGAGCGGTCTTGAAAACCGTCGTACTGAAAGGTACCGGGAGTTCGAATCTCTCTTCCTCCGCAATCTTTTAACCGTCCATTCGCTGTGATGCAGCGTTTTGGCGGTTTTTTTATTGGATAATGGCCATTTTTTTAATCCCTGCATTTAATTCTTGGCGGGCATCTCAAATATTTTTTCATCCACCGCCTCATTGATTCTGATGGCCGTAACCATTGAAACAGAGTTGCCCATCATGGGGTTGTGCTGTTCAATGGTGTAGGGGAACACAACGCCACCTTCCTGTTTAAAATTGGAATAGATGGTTTCGGCTGATATTTCTTTGCCATCGACGGTCGAGACTGTAATATTTTTGATTTGATACCAGCTTTGAGGATCAATCAGGGCGTACTCGGTTTTGGTTGGGCTTTTGATAATTTTGATTTTGTGCACCTCCGTGCCCTCCAGATCTTCTTTGCCCATGTATTCCACCGAATACCCTTTGGCTTCGTAGTTGTAGAGGGAACCGCTCAGGTCGGTCATGTCTTTCATTTCCATCACCTGATCGGAGCTAAGGGCCTCTGCGTCCATTTTGCCGGCAAAAGGGTTGTTCGACCAGCCTTTTTCCCCATTGATGCAGGAGCTTTGGGTCATGCCCATCACGGATACGTCGACGCGGGCGGCTTTTTGATTGACCACGGTCATTGTCATGGGTATTTCCATTCCGGGCGCCGCTTCTACGGATATTTTGGTTTCCATTTTCATGGTTTTAACGGTTTCCCATGCGTTACCGCCCATCGCCTGGAGGTGGTTTGCGATGATCTCATCGGCTGTTTGCGTTTGTGCGGCAAAAACCAAAAGGCATAAAATTCCTGATACGAGTAGTCTGTTCATGTTTGAAAGTGGTATGGTTGAGTGATAAGCTTGCTATACTACATCCAATGCCATCGGCAGCATCAACAAAAACGGAAGCGCTTTGCCATAATCCAATGCCTGATACTCTAAACCCAAGGACCTCAAATTCTTGTAATAAGTCTGGTGTTGCTGGTAATAGTTTTTTTCCGACTGAACAAACCAGGCGTTGTCCCCCAATTTTTGGGCTAAAAACCATTTTTCCAGTAGTCTGCCCATGCGGCCATTGCCATCATTAAACGGGTGGATTTTTACAAAAACCAGGTGTAACATGCTCGCAAAGAAAAACACCTCGGGCACACTCAATGGAGTAGCAATCAACACCTCCATATCCGCATACCATTTCTGCATTTCGCTTTCTACTTCAAAAGGTGAGGCAGCGACATATTCTATTTTGCCATCAGGGGTGGAAACGTACATATTTTGTGTGCGTATTTTCCCCTGTTGGTGTTTGGCCACAAGGTGCTTGCTCAATAGTTTGTGCGTCGCTTCCAGGTTCTTTTGATTCAGCGGATGACTTTTGGCAAAGGTGTAGGTATTGTACAGGTCATCTGTCTTTTTGGTGTAGTCGGGCAAAAACTCGATGCCGAATCTCTTATGCTTGATATAGGAATCCAGTTCAATTTCTTCACCCTCTATTTTGCTCGAAAAAACGGATGATACCGAGGTGTAAAAACTGAAAGTATCCGTCGATAATTCGGCATCCTGCAAGCCCACCAGGGAGGCCTGCAAGCCACTGCTGACTTGAAGCAGGTAGGTTTCAAGTAGATCGATTGGGATGATTTTTAATTCGTCAAGCATTGGGGAAAGGTAATGCTGTTTTGAAAGATCGCAAACACAGTTTATCCCGAATTTCATTTTCTTTGCCTCCAAATACGCCGCATCTCGTGACAGAACCCACCCAACCGCTTTCCACTACGCCAATACTGGGGATACGATGCCTTCCGGCCCATGCAGGAAGACATTATCCGCTCGGTACTAGATGGGCGCGACACGTTGGCCCTGCTGCCTACCGGCGGCGGCAAATCCGGTTTGTTACCAGGTGCCCGCCTTGTGCCGGGATGGTATTTGTATTGTGATTTTCGCCCCTGATTGCCCTGATGAAGACCAGGTGCTCGCCTGCAAAAACGGGGCGTTCCGACACCGCCATCTATTCGGGTATGAGCCGCCGCGAAATCGATGTTCTTGCTTAGAAATGCCTGCAGCGGCGCCTATAAACTGCTGT
>JADJSY010000093.1 GCA_016711435.1 Lewinellaceae bacterium
AAAGCGACAATTACCCGCCCGAAAGGGTTTTGCTGGGCGATTTTGAGACGGTGAACGTCTCTGTTTCGTTATGGCCGGCACCTAAACAGGAGCAGCGCAAGCGATGGTGGAAAAGGAAAAATTGAACAACACGACAATGAGCAAACGGATTTCCCGGAAATCAACAATTACATCACGAAGGGCACACCGATGCCAGATAAAGAAGTATCGTTTTTCGGAAAGTTACCCTGCGGAATCTATATATATTTTCAACATTCCCATATTTAATTTTTTAATCTGGGAATCTATATATTTTTGCCATTCCCTCAAATTAAACATGACCCGTATGATAGGGCGTAAAAAAGTAGAGATTTTAGCGAATGCTTATGGCTCTAAAAAGCCTGAGTTAGTCGCCCTCTTTGGGAGAAGACGGGTTGGTAAGACTTATCTGATAGGGTCATTTTTTCAAGGGAAAATAGACTTTGAATTGACAGGGCTAAAAGACGGTACAAAAGAACAGCAATTGCGAAATTTTGCGTATAGCCTCAAAGACGCGCAAAAACGGCTGAGTTACCGCCACCGCCGATTGACTGGTTGGAGGCCTTTCACCAATTGAAAGCATACCTTGAATCGTTGGAGAATTCCGAAAAGCGAAAGGTAATTTTCATTGATGAATTGCCGTGGATGGCAAGTGGAAATCCGATTTTCTCACAGGTTTTGTTATTTCTGGAATAGTTATGCGGCTAAAACGAATATCGTCGTCGTAATTTGCGGCTCGGCAACAGCATGGATGATTCAAAAAATTATCAATGATAAAGGTGGTTTGCATAACCGTGTAACACGTAGAATCCATTTGCAACCTTTCACATTGTCGGAAACCGAAGCCTATTTTCAGGAAAGGCATATTGCATTAGACCGTTATCAATTGCTATTGCTTTATATGACGATGGGCGGCATTCCGCATTATTTGGGGCAAGTGGAATCTGGCAAAAGTGCTGTCCAAAACATTGATGATATTTGTTTTCAGCCGCAAGGTTTGTTACGAACTGAATTTGATAACCTGTATGGTTCATTATTCAACAATCCTGACCGCTACGAGTCTATTATTTCTGCCCTTTCATCAACTTGGAAAGGCATGAGCCGGACGGAGGTTATTGCCAAAACGAAAATACTGGATGGCGGAGGGTTGACGACGATGTTGCAAGAATTGGAGCAATCGGGTTTTATTTCTTCTTATATTCCTTTTGGCAAAAAGAAAAAAGACACGCTTTTTCGATTAACGGATTGTTATTCACTGTTTTATCTGAAATTCATTAGGGATATACCTGCTAAAGAGACTATTTCGTGGCAATCATTGAGTCAAACCCAAGCGTGGATAACATGGAGCGGCTATGCGTTTGAAAACATTTGCTTTCAGCACGTTGACAATATCAAAGCTGCATTAGGTATTGCAGGTGTAAATACCAATCAATACAGTTTTTTAGCAAAGCCAACCGAAGAAAACGAGGGCACACAAATTGACTTGCTGATTGATCGACAAGACAACGTTATTTCGCTCTGCGAAGTTAAATTTTATAGAGATGAGTTGATTTTAACAAAAGCAGAGGCAGATAGTTTGCGCCGAAAAACGAGTATTTTCAGACGTGTTACGGGTACGAAAAAGCAAATTTTCATCGTGTTGATAACCACTTTCGGCTTGATAAAAAATAAACACAGCCTCGGCTTGGTGGATAATGTATTGGATATGAATGCTTTGTTTTAAATGCTACAATTATTACTGGGGCGCTGCCCCTTTGTCAACCCAGGGCTGTTAAGTGCTACCTGTAAATTGGATATTGCTGCCTTGCAGTATTTTCTTAGTTTAAAAAAAATCAACGATGAAAAAAGTACTGGTATTTGCATTGCTGGCATGGAGCAGCCTCCACGCCTCTGCTCAAATTACGGTTCCGGCAAGCACTTTTCCCGCCACAGGCGATATACTCCGTTACGTACAGGCCGCTAACCCCAACATAGCCGTCGCGCTGTATACCCCGCCGGGCGGCAATCAATTCTGGGATTTAAGCGGGCTGACACCGGCATCCAACAGTGAAACCAATTACCGTACTGCCGCAGAGGGCGTCTATGCTGCCAATTTTCCAGGGGCTGCGATGGTTGTAAAAAGCGGAACATCTGAGTATTACTATACATCCTCCGGTACAAAATTTGAACTCCTGGGGCATGCCGACAACACCGTTGGGGGGCTGCCGATAGTAGGCATTTATAGAAACCAGCCCATTGTAGCGGAACGGCATGCGCCGCTTAATATGTTTGAAATTTACCAACAAACATCTAACAATATACTCTTATGGAGTTACGGCGAGATACCAGCCGGCGCACTCAATTTACCCGTCACACCCGATTCTGTTCGATTGCGCATTAACAGACAAATTCTTGATGTCGTAGATGGATTTGGAACGCTCAGGCTGCCGGGTGCGCTTCCAGTATCGGAATTCCCCGTCCTGCGCCTTAAAAAGACGACCTATATCACGCAAAATATTGATGTAAAAGTTCCGCCCCTGGGCTGGAATGATGTTTCACAATTGGGGGGGGGAGCGCCAGGTTCACAGTGGTCGTCTTTGCTGGGTACGGATACCATCACGACGCATCACTACTTCAACGACATTTCCAAAGAAGAAATCGCCGTCCTGACATTTAACAATGCGCAAAATGCAGTGACGTCGGTGGTTTATAAAAATACGCTACTTACTACACCCGTAATAGAAGCCCCGGGCGCCGGGTTGCCAAGTCTTCAAGTCTATCCGAATCCCGCCGTTTCTGCGGTGACGATCCGTTGCGCCGATGCGCCGTCGGGAGTATATACCCTTACCATTTTCAGCAGTTTGGGTACAGTTGTCAGTGAAAGCGCGCACCTGTTGTCAGAAAACACCCCGATTCAGGTGGCATTACCCCCCGGCGTGAACGGCCTGTATTTCTGTCGCCTGGAGGACGGAAAGGGGAGCGTGGTGGGTACGAGCCGATTGATGGTGATTCAATAAGATTTTCCATTCTCCCCATCCTTACAGCACATTGGGGAAAATGCACCCCAAAAACGGATGGCCTATGTTTTTTAAGTTGGTAGGTAACAATAACCTATTCTTCACCAACTTAAATTACGTATGAACTTTAAATATTTTTTCCTGACAGCAGTGCTCGTCACTTCGTTTTTGGCCACCAATAGCCAGGCGCAGGTGTCTATCAAAGCCGGTGTCAATATCGCCAGCATTTCCGAATCTGCTACCATAGAGAGTTACGAATCCCTGGAAAACACTTCCGTCACCGGTTTTCAGGCCGGCCTGGCATTTGACCTGGGATTGTCGAGCATTTTCACCATCCAACCTGAACTCCTGTACATACAGAAAGGTGGCAAATCCATTTATGGTTTAGGTGAAAACAACGAGGTTGTTTCCCGATTGTACTACAACTATGTGGAAGTACCCGTATTAGCCAAACTGAAGTTTTTCAGTGAATCGGGCAACGGCGTTTATGTGCTGGCAGGTCCTTTTGCAGGTCTGGCCATCAGCGGCAAAGTAAAAACCACTACGACACTGCTGGGTGTTACGGAAACCCGGGAAGACAAATTCGATTATGACAACGACGACTCAGCAGAACGCCAGCGCCGTACAGACTACGGTATCTCATTTGGCGGCGGATTGAAATTCGGCCAGATGTACCTGGATGCACGATACAACCTGGGCGTCAACAACCTGCTCGATAACGACACGAATAACCAGAACGACGAAAAACCGTACCGCCGCACCCGTGGTATCGGGGTGACGCTGGGTTATGAATTCTAAATATTTACTTCACTTCTAAATAAACCTTCCCATGCTTAGATGGTCTGTAATGTTTCTGATAATGCGGCATCCGCTATCTGGTTTGGCTGCGGCGGGGCTTATTTCATACTTTCCTTATCCCTGATCGTCTTGGCAAGTCTTGTCTTTGGGCATAAGAAAGTGAATTCATAGACGCTATGCGTCTTGCATCTCTAAAAATTTCCTCATTCCAGGCAAAGCAGTGCAGGAATGCACCACCACGCTCCTGCACCTGCTTTCGTCTGTTTCACCTTTTTTCACCACCACATCATTACCATGAAAAAGCACCTTTTTATTGCCGGCCTATTAGCCAGTTGTACCACCCTGTTTCTCCTCCCTGCTTGCTCCGACAGTTCTGAACGGGATCGTCAGAATGCCAAAGAAAATGTGCAGGACGCCAAAGAAGACCTCAAAGATGCCGGCAAGGATATGGCTGATGCCATGAAAGCCGAACGCGACGAACTCTCCGCCAAAATGGAGAAGACAGGCCGCGAAATAGACGCTGAAATAGCGTAAATAGACCAGAAATTAGACAAGGCTACTGCGAAAGAAAAAGTGCGCTGGCAGGAACGCCGGAAAAAACTGGCTGCCGAGCGGGATGAACTGAATGCCGACATGAAGCGCGTCGGCGAAGACATGAAAGACGGCTGGAGCGATTTCAAAACCAGCGTCGCAAACAAATTAGATAGAATATCTGAAGATTTGAAGTCCGACGACAAGTAAGTTTGGTTTGCAGGCTGTCCCAAAAGCGGGGCAGCCTTTTTTTATTTTTGGATTGAATAGCACACGGATAAAAAGGGATGAGGAATGAGGGATGAGGAATGCCGAGCGTGACGTCGGACATCACGCTCGGCATTCCTCATCATTCCTCATTCCTCATTCCTGTTAATCACGCTCGGCATTCCTCATCCCTCATTCCTCATTCCTGTTACAAGAATCACCAGGGAAAATCGCTCACCATAATCGGTTTGCCTATAAAATCATCGGCGCCGGCAGCCATCGCTTCCGAGCGAATATCGAGGGCGCTGATCACGACCACCTTAACCTGTTGCCGGCTGAAATTTTTAAATTCACTGATATGATCGATGCCGCAACCGTCGGGAAGATTATTGTCCAGCAACACGACATCCGGCTGCAACAGGGCGGCTTTTCCAAGTGCTTCTGCAAGCGAAAAACTGCACTCGATGTGCGCAAACTTGTGGCGTAGCAGCCGCGCCATCAACAGGCAGGCATCTGCCTCGTCTTCCACAATGAGTAATTTTTTATCCTGTATCATAATACGGTCAGGTAAATGTCATAATATCTGCTTCCAGGTTAAAAACCTGGCAGTATACTTAAAGTTGAGGGGTTGAGAAGGGATTGAAAATCAGCAGATTAGGATCAATTTTTATTCAAAACCATTTTGTGTTGCCTTATAGTACATTGTAAATCAGTAAATTATCATACCAAAAGAATAATCGATATTTTCAAGCAACTTTTACACACTTTTTCCCAACATTACACCGATTGGGGCGTTAAATACATATTTAGAGTCGGCACAAACTTTTTACATGATTCTTTGTCACAAACGCATAATTCTTAACCGATTAAATAAAACACACCATGTCAAAATCAAAATTATTAGCCACTGTATTAGGCGCTGCTGCGGCTGGCGCTGTGTTGGGTCTTCTGCTTGCTCCTAAATCAGGAAAAGACACCCGCAAACAAATTCTTAAAACTACCCGGAAATCGGCTGACTCGCTGGAGCAGATCCTTGAAGACAGCAAAAGAACCTGGTTTGAAACCAAAGGTAAAGCCGAAAAAGGAGTAGGTGTTGCCGCCAATGAAGTAGACGATTTCATGCGTCATATCATCAGCAAAGGCAAGTCGTTTTGGAAAAATGCCAAAAGCAAAACCTCCCAAATGGCCGACGATGCCGAAGAAACGCTTGACACGGTAGCGAACAACGGTAAGAAAGCAACCAATTATGTCAAAGACCACGTTTCGTAGATCGTAGCGCCTCAACCCTGACCAGTCCTGATTGAGGCTGTCTCAAAAGGTTGATGAGGGTTGATGAAGGTTTATAAAAGTTGATAATAGCCGCTCAAGGAAGTGACTTTCCTCATTTTGAGCGGCTATTATCAACTTTTATAAACCTTCATCAACCCTCATCAACTTTTTGAGACAGCCTCCGGCAAGGATTTCATAATGAGTGCCACGCAGCGAAAGCGCCCGATGAAAGGTGCTTGAGTCTGCGTGGCACTTTTTTTATAGACACGTCAAGGCAACACCGTCGTCTCTACCCAGTAAGTGCCTATATTTCGGACAACCTCCGAGAGTTTTTCAAAAGAAGAGGGTTTGCTAATGAAACTGCTGGCGCCCATCTTGTAGAGTTGGCGTACATCATCGGGCGATTTGGAAGTGGTGAAAATCACAACCGGGATGTGGAGGTAATCAGGCAGCGCTTTTATTTCCTGCAAAACCTGTTTCCCGTCTTTTTTGGGCATATTCAAATCCAAAAGGATCAAATTAGGGATTTTGCTTCCATTTATTTCGTGTTTGCCATGTCCCCGCAGAAAGTCGAACACCTCGCTTCCGTCGTCCACAAAGAGTAATTCACACCGTATCTCGTTTTCTTCAAAAGCGACCTGCACCAAATAGCGGTCATCAGCATCGTCATCAGCCATCAGGATTACAGTTTTCTGTTGTTGCGTCTTTAATGGCATTTTATTTAGTTAGAAATGGGTAAATAAATATGAAAAGAAGTACCTGTTGCGGTATCGGCCAGGTGGATGTAGCCGTTGTGGTGTTTTACAATTCTTTTGCAAAGAGCAAGCCCGACCCCCGTGCCAGTATAGTCAGTTGGATGCAGGCGTTGGAATAATCCGAATATTTTATCCCGATATTCCAGAGCAATACCGATGCCATTGTCTGTAAAAATGATCTTAATAAACTGCACTGATCGCTGACTCCGCGTAGCGAATGGTATTTCTTTGCCTTGCAGAACAAAGGTATGAATCGAAATTTGCGGGCTTCGGTTTTCCGGCACAAATTTCAAACTATTTTGCAACAAATGGCTGAAAAGCAGTTCCAATTGATCCATATTACCCCAAATAGGGCATCTTTGCTGATCCCATTCCACTGTCGCATGCAGTTCCTGTATTTCAGTTTCCTGATCCATTATCACCTTTTGGAATACTTCTGAAAGATCAAATACTTTAAAAGAAGAAGTGCCCGCTTGGTGCCCCAGCTCGGTATACACCAGCAAATCTGCCAGAAGTGTTTGCAATTGATGGGCTGTGCTGCTCATACGCTCCATCAGGAAACGCGCATTATCTTTCAGTTCGACGGCGTGTTTCTGCGACAGCCGGTTACCGAAGGTCTGTAGTTTGCGCAAAGGTTCCTGTAAATGATGCGATACAACATACGCGAATTGCTCCAGGTCCTGATTGGTACGCTGTAAATCTGCTACTGTTTTTTTCAGTTGCCGCTCATAATTCTGCCGTTGCTTTACTTCCTGTATAAGAAAGTAAAATGCGCCGGAAAAAACCATAACAGCCAACAACGAAATCAGGGACAGCATTACAAGCGTATTGGCTGAAAACCGGTCCTTCTGATGAATGCGCTCAGCCAAAAGAAATTTTTCAGTGTTTTGCAGGCTATCGCCCAGAATACGGATACTGTCCATCGTAACTTTCCCGCGTTTGACCAAAGCCGTGATCCGCAAGTCATAATCGGGACTCGCAGGTTGGAGACTTGCAGCAAGAATTTGTTTGATATGCGCATCGCGTTGCCGGGCAAAATGAAAAAGCCGGCGGACGCGTTGGCGTTGAATAGGTTGCGGACGTATATTGGTCAGGGAGTCCACCGTGTTGAGTTGATGAACTAATTGTTGCGTTGCCAATTCATAGGTCGCCAAAAAAACAGAATCATGCGTAAGGAGAAACCCGCGCTGCCCTAATTCCGCGTCTTTCATCGTAGAGATAACTTCCTCTGTTTGAAAAAGCACCTCATTGGTATGAGATACCGCATTACTTTGTTCTATTAAACGACTCAACGATCGAAATGTAAAAACCCCGACACTCAATAGCAACAGCACTGTGACGGCAAGTGTGGTGTGCAAAAATTGAAGGGTACGTTTTCGCATAAGAGGATGAAGAGGGAGTTATGAGTTATGAGTTATGAGTTATTGAGTTTCAGGCTGGAATGGGGAAATGGAGGTTGCATTATTTCCCCATTCCAGCCTGAAACTCCAACAACTCATAACTTATAACTTATAACTCATAACTGTTTTGTGCAGTATTTTACACACATTTCCCCATTTCGGGGTGTGGCACAATTTTTTTACTGGGTAAAGAGTTCTACAATACGCCAAAAAAGAATGCATGATACGGCAAAACCAGCAAATCGGACAGAAGCAAACCCTGAATCTCTCGCCACAGCAGATTCAATTGCTCCATTTTATTCAACTGGGCACGCTGGAACTTGAACAACGTATTGAACATGAAGTCCTCGATAATCCGGCCCTCGAAAGTGATGCGCCCGACCCCGATATCCATACCGAAACGCCCGACACAGCTCCTGACAATGACTACTCCGATGAAGCCGATCTGGATATGGAGCGGTTTGAAATTATCGAACAATACCACCGGGACGATCAGCAAGACGATACGCTCAATTACGCGACCACGGCTGAGTCGAACCATCACCAGGAAGAAGTTTTTCAGCAGACCCTCGTTCAAACCTACGATTTCCGCGAACAGCTCAAAGCCCAGATCACCGTGCTACAACTCCCTCCCCGGGAAAAGATGCTTGCGGGTTATATTGTTG
Organism: Lewinellaceae bacterium; assembly: GCA_016711435.1. Taxonomy (GTDB): domain Bacteria; phylum Bacteroidota; class Bacteroidia; order Chitinophagales; family Saprospiraceae; genus M3007. Next base: position 8,640 of record JADJSY010000093.1, read on the forward strand.
ACAGCCTCGACGATGACGGTTACCTGCGCATCAGCATTGCCGACCTGGCCGATATGCTTTCTTTCGCACATGGTATCATCGTGGAAGAAACGGAAGTAGCCTCTGAACTGGAAACGGTGCAATCCCTCGACCCGGCCGGGATAGGCGCCCGCGATCTGCGCGAATGCCTGTTGCTGCAACTCGAAAACCTTCCACACGGTACGGCGCATATCGATCTCGCCTTGCGCATTGTGGAGGAACATATCGACGACCTGGCTGCGCAACAATATGGAAAAATGGTGCACAATTTGAAAGTCGGTCTCCCGGAAATACGCGCTGCCGCCGCTATTATCAAAAAACTAAACCCCCGTCCGGTAGCCGGACAAACTACAGAACTGGCTAAAAATCAAAATATTATACCCGAATTTGTGGTGGAAAAAGACGAAGATGGAAACTTGCAGATTTATTTGCCCCATACCAACAGCGGTGGATTGCAGGTCAGTGCCCACATGCGCGAAATGCTTCAGTCCATGCAGCGCAGCAAACCCAAACAAAAGGAAAAAGCCGCTATGCAATACCTGCGATCCAAAGTGGATGCAGCAACGTGGTTTGTAGAAATGGTGCGCCAGCGCGAGCACTCCATGCTCGTCACCATGCAAGCCATCGTACATATACAGCAGGAATACTTCCTGACAGGAGACCCTAAAAAACTCCGCCCGATGATCCTGAAAGACGTGGCACAAATCGCACTATTAGACATTTCCACCATTTCACGGGTGACCAGTCTGAAATACGCGCTCACCGATTTTGGAATCATACACCTCAAGGACCTGTTTCGGCAAGGTATGGCCAAAACAGACGGCGAACTGGTGACCAACAAAGAAATCAGCAGGCTTATCGTAGATCTCATTGCCGCTGAAAACAAACAACAACCGGTAAGCGACCAGGATATTTGTACGCTGCTGCACGAAAAAGGGTATACCCTGGCACGCCGCACCGTTGCCAAATACCGCGATGCCATGCATATCCCGATCGCGACAAAACGAAGGGTTATGAGTGGTTGATGTGGTTGAGAAGTTGAGATGGTTTGAGTGGCCGCTCCAGAAACAACTCAAACCTTCAAACAAAGCGGCCATCAAACCACCTCAAACCTTCAAATCTTGTCAAACCATCAAACCTCACAATCAACCTACCCATGCAAAAAATACTCATCATAGACGACGACCCCGATATCTGCACCCTGCTGAACAGGTTTCTGAGTCGAAAAGGTTTTGAGGTGGAGACCGCCAACAGCGGACGTGAAGGTATTCGCGCGGCCGAAGCCGGACAACCGGATCTTATCCTGACGGATTTCAGGCTGGGCGACATGGACGGTTCGGATGTTTTGCAACAACTTCGGCAAAAATGGCCCCATATCCCCGTGCTGGTCATGACCGGGTATTCCGATATCCGCATGGCCGTCAACGTTCTGAAACTGGGCGCTGTCGACTATATTACGAAACCTATTGTCCCCGATGAAATTTTGCACAGTATCCAAAATGCCTTCAATACCGGCCCGGCGGCCCCTGCCGGAACCGTTCCTGTTGCCGCGCCGGGCCAGTCCAGGCCTTCTTTTGCTACGGTGCGCAATAGTTACGTAATCGGCCAAAGCGCTGCGGCACAAACCATGTACAAACAGATAGACCTGGTAGCGCCCACCAATTACAGCGTCATTCTTTATGGTGAAAGCGGGTCTGGAAAAGAATCAATTGCGCGGATGATCCACGACCGCAGCTCCCGCGCCGGACAACCTTTTATAGCGATGGACTGCGGAGCCATTTCAAAAGACCTGGCGAACAGCGAACTGTTCGGACACGAAAAAGGGTCGTTTACGGGCGCTTTAGGCACAAAAATCTGTCACTTTGAAGCCGCCAATGGTGGAACAATTTTCCTCGACGAAGTTTCCAACCTGCCCTACGACGTGCAGGTATCCCTGCTTCGGGTGGTACAGGAACGCCGACTCAAACGCATCGGTTCCGCCAAAGAAATCCCCCTCGATGTGCGCATCATTGTAGCCAGCAACGAGCGCCTTTTGGTCGCTTGCCGAAAAGGCAAATTTCGCGAAGACCTCTACCATCGTTTCAACGAGTTCAGCCTCGAATTGCCGCCGTTACGCGAACGCCGCGACGATATTATGCTTTTCGCTCAACACTTTTTACAGGAAACCGCCCGCGAACTCAATAAGCCATTACAAGGGTTTTCAGACGATGTGGCACACATTTTTATCAATTACCCGTGGTATGGAAACGTACGGGAATTAAAAATGTGATCAAACGCGCTGCTTTGCTCACCGACGGTTCCCGTGTGGAGGCACTGTCTTTGCCTTTTGAAATCACCCATTTTCAAAAATTAGTGCTGGATGAGCCGGTATCTGTCGAAACATATATAACAGAACCGCCTGCCTGGATGCCGCCTGCATCTTTTGCGCCTGCAGAACAGGCGGTACCCGTTTTTGCGCCGCCGGCGCCGCAGCAGGTTGTACAAACCATTCCGGCAAGGACCGATTTGAAAGCGGCGGCCAATATTGCGGAATATGAAATGATTATGAAGGTTTTGCAGGAAGTTCGTTTCAATAAAAGCAAAGCCGCTCAAGCACTTGGCATCGACAGGAAAACGTTGTACAACAAGTTAAAAGCTTACAACATACAGTAATGAATGGAGCATTTACAAGAGATATTCGACATTTTACCCAATGGTCTCCTGCTTTTGAACCCTTCAGAAGATAGGGACAACTGGAAGTGTACGCAAGTTAACAAGGCAGCAATTGAAATACTCGGGATCGAAAAAACAACAGGACTGCCGCTTGACAAGTTATTACCGGCTGAAGTAGTCGAAAAAATACTTGATACACATACGGTTGCTGTAGATTTTTTCCTGAACGACCAAAATCGTTGGGTGTTGGCTTCTGTCACGCAAACAGAAACCCGGATGACTATCGCGCTGACAGATATTACAGGCGTGAAAGAATCCGCTTTTGCCGAGCGCCGCCTGATGCGCCTCTACAAATCACTTACCCACAGTCTGGCCGATAACGAAATTATCCTGTTTGATAAGGATTTCAACATACTGTTGAGCGAAGGCGTGCCGCGTTTTATCCGGCTCGATATGGAAGGCGACCTGATGGGGAAAAACCTCAAGTCTTTATTTGAAACCAATCCGTTTACATTTCTGGGTGAACATGTAACCAAAGTGTTCGGCGGCGAACGCGCAGAGCTGGAACAAGAAATAAATGGCCGGTTTTACAAAGCCAGCGTCTATTCGGACGGTCGCGACGACGACAAACCGGAGAATGTGGTCGGTGTGCTGCTCCTGAGAGATGTCAGCGAATTGAATAAAAAACAACGCGAACTCGAAATACGGGTGCAGCAACTTGACCGTTCGAACCGTGAATTGCAACAATTTGCATACGTCGCTTCCCACGATTTGCAGGAGCCGCTGCGCAAAATCATGTCATTTGGCGAACGGCTCAACCGAAAATATGATACCTTGCTCAGCGGAGAAGGTAAGGAATATATTACTCGCATGAACAATGCAGCCAAGCGTATGGAAACGTTGATCAATGATTTGTTGTCATTCTCCAGGGCTACACAAACCGACCGAAAGTTTGAGCCGACCAACCTGAACCATGTTATTGCAGATGTTTTGGCCGATATGGATACGGTGGAACGTACAAAGGCGCAAATCAAACTGCCCGATACATTACCAGTCATCGAATCTATCCCGAGCCAGATGCGGCAGTTGTTCCAAAACCTGCTGAACAACGCATTGAAGTTTGCACATGACAGCCGGCCGCCGAAAGTAAACTGAGCTGTCGCATCGTTGCAGGCGTCGATTTGCCCAAAAAATACGCCCTGCTGCCTGATAATGAATATTGCATCATTCAAATAAAGGACAATGGCATTGGCTTCGAACAAACCAATTCAGAACGGATTTTCACCATTTTCCAGCGCCTGCACGGCCGCTCGGAATACAGCGGATCGGGTGTAGGGCTGGCTATTTGTAAAAAAATAGTGGATAATCACCAGGGCGCTATTTTTGCGAAAGGCCGGCAAGAAAAAGGGGCAATATTCACTGTCGTACTGCCCCTCAGACAATAGCAGACGCCCCAAAACACCATACACCATACACCAAACACCATACACGCGCCATGGCCCTTATTTCTGTCCTGTTAGTGGACGACGACGAGGATGATTATTTCCTGACGACCGAATGTCTGCGCGACATCCGGGAACAGCAATTCGAGGTGACCTGGGCCGCCACCTATGACGAAGCTATATACCTGCTTAACGAAAGGCATTTCGACATAGGGTTGTTCGATTACCTGCTCGGCGCGCGCACGGGGCTTGATTTACTGCGCATCGCCAACGACCTGCGACTCTACACGCCCATCATTCTGCTGACCGGCAGGGGCGACGTAACCGTCGATACGGAGGCGTTGGGACTCGGTATCGCCGACTACCTCGTGAAAGGTGATCTGGAACCTGAAAAACTCGAACGCAGTATCCGCTACAGCATTGGCAGGGCGGCAACTTACAAGGCTTTGCGCGAAAGCGAGGAAAAATACAGGGGCATTTTTGAAGGCTCCATGGACGCTATCTGCCTGCTCGACGCCGGGGGCGGGTTTACGGATGCCAACCCTTCAGCATTGGAACTGACCGGTTTTTCAAACCATGAATTGCTACAGAAAAAGTTGTCTGCTTTATTTGAACATGAATCAGACAGGCTTTATTTTACTCAAAAAATAGACAACAGGGAAAGCATCCGCGACCTGGAGGCTACTCTGATTACGGCCGACAAAAGTATCCGGACGGTTGTGATCGCCAGCACCTTTCACCAGATGCCCGCCCGGCCCGGCGAGGTGTTTTTCCAGACCATCCTGCACGACATCACCCGGCGCAAAAAGGCAGAACAGGAATTGCTGATCGCAGAAAAACAGGCTTCTACAGGGCGCTTCATGCGGATGCTCGCACATGAAATCCGCAATCCGCTCACTAATATCGACCTGTCTGTCGGCCAATTGCTGGCCGAACATCCCGAGCCGGAACTGATAGAATTGTTCGACATCATCCGGCGTAACAGCCGGCGCATCGGCAAGTTGGTGACCGACCTGCTGCAATCCAGTAATTTAGGCCAACTGCAACTCCAGACCGTCGATCCCCAGCCCTTGCTCGAACAAAGCCTCGCCATCGCTGCCGACCGCATCGCACTCAAAAAAATTACCGTATACCGGCACTATGACAACAGGGCAGCCGCGATTCAGGCCGATCCGGAAAAACTTAAAATTGCGCTCCTCAACATCATTATCAATGCCGTGGAAATTATGGAAACGGGCGCCGGCATCCTCGAACTGGGCACCGAACAAGACGGCAACTCCTTTATTTTTAGCATCCGCGACAACGGCCCGGGTATTGCACGGGATCAAATCCACCAGATTTTTGAGCCTTATTTTTCCCGCAAACAAAATGGTATAGGTCTCTGCTTAGCCGGCGCCCTGAGTATCGTACAGGCGCACGGCGGGCGGGTAGAGGTACAGTCGGAAGCGGGCAAAGGGGCGCGGTTTCTGGTGGCGCTGCCGATGGTGTAATCTCCCTCACTTCAACAACTGCGGAAACTGTTTTTTCATCCGGTTCAGGCGCGGAACAGACACACTCCGCACGTACGGGTTTTCCGGGTGTATTTTTTCGTAGTTCTGGTGGTAGTCTTCCGCCATGTAAAACACCTTCAGCGGCTCGATAATGACCGCAATGGGTTTTGAATACTTGCCCGAATCGTTCAGTTGCTTTTTATAGGCCTCGGCGAGGGTGCGCTCCGTCTCATTGCCGTAAAAAATAACCGAGCGGTACGAATCGCCGTGATCGGGGCCTTGTCCGTTCACCTGCGTAGGATCCTGCGAAGCGAAATACACTTCCAGCAAGGTTTGATAGGAAATCATCGCCGGATCGTAGTACACCTGCACCGTTTCGGTATGCCCGGTGGTATGCGAGCAGACTTCCTCGTAGGTCGGATTGGCGGTACGCCCGCCGGAATAGCCAGATACGGCTTCTTTTACCCCTTTCAGGCTTTCAAAAACCGCCTCTACGCACCAGAAACAACCGGAGGCAAACGTGGCGGTGTCCAGTTCGCCGTATACAACGGGATCGGGTTGCGCAGTCATTGCTGCGTGACCGGCATCCGGTGTGTTTTTGCCCGAAAAGGCATTGCAGGAAAAAAGCAGCACGATAGCCGCTGCCAGCGGGAAAACAATTTTTGTTGACATGTTGATTTTGTTTTTGACAAAACGAAAGTAAGTAGACAATTGATCCGTCAACTTGTTTTGAAGCAGCGGATATGTTTCCGGGCGGACAAACGCTGGTGTACCGGCTGATTTATCTGCCGGATATCAGAACGGGCAAAACTTCTTCATGCGGCGGGAAGTTGGAATGTGCGGGGTCGTAAGACGCAAGCGAAGGCACAAGTGGAACTAAAGCCGCCAGGTTATCACTCATTACCGGGCGCGGCCGGGTGTAATTTGGCGCTGGGTCGGAAATTTCCCACAAAGTTTCGCCGTTCGAGGTAATCGACTGGCTGAAACTTCACCAAATCGAATCAAAATGGCCAAAGCCATGCTGCCACGTTCAATTCAAAAAGAGGTAAACTTGAAAAAAATCTTCATGTTGTGGTTATATCTGGGGCTGTCTTGTCATACCTATTCCCAGATAGTAACCGTAAAAGACCTCGAAACCGGCCAGCCGGTGGAGGCAGCAAGCCTGTCGAGCGAAAGCCCGCGCGAATTCGTCGCCACGAATGCCAAAGGGCAGGCCGATATTTTAAATTTTAAAGGCGCTGAAAATATCGAAATCCGGGCGCTCGGCTACAAAAAAGAAACCATCTCCTATGCAGCATTGGAGGCTGTTTCCTTCGAGGTCCGGCTGACGGCCTCGGATATTCGCATGGATGAAGTGGTGATCTCCGCCACGCGCTGGAACCAGGCATCCGGGAATGTTTCCACCAAAATCATCAGTATTTCTCCCCAGGCCATTGCCCTGCAAAACCCGCAAACAGCTGCCGACCTGTTGGGCATTTCCGGGGCCGTATTTATTCAGAAAAGCCAGCAGGGCGGCGGCAGCCCGATGATCCGGGGTTTTGCCACCAACAGACTGATTTATACCATCGACGGGGTGCGGATGAATACCGCCATTTTCAGGGGCGGCAACATCCAAAACGTTATTTCACTCGACCCTTTTGCAACGGAAAAAGCGGAGGTAGCCTTTGGCCCCGGTTCCGTCATTTACGGAAGCGACGCCATCGGCGGTGTGATGAGTTTTCAAACCCTGACGCCCCGGTTTTCGCTATCGGAAAAACCCCTGGTTACCGGGAAAGCCGTTATGCGGTATGCTTCCGCCAACCAGGAAAACACCGGCCATTTCGACGTTCATGTCGGCTGGAAAAAATGGGCAATGGTGAGCAGTATCAGTTCCAACGATTTTGGCGATCTGCGCATGGGCAGCGACGGTCCCACCGAATACCTGCGCCCATTTTATGTGCAACGGCAGGACGGGGTGGATGTCACGGTGACCAACGACGATCCGCGTATCCAGCGGCCTTCCGGGTATTCCCAGATCAATATGATGCAAAAACTGCGGTTTCAACCCCATAAAAACTGGGATTTCCAGTATGGGTTTCATTTTTCAGAAACCTCGCAGTACGCCCGCTACGACCGGCATATCCGGTACCGAAACGGCCTGCCCCGCTACGGAGAATGGTCCTATGGACCGCAAAAATGGATGATGAACAACCTGAACGTCACCCATACGGGCAACAACGGTTTATACGACCAGATGGCCGTTCGACTGGCCCGCCAGGATTTTGAGGAAAGCCGCATAGACCGCGATATCAACAAACCCGAACGCCATATCCGGATTGAAGCGGTCGTCGCAAATTCCGTTAACCTGGATTTTACCAAATCCGTCGGCAGCAGGCACAAGTTGTTCTACGGCGCGGAACTGGTCCACAATGATGTGGCTTCCAGCGGTATCGACGAGGATATTTCGCTCGGCGAGTCGGCGCCCGGCCCGGCCCGGTATCCGCAGTCGACCTGGGCTTCTTACGGCCTGTATGCCACGGATCAGTTCCGGATTTCAGAAAAGTTGACGGCACAGGCAGGGATGCGGTATAACCAGTCCGACCTGGACGCCACATTCGACACCACTTTTTACCCCTTTCCTTTCGTTACGGCCAATCTGAACAGCGGCGCCCTGACAGGCAGCCTGGGATTGGTGTTCCGGCCTTCCGAAGACTGGGTGATTTCCGCCAACGGCGCCACTGCCTTCCGCTCGCCGAACGTGGATGACGTAGGAAAAGTGTTCGATTCGGAACCCGGCTCCGTGGTCATCCCCAACCCTAAACTGGAAGCGGAATACGCCTGGAGCGGCGACCTCGGCATTGCCAAAGTATTCGGAGACGTGCTGAAGATCGACCTTACCGCTTATTATACCAACCTCAAAAATGCAATGGTACGCCGCGATTTTACCCTGAACGGACTCGATAGCATTCTGTACGACGGCGAACTGAGTCAGGTGCAGGCCATACAAAATGCTGCTGTTGCCCATGTGTACGGCCTTCAGGCAGGCGTCAAGGTGAAACTACCGGCAGGGTTCGAGTTTGCTACCGACGTTAATTTCCAGAACGGGGAAGAAGAATTAGACAACGGCGCTACCAGTCCGTCGCGCCATGCAGCGCCCTGGTTCGGTGTTTCTAAACTGACATACATTGCTCAAAATCTGCAAATTATGCTTTCCACGCAGTACAGTGGTGACAAACAATTTGAAGATTTACCCGAAGAAGAACAGGGCAAAACGGAAATCTATGCAACAGATGCCAACGGGAAGCCTTATTCTCCGGGCTGGTATACGCTGAATTTTCATGCCTTGTACCGCGTGACCGATCAGCTGACCCTGAGTGCGGGGCTGGAAAACCTGACGGATCAGCGGTACCGGCCTTACAGTTCGGGCATTGCGGGGGCAGGCAGGAATTTTGTGTTGTCGGTAAGGGCGGGGTTTTGAAAAATTTCCCCTCCCTACCCAACCTTCTCCCGATATTGCCCGTTAGTAAATGTAGAAGCGTCAAAACTCAATGTCCATGCATCGCAATTTCGTCTGTTTGTTGTCCTGTTGTGCGTTACTACTCTTCCTGGGAAGTTGTGTCAAAGAGGAGCAGACTTTTTACGACGGTTTTGGGAAAAAGCCGGTGTATATCCCGCTTGCGGAACTGCGGGACATCCGCAATGAAGCGCCCAGGCCGATCCAGTTGTCCGGCACGATTTTCCTGAAAGATACGCTGTTGTTTATCCTGGAACAGCGCAAGGGTATCCACGTTTTTAATTTAAAAGACACGTTGAATACGGTCAACCTCGCGTTTCTGAAAATACCGGCCATCACCGATTTTGTCGTTTCGGGCAACTTAATTTATGCCGACAGCTGGAAAGACCTGGTCGTGATCGACATCAGCAACCTGCATCAGATTTCGGAAACGGCCCGGATAACGAACGTCATCACACCCGCGCTGTATCCGCTGCTGTACAACGGTTACTTTGAGTGTGTCGACGAATCGAAAGGCGCAATTATTGATTGGGAGGATGCGACGCTGGAAAATGCCAAATGTGTAACCATCAATTAGTGGCGTATTTAATGGAACACGGATGGAATTACTCGAAAATGTACGGGGTCGTAAGACCCACGCACGGCGGTAAGGATTGGCTTATCAACAAACAAAAGCCATTAGTTATCACGAATTTCTGAGCTTGGGGTTACTGCCGTGCGCGGGTCTTACGACCCCGCACTGAAAGTGGTAAATCCGTTTCATGCTTTTCATCCGTGTTCCAAATTGAGAATAATCAGTAATCAAAAATTGATAAAAATGAAAAACGTACTTCTTATCACCTCTTTCACGCTTTTGCTGGTCGCTTGCAGCAAAGACGCGGCATTCGATTCGAATCCCGGAAAATCAGGCTCCATTACCCGTTTTGCGGTGTTTCAGAACAATATGTATGTGCTCAATCTCAATGAGGTGCAGACCTACGATATTACGCAAAAAGACAACCCGGTGCTGGTGCACCGCCTGCCAACCGATTACGGACTGGAAACCATCACAATTTACGACAACACCATTTTCCTGGGTTCCACCACGGCACTCTATATTCTGGACATCAGCAATCCGGCCGCGCCTGTCATTCAATCAAAATCAGACCGGCTTTCCGATATTGGTTTTAGTGGTTGCGACCCTGTGGTGGTAAAAGGCAATTACGCATATTCGACTATCAAGGTGATCCAGAATATTTGTGGCAATGCTTCTGCGCAGAGTGCCCTGGTGGTGTACGACATCACCAATAAATCGGCGCCCGTAGTGCTTGGTACCTACCCATTAGATATTCCCAATGGCCTGGGTTACAAGGACAACTACCTGTTTATCTGCGACGAAGGCATCGACCGGCTGCGCATATTCGACATCACTGATCCGGCGATGGTGACGGAGTTTCCCCAAACGCTGAGCATTACGGATCCCTACGACCTGATCATCGACGGGCAAAAAATGATTGTGTCTTCCAAAACAAGTTTCCAGATATTTGACATCAGCGATATTGTTCAGATCAAAAAACTCGGTCAAATAGCCAAGTAAATGCGGATAAGTAAAAGGGCAAAATTGCAAAAGGCAAAAAGCAATGTAAATCAATGAGTTATAGAAGATTTAGAACGAACTAATTTTGCAAACCTACTTACAAATATTGGGGCTGTTGTTACTGCCCTTGAATGGCTTTTCTCAGGAAAGCACGCCTGCTCCAGCGCGGGAACGCCCTCCTTTTACCCTGGGAATTTTGCCGCTGGCACTCATCAACCCCGTTCAGCAATCGGTCTCTGTGCAGGCGGACATCCCCCTTTCTTCGCGTTGGGGCGTTCAGGCGGGCATCGGCTGGGTGTTCAACTCCTCCTCTTTTGCCACCTATAAAGGAGAGACCTACACAGGTCTGAAACTAAAACCCACTTTAAAATACTACATGAAGCGCTCGGATTCGGGGAACAGCTATATCAGCCTGGTATACAAATACAATGATCTGTACAATAAAAACTATATCAATCTCCTCCGCCAGGGCGGGCAGTACACGGAGTGGTCGTTACAGCGCAAACATATAGTTACGCATGGATTATCGCTGCAATTGGGCGCACAGGAATACTTCGGCAAGAACAAGAAATGGATGATCGAACCTTTTCTGGGTTTTGGTTTGCGACAAATACGGGTGGCATACGATGCGCTGCCGCCCGATGCCGAATTGCTGGAGGTAGAGCGATTTTTTAGTATAGAACGCACAGAGGGCTTGTACAAACTCCCCGATCTGGTGATTGGTATTTCGCTGGGTTTGTGCCTGTAAAAAGGTTGATAAGGTTGATAAGGTTGATATACATCCGCTCGAAAAAAGTGAAATTTGCCCCATTTTTGAGCGGATGTATATCAACCTCATCAACCTTATAAACCCTTATAAACCCTTCCCCTTCCAGCGGAAAAACAATTTCTCCAATTCCACTGCTATAAATATAACGGAAGAGGCTGCCAGCACAGCCAGCAATTCATAAAGTGTCAACGGTTCCGTTTTAAAAACCGGGTTTAGGAAAGGGACATAAATGGTGGCTAATTGCAGGACGCAGGTAAGCAACACGGCGCCCAGCAGCGGAAGATTGGACAGGAGGCCCTGGCTGAACAAGGATTGCGTTTCAGACCGGATAGCAAGCACGTGCGCCATCTGGCTGAAACTCAATACGGCAAACACCATCGTTTGCCAGTGCCTGTCGCCCATGTTGATCGCCACGGCCTGCGTAGCAATACATACGACACCGATCAAAAAACCGACCCACAGAATATGCCTGCCAAGGCCGCCGGCAAAAACACTTTCATCTGTCGGGCGCGGCGGGCGCTTCATTATGCCTTTTTCGGACGGCTCGGCAGCCAGTGCAATACTCGGCAAACCATCGGAGACCAGATTAATCCAGAGAATATGTATCGGCAGTAAAGGAATCGGCAAACCGAACACAGGCGCCAGCAAAAGGGTCCAAATCTCGCCGGAATTGCCGGTCATAATGTACTTGATAAATTTGCGGATATTATCGAAAATCCGCCTGCCCTGTTTGACAGCCGATACGATGGTAGCAAAATTGTCGTCGAGCAGGATCATATCCGATGCTTCCTTGGAAACGTCTGTGCCGGTAATACCCATAGCGATACCGATATCCGAACGTTTCAGGGAGGGTGCATCATTCACCCCGTCGCCGGTCATAGCAACAAAATGCCCTTTGTCCTGCAGGGCTTTCACAATGCTCAGTTTTTGTTCGGGCGACACGCGGGCGTAGACCCGGATATGTTCCACCTTCTTTTTAAATTCTTTGGACGACATGGCCGCGAGTTCAGTACCCGTTACAATCATATCGTCCGGAGACTCCATAATCCCCAGTTTTTCCGCAATATTTTTGGCTGTAAGCAGGTAGTCGCCGGTTATCATGACGGTTTTGATCCCTGCGGTTTTACACTCCCGGACGGCTTTTTGTACTTCCTTTCTGGGCGGATCGATCAATCCGGCGATGCCGAGCATCGTCAGTTCTTTTTCCACGTTGTCCGGCTTGATATCCGAGGGCAGTTTCGGGAGTTTTCGCATAGCAAAGCCCAGTACCCGCAGGCCTTGTTCGGCCATGTGATCGCCCCACTCCATCCATTGCTCTTTTTCCGCCGGGCTGAGTCCTTTTGTTTTATCGAGCATGACATCCAGGGCGCCTTTGGTAAATGCCAGAACGCCCGACTCGTCCTGGTGCAGGGTAGTCATACATTTCCGTTCGGAGTCGAAGGGAATTTCACCGACCCTGGGCCACTTTTTTTCCAGTTCTTTTTTGATGAAATGATGCTCTTTGGCCAACAGGGCAATCGCAATTTCGGTAGGATCGCCGATGGCTTCGCCTTTTTTGGCGGCTGTCACATCATTGCACAAAGCCATCGTCTGGAGCAACCAGCGAATTTGTTCTTGGTCGGCGTGCGCGTCTATGTCGGTTGCGGGAATAGTGTCCGTTCCCGCCCATATTTCCTGCACCGACATTTTATTTTCGGTCAGGGTTCCGGTTTTATCGGTACAGATATAGGTGACCGAGCCGAGGGTTTCCACTGCCGGCAATTTGCGCACCAATGCTTTGTTGCGAACCATACGTTTGGCGCCCATCGCCAGCGCAATGGTGATCACAGCCGGCAAAGCCTCCGGAATCGCAGCTACTGCCAATGAAATCGCCGTAAGCAACATCAGCAGGGGCGGCTCGCCCCGCAGGTAGCCGACGGCAAAAAATACCACACAAATCAGTAAGATGATATAGGAAAGGGTTTTGCCAAACTTAGACAGGCGTTTTTGCAAAGGCGTTTCTGTATCTTCCTCCTGTAGCATACGCGCTATATTGCCCAGTTCGGTATTCATACCGGTAGCCACTGCGATACCATTTGCCCTTCCGTACGTAATATTGGTTCCCTTGTACACCATATTCCTGCGGTCGCCCAATGGAAGTTTTTCGTCGGAAAGCAGGTCGGGATGTTTTTCCACCGGATGTGACTCGCCCGTCAGCGAAGACTCTGCCACTTGCAGGTTGTGTACTTCAAATAAACGGATATCGGCAGGCACCACATTGCCCGCTTCCAGTAAAAGCACATCGCCGGGCACCAGTTCTGCTGCGGGAATTTGAATGGTATGACCGTCGCGGATAGCGGTGGCTGTATTTGCAGCCATCTTTTTCAGGGCGTCCATGGCTTTTTCAGCCCTGTATTCCTGCACAAAACCAATGATGGCATTGGTAAATATGATAACCAAAATGACAATGGTATCCGTTAAATCGCCGATAAGCCCTGCAATGATTGCGGCGCCAATCAACACGAGAATCATAAAATCCATGAACTGCCGTAAAAACATTTTCCAAAGCGGCTTTTTCCGCGCTTCTTCCAGCACATTCGGGCCGAATTCAGCCAAAAGTTGTTCCGCCCGGACAGATGTAATACCCTGCTTGGAGGAATCCAGTAATTCAAATATTTTTTTTACGGGGAGTATGTGCCAGTTCATATCTTGATAAGTAGTTAAATTATTAGTTAGGGTCAGTGTGGTATTAAGTAATCAAGCAAAATTAGTTTTGGCTAAATTATTTGTAAATGATTGATTATCAAGACAAATAACGAATAACGAATAACTACTTAAGCATTTATAAAAAATTTCAATCGAGCAACCCGTCCTCTTCCAGCATGGTTAGTTGTCCCGGTTCCAGTAATATCTTCGCGCAAGCGGCCGCATGGGGCAGTTCGTACCGGAAAAAGAATTTCATGGTGTGAACTTTACCCTCGTAAAACGACTTGCTTTGGGCGCTGAAATCGCCGGAATCCAGCGCTTTTTGCGCTGCGACCGCCATTTTGAGCCACTGCCAGGCAATGACGACATAACCGGCCATTTCCATAAATACGCTTGCATCGGCCAGGTAGCGCTCCATTTCGCCGGCCTGTGCGTATTTTACTAATTGTTGCAATGTTTTCCCAAAGCGATCCAACTCGGATTGCAGGATGGCCGCGTGTTCCTGTAGCGCAGGATGGGCTGCTGCTGCAGAGATCGTAATCCCCATATACTGAGCCAGTTGTATCAATGCTTCACCGTTTTCCATGGTCATTTTTCGGCCCAGCAGGTCAAGCGATTGAATGCCCGTAGTGCCTTCATAAATGGCCATGATACGCAGGTCGCGGTAATACTGCTGCACCGGAAAATCCATCGTGTAGCCGTAACCGCCCAGCACCTGAATAGCCAGCGAAGTGGAGCGGTTGCCCTGTTCGGCGGAGTAGGTTTTAACGATAGGCGTCAGGATTTCGAGCAGCAGCCAGTTGCGGCGCTGTTCGGCGCCTTCCGCCACATGCGCCAGATCGGCCAGACGGTTGCATTCCATAGCTAATGACAAAGCGCCTTCCACAATAGATTTTTGCGTCAGCAACATGCGTTGCACATCGGGGTGCTGAATGATGGGTACCGGCGGTTTCAGCGGGTCTTTTTCACCCACTTTCCGGCCCTGGCTGCGTTCGCGGGCATATTGCAAAGAAGCCTGGTAGGCTGCCATGGAGACCGATGCCGCCGTTTGCCCGACGCCGATGCGGGCCTCGTTCATCAGTTGAAACATGTAAGAGAGTCCTTTGTTCGGTTCGCCTACGAGCCAGCCGCGGCAGTCGTCCTGTTCGCCAAAAACTAAGTGGGTGGTGGCGTAGGCGCGTTGTCCCAGTTTCTGGTAGTCGCCGGCGCAAAAAACGTCGTTGTATTCGAGTTCGCCTCCCGTTACCGGGCGGTGTTTGGGGATGATAAACAGGGAGACGCCTTTGAGTCCCGGCGGCGCCCCGGCGATGCGCGCCAGCGTGAGGTGTACAAAATTATCACAGGCGCTGTGCTCGCCCGCCGAGATAAATATCTTTTGTCCTTTGATCTGGTAATAGCCGGCATCTGTCGGAGTCGCCACAGTCGTAATATCTGTCAGCGAACTACCCGCCTGCGGCTCCGTGAGCGCCATGGTGCCTTGCCAGCGGCCCTCGAACATGGGCGGCACGAAGGTGCTGATCTGTTCCGGGCTGCCGTAGTTTTGAATCAAGCGCGCCGCTCCGGTGGTCAGGCTGATATACCCCTGTGTGCCGTTGTTGGCGGCCTGGAAAATGTGGTGCGCGGCGTTGTATACCATTTGCGGGAGTTGCAGGCCGCCCAGATCAAAGGAAGATTCTCCGCCGATCCAGCTTTGCGCGGCAGCATTCAGTATGATGGTGCGCAATTGCGGGTGCGACCAAACCACGCCTTTTCCCGCATAATGCACCGGCTGCTCGTCCATTTCTTTAAAATACGGGTACATATCCCGGTCGGCCAGCGCCTTGGCGGCATCAATCATCATAGCCACCTGCTCATTGTCCAAATGGGAGAAGTAGTCGTAGGCAAACAAATCCTGCACCCCGTGTATTTCAAATAAAAGAAAACGCAGGTGCTCCATGCTGGTGTAGCGGCTCATAAGTAGTTATTGGTTATTAGTTATTGGTTATCAGTGTTGAAGCGTTTAAACAAAGGCTTGAATAAGCAAAGTTATCATTACTTTTGAGCGAATAACCAGCATCCTCCGAAAATGAAAAATTTCGTTTAAAACAATCAATTTTCGAGGCTTACGGACTACTTAATACAAGACATTTACGAGAGGCTTCGCATCCGGAACCGGCTAACAAAAGGGGCAGCGCCCCGGTGATATTTGTAGAATGAAGCGATGAATATGGTTGGAGGGGCAGCGCCCCGTTCATATTACCGGGGCGCTGCCCCTCTATTCCTGGGTTCACTGGGAAATGCTACAAATATTACCGGGGCGCTGCCCCTTTGCCAACCAACCCCGAACATCCGATTTTACGCAATTGTCTTACATTAGAAACTGCTTTTGTTCTGCCTAAATCCTTTGCAAATGCTTGATTATCAACACTGATAACTGATAACGAATAACTATTGTAAAATGAAAAACCTATTCACAGCCATTACGCTCCTGGCGCTCTTTGCCTGTAGCGGACCCAAAACGACGGTTTCCAATATGTCAGTCGCAGGAAAAAAAGTTGTGGTGTACACCACCGCCGAAAAAAGCACCAACCGGCTCGCTCGTGTCGACGAACTGGAATTTAAAAAAATGGGACAACCGCTGGAAACCCAGATATGCGTGTTTGTAGATCCTGCCAGAACCTTCCAGACCTTTTTCGGCATCGGCGCGGCCATGACGGATGCATCCGCCGAAACCTTTTACAAATTGCCGCTCAACAAGCAGCAGGAGTTCATGGAAGCGCATTTTGACAAGGTAAAGGGCATTGGCTACACCGTTGCGCGCACCAACATCAACAGTTGCGATTTCAGCAGCGATATGTATACGTATGTGAAAGATGGCGATAAAGACCTGAATTCGTTCGACATCGCGCATGACCGGAAATATAAAATTCCTTTTATCAAACAGGCCATCGCTGCAGCCGGCGGGAAATTAGACCTGTTTGCCAGCCCCTGGAGTCCGCCGGCCTGGATGAAAGACAACAACAACATGCTGCAGGGCGGAAAATTGAAACCCGCGTTTTACAACAGCTGGGCGCGCTACTACACCAAATTCATCCGCGAATACGAGAAAGAAGGCATCCCGATCTGGGGTATTTCCATTCAAAACGAACCGATGGCCACCCAGCGCTGGGAAAGCTGCATATACACAGCGGAAGAAGAACGCGATTTTTTGAAAAATCACCTCGGGCCTGTCATGCACAAGGAAGGCCTGGGCGATAAAAAAATTATCGTGTGGGACCACAACCGCGACCTGATTTACCAGCGGGCGCAAACGTATTTTAGCGACCCGGAAGCCTCCAAATATGCCTGGGGCATCGGTTTTCACTGGTACGAGGACTGGAGCGGCGGCCTGCCGATGTACGACAATATCCGGCGCGTACAGGAGGCTTTCCCGGATAAAAATATCTTTTTTACCGAAGGTTGCGCCGAAAGTTTTGACCCCAAACGATACAACGCCTGGGCTTTGGGCGAGGAATACGGCCGCTCCATGATCCACGATTTCAACAACGGCATGGTCGGATTTACGGACTGGAATATCCTGCTCGATGAAACGGGCGGCCCCAACCATGTGCAGAATTTCTGCTTCGCGCCAGTGCACGGCGACCTGCGGACGGGCCAACTGATTTATACCAACGCCTACTACTACATCGGGCATTTTTCCAAATTTATCCAGCCGGGCGCCAAACGCATCAGCAGCGCAGCCAGCCGCAGCCAGTTGCTGACAACGGCTTTTTTGAACCCCGACGGGAAAACGGTGGTCATCGTGATGAACCAGAGCGATAACGCCACACCTTTTAATGTTTGGGTAAATGGGGATGCCGCAGCGTGGACGATTGAGGGACACGCGATTGCAACGCTCATTTTTTAGAGGTGAGAAGTGAGAAGTGAGAAGTGAGAAGTGAGAGACGTCCCCTTTGGCGGCTTTTGCGGTTCTTGGTGTAGGTTTTTCAGGCTGTGTATTGATTTGATATTGTTTGTTTGGTAACGCATTGCCCTTTGTTTTTTGCCTTTTAAAATATGGGATGGTTTGACTCTTTTTCAACGGTATTCACCCCGTTTTTCATCGGCCTGCTGGTTTCGGCGGGTGTGGGGCTGATTATCGGGCTGGAGCGGGAATTCAACACCCACGACGAACCGGCGCATATCGGCGGCATCCGAACTTTTACTTTGGTGGCGTTGCTGGGTTACTGCTCGGCCTGGATCGGAAAAACGAGCAATATGGCGGTGCTGGTGGCAGTCATTGCGGGCTTTTTCCTACTGGTTGGCGTGGCGTATTACATTCAGGTAAAAGCGGGGAAAATGGGCCTGACCACTGAACTGGCACTCATGATGACCCTGATGCTGGGCATATTTAATGCCTCCGGTCTGATGCGCGAATCCGTAGCAATTGTGGTGCTGATGACCTTAGTGTTGTCGTTGAAGGAACAACTCCACAACTTTATCCGGCAGATTACGGAGGAAGAGTTGTTTGCGTTTATCAAGTTTATTGTGCTGGCCCTGCTTGTTTTGCCGATGTTGCCCGACCAGTCTTTCGGTCCGCAAAACCTGCTGAACCTGCGCGACATGGGCTGGATTGTGGTACTGGTGTTGTCGCTGAGTTTTTCCGGGTACCTCTTGCTGAAATTCGGCAGTCCACATAAAGGCATATTGCTCACAGCCATCATCGGCGGTTTGTTTTCATCTACGATGATCGCCTGGGTTTTTTCGGCCAAAAGCCGCGAGCGAAAGGATTTGGCGCCTGCCTACGGCTCGGGCATTGTGCTGGCTTCTTCCATCATGTTTATCCGGGTGATGATCCTGTGCCTCATCTTTGCAACCCCGGTGGCGATGTCTTTGTTTTTCCCGCTGCTGCTGATGCTTTTAGTCAGTCTGGCGCCCGCCTGGCAGGTGTTGAAAAAAAACAAAAGCGCCGCTGAAGGCCCGAAACTATCTCCCGGCAACCCGCTGGATATTAAAAACGCTGTTTTTTTTGTGCTGCTGTACATTGCTGTTACGCTGTTTATGTACGCCTCGCGCCAATGGCTGGGCACTGCCATGACGTATGTTTCCGGCGCTGTGGCAGGTATCGCCGATATTGATTCCATCACGATTGCCACCGCCAAATGGGCTTCCATCACGCCCGATTCGAACCGGCAAGCCAAAGTGATTATCCTGCTGGCTGTGATGTCCAATTCTATTTTTAAACTCTTGGTCAGTTTGTTCACGGGCGCGGCCGAGTTGCGCAAACCGGTGCTGCTGGGTTTCGGGCTGGTGCTGCTGGTGGGCGCGGGGATGCTGGCCTTTATGTAGAAGTGAGAGGTGAGAAGTGAGAAGTGAGAAGTGAGAGGTGAGAAGTGAGAGGGTGAGATACGTCCCCTTTAGCGGTTTGTATGTTTTTTGGCTTGGGTTTTTCAGGCCTGTAATCGTGAGTCGTGTTTAGTGTATCTGTTAGTGTTTAGGTGCCTCCATTTTGGCAACTGTTGAGTAGTTAAGGCAAAACTTCAAAACACGAAACAGTTGACACACTAAACACGATCCAGGATTACAGGCCTGAAAACCCATGCCAAAATAATAACCCGCCAAGGGGATGCTCTCACTTCTCACCTCTCACCTCTCACTTCTATTTCCCGAGCCACGCCTTAAACCCCTCCACTTTTTCCCTGCTGATTAAAATATCTTCATTGTCCAAGGGATCTTTCAGGGTCACTTTCAGCCGGCTGTTGGAATACGCCACAGTGTCCTTAATCGCCCCAATGGATGCGATGTATTGCCGGTTGAGCCGGAAAAAACGCATCGGATCGAGCATGTCTTCCAATTGTTCGAGGTTGTAATCCACCACGTATTTGCGTCCGTTCTGGTGGCGCAACCACACCACTTTGTTTTCTCCGAAAAAGAAGTCGATCTCGGAAGCATCCACGCTACTCAGGTGATCGCCGATTTTCACCATAAACCGGTTTTTGAACTGTACCGGCTGGATGGCCTGCATCATCTGGCGAATGACGTTGGTGTCTATCGGCGGGGCGGCTGCGCGCAGTTGGCGCAGTTTGGATAAAGCCTGCGCCAGGTCTTCCTGAGAAACGGGTTTCAGCAAGTAATCCACGCTGTTCACCTTGAATGCCTTGAGTGCATACGCATCATAAGCCGTTGTAAAAATGACCGGACAAGTGATACGAACCTGTTCAAAAATTTCAAAACTCAGGCCGTCGGCTAATTGAATATCAAAAAATGCCAGATCGGGCATCGGGTTGGCGCCAAACCAGGCAACCGCCGCTTTCACCGAATCGAGTGTGGCCACTACTTCGATGGAAGGATCAACCCGCGGGAGTTTGGACAACAAGCCCCAGGCCGCTAAATCTTCGTCTTCTATGATGATAACACGCATGAATTAGAAGTGAGAGGTGAGAGGTGAGAGGTGAGAGACGTAGCGTACACCATATTCTTTATGGCTTTTTTCCCTTTGTATTATGCTTTTTTAGTTTTTCAGCACGGGTACTTTTACGGTAAAAAAACCGTCGTGATCCGTTATTAACACTGCTTTTCCAGATAAAACCTGGTAACGTGCCTGGATATTGGCCAGGCCGATGCCAGTCGATTCCGGGAGGATTTTTTTGGCAGACAGGTTATTGCGAACGACAATCCATTCCTCATTTTCAATAAAAATATCGATACGCAGCGGATTGGTTTTGGACACTTCATTGTGTTTCAAGGCATTTTCCAGCAACATCTGCAAGGTCAACGGCGCAATGTACCCCCGCGTATTGAGCGGAATGTCGATATGCAATTGCAGGGCCGCGCCGAAGCGAATATCCATCAAAAAATGATAGGCCCGGAGCGTTTCCAGTTCTTCTGCAATGGGCACTGCTTCCTTTTCCCGGCTGTCTAAGATGTAACGGTACACATCGGACAACTGCCGGATAAATTTTTCAGCCAGATCGGCGTCGCGGTGTACCAGCGACGAGAACACATTGAGGCTGTTGAATAAAAAATGCGGATTCACCTGGTTTTTCAACGCCTCGTACTTCGCCGAAATCTGTTCCTTTTTCAGGCGCTCGGCTTCCACCAGGGTTTCTTTCCAGTTAATCAGGAAACTGCGTCCGTGCAGAAACAGCGACACGGCAAACGTAATAATCAAAGTTGGGATAAAATGCCTGGCCTGTACGTTCTGCATTAGCCCGAATAAATCCCAGCCGTAATCGTCGAAAGACCACAGCCAGATCACAAAAACGAAGGCTAGCGAGGTGTAGGCTACCGTAAAAAAAATGGAGATAAACAGCCGTTTCAACGGCGCTTCGGTCCAGGAAAACCAGCGGTCGAGCGCACTGCTCAGGTGGCCGTTGCCCAGCCAGAAAACAGCGGTGGCGAGGCCGTTTTTCCAAAGTAATGTGAACAATAAAAACCAACCGCCCTGTTTGTATAAATCCACCGGATTGCCAAAAATGATAACCAATGCCACCCCGCCCATGACAGTGATTTTTAAAAAATCTGTGGCGAATTTTTTGATAACGGCGTTGTTCATGGCGGCAATGATAAGGAAAGGTTGGATGGTTTGAAAGGTTTGATGGTTTGGGAGGGTTTGATGGTTTGAAAGGTTTGATGGTTTGGGAGGGTTTGATAGTTTGAAAGGTTTGATGGTTTGAGGGTTTGAGAGTTTGAAAGGTTTGATGGTTTGATGGTTTGAGAGTGGTACCTAGGCCTTTTTCACCTCAAACCCTCAACAATCTCAACATCTTCAACAATCAACAATTATTTTTTCGCAATCTGCTTCAGAAAATACGCATTTGTGTCTTTTCCCCAGTGCGGCATGATTGCCTCCGGTTTTTCCTTTTCAAATAACAAGGCTGCTTTTTCAAAAAACGGTTTGGCATTGGTTGCGCCGCCGCCGTAAAACTCCGGCATATTCATCGTGTACATGCCCTGCAAAAAAGGCGCGCGCGGATTATTGGGGTTCATTCCGGCGGCTTTGCCCAGTTCAGCAAATACTTTGGGACTCAGTTCCTGGCCCTTCACCATCGGGTTTTCAGATACCCGGGCGATGAGAATGTAGGCCTGCAAAACGGCAATTTCCGATTCGCCGGGCGCCAGCGTTTTGGCTTTATCCAGGCTCGTTTGGGCCACATCGATGGTTTCAAGCGCTTTTGCCGGGTTTTCTTTGAGTAAAATAAATGCGGCAGACAAGTGGCTCAAAGCGGCGTAATAATTGGGCAGCCATTCCTTCGGTTCTGCCGACGCGATTCGGGCAAAATCGTTGGCGACTTCCAGGTGTCGGGCGCTGGTTTGCGCCGAATCCAGGTGGGTGACGGCCTTGGTCATGGCAGCGTCGTATTTTGCATTTTGAGCAAAAAGGGAAGCGCCGATGAATAAAAAGGAAAACAATAACAGTGAATTTTTCATATCCGTAGAATGCTTTTGTTGTTGACAAATACTTGTTTATCAATGAATAGTACAAAAGTATTCCAGCCATTTGCCGTAGAAAAATGAAGATGACTGAAGTGTCGAATCAGGGGAGTGAAGTGTGTTCATACCACACTACTGGGCATTTTGTTTACCAACACCCAGACCTATAGGGTTTCAAAAACCTTACAGGTCTCATTTCACGAAAATGTAGGAGTGTGGTCTTTTGCCCCTTTACTTAGACGCCCGACAAACAACCAATGACCCCAACACCGCCGCCGCCACAGAGGCTGCTAAAATGGCGATTTTGGCCGTTTTGATCAGGGCCGGATCTTCAAAAGCAAGTACGGTGATGAAAATAGACATCGTGAAACCGATACCGGCCAATATGCCGGCGCCTGTGAGCTGTTTCATGTTGATGTCACCGGGTTGGTTGGCAATCGACGTGCGTATGGCCAGCCAACTAAACAGCACCACACCCAGGGGTTTGCCGAGCAAGAGACCCAGAAATATACCCAGGCTCAGGCTTGAACCTAATGTATCTACATCGGATGCGGAAAAAGCAATACCTGCGTTGGCCAACGCAAAAACAGGCATGACCAAATAGGCTACCGGCAGGTGCAGGTTATGTTGCAGCCCATACGACGGCGATGCCTCGTCGCCTTTGCCGAACGGAATGGCAAACGCCAGCAGAATACCCGTAACGGTTGGGTGGATGCCTCCCTGATACAGGCATATCCACAGCCCGACCCCCAGCAGGAAATAGGGCCATAACACCCACACTTTCAGGCGATTGAGTAATAACATGACTAAAAAAATACCCGCAGCAGACCCCAGAGACGTCAGGGATAGTCCCTTCGCGTAAAAAATACTGATGAGCAGCACGCCGCCCATATCGTCGATAATGGCGAGCGCGGTCAAAAATATTTTTAAGGAAAACGGCACCCGGTTACCCAGCAGGGATAAAATGCCCAGTGCAAAAGCAATATCGGTCGCCATTGGAATACCAAAACCGCCGATGCCGGGACCGCCTACATTAAAAAGTGCAAAAATGGCAACAGGTATAACCATTCCGCCGATGGCTGCGCTCACCGGAAGCATGGCAGCCTGTCGATTCGATAATTCTCCGATATACAGTTCGCGCTCGATTTCCAGTCCGACCAACAGAAAAAAGAAGGTCATCAGACCATCGTTCACCCAAAACTCAAGGGATTTACCGCCGATTATCCAGTGTAAAGTATCCAAATAGGCATCATTCCACGATGAATTGGCGATAACCAGAGCCAGCACTGTGGCAAAAATAAGTATCAGCCCTCCGGTACTTTCCGAAGAGAAAAATTCTTTAAATAGTTGAGTGATGCGGGTAGTGACAGCCATAAGTAGTTATCCGTTATTAGTTATCTGTTATCCGTGTTGATAATCAAGCATTTGTTTAAGTAGTTATCGGTTATTAGTTATCCGTGTTGATAATCAAGCATTTGCAAAGAGTTTAGGCTAAACAAATTTGCCTGATATACTTAGTATGCGAATAATCGGATGTTCAGGGCTGGTTGACAAAGGGGCAGCGCCCCGGTAATATTTGTAGCATTTTCCAGTTAACCCAGGAATAGAGGGGCAGCGCCCCGATAATATTACCGGGGCGCTGCCCCTTTTGTTAGCCGGTTCCGGATGCGAAGCCTCTCGTAAATGTCTTACATTAGAAACTGCTGGGCTTACAGCCAACCGGTCGATAATTTATTGATTATCAATTTTTTATAACCGAAATCTCTCGATTCATGTATTACTACTCACCATGAAATCGATGGCCTGTTTTTTAGGGAATGTTCAAAAATGTGTAGCACACCTTCATCTGGGCCTTGATTATCAATCAATTACGTGAGGTGTGCCACACTTTTCTGAACACTCCCATTTCTTTAACGTTAGAAAAAGGCGTTTGTTCGCCGAACATCCTGAAAACATCTCCATTTAATGAGTGTCAAATCGTTCCTCAATCCTCATCCCTCATTCCTTCTAAATATCCACCTTCGTCGTCTCCGCCGCTTTATACCGCTGACCGAAATTAATAAACAACCCGACGAACAGGAAATGTTTGGCAGGCGGCGTAATCGCCCGGGCAGCAAAACGCCCGTCGGGGCCGGGCGCCGCCGCAAACTGGTAGCCGTACACCTGATCGGATCCCAGAATATTGGTGGCCGAAACGTACAGGATGGTGAAATGCCCACCCAGATTGGTCAGGTAACTGGCGTTCACACTCAAGTCGTTGTAAACGGGCGTGCGACCGGTATTGAAAGAGCCGGTGTTGGGGTCGTTGAAAGGCCTGCCCGACTGAAAAGCATACGTAGCGCCGAAGGCCGTGTTTAATGCCTGAAAACCAGTGTTTGTACACCACCGATGCATTGTGCGTCGCGGCAAAAGTGGGCACTGCCGAGGTCGGGAAATCGCGGTAATCGCGTTTGGTGTCTAAGTAAGAATAGGAAATCCAGTAATCGCCGCGTTTGATCGTTTTTTGGTCGCGGAAAAACACGTCGATGCCGCGTGCATAACCGTCGCCGCCGTTATTGGATAAATAGGTATCCGGATCGGTTTTGACCAGATTTTTATACGTTTTGAGGTAGCCTTCCACCCGGACGTGTAGCCGTTGCGGATGCGCTGGTAATTGGCCATATAATGTGTGGCCCGCTCAAATTGCAGATCGGTATTGCGGCGCAACAGGTCGTATTCCGGGTTTTGGTAAAACTGTCCGAACGCCATCGCGACCTGTTCATTCGGCCCCAGAATATAGGCTGCGGAAAGGCGCGGCGCGAGGTTTGCTTTTGCAGCAGCCCCGAATGCTCGGCGCGCAGCCCCACGCGGGCCACAATTTTGGAAGAAATAAACAGGTCCGATTCTGCAAAAGCCGCCCCGTATTGTTCTTTCCGCTGAACATTAAACTGCGTAAAATCCGTATCGCGGAAATACTCGTCGTACCGGCCGGACAGGTATTCAGCGCCCATTTTCAGCCGGAAACTGCGGCTGAACGAGCGGTTCAGCGTAAAACGCATCTGGGTCGATTGCTGGATTTTGTTCTGCGCAAAATTACTTCCAATGGAATCGCGGTTCCAGGTATAAGCCAGTCCGGCAAACAAAGTCCATTTGTTGATCTGCCCGCGGTAAGACGTGTTCACATACAAATTATCGGCCAGCAAAGACAGCGGGGTTGTTTGTTCAGGCTGAAACGCATCGGGGTAGTTCATACGCATGGCCGATCGGTTGGCGGAGCCGTACAGTTTGAACATGCCTTCGTTTTTGGTCTGGTGACGCAGGATGAGTTCGCCGCCGCCCGACTGTGGCGCTTTGATCCAATCGATATTTTGCGACAACAAAGCAAAATACGGCGCCAGGTTGCTATAACTGCCTGACAAAGAAGCGGATGTATTTTTCCAGCGACGGGTATGCGACAAACCGCCGCCAACGCTCATCAGCGACAAACCGGTGTTGTTTTTGGGCGCCAGGTCTTCCGTTTGCAGGATCAGGGCCGAGGAAAGCGCCTGTCCGTATTCCGCCGAATAGCCGCCCGTGGAAAACATGGTTCCTTTGAACAGAAACGGCGAAAAGCGGTTGCGCGCAGGCACATTGGGTACCGAACTGTTGTACGGGTTTTGCACCAGTAGTCCGTCGATGAAGGTACGGGTTTCGTAGCCCGCACCGCCGCGCACGAGGATTTGTCCCGACTCGCCGTTGCGGGTGACGCCGGGCAGGGTAGCGATGGCCCCTGCTATGTCAGCCGTGGCACTGGCCGTGAGGGCGATGTCGATGGGTGTCAATACCACGGCCTTTTTGCGGTCGCCGGCAGCCTCGAAGGAACCGGCGGAGATGACCACTTCCTGCAAGGCGGAAGCGCTTTCTTTCAAGCGCGGGGCAAGTTTCAGGGCGGCATTTGACAGCGTCACCGTTTGCCGGAAAGTATCGCAACCGAGGTAAATGACTAGCAGTTTTTGCGCGCCCAGTTCCTCGCTGCGAAAAGAAAAGAACCCGTTGAGGTCGGTGGTCGCGCCGTCGTAAGTGCCTTCCAGCAACACGTTCGCGCCGATAACGGTGTCGCCTTTGGTAGTGAGGACGGTGCCGGACAGGGTGCTTTGGGCGCTGATGTAAAACGGGAAAAACAGTATGATGAAAAAGCCGATGCGCATAGATCTGAGTAGTTTCTTTTTGATGCAACAAAGGTGGCGCGTGCGGGCGGCGGGGAAATAAAGATGACTGAAGTGCGGGATTGGGGGAGTGGAGTGTTGATTTGAGGAAGCGCTTCTGGGGGTGAGGTAATGCCAGGGCTGGAACTGCGACTGGGGGAGATTATTTGACCCTGCTTGTGGCGAGACTTTTTTACATTTGTCCTGTCTAAGAATTACATACTTAACCACCCTTCTATCATGTCCGTTCAATACGATCAGGTCAAACAAAAGGCGGCAGATTTGTCCGCCGCACCCTTTGGATCCTTTTGGCTGTGGGTTTACTCACTTTTATCGGCTATTTTTTGTATCGCACCTACACGATCAGCGAAGGTACCCGTACGGGGATGCTGTTTAAAATTTCTAAAAAAGGCGTGGTATTCAAAACATACGAAGGACAATTGCACCTGGGCGGGAGCACTATTCTGACGACCCAAAGCACCTGGGATTTCTCTGTAAAAGATGGGGCGGTGTACCAGCAAATGCAGCGATTTGAAGGCAAAAACGTCAAACTGCACTATAGGGAACTGGTAGATGCATTCCCCTGGCAAGGCGACACCGATTATATCGTGTATATGGTGGAGACGCTGGAGTAGGGATCGGGGTAGCCAATATCCGTTGCTTGCCGAGGGTAAAAACCTGCCCAAGGGATGTCCTTAGTCCAAGCGATCCATGACTGCCTGAAACTTATCTTTGAGGAGCATCAAATCATGAGGTTTGCAACACAGCCCAAACTAAACCAATCGTTACTCCGAAGTACTGGTGAATAACCACGTCCCTCATACCGGCAATCTCTTTCCAGGGTATGCTCGGATGCTTGTCTCTTGTTTTCTTTGAGATGTTTTTGACTGCTTCTCCAATAATCTCAATACGTCGAATTACAGCATCCTGCTTTTCGGAGTTGTCTTCAAACTCTTTTTCGCTTGAATTCTGGATATACCTTTCTATCATCTCAATACATTCAATAATATCTCCGAGGAATACTGAATCGTCTCTATCTTTTTTAGCCATATATTCTGATTTCTTCTAAAAGGATACGTTGACGAAGTCTCGGCTTAATCGCCTCATACTCAACAAGACCGCTCGCTACAAGACGCCTAATTCATATTTAATACCTACGAATTCCAACAGGCTTATCTGCTGCCCGAATTCTACCAGCAAATCGATATCACTGCCTTTCCTGGCCCGGCCGGTAGCCGTCGAACCGAAAACACCTGCACGCGTGATGTTGTGCTTTTGCAGGGCGGGTATGATTTTATTTTTTATTTCTTCGATTTGCATGGAGTGGATTGTCTGCCCAAGTGATCGTTTACGCAGCTAAGATAACGAGTTTGGAGTTGTTTTGGTTGTTAGGCTGTCGTTCTGCTATAAGAAGTGCACAGCAGGTTCAGAAGATTATTCAAACTCACAAACCAACGGCAAATGATCGCTTATTTTTAACCACGTTTCCACCTTGCCAATTTCAAGTTTTGACAAGCGACTTGAGAAAATCTCACTGGCAAACATATAATCAATATGATAAGGTCTCGCCTGATTTCTATGTAAAAAGAATGTAGGTTGGGATTCTTTGCCTTGTTCTTCCTTGAAATAATTGTGATAAAGGCTCTCTATATCAATCTCCTTAAGTTCTTTTACTACATCAGAGTGATTCCACCACCTATCCCATTCATCCCAAATAGTATTACTATTAAAATCACCTGCAATAATCACATTATCAAACTTCTCTTTATTGACTTGCAAATATTTCCATACCTGTCCTATGTAGCCGAAATTGGGGGAGTTGTTTTTTTTATGTGTCCAAATTCGAGTACTTGAATATCGCCATTTATTAAACAGGGCAGGAAATGTTTAACTGTATGGTCTTTGTATTGGTTGTCCCAATTCAGCAACTCGATTTTCAAGTTGCTATTTACAAATATCCTATGCCTTTATGCTTGTTTTCCATGTCCATAAATAGTTCTCTGCCCAAGGCATTAAATGCTTTGTCTTGAATCCTGACCGGGTCTTCACATTCCTGAATGACATAAATATCGGCATTCAGGTCTGAAAGATGTTCAAACTTTTCCGTAGGGCTCCATTACAATTCCAGGTTACTACCCTCATTCTTAATCTGGATTTTGTATTCACATTTTTCGCAAAGTAGCGTGGCTTGAAGTACCGGCTGCTTTATCTGCCGGATGTCGGAAACATTGAGAACAAAACATTTAACCTCCAGCTCCTGCGGCTAAAGCCGCCGGTACACCACTTCGCACTGCCGACTTCGCACTTCGCACTACTCTTTCTGCTGCAACAACCGACTCGCCAGTTTCCGCGCCTCCTGTTTCGGGCTTTTCCACCAGTGCGCCGACAATACCGGCATAAGCGATGCCTTGTTTCCGGAAATAATGCCCCATTTTTTCTTCCCATTCGTAGCTGGGCAGTTGCGTCGGCGCGAGCACGCCGTCGAAAGCCAGTACGCTGCTTTGTTCTTCCAGGCCTTTTCCTTCGATGAAGAGCGGTACGCGTACCCCGGCAGCCATGGCCGAACGTTTCATCTGGTTTTGTTCGAAGTAGGGGCGCAGCGCCAGTTCCACTTCTTCGCCGAACAGTCGGTTCAAAGTAAGAATCCGTGTATTTCAGCAGCGCTTTCATCTTGTTCAGTTGTTCTTCGGCGGCTTCGCGTTCGCCGCGCTGGATAAAGTCGGCAAAGGTGACTAAGTGCGAGAGAATACAGGTGCCGAGGAAATTTTTATCGGCGGCCAGCACCGAGTGCAGCCCTTCCGGGATGGAGTGGGCAATGTAGAATTTCTGTGTGGCGCGGGTGAGCACCACGTGTAACTGGTTGAAACCCAACTGACTGTTCCAGAAACAGGTGCCGGGTGAGGGTGCCCTGCGCGTCGGTCACGCCGTGCGTGAGGGACAGCAACATGATGTCGACGTGTTGTCCCTGCATTTCGGCGAACTGGTACACGCCCAGGCCGTTGAGATACAGTTGCTGGATTTTTTCCCAGCCGGCCATTTTGCGCTGGCGTATTTTGAGCAATTGTCCGGCGATCAGGTCGCGTTGCTCCACCGTGGCGCAGGCGATGCCCACCACCGGGTAGGTATGCGCGGGCGTCGGTTCGATCAGGTTCAGCCAGTCGATGATCTGGCGGGCTTCCGCGTCGTTGGTACCGCTGGCTTCGTCGTAGCGGCCTTCACATTGGTCACCACCGTCGAGTCGAGGGCGCTGCGGTAAGGAATACGTTTAAAAGGTGTGTCGAAAGCGATTTTATTAAACCGCACCCAGCCTTCGGGCGTATCCTGGTGGTGGTACTGGAGTTGGTGCGTAATGGCGCCGATACCTTTGCAGAATTCGAGGATATCGTCTTCGGCGAAAGGTGTCATGTCCTGTTTCGCGTCGCCGAACACCACGAGGTGTTTCGCCAGGTCGAAGAGGTGGTAACATTCCTGTTTCGGGATATTGTGCGCCTCGTCTACCAACACCAGGTCGAACACCATATTGGACATTTGCACCACGTCGAGCGCCACTTCCGGGGTGGTGAGCAGCACGGGCAGCGTTTCCGTCAGCGCTTCGATGTGGTTGTGGAAGAGGTCTTCCGACTTCAAACCTGCCGACAACTTGCGGTTGTCTTTGCCAAACCAGTTTTTATAAGCCTTTGAGTGGTTGGACTTTAAGGCTTTCAGCGCTTTGTTTTTGCGATCCTGCCACAGGGTGCTGATCTGTCCCGATAGCAGGCGTTTCAGTTCGCGGCTGTAATCCGCCACATCGCTGATGGTTTTATCGTCCCATTGCAGTCCGGGGTGGAATTCATTTTGCAGCAAATAGTGCAGGTACCAGCTTTCAAAAGCGGCCTGCCAGTTTTGCGGTTTGATTTTGCACAGCGCCTGCACGGCTTTTTGCGCGGGCGGCGCCAGTGAGAGCCAGTGTTTTTGCCAGATATAAAAATCGTCGAAATCGCGCAGGTAAAACTGTGTGTCTTCGAGCCGGGCGATCACGTCTTCCAGGTTCCTGGCGTTTGGGGATCGTCAGCATCTCGTGTTTAAGGGGGTTCTGATAGAGGCCGACGGCATTGAATTCATCGAGGAAAATATCCAGCGAGTATTCCAGGTCCTTGATTTGTTCCTTAAAATCGAGTTCGGAATGGATACTTTTGGCATTGAGGCGCCGCACGTCTTCACGCACGATGGCCGGGATACGTTTGCGCCACATCCGCAGCGCGGCGTCGAAATCTTTGGTCAACTCGCTGATTTTCCGAATGTTGCGGTTGTCCAAAATGCGCGGGAAATCAAATTCAAAATATTTGCGCAGGCTGTAAGTGCGGCGCATTTCTTCAAAAATAACCCCGAGTTGTTCTTTGGCGGTGACGATCTCTTTGTAGCGGTCGCTGAAAACGCCGTACAATTTTTTCTACATTGAAATGGCTTTTTCAAAATCGGGTCCGAAGCGCGTTACGCCGTCTTCCAGTCCGTCGCGGATGCGTTTGATAAAGGCGGACAAATCGGAAAATACTGTTCGTAATGATCCAGCAGGCTTTCCGAATAGTCGTTGGTTTTGGAAATAAAGCGGTGGTGTAGCGCGGTGGCTTTTGCCATGAGCGCGGCCACCTGTTCTTCGGTCCAGGCGCGGCCTTTTGCGTTGGAATATTCGGTAAATACGTTGTGGTTCAGCCTGTTCAGCGGGTGTTGCAGCGTTGGAAAACGCCGGAACAGCGGTTCCGAAGCATAAATCGCTTCCACGATTTCATCGTATTCTTCTTTTTTAAAAACAAAATCCTGCGTATTCAACTGACTCAGTGAACTCTTTACCTTCCGTCCGGTTGGCGCGCAAATAGCGTCCGACGGTTTCTGTAAAACCCAGTTCGCCAAACAAAGGGCTGTGCAATTCCTCCCAGGCCGAATCTAATTTATGCTGTTCGCGGTAGGTTTTATTCAATACCGTTTTGAAAATCTCGGGGTCGTAGGAGGACTTATTTTTGGCCTCCGCCGACATCCGGAGCATATCAGCCAGCATCAGTTTGTCGCCTTCCAGGTCGCGCAGGACAAACGAGCACTCCCCCCCCCGAAGTCTTTGGTATTCAGGCTTTTGGCTTCTACCAAATGATGGGCTTGCTGCGAAAGATTGGTGTCATGCAGGGCATCCAGCAGGTGAAAAAGCGGATAATTAGGAAGCAATGCATGGTTGGCGCCGCGTTGCACATGCCAGTAATCGGCGTGTTGCTGATCCGGTTCCAGCGATACCTGCCAGATAAAAAGCGGCGCCGCTACGTCCTGCCCCCCGATGTGTGCCAGCACAAACGGCTAACCGATACCAAGATTTCTGGTGCCGAATACCTTCTTCGCGGTTGCGTGCCTCAAAAACTAAAAGGTGGCTCAGCCAGTCCTGGCGGGGTGATTGGCCGGATCGTCGGGTTGAGCGAGTGGTTTCACCAGTTCATGGA
>JADJSY010000094.1 GCA_016711435.1 Lewinellaceae bacterium
GTAAAAACACCTGATGGAATAACAACATTTAAGCCACCTGTAATTAAAGTCAAAAAGTTGTCAATACCTTCAACAACTTCAGAAATGGCAATCGCAACATCCATATTGTTGTCATTATAGATAGTTTCAACATCAGCATTACTGATAGTTGTAATTGCATTTAACTTACTATCTGCCAAAGTAGTTGAGAAAGTTGTACTTGGAGACGAACAGTTATCTGTAATAAGGTTTATTAGAGGTTGTGTTTTATGGGCATAGGTTTTTATCATAAGATCACCACCACGATGGCTTTGTCCCCAACTTGATAGTACAGTATTTTGGTGAATTTTTTTAACGATTGAAGAATGTCAACAGACAAATTAATTAACTTAGGAAACAGCTCCATAGTCTTAGCACTATTTATAGCTACATCATCGGAAATTTCTTTAAGTGTCCAAGCAGCATTATGCAATCTACCTAGTATAACTGAAACATCATTATAGTTATCAATTATTGTCCGATAACCACTAGGCGAAGTGTAATTTACTAATCCAGAAAGATTGTCAGTATTATAAGCGTTTACATACCTCGTCCCAAAACACCAAATCAAAATCAATCTGCTCTAACTCGTCTTCCAGAGTGTCAATTTTTTCCATTATCGATTTTGGTGCTTTTATCGTGTAATTTGTCCCTATGGTGACATTATTCTTCCAAACACTTAATTGTCCACTTAAGCTTGTATTGATAAGAATATTAATTTTTAGGTTTGTTTGCGTTACGTTGTTAAATAAAAAAGCCCCAGATGCATTTGTTTGAACAGATTGAATCTGCGAATTTCCTGAATACAGATTTACAGTTTTTCCTGCCTCTATATTTCCCTCAACAAGACCTGAACTTCCTGTGGAAGTATTAATTATATCTTTTACAGTTCCAGAAATGAAGTTGTTATTTTGACCTACAACTGCCTGTAAAGAAACGGTAATACTACCAGCGTTGCTATTAATTGTAATATTGTTGCTAAAATTGCCTTGATTAACCGGGTTAAAAGTCACATCTATTGTTTGAGAGTTTCCACTTTGAATGTTCCCTCCTGTCCAATTAGCAGAGAAACCATTGGGTAGAGTAAAATTTGAAATAATTAATCCTGCCGTTCCAGGGTTTGAAATCGTAAAAGATTGAGATTCACTTGAACCGCCATGTACAAAAGTTCCAAAATTTAAGGATAGTGGATTGACAGACAAAACTGCAACAGGGTTAGTAGTTCCTGTTCCGCTAACGCTAATGGAATGTGGTGAGCCACTTGCATTTGAAAAGAATGTGACGTTTCATTATAAGTTGTTGCGCTACTGGGATCAAAATCAATGTTGAATGTTTTTTGTTGAATTAGGGCGATGCTCAAAGAAGTTGAACCACTAAATTGGCTTGGTGAATATATGTTATACTATTAATACTCAAAGTTGAACTACCGTCATTTGATATATCAATGCTTTTTTGTTACAGAGCCTGCGCTTATTGGAACTGAGTTAAAATTTAAAGAATTCTGAGAAAAATCAATTTCTGAACTACCGCTGGTGCCCTCCGACCAAACCGAAATGGAAAATGTAGTCGTGGCAGGTGAAATATTGCCGTAATCATACACCCTTATCCTATAAGTTGTTCCGACAATTAAATCATCATAAGATAGGATTTCCTGATAGCCGTTGCCTCCACCATTATCTGAGCACCTTAATGGATAAAGATTGTTACATGCTCCTGATGATAATTCTACTGCCGGGTCATAGCCAGAGGAGGGGTTAACAGTTATTATAATAGTTGTAGAAACAGCAGTAAATTTAAACCAAACATCATCTGCCATTCCAGATACAATATTTGAACAATAGTTTGCTTCAATAAATTCCGTTGCATTTATTGCATTTTGTACAGCAAGGCGGTGATGCGCTTTGTCCAGCGACAACGGCGATATTTACTGCTCCACCACAATCGTCATTTTGAGGCTGTGGTAGGCAAGTAATGTTGTCAATGAAAAAAGAGAGTAAAGATATTTTTCATACAATTTTTGTTTGAAATTTTCAATTAAATTTTAACCAGATTTTCAAGGCAAGGTAGGTTTTTCAAAAATCAGATTTTCAAAATTTCCCTTCTTTCTATTTGTATTTAATTTTTTCATTTATCTTATTTTTATTATCGATAACTTGTTCCTTTCTAAAAAAAAATCAATTCCTACTCCCTGCGTAATTCCTCTCACTACCCATCCAACCTGCATTCCATCTTTTTACTTAACCGCCCATCGCTACAATGCTCATTACCCATGACAAGCCCCCTGATTACTCGCAAGGCATGCGAATTAGTCAGGGGGCAAATATCATTTGGAGCAATAGGCAAAAAGGCATACAAGGATTTTTATCAAGCGCTAAAATAAAGGGTATGTTTGGGAATTTCCTATATAGCCCTATTTTTGTTATACACTCCAATATCTAAACTTATCCACTGGGCTTTTGATCTTTTCCTAGCGGCTTGTCGTAATGGCGCGGTTGTTGATTGAATTAAAAAGGGTGTTTCATTGGGTTGATAAACCCAACGAAACACCCTCCACAGCGTTTCAACCTTCCTGCTCCATTTCAGCATCCGTCAAAGCCCGCAATTGTTTCCAGTCCGTCCAAAACCATTTCCACCAATACCAGGCGAAAGCGGGAAAGACAATGAAAGCCAATACGTTGTAATAATAGGCTTCGACAAATTCAAAATGGATCAGGTGTTGCAAAGCACGGGTCAGACCGCAGGCATAACATTGTTCTCCCAGCAACAATACGGACAAGCAGATGGATCGCCCTTCGTCAAAAAAGTCGGCAGGCAGGATCAGCAGTACCAGCGGGATCAGGATGTAGGCTGCGATTTTAACGTACAACCACCAACGATTAGAGTTTCGGGTCATATTCGCTACCGTCGGCGGGTTTCATGTCGCCGGTAATGATGCGGATCAGGTCGATCAGTGCCCAGATGCCGCAGCCGCCGAGTGTGATCAACTGGAGCCACCAGTTGCTGTAACCGAGGTAGAGGCGGTGTATGCCCAGACCACCGAGGAAGAAGCAAAGCAACAGGGCTACAACCTGGCTTTTCTTTTCGCCGTCTGTGCCGTAGTCTGCCGACTTCATCTCTTTTTTCACTGCTTTCTGCATTGCCTTGAGGGCGACGGTTTGTTTCAGCGACAGTTTTTCACCGGTTATTTCCTTGATTTTCTTCGGCGTCAGGTTTAGGAACTGGGACTGATCCATGTTCATCAATGCAGCAGGCAAAGAGTTTTGCTGCATCATAACTTTAGCCATAACAGCTTTGCCGGCAGATTTGTCTTCTACAGAAGCCTGGATGGAAACAAACTGTACGGCACAGAAAGCAAGGAGAAGGGTAATGATAATTTTTTTCATAAAAACAAGAATAGATTGGGTTCAAGTGCCTACTTTTTCGAGGCTTTTCGGCAGTGGCCTCCTACTTTTTTCACAGGATTTTCGGTCGTTTCCTTTACCGGCGAAGTTCTGTAAAGACTTTGAGATTTTGAGAGACGCAGGCTGAAAAAGATTTGTTAAAATATTGAAATTCCGGAATCAGTGAAGTTTTTGCCCTCCCAGACGCCTGTCATGCCTGTTACCTGAAAACGGGTAAACATTTCCTCGCTGTACCAGTCGCGGTCGCGGGTTTTGCGCACCACCTGCCCGTGCGCCGGGTTGCGGTAAGCATATTGTTGAATGGCCTCCATATTGCGCCAGATGCTAAAGGTGGCCTGATAAATCAGGGGCGTTTCACCGATACCGATACTCAGCAGCAGGTCTTTTTGTTCGGACAAAGATGCGCTCGCCATCGGCGTGTAGCGCAAAAACTCCGGCAG
This sequence comes from Lewinellaceae bacterium, assembly GCA_016711435.1. Classification (GTDB taxonomy): domain Bacteria; phylum Bacteroidota; class Bacteroidia; order Chitinophagales; family Saprospiraceae; genus M3007. Next base: position 3,860 of record JADJSY010000094.1, read on the forward strand.
TCGCTTTAGGCGGATTCGCGCCCTGGTCAGCACAGCCACGGGCGTATCAGCAGATATGTTTTGCTCCGCAATAGGTGTAAACGGGTTTTCACCGTTCCAAAGTCCGTGCGTGCGCAGGGGTTGGAGGAAGGTGGTCATTTGCTCCTTGGCGCGCAGGCGGGTCTGCTGTGCAAAAGGGTTGTCCTGCTGAAATTGGCTCCAGGCTGCTTCCGAATCCCACACGCCGAGCAAGGCATATACGCGCCAGTTGGGCCAAAGCCCGAAACCGCCGTTGCCGCCGCTGCCCATGAGTTTGTAAAAGTGTAGTCCGGGCGTTCGGCGCAAGGCGGTGTGCGCCTGCTGCATCTGGCGCAGCGCCCAAAAGATGTGCTCGGGCGGATAACGGAAAAGGGTTACGGTAGTCACTGAATTAGAAGTGAGAAGTGAGAAGTGAGAAGTGAGAAGTGAGAGGGTGAATAGTGGGATTAGTGCAGGATAATGAAAAAGAGGGCCTGGCAAATGAGCAGGATGACGGCCAATTGGTTGCGTTGGGCCAGGTTCCAGGCAAAAAACAGGTATTGCAGCACAAAACCTGTAACAAACCAGGCCACATAATTCTGCATCGGCACCGTATCGCCTTGCCAGGACCAGAAGCCGATTCGCATAGCGACCGGTTCGACCAGCACATCGAGGCCGGTCATGAAGGCAGCGCCTAAGGCCGCCTGCAACCAGGCGCCGGATCGGGGCAACAGATAATAGGCCGCAATGCCGCAACAATAGGCCGTAATGAGCCAGTTGACGCCAATCAGCAATGGCGTATTGAATACTTTCAAGCCAAACACATAATCATAGCGATAGACGCCGAAAATAACGCCGGTATGCACGCCCAATACTTCAATCCAGAACCCGATCAGCCAGGAAATGACCAAAAAATACCAGAAACGCCGCGTTTTTTGGGTGTGGAAATAAAGCGTCAGGCTGGTGGACAACAACAGGCTGAAAGGGGTCAGGCGCACAAAATCGGGATGCACCGGCAACCCAATGCCGATGACGCCGGCGATGTGGGAGGATATGATTAGGAAAAGTGCGGTTTTGTATGGCATGAGTGAATGGAGGGTTTGATGGGGTTGTTGAAGGTTGAAGGTTGTGAAGGGTTTGAAGGTTTGATGGTTGTGATGGTTTGAGGGGTATCTCTTGGGCTTTTTGTTATTGACCACCTCAAAACCATCAACACCAAGCCTCAAACCATCAAACTATCTCAAACCATCAAACCTTCCAAAAATCAATTCATCCACAATCTTCGCCGAAAGCAGGCACAGCGGTATGCCGCCGCCCGGGTGTACACTTCCACCGGCAAAGTACAGGTTTTGAATACGGGATGAAAAATTGGGATGCCGCAGAAAAGCAGCCATCTGGCTGTTGGAACTGGTACCGTACAAAGCGCCTTGGTAAGAGGCTGTTTTTGCCTCAATGCTGCGCGGGTCGAGCGTTGCTTCGGTGGCGATCAATGCCCCGATGTCTACGCCGAGGTTGTGGCTCAGTTTGCGCAGTACATTCCGGCGGGTGCGCTCGATCATGGCATCCCAGTCCTGCCCGCTGTTGGCCGGCACATTCACCATAACAAACCAGGCTTCGTGGCCTGCGGGCGCATCGCCTGGGCTGTATTTGGAAGTGATGTTTACGTAAACGGTCGGGTCGTCGCACACCTGACCGGCTGCCATCGCTTCAAATTCGCTGAGGTAATCATTGCTGAAAAAGATGTTGTGCAACTGTAAATCGGGGAATTGCTGCCGGATGCCCCAGTAAAAGATCAGCGCGGATGTGGAGCGCTCCTGTTGCAGGGTTCGTTCGGGATGCCGTGCATGGGGCAACAACTTTTTGTAAGTATGGTAAATATCCATGTTGCTGACAATCAGGTCGAACGAATGCTGTTCGCCCTTGGCCATCAGCCCTTTAGCCACGTCATTTTCCGTAATAATTTCCGAAACGGGGCTATTAAAATGAAAAACGGCGCCCTTTCGCAGGGCCAACTCATACAAACTATTGGTAATCGAAAACATACCGCCTTTCGGGTAAAAAGCGCCGATACCGTGTTCAAAATGCGGGATAATGGTCAGAATGCCGGGCGCTTTATACGGATTGGAGCCATTGTAGGTAGCAAAGCGGTTGAACAACTGCACCAGTTTTGGGTGTTTCAGGTCGCGTTCGTGTACGGCATTCATGGAACTGAAAATATCCATTTCAGGGATGTGCAAGAGGGCTTTCGCGACGCGTTTATTCAGCCAGGTATCGGCTTTGTGCAGCGATTTTTCCAGAAAAATCTGTCCGCTCAGTTCGTATTTGCGGCGGCTGTTTTCCAGAAAACGCAGCAGGGTAGGGGCGGGCACGCCCAATATTCGTTCCACTTCTGCGGCAAAATCTGCGGGTTCCGCCCAGGCATTCAACCTGGTGCCATCGTCCCAATGGTACCGGCAAACAACGGGCACTTTTTCGTACTGGAAATGCGCCTGCGGGTTTTCTCCTGCCTCGCGGAATACCGCATCGACAAATTGCGGCATGGTGAAAAGAGAAGGCCCGGCGTCGAAACGATAGCCGTCCTGCACGAATTCGGATAGTTTCCCACCCGGATACCCGTTGTTTTCAAAAACTTCCACCTGGTGACCCCGCGCCGATAAACGCGCGGCGGCAGCAACACCGGCAATGCCTGCGCCTATAATTCCAATCTTCATGTTGTATGATTTGGCTACTCAACAACAAAGCCGGAACATTGCTCACAGAATATGCAATTTTACTCATGTTTTATCCTGAATACATACATTGCGCCTTGTTTTCAAGTTCAATCAGCGACATACCATGCAAAACTGGCAAATCAAAACTTCCCTCTTTCTCAATTATTTTGTGTTCGCCATTCTGCTGAACAGCGTCGGGACGGTTATCCTGCAGGTACAAAATAACTTTGGCGTAACGGAAGGCGCCGCGTCTGTGCTCGAAGCCTTTAAAGACCTGAGTATCGCAGCCGTTTCGTTTTTAATTTCTTCCTACATTACCCGGATCGGATATAAAAATGCGATGCTGATCGCCCTGGGTTTTGTCACGCTGGCCTGTTTGGTGATGCCTTCCATGCCCTCGTTCTGGGCCACAAAACTGCTTTTTGCAGCTGTTGGCTCCGGTTTTGCGCTGATTAAAATGTCGGTGTACAGCACCATCGGTCTGGTGACCCACGACAAAAAAGAACACATCAGCCTGATGAATTTTATCGAATCCTTCTTTATGGTGGGCATTCTGACGGGCTACTTTATTTTCAGTTATTTTGTAGACGACAACAACCCGCAGTCCACGGCCTGGCTACAGGTGTATTACTGGCTGGGCGGTATTTCGATGGCGGCGCTACTGTTGCTGCTCAGCGCGCCGCTCGACGAATCTTCCATCAAACCTGAAGGAAATGCCTCTATGGTGCAGGATTTTGGTAAAATGTTCCGGCTGATGGTCATGCCTTTGGTGCTGATTTTTGTGTTGTGCGCCTTTTTTTATGTGCTGATCGAACAAAGTATTATGAGTTGGCTGCCGACGTACAACCAAAAAGTGCTGGAACTGCCGGCCGCGCTGAGTATACAAATGGCGAGTATTCTGGCGGGTTCGACGGCGCTGGGGCGTTTTCTGGCGGGCCTGGTGATGAAAAAACTCAACTGGTACTGGGTGCTCACGACTTGTCTGCTGCTGGCCGGCGTGCTGGTCATTACAGCGGTACCCTTGGCAAAAGGCGGCGCCGGACAAGCAGTGACCGGCTGGGGCGATGCGCCTCTGGCGGCCTTTGTGTTTCCCATGATCGGTTTGCTGATCGCTCCGGTATATCCTGCTATTAACTCTCTGATTTTGAGCGCTTTACCGGTGCAGAAACACGGACTGATGTCGGGCCTGATTATCATTTTTTCGGCGCTGGGCGGCACTACGGGTTCTATTGTCACGGGTAATATTTTCCAGCGCTTCGGCGGACAAAGCGCTTTTTATTTTTCGCTGGTTCCGATCGGGATTCTGATTGTGGGTTTGTTTTTCTTTAGAAGGTTGGTGGAGCGGGATGAGAAGGATTTCTCGTCGTAGCGTGATGGCACACGGATTTTCGCGCTTCGCGCTCGTAGGAATAATAGCAACACGGATTGGACGGATGACGCGGATTTACGCGGATTTTTCCGCTTTAGAGTTGACACTGATTTTCGCGCTTCGCGCTCGTAGGAATAATGGCAACACGGATTGGACGGATGACGCGGATTTACGCGGATTTTTCCGCTTTAGAGTTGACACGGATTTTCGCGCTTCGCGCTCGTAGGAATAATGGCAACGCGGATTGGACGGATGACGCGGATTAACGCGGATTTTCCGATGTAGAGTTGACCTGTTTTCTAACGCGGACTAGAATAATAGCAACACGGATTGGACGGATGACGCGGATTTACGCGGATTTTTCCGCTTTAGAGTTGACCTGTTTTTCTAAAAGTGGTCTTAATATTTGATCCGTGTCAACTCTACGAGGGAAAAATCCGCGCAAATCCGCGTCATCCGTCCAATCCGCGTTGCTATTATTCGCGCGAAAGCGCAAAATCCGTGTTCCATCACAAAAACACAACGCAATGACAATCACAATCGAACAACTCTCCCCCTTATACGAAGCCGTACAATCCGGCGAAATATTCCCGGACTCGAAATTTTTTACAGATTGTGTGCCCAAATCGGCGCCGGAAGCCATTTTGTCGGCCTATGAAGACGCTCGCGAACAACCCGGATTTGACCTGAAAGATTTTGTGACAGCACACTTTGATTTTCCACAAAACCCCGACACAGGGTATCAATCCGGTGAACGCCCCATCCGGCAACACCTCGACCAGTTGTGGTCCGTTTTGCAGCGACACCCCGACGACGCGCAGGGCGGGACGCTGATTCCCCTGCCGTTTCCGTATATCGTACCGGGCGGGCGTTTCCGGGAAGTGTATTACTGGGACAGTTATTTTACCATGCTGGGTTTGCAGGCATCGGGCCGAACGGACATTATTCAGGGCATGGTAGATAATTTTGCCTGGCTGATCGACGAGCTGGGTTTTATCCCGAACGGCAACCGAACCTACTATCTCGGCCGCTCGCAACCGCCGTTTTTTGTCCTGATGGTGCAATTGCTGGCATCCATCAAAGGAGAAGCCGTTTTACTCCGCTACCGGCCGCAATTGGAAAAAGAATACGCTTTCTGGATGGAAGGCGAAAACAGGCTGAATGCCGAATACACCGCCCATCGCCGGGTGGTACAATTGCCCGATGGATGTATCCTGAACCGCTACTGGGACGACCGGGATACGCCCCGCCCGGAGGCTTATATCGAGGATGTACACCTGGCGGAGCGCTCGGGCCGCAATACGGCAACCGTGTACCGCCACATTCGCGCAGCGGCCGAGTCGGGCTGGGATTTCAGCAGCCGCTGGTTTGCCGACGGGCAACACATGGAGAGTATTCAAACCACCGACCTGATTCCGGTGGATTTGAATTGTTTGTTGTATTGCCTGGAAAAAACGCTGCTGCAAATCCACCGCCAGTTGCCTGACCGCACGGCCACAGACATTTTTAAAGAAAAAGCCCGCCTGCGCAAACACGCCATTCAGCAGTATTGCTGGGACGAAGCAGCCGGCTTTTACATGGATTATAACCATGTAAATAATTCAATGTCAAACAGTTGGACGCTCGCGGCTGTATTTCCCCTGTTTTTCCAGATTGCCGAAAATGAACAGGCGGCATTGGTAGCCGATCACATTGAAGCCAAATTCCTGCATCCCGGTGGACTGGCTACGACGCTCGCGCGAACCGGCCAGCAATGGGATGCCCCCAACGGCTGGGCGCCGCTGCAATGGATGGCTTACCGGGGACTACTGCAATACGGACACACGGCATTGGCCGAACAGCTGCGCCAAAACTGGATGCGCCTGAACGAAAAAACGTACGCCGAAACGGGTAAAATGATGGAAAAATACAACGTCATGGATTCCGGTCTCAAAGCGGGCGGCGGCGAATACCCGAATCAGGACGGTTTCGGCTGGACCAACGGGGTGTATCTGGGAATGGGCGATGAATAAAAGGCAAAGGGCAAAGGGAACAGTAAAATTGCAAAGGCAATTGCAAAAGGCAAATTGCTTTGCTCAAGCCTTTTGCCTTTTGCAACTTGCAGCAAATAGCCTACCGTTATCTACGTTTTATGGCGGCAAATAGCCTATCATCAATCTACTCCGGTTTTTATGGCCGGCATCAATACGTTTGTGACTGTAATTTGTGTATGAACACAACTAACCATTAATAACAGATAACTAACAATATGCGCCTTTTTTTACTACTCTTCTTGCTTTTCGGCCTCCAAATCGCCCTGGCCCAGGACCCATCCAAATCCGAACTTGCTCCCTGCGGAACACCTCCCGGTATCGCCCCGATGCTGAAAGCGTACCGCTCCAATCCGGGTGCGTTTATCACCGAACGCTCCTCCGATACCTTGCTGGTCGGGATGCAGTTACACCTGCTGGCACAAAACAATGGTACTGGGCGGATTTCACCCGAAAGGCTGCTGGATTCCTATTGCCGCCTGAATGCTGATTTTGCCGGAACAGGTATTCGCTTTTACTCCAAATTTGACTGGAACCGGATAGACAGCACCGCGTGGTATCAGCATGATACGATTACCAAGGGCATCGACATGATGCTGACCAACAATGTGCCGGATGTGCTGAATATTTATTTCGCCTCCAATGTGGCAGATAACTGCGGTTACAACCTGCCTTATGCAGGTATCGCGATTTCCCATGGTTGCAGCGGCAGCAGCAGCCACACCTGGGCGCATGAGGTAGGACATGCGCTTTCGTTGCCGCATCCTTTTATCGGTTGGGAAAGGAAAGTGTACAGCCCCTCCAATCCGACGCCTGATACGCTTACCTATGACTATACCCATTTTCACGCTTCCCTGGATTTGGTGAATGCCCCGCTGGATACGGCGCTGACGGAGTATGTAGACGGCAGTAACTGCACGATTGCCGCCGATCTGATTTGTGACACGCCGCCGGACTACCTGAGTTATGGATGGAATTGCAACGACCAAAACCTCAGTTTTTTGGTACAAACCGACCCTGATGGCGCCACATTTCGCTCAGATGGCTCTTTGTTCATGTCTTATGCTTTTGACAATTGCCAAAACCGGTTTTCTGCGGAACAAATCGCCATCATGCGCGCTACATTGCTCACGGAGAAAGTGGCTTGGCTTACAACGGAACCGCCGGGGCCGGATGTGCAAGGCCCGGTCGCCTTACAATTTCCAATCAATCAGGAAATTGTGCCGCCTGTCGGTACAATGCTGCGATGGTCGTCTGTCCCCGGCGCTACCCATTACCTGGTTCAGGCATCCATATTGCAATCCTTTATATTGAAAACGCTGGACCTGGTCGTTACGGATACCCAGTTTATTGCGCCTGATTTATTGGCGAACAGAAAATATTACTGGCGGGTACGGCCGTTCAACAATTGGTCAGCATGTACAACTTTTTCACAAAGCGGCGTCTTTAATACCACAAGTATTGTGTCGACCACACAACCGGACAGCGAAGGTTGGCGTTGTTATCCTACACTGCTTGCGTCCGGTCAGTCGCTTACCCTGGAATTGCCCGAAGCCTGGCTCCATCATCCGGTTCAATACCAGGTGTACGATGCCTCCGGACGTATGATGTGGCAAAACAACGTTACGCCCGACGAAACGTTATCCATCCTCGGCCTCCCTTCCAATAACTGGACGCCGGGCGTGTATCGCTTCGTGGCGATCGGAGAAAAAGGGTTAAAAACGCAGACGCTTGTAGTGTTTTAGTTTTTGGTGTTTGTTTCGTGTTTGGGGCGCATTGCCTGAACTACACACGGTGGCCTTAAGCGAAGCACCCCCAAACACGAAACACCAAAAACCATACACCAAAAAAATGCTGAGTGATTTTTTTGAAAACCGTCTGAGAACGGCACTTGAACAACTTTTCGGCCCGCTGGATGATAATACATTCAGCGGCATCCAGACCTTTTTTGAATGGGTTGACCTGCACGGCGGCGTCTGTTTGTTCCGGCAGGGCGATCAGGATGACAGTATGTATGTAGTGGCCAGCGGAAGGCTCCGGGTAATCCGGCATGACGGCCTTGGACACCGGGAAGCCGTTGCTGAAATAGCCGCCGGGGAGACTGTGGGCGAAATGGCGCTCATCACTGGCGAGCCGCGCAATGCCGATATTGTTGCCATGCGCGACACGGTGCTGGCCCGGATATCAAAGGCTGATTTTGAAAGATTAGCCGCGATTTACCCACAGGCGCTGTTACATATTTCCAGGTCTATTATTGAACGTTTGCGGGAGCAAACGACCGTTAACCGGCACAAAAAATATATTATTAACCTGTGCCTGCTGCCCGTTTCCGCCTCTATCGACAAGGCTGGTTTTACCCGTCAACTTCGGGAAGCGCTATCCATACATGGCGAAGTAACTTGTATCGATAGCGACCACATCGATGCCGTATTGGATTCGCCGGGTATCGCGCAATGCACCCGCAAGGAAAACGCGCAGCACCGTCGACTCACTTCCTGGCTGGAAGAACAGGAGAGTCTGTATCGTTTTGTGTTGTATATCCCGGATATCGCCGATTCAGAATGGACGCACCGTTGCCTGCGCCAGGCAGATGAAGTGTTGCTGCTGGGCGATTCCGGTCAATCGCCCGAGTTACACCCGGTTGAAATCCGCTATCTCCAGGGCAGGGAACGCCTCTCCATAGCAGGGCAGACGCTTGCTTTGCTGCATCCGCCCCATACAAGCCGCCCAACAGGAACGGCAGCGTGGATAGAGCACCGGCCCCTGAATTTTCACCACCACCTGCGCCTGAATAATGTTTCCGATATGGCACGACTTGCCCGTTTTTTGAGCGGTAAAGCCATTGGGTTGGTGCTTTCCGGCGGCGGCTCTAAAGGATTCGCGCATATTGGCGTATGCCGGGCACTGGAAGAAGCAGGCATCACAGTGGATTTGGTGGGAGGCACCAGTATCGGCGCCATTATGGGCGCTTTGGTCGCCCGCGGCCTCGACGGCGAAACCATGCGTACCCGCTGTAGGGAGGTTTTTAAAAAAAGCCCGACCGGCGATATTAACCTGGTGCCGCGCGTCTCCGTTTTTAAAGCAAAAAAACTGGAAAGCCTGCTGCAGGAACATTTTGGCGACCTGAATATAGAGGACTGCTGGCTCAACTTTTATTGTGTCTCCTGTAACCTGACACGAAATCTGCCGCATGTCCACCGAAGCGGATCATTATCAGCAGCGCTCCGCGCCAGTATCAGTATTCCGGGGGTATTTCCTCCTGCCGAATTTGAAAATGAACTCTATGTGGACGGAGGTGTGTTCGATAACATGCCGGTAGATGAAATGAACCGGCTGGGAGCAGGTACGATCATTGCCGTCGATCTGCAAATGCACCGGGAAGAAGATCTCACCCAAACGGATGTCTACCGCAAACGTAAATTACCCAATCTGCTTTTTGTGGTGATGGAGTCAGCTATGCTCAGCGGGCGTTATCATGCCCAAACGCACAGAAAAATGGTGGACTACTACTTCAATCCGCCGCTGCAAGGCATCAGTCTGATCGATTGGAACAAATTTGACCAGGTCGAACATATTGGTTATCAACATGCTGTGGAAGTTTTGAAGAAGTCTGAAGTCCAAGACAAGTCCGAAGTCGTTAGTGCGAAGTCCGAAGTCGTTAGATAGTTGCGGGTGTATGGGGTTGTGTCAAAGGGGGCGAAGTGGAATAAGACGCCAAATTATACTTGGTTTTTTCAGCTCGAAACTTCCCGAAAGTTTAAAACTTTCGGGAAGTTGGAGGTAACGCGAAATTAAATTTTACACTAGAACCATGGCTTTAGTAGAATACGACTTTTGACACAACCCCCAGGCAGCGCGCGATACTGCCAAGCAAGTCCGAAGTCGTGAGATAGCTGCCTTTTGCCATTGTTCATCTATGTTCTGCTAAATCCGTTGAGAATATCCCTACCTTCGCAGCCCTCCAAAATACATTCAACATTATCTGAACAATCTGATTGTGGGTTATGCGAGATATTACAGACTTGATCGGACGGATTTTTTTATCTGCGATTTTTCTTTTCGAAGCGTTCGATACGATGCTTTACTTCGATAAAACCAGGCAAACTATGGAACAGTACGGCCTGAACTCAAACCAGGATATATGGCTTTACGGTGCCGTATTTCTATTGTTAATTGGTGGAATTATGGTGTTGGTTGGTTATCGTTCCACGCTGGGCGCCATTATGTTACTTACTTATTGGGTTCCTGTTACATTTATCATCCACGATTTCTGGAATGAACCCAAAGATCAGATGCGCCTGCAAAGTATTCTCTTTATGAAAGATATTGCCATTATCGGCGGCTTACTGATGCTGGTGGGCAAAGGAAGCGGGCGATATAGCATTCGCAAACTGCTGGCGACTACGCGGGTTAATTAAAAAAAGGCAAAATTGCAAAGGGCAAGAGGCAAAAGGCAAAATTGCAAAAAGCAAAGGGCAAACTTGGCGTCTGTGCAGGTTTGGTGGTTTGCCTCTTGCCTCTTGCCTCTTGCCCTTTGCCTCTTGCCCTTTGCAATTTTGCCCTTTTACATAACCTTCGCTTTACTGATTAACCGGGAAAAATAAGCCGGGAAAAAACGCTTCAGGTAAACGCCCAGCACTTCTTTTCCGCCAAAATAAACTTCCTCCCTGCCTTGCTCGATGGCGCGCATCATTTTCCGGGCCAACACGGCTGGATCCATTCCATGATCGGTGGCATCGTCCATGGTGCCCAATTGCGAACCGTCGCCTTTCAAGGCATGAATACTCACATTGGTGCGGACAAACCCCGGGCAGATCAGGGTCACCCGGACGGGCGTCTGCGCCAGTTCGGCCCGAAGGCTGTCGAAAAAGCCGTGTAAGGCATGTTTGGAAGCCGCGTAAGAAGAGCGGTAAGGAGAGCCGAATTTTCCGGTCAGGCTGGTGATGGTAACAATATGTCCCAGTTGATGGGTCAGCATACCGGGCAGCAAGGATTTGGTCAGGGCAACGGTACCGAAGTAATTCACATCCATCAGGCGTTTGTCTACCTCCAGCGCCGTGTCTTTGGCCAAAGCGCGTTGTGAAATTCCGCCGTTATTGACTAAAACATCCACTTTCCCTACATTTTTCAACACTTTTTCGGCTACCACCGGGATCGTTTCATGGGCTGCCAGGTCCAGGGGTTCCACCTGTACGGACAAGGCGCCTGCCTGTCCACAAGCCGCCGCGACCCGGTTCAGTTCCTGCTCATTGCGGGCAGATAAGATCAGATGCGCGCCGGAAGATGCGAATGCGACGGCCAGCGCCTCTCCTATGCCGGAGGAAGCGCCGGTGATCCAGATGCGTTTATTTTTAAAAAAATCAGACATTTATCTAGAGGTGAGAGGTGAGAAACATCCCGCTTGGCGGCTCGATGGTTTTGAAATGGGTTTTTCAGGTCTGGAATCGTGAGTCGTGTTTAGTGTGTGGTGTTTAGTGTTTAGGGCGCTTCGCCTTTGGCATTAGTGGAAATTCAACCCATTCTCGTTTCAAACCTCTTGCAAAGGAAAACATTTTTAAGAAACGAATACAGGCCTGAAATCGCTTCGCCTTTGGCAGTAGTTGTTTTGGTCGAATTTTCACAAATGCCAAAGGCGAAGCGCCCGAAACACTAAACACCACACACGAAACACGACTCCAGGCTTGAAAAGCAGATACCAAAACCAGTAAAGTCGCCAAACGGGATGTCTCTCACCCTCTCACTTCTCACCTCTCACCTCTAAATAAAAATGCCACAGCATCCGCGCCCCCACACTGCGCCAGGGCCGCCAGTGCGTGGTGGCCTGCACAAAATCGTCGTGTACAGGTCTTTTGGGCAATCTATTCAGCACCCGGAATGCTTCCTGCATGGCAATATCGCCTTTTGGCAAAATATCGGGACGCATCAGGCACTCGGAAAGATAAATATCGGCTGTCCAGTCGCCGATACCTTTCAGGCGTTTCATTTCCAGGCTCACCGCTTCGTCGGACAGGTCGTCGAGCCGTTCAAAATCAAAATCGCCGCTGTTCACGGCCAGCGCCAGGTTGCGACAATACAGTGTTTTTTGCCGGCTAAAACCGATATTCCGCAGCGTTTCATCGGGTAAAGACAAAAAAGACTCGGGATGTACCGGATCGATGATGGATACCAATTTTTGGAAAGCCGCATTGGCCGACGCCAGCGAAACCTGTTGTTCGAGGATGATATGCACCAGTGTGGAAAAGCCGGGTGTTCGCGCCCAGAGCGGCGGCGGGCCGTATTTACGGAGCACCAAAGCGAGCGCTTCGTCCCTTTCGGCAAGCCAGGTTGCTGCTTCCCGCAGGTTATTTTCATCAAGTTTAACTATCATTGCATTTTAAAAAAGCAAAAGGAAAGGACAACATTTCATTCAAGTTTACAAGATCTATCATTGCATTTTAAAATAATTCTATGAACATCGCGACACTTACCCTCAACCCTGCATTGGACAAAAGTTCTGCTACGGAGCGCCTGGTTCCGGAGCAAAAACTGCGTTGTTCGGCGATGCGCCTCGACGCGGGCGGTGGCGGCATCAACGTTTCCAAAGGCATTCACAAATTAGGCGGCAAAAGTACAGCCGTTTTCCCGGCGGGTGGTAACAATGGAAAGATATTGAAGGAACTCCTGGCTGAATCGGGCATACTGACTTCCATCGTGGAAATTTCCAGTGAAACACGGGAAAATATCTCCATTACCGAAACAAGCAGCAACATACAATATCGGTTTACCTTGCCGGGCGACGAACTCACACCGGCCAAAGCCGATGCCTGCTTAGATATTATTGAAAAAATAAAACCGGATTACATCGTGGCCAGCGGGAGCCTGCCTCCCGGTTTGCCGGAGACGTATTATAAAAAAGTGGCGGCATTTGCCAAACGGATCGGCGCCCGTTTCATCCTGGATACTTCGGGTAAAGCATTGCTTAGCGCTGCCGATGAAGGCGTTTTTTTATTGAAACCCAACCTGGCAGAGTTGAGCGCGCTGGTAGGCGTGGAAAAACTGGAAATGAACCAGGTGGACGACGCAGCGCTCAGCCTGATCAAAAAAGGCGCCTGCGAGGTAGTGGTGGTATCGCTCGGGCCGCAGGGTTGCCTGCTGGTGACCCGCGAAGGGTTTGAACATATCCCCGCGCCGACTGTGCTCAAACAAAGTACCGTCGGAGCAGGCGATAGTATGGTAGCGGGCATGGTATGGGCTTTGGATCAGGGGAAAACGTACCGCGAAATGGCCCAGATCGGGGTGGCTTGCGGGTCGGCTGCAACCATGAACAAGGGCACGGAATTGTTTCATCCCGAAGATGTCTGGCGGCTCTACGATTGGATACAACAATACGGCGAGCGTTACCGCTTTACAGATTTTTGAACAGGTGTGCTCCTGTGAATACTTTTAGACGCGTTTCAATCCATTTGTTTTATTTTGTTTTTTTAAACAAAATCCAATTTTAAAACTAAAAAAGTGATAATTTAAATAAAAAACACTTGTTTTGATAATCCAATTTGAAAATTAGGTGGAAAGCCTTTTCCATTTCTAACTTTGCACTCCACTTTTTGCGACACATTATATAAAGATGATTAACCTTATACTATTTGGGCCTCCCGGTTCCGGCAAAGGAACCCAGGCAGCCAAACTTGTTGAGCAGTTCCAACTGATACATATCAGTACCGGCGACCTTTTCCGGTACGAAATGAGCCATAACACACCTTTGGGAGAGCAGGCCAAAGCATACATGGCTAAAGGGGAACTGGTGCCCGATAGCGTCACGATTGGTATGTTGCGCAATAAGGTGGAATCCCACCCCGACGCTGCGGGTTTTATTTTTGACGGATTTCCCCGGACCATTCCGCAAGCGCAGGCCCTCGATGAATTGCTCGAAGAAAAAGGTACCCGGGTGACAGGCCTTTTTGCTCTCCATGTAGACGATGAGGAGATTGTACAGCGTATAAAACTTCGCGGCCTCAGCTCCGGACGGGCAGATGACAACAACGAAAGCATCATTCGCAACCGGATCAATGTGTATAAAAATGAAACAAGTCCGGTATTCGATTACTATGCAGAGCAAGGTAAAAGCCAGAGTATCAATGGAATAGGAGAGATCGAGGAGATTTTTGAAAGGCTCTCCGAAGCCATCGCTCAACTGCATTAAGAAAGTTCCTGCCGGTAGTACACCCAAGTATTCAGGGAAACAGACTACTTTTGAGCGTTATAAGCCCGATTTCACTTAAACGAACATTCGTATGGCTATTCCGCAGAATCCCTGGCAGGCACTCTGGAACAGGTTGCCCGCACCCCTGCAAAACCGCTACTACCTTACGCTGCTTGTCTTCTTTTTTATCATGATTTTTTTAGACAAACACAGCCTTTGGACGCAGTGGCGGCTGTATCGCGCACAACAGCGCCTGGAAGATGACCGCACTTTTTACGAAGAAAAAATCAAGGAAGCCCAGGAAGAGGCGGATGATTTTGAACTGACCAAAGAAAAATTTGCCCGCGAGCATTACTTTATGAAACGCCGCGATGAAGATGTTTTTATCATCAAAGATGCCAACGAGAAATAGTGTTTGGTATTTGGTGTTTAGTGTTTCGGGCGCTTCGCCTTTAGCGATTGTTGATATTTTGGTCAAATTTTCACAAATGCCAAAGGCGAAGCGCCCGAAACACCAAACACCAAACACCAAACACCAGACACTAATTAAACACACAACCATACCTAACCAATTATCAATGTCTGTTTTAGTCAATAAGAACTCCCGCATTATCGTCCAGGGCTTCACGGGAAAAGAAGGTACGTTTCATGCTGAACAAATGATCGCCTATGGCACCAATGTCGTAGGTGGCGTCACACCCGGAAAAGGCGGTCAATTGCACCTCGGTCTTCCGGTTTTTAATACCGTCGAAGATGCCGTCCGCAAAGCGGGCGCCGATACCAGTATCATTTTTGTCCCGCCGGCCTTTGCAGCCGATGCCATCATAGAGGCCGCGGCAGCAGGTATTAAAGTAATTGTCGCCATCACGGAAGGTATTCCGATACAGGATATGATCCGCGCAAAAGCATACGTCGACCGCAAAGATTGTGTACTCATCGGCCCCAACTGCCCGGGTATTATCACGCCCGACGAAGCCAAAGTGGGTATTATGCCCGGTTTCGTATTCAAACGCGGCCCGATTGGGCTGGTGTCCAAATCCGGTACCCTCACGTACGAAGCAGCCGACCAGATTGCAAAAGCAGGCCTCGGCATCACCACAGCCATTGGTATCGGGGGCGACCCGATTATCGGTACCACGACCCGCGAAGCGATCGAACTGTTTATGAATGACCCGGAAACGGAAGGCATTGTGATGATCGGTGAAATCGGCGGCGGACTCGAAGCGGAAGCAGCCCGCTGGATTCGCGCCAATGGCAATAAAAAACCGGTTGTCGGATTTATCGCAGGCCAGACAGCGCCCAAAGGCCGCAAAATGGGCCACGCCGGCGCTATTGTTGGCGGCGCCGACGATACCGCAGCAGCTAAAATGCGCATTCTGGCAGAAAACGGGATTCATGTGGTGGAATCTCCTGCACAAATCGGCGCTACAATGGCGCGGGTGATGCGTGAGTCGTGAGTCGTCAATCGTGCGTGGTGAGTCGTGAATATGATGTAGCCCGGCCGGTTCCAAGTGACCGGCCGGGCTGTTTTTTTGAACAAATATGCGTGATTGGGTATTCCAATGGCTTACAACTGGAAATGGCGTAAGACCCCATGCACGGCGGTAACCCTTGGCTCAGAAGTTTGTGATATCAGTGGCTTTTGTTTGTTGGTAAGCCAATCGTTATCGCCGTGCGCGGGTCTTACGACCCGGCACATTTCGACTTCGATCAGTGGCAACCCACTACTCACACAACTACTTTAATATGAAATTTCGTTTCAGAAAAATAAGATTAAAAGCAAACCTATTATCGCTTTTGTGCCTTTACGGGTTTTCTACCGCCGGTATTGTTGCCCAGACATTGCCCACCAGCACAACCTGCAACCCATCGGGCACCTGTCTTATGCGCCCCTGACCCTGTCTGGCTGTATCCATTATGTAGACAACGACGGTGGGGAATGGGCCCTGGTCGGTACCACCGCAGGAATGAGCATTGTTGATTTGAGCGACCCGACGCAACCCGTGGAGCGTTTTGCAGTACCCGGGCTCTACAGCAACTGGCGCGAAATAAGCACCTGGAACGGATTCGCTTATGTCGGCTCGGAAGCCGCGGGCAGCGGCATTACCATTGTGAATCTTCAAACACTTCCCGATACCGTCAGTTGGAAAGTCTGGCTCGGCGATGGCGCGTACGACAGCCTTTTGGTGCGCAGCCATACATTGAAGGCAAAAGATGGCTACCTGTATGTTTTCGGCGGCGGCAATGTGACCAACGGTTGCTCCATCGCCAACCTGAGCGACCCCTGGAATCCGGTGATTGTTGGCAGGTATACAGACAATTATGTACACGACGGTTTTATCCGAGGCGACACGCTTTGGACCAGCGAAATTTTTAAAGGCTGGTTTGGTGTCGTGGATATATCGGACCGCAGCAACCCGCAGTTGCTTACCACGCACCCAACACCCGGCATCTATACCCACAACTGCGAACTCAGCCCCGACAGCCGAACAATTTTTACCACCGATGAAAAACCCAATACGCCGCTGGCGGCTTTCGATGTATCCGACCTCGAAAACATTACTATGCTCGACACCTATTTCCCGGGGCGTATTCCCAGCGGAGAAGTGCATAATGTGCGGGTAAAAGGCAATTTTCTGGTAAATCCATCCTACAGGGGCCAATTGACCATTGTGGACGCCACGCACCCCGACAACCTGATTGAAACGTCCTGGGACTCACTGGGTAATTCCCTCGTCTGGGATGCCGATCCCTACCTGCCTTCCGGCCTGCTTTTTGCCACCGCCAAATTTGAAGGACTTTTTGTTTATCAACCGGTGTATCACCCGGCTTCCTGGCTCGAAGGCCTGGTGTTTGATGCCGTCACGGGTTTTCCCATCAGCAATGCGGTGATTCAAATTGTTCTGACAGTAAACAACGATCTGAGCGATTCGGAAGGCGTCTACAAAACCGGTGCAGCCGCCCCGGGCCAGTACAGCGTCTCAGTCAGCCGGGAAGGATATGTGCCTGTGCTATTGCCCGGCGTGACGCTTTCAGCAGGGCAGGTAACCCAATTGAACATACCGCTTCAGCCGCTGGTTGTCTCTTTACAAAATATTGATAAGGACGAGTTTATACAAGTTGCTCCGACCATTTTTTCTTCATTTTTGCAAATAAAAACAGCGCCGGAAAGCCGGTTTGCCTCGCCGGATACGCGGATCAGGATGGTCAATGCGCAGGGGCAAAAAGTAGCGGAAAGCACTGTGAATGGAAATTTGACCGAATTACAAAACCTCGAATACCTGCCGGCCGGCAACTATTACCTTACTTTGTGGAACGGCGCTTCGTGTAGCGACGCTATACATGTCGTGAAACAGCACTGACCATGATACCAACAGAATTAACGACTACCTATCATATCCTCTCGAAAGGCGAGGCCTTTCCCGATCCTTTTCCCGCAGGAGCACTGTTGCTGATCGACAAACCGCTGGCATGGACCTCTTTTGACGTGGTAAAAAAAGTACGTGCTGCCCTGGTGCGTCGAACGGGTATCAAAAAACTCAAGGTCGGCCACGCAGGCACCCTCGATCCGCTGGCAACCGGCCTGCTGATTGTTTGTGTGGGAAGTTATACACGCCTGATCGACACCTTGCAAGCCATGCCGAAATCGTATAGCGGCGTCATCACGCTCGGCGCAACCACACCCAGTTTCGATCTGGAAAAGGCCGTAGATGCAACTTTTCCTACAGCGCACATTACCAATGAGTTAGTTCAGGAAAAACGGCTCGGTTTTGTCGGCGACATCCTGCAGGTTCCGCCCATCTTTTCCGCCGTCAAAGTAGATGGAAAACGTTTGTATAAAAATGCCCGCACCGGGGAAGAGGTGGAGTTGCCGCACCGCCCGGTTCAGATCGAATCCTTTGAACTGGGGCCTTTAAGGCCGGTATCCGGTGGTCGGGAGGAAGCCATCATCGCCAGCGACCGGGCTGCCACCATCATGCTGCACCCCGATTACACGGCGGGCCTCCAACTGGATTTTGAGGTGGTTTGCAGTAAGGGCACTTACATCCGTTCACTCGCCAACGACCTGGGGCAAGCCCTCGACAGTGGCGGCTACCTCAGCAGCCTGCGTCGCACGGGTTCCGGCGGGTTCCGGGCCGATGATGCCTGGGAGGTGGGGGAACTCGCAGAGTGGATTAGAAGAGAGAAGTGAGAGGTGAGAAGTGAGAGACATCCCGCTTGGCATACGGTTGTATTTTGGCATGGGTTTTCAGGCCGGGATTTAGTTATTAGTTATCCAGTTATTAGTTATCAGGGTGGTAATGCTGGGCTACACGATTTACTAAAGCCCAGCATTACCACCCTGATAACTAATAACTGATAACCGATAACTAAATCCCTGCCTGAAATAACCATGCCAAAATACCACCAAATGCCAAGCGGGACGTCTCTCACTTCTCACTTCTCACCTCTCACTTCTCTTTTATGGTATTTCGATTCCCGCAACCAAAAACGCCAGGGCCGCTCAGCGCATTCCCCTGCGTAATCCACCCCGATCCGCTTACCGGCAGCAATATCTATGGGTAAAACAGGGATGCTGCGGTCTTCAATCCAGATTGGCGTGTCGGGTGCATGCAGACTCTGACCCGTCCATCGGGTGGTCAGGCCAAGAGCTTGCGACAGCGCGCCCGGGCCGGTGGTCAGTGCAGGACTTGTTTTATGTTTAATTGCGCGGCGCTCCAGCATCCAATCCAGTCCTTCCAAAGGTTCGATGGCGCGAATCAGGACAGCATGCGCGGCGCCTTCCGCAGCCGTCACGACATTGAACAAGTGGTGAATACCATAGCACAGGTAAATATAAGCCCTTCCACCTTCCGCAAACATCACTTCGGTTCGGGCGGTGCGCCGGTTGTTGTAGGCGTGGCTGGCTCGGTCGTCCGGCGCGCGATAGGCTTCTGTTTCTGTGATAATCCCCGACGTGCGCTTTCCGTCAAATTCCGTCACCAGTACTTTCCCAAGCAGATCGCGGGCTACTTGAACCACGTCGGAACGCAGGTAGAAGGAAGGGAGGAGACGAAGCATTTTTCTTTAATGATGAATGATAAATGATAAATGATAAATGATGAACGATGAATGAGACACAAAGGAATGAAAGAAAAAAATCTTTGGGAATCTTTTAAAAACAGTTTATAACCTTTGTCGTAAAAATATTCATCATTCATCATTCATCATTCATCATTAAATAAAAATGCTTCTCCTCACCACGCATCCTTTTCCGAACACCCAATTTGGCATCTGGCAGATCGCTGAAGCGGAAGCGTTCTTTCGGGAAGACTTGCCGCTGTCGGTACAGGAAGAAGCAGAATGGGCTTTGCACAAGGGCATCCGGCGGCTGGAGTGGCTGGCCGGTCGCTGGTTGCTACACAAACTCAGCGGATCAGTGCAGCGGATGCCTTTGGCAAAAACGGCGTTTTCCAAACCTTTTTCCTGCCGATGAGCGGGTTCTTTGCTCGTTGAGCCATTCCAAAGGCATTGTGGCGGCGTTGTTGTTGACAGAAGCCGAAGCGGGTATTTCCATCGGCTGCGATATACAGGTACTGGTGGAAAAGATGCCCCGTATTGCGCACAAATTTTTGAGTACCGCAGAAATGAATTTTATTTTGCAACACTCTAAAGCAGTGCAATTTGATCTTTTTCACGCTTTCTGGACGGCTAAAGAGAGTTTGTACAAAGCGTACGGTCTGAAAGAACTCGATTTCAGCGACCATATTCGCGTACACGATTTTGAATGGTCAGATAACCGCACGGAAGCAACAGGGTCAATTCAACGAGGCGATTTTCAACAACATTTTACGTTACTGATAGAAAAAATGAACCTGCCGGAAACGGGGGAACTGATGCATACGGTTTGTATGCAAAAAAGGCAACTCAAATGACACACCCCTCCACCTTGCCCCCTCCTTTTGTCCGCCAGATGCAGGCGCTACTTGGTCCGGAATACCCGGATTTTGCAGCGGCCTTACAAACGGCGCCGCCGGTAAGCATCCGGCTCCACCCCGCGCGCCGGGCACGCTCCAACTCCCTGGCGCACCCTTACGAATCGCTGCCTACCGTACCCTGGCACCCCGACGGGCGTTACCTGCCCGAGCGCCCTGTTTTTACCCTCGACCCGACATTTCAGGCAGGCGCTTACTACGTGCAGGAAGCCTCTTCCATGTTTCTGTACGAAGCGTTGCGGCAAAGTGTGGATTTTTCTAAAAAATTGAAGGTGCTGGACTTATGTGCTGCGCCTGGCGGCAAAAGCACCTTGATCGCTTCGATGCTCCAGCCGGATACCGACCTGCTTGTCAGCAATGAAGTGATCCGGTCGCGGGTGAGTTCCCTGCGCGAAAACATGGAAAAATGGGGCGCCCCCAACACCGCCGTCAGCAGTGCCGATGCCGCAGACCTGGGCGCTTTGGAAGATTGGTTCGATGTGGTGGTGACCGATGCGCCCTGTAGCGGAGAAGGTTTGTTTCGCAAAGATGCCGATGCTATTCGCGAGTGGTCATCCTCCGCTGTCGAGATGTGTGCAGGCCGACAACGCCGTATCCTGGCTTCGGCGGTGGCTGCACTGGCCCCCGGCGGCGTTCTCATTTACAGCACCTGTACATACAACCGCGATGAAAATGACCTCAATGCTGCCTGGGTGGCCCGGGAAATGGGCCTGGATGTTGTACGCTTCGATATTCCCGCAGCCTGGAACATTGCTGAAACCGAATACGGGTACCAGTTTTTTCCGCACCGCCTGCGGGGGGAAGGTTTTTTTATGGCTGTTTTCCGAAAAAAGAAGCGCCGGCGCGCAAACATTCCCCGGCTGCGGGATTTAAAAATTTGAGACCGATACCCAAAAACCAGGTTCCGGAGGCAGCGGGGTGGTTACAACCCGATGCCGGACTCCGCTACTTCCAGACCCCTTCCGGCGAAATCATGGCGCTTCCTGCATCACTGGAAAACGATTATCTTGTGCTGGAAAAACACCTGAAAACCAAGTGGTTCGGAACCAATATCGGCGAATTCAAAGGCAAGGATTTTATTCCGGGCCACGCCTTAGCCATGAGCCTGCTGATAAACCCGGGCTTGCCGGGCATCGAATTGGGTCGCGAACAGGCGCAACTTTTTTTAAAAAAAGAAACCTTTGAACGCACAGCCGATATGGTAAACGGATGGGTGCTGGCAAAATATCAGGGATTCAACCTGGGTTGGCTCAAAGTGCTGCCGAATCGCCTGAATAATTATTTGCCGCCGGAAAGACGCATTAGGATGGAATTGGGGGAAGGATGATCGTTTTACTCACTTGAATCAGGTCTCAATGAAAATCATTTCGCTTGTCTGCCTGCTTTTCCCCTGGCTGCTGCACAGCCAGCAGTTCTCCGCTATCGATGAATACAGCCTGAACACCCCGAACAGCCGCACGCGTTCCGTCGAAAAACTGGCACAACACTTAGCGGAAGAAGCCGACACGGAGGTGGAAAAATTGCGCGCTGTTTACGCCTGGATCACCCTGAATATCCGGTATGAGGATAATTATGCAACTACGAATTTCTGGGCGACACCGGAGTATACCGAAGAACAGAGCGCTCCCAATGTGCTCAGCAATCGCAGCGCCGTATGCCAGGGTTATGCCAATCTATTTTGTGCGCTGGCAAAAGAACTCGCGTTGCCCTGCGAAGTGGTGACAGGTATTGTAAAAGACCCTGATGGCAGTATTCCACGACTCGGTCATGCCTGGGTGGTGGCCAAAGCGGACGGCTACTGGCGCCTGTTCGACCCGACCTGGGGCGTGCCGGGGCCGGGCAGTGGTGCTTACACCGTGAACGAACGCTACTTTATGACGCCTCCGGAACGATTCGTTATCAACCACTTACCGGATGATCCGGCCTGGCAGTTATTGGAAAAACCAGTAGCGGAGCGTCTGTTCCGCACTTCTTCCGCTTCCGAAATCAGCGAATATCTCTCCGAAACGCCCGACGAAAAATTTGCCTTCCAGGATACGCTCGATCATTGGTTGTCCCTGGACGCTGTGCAACAGATGCTGAATATGGAAAGTCGTGTCCTGCAATTCAACGGAGGCAACGAACGCGCTATTTTCAGCCTCGGGCAAAACTATTGGGGCTTGTTTTATGACCTGCACCGCCTGCTCGATTCCCTGGCCGATGCCTCGATTCTGCAGGACAGTTTCCAGTTGGATACTGCCAGGTTTCTGCAGCAGGCGGACTTGCTGGAACAATACCACAGCCGCGCCCGCGCTTTGTTTGATCGTATGGAAACGCCCGAGCGGCGCGCTCAGGCCGAAAAGTTTTATACCCCTGGCGATGTGGCTGCCCTGCGGTACAAGTTAATAGGTTCTATGTGGACAGGCCGGTTTGAAATGGCCTATCACCGCCATGCCGAACTTTCACCTGATATACAACTCGACGAACTGCGCGGACTGATTACCCGGGCGGACAGCGCATACGATGCAGCCGAAAGGACCCTGGATTGCGACAAAATATACAATACCTGCCTTGAAATCTGGCACAACAGAAGCCTGGTTTATATTCAGTTTGCGCAGCGGGAAGTATATTTACTGGAACGAATGCTGATGGAAAAACAAAGCCGCAACATCTCTCAAACGGTCTCTATCATGGGCGCCGAAGTGCGTTCCTTTTTTCAAAAAGGCGCTGCCGATGTACATCAGATGACCTTGCGCCCGCCCGTATATGCGCTCACCCGCGAACGCCAGGCCTCTATCCAACAAGGGTTATTATCCCTGCGCTCCTGCGAAATTCGCGCCCGGCGCGCCGAAATCATGCCGTCTTTGGAGGATTTGATCAGCAATCAAACTTTTTCTCAGCAAAAGGCAGAAACACTGCTCAAAAAACTGGCGGATATCCAGGCGGCGCTGTATCAATTCATTGATTCTGTGGAAAATAACAGCGCAGGAATGGACAAGGATTTTTTGCAAAACCTCCTGTTTAATTTACAATATGAAACCTTTGCGCTTCAGTACAACCTTGGTACCCTGCAATACCGAAAAGCCTGGTATCTGTGGCAGCAGGCGCGCCGAAACAATGCCACTGCCGGCGACAAGGAAAATATCCGCGCTGCGGCAAACCAGGTTTTTGCCGCCACCCGGGAAGCCTACAACGCCTTAAACGCCGTCGCTCGCTCGGGACAAATTTCCAATGCCCATATTGAACAACGAAAACAACAGGTGAATAAATTGAAAGATGCCGCACAACAATTGCTGGAAGCGATTCGGTGAGTGGTGAGAGAAGTGAGAAGTGAGAAGTGAGAAGTGAGAGACATCCCGTTTGGCGGCTCTTATGATTTTGGCTTTGGTTTTTCAGGCCTGTAATCGTGAATCGTGTTTAGTGTGTGGTGTTTAGTGTTTCGGGCGCTTCGCCTTTGGTATTTGTGAAAATTCGACCAAAATATCAACTACTGCCAAAGGCGAAGCGCCCGAAACACTAAACACCACACACCAAACACGATTCAGGATTACAGGCCTGAAACACCCATGCCAAACTACAACCAAATGCCAAGGGGGACACCTCTCTCACTTCTCACTTCTCACTTCTCACTTCTCTCTCACCTCTCTCCTCTCTCAACACCGCCCGAATGAGCCGCACATACTGAGGCAGTACCCTGTCATTGCTAAATTTTTTTACAGCTTTATAACGGCTGTACCTGCTCATCGCTACCTGCTCGGTGCGACTCAGTTGTAAGAATTGAAGCATCGCTTCGGCTAAAGCGCCGGCATTTTCCGAAGGCACGATAAAACCATTGATGCCGTCTTCCACCGTGTCGCGGCAGCCAACGCTATCGGTCGTAATGATAGGTTTGCCCATGGCCATACCTTCCAGCAAGACGCGCGGCATGCCTTCCGGATAATAGGAAGGCAATACGACCGCACTGGATAAACCAATAAAAGGTCGTACATCATCTGTATAACCCAGGTATTCAACATGCTGACTTTCAATCCATTGTTGAAGTTCTGCATTTGAAATGGAGGATGGATTCCCATCGTCGGTACTGCCAAGTATCTGGAATCGGGCGTCTGGTGATTTTTGTTTTATTATACCGGCGGCTTGAACAAACTCACGTATACCCTTGTCGCTCAGCAGCCTGCCGACAAATAAAAAGATACAGGATGCCGATTTATCAGAAGCGACGGGTTGAAAATAACTGGTATCGATGCCTGCACCCATAATTACAACGGTTTTTTCGGGTGATACCGCTTTGTGTTGCAAAAACTCCCGCCGGTCGTCATAGTTGAGAAAAACAACCCGCCGGACGAAGCGAAAAGCCGTTATGTACAACAGGTATATTAAAAAGCGAAAAGCAGTAGAAGCTGTGGCAGCGTAACCCTGCCCTTCCACGCAGGCGATCACAGGAACCCTAAATATACGGGCAGCGAAACTGCCGAAAATATTGGGTTTTACGGTGTAACAAAGCGCCAGATCGGGGCGCACGGTGCGCATTAAACTGGTCAGTTCAACGAAACAACGCAGGTTATTCCAGACAGAAAGACTTTTGCGGGTAAGATGGTGTAAAGGAATAAATGCAACGTCTTTTATGGTGCGCAGCTTAGCCTCGTAGCCATCTTCAGGCGCTGCACAGACAACGGTATATCCTTCTTTTACCAACAATTCGATGAGTGAACGGCGAAAGTTCCAAAGATTCCAAGCAGTATTGGCAACCAATAATATTTTCAAAATCAGACTTTATGAAAAAGAAAACCCGAATTTTTTCATGGGAAAAAATTCGGGTTTTAGTGTTTGTACCATATAGAGGAAAAGTACAATCCAGATCATGCAGCCGCTAATCTGCCGGATGTAATATTGGTGTGTGGACCATTATTATCAACCAGCGCGGCAATTTGATCGGGTGTGTACTGTTGTTTTACTAAGTCGTACACCTCCAGCGCCTGGTCGCGCGTAATGGAGGGGAACTCGTCTAAAAATTCATTGACACTTACGCCGATGCGTAAAAAATCATAGAATGTTTCAATTCGGATACGTGTACCGCTAAAAACAGGTGCACCATCTTGTATTTCGGGGCTGACAGAAATTGAGGAAAGTCGACTCATGCCGCTGCTGTTGATTAGTGTGTAAGAAGATTATCAGCTTGGGATAGTTGAAATCGTCGTGGATTAAAAGGATAATTCAATAACAGTGGCGAATATAGTTAATGTTTGGAATACACAAGTTTTAACATGAAAAAAAAATGTAAAATCAGGATTTACCCTGATAAAGGACGGGTAATTAATCCGTGAGAGTACTGAGTTTTCAAGGTAAAGGGCAAAAATCAAAAAGTAAAGGACTATTCTATCGGTTAAGCGGAATTTCCTGTCTTTAAAGAAAACGCTCCCCCGTTCGGCTTTTGACCAGCGCGGTGACCTGTTTGATTTCCTGTTCTTTTGATTTGGGGTAGATCAGCAGCACATCCGCCGTATCGACTATGATATAATCGTCTATATCTTTTACGACGACGAGTTTGCCTTCCGGCGCCCGAATCAGGCTGTTGCTGGAATCCAACGCGAGGACATTGCCTTGTAAAACATTGTTTTGCGGGTCTTTGGGGCATTCTTCATACAGACTGGCCCAAGTGCCCAGGTCAGACCAGCCAAATTCAGCAGGGATAGTGTACACGTTCGAGGCTTTTTCCATGATGGCAAAATCCACCGAAATATTGGGCGTTCCCGGGTAAAACCTGCTGATAAAGTCTGCTTCTTTTTCGGTGTTGTATACAGACTCGCCCTGTTGGAAAATCTGATAAATCTCCGGCGAGTGCGTTGCAAAAGCCGACAATACCGACCGGACGCTCCAGACAAAGATGCCTGCATTCCAGAGGTACTCGCCCGATTCCAGGAACTGAAGGGCAATTTCGAGGCTTGGTTTTTCGGTGAAACGCAACACCTTGCGCACATTAGCATCGGCCGCTTCGCCAAAATGGATGTACCCGTACCCCGTATCCGGTCTGGAAGGTTCGATGCCCAGCGTAACCAGTGCGTCCTGCCGTTCGGCAAAATCCAGCGCCTGTTGTATTTTATCCAAAAAAACCTGCTCCTTCAGTACGATATGGTCGGCAGGAGTGATCACAAGATTGGCGTCGGGGTCGAGTGCCGACAGTTTGAACGCTGTGTATGCCACACACGGCGCTGTGTTGTTCCGGCTCGGCTCGCAGATCACCTGGTTGTCACTGAGCTCGGGTATCTGTTCCATAACAAGGTCTTTATAAGCGGCATTGGTTACCACAAAAATGTGTGCCGCCGGGCAAACCGGCAAAAAACGTTCAAAAGTGAGGCGCAGCAGGCTTTTGCCTGTGCCCAGCAAATCGAGAAATTGTTTGGGCCGCGCTTCCCGGCTGCCGGGCCAGAATCGGCTGCCGACGCCCCCGGCCATGATTGCTACGTAAGTATGTGACATGTTTCGTGTATGGTGTTTCGTGTTTCGTGTTTGGGGTGCTTTGCCTTTGGCCGTGTTTGGTGTTTAGTGTTTCGTGTTTCGGGTGCTCGCCTTTGGTATTTTTTAGGATGGGGTTTCGTGTATAGTGGAGGTGTCAACCATGGTGATTTGAGGGATTAGACACGGATTTAAAAGGATTTTTTACTACTCTACGAGGGAAAATCCGTGTCTAATCCGTCTAATCCGTGTTCTATTTTATTCCAATCCTTTCAATCCCAGTTCCAAAATACGCACCCCCAAACACTAAACACCAAACACTAAACACGCAAGGAAGCGTAAGCCTCATACACCGCCCGGATGCCCTCTTCCAGTCCGATTTTCGCCTTCCATCCGAAGCCGTGTAATTTGCTGACATCCATCAACTTGCGCGGCGTGCCGTCGGGCTTGCTCAGATCGTGTTCGATGGTTCCCGTATAACCCACAATGCGCTGCACAAGTTGCGCCAGTTCAAGAATGGATATATCCGTCCCGACCCCGATATTGACCAGGCCAGGCTCGTCGTAGTGCTGCATGAGATAATAACAGGCGTCCGCCAGGTCGTCGACGTGCAAAAACTCGCGGCGCGGCGTGCCGGTTCCCCAGATTGTAACAGAAGGCGCTCCGGCTATTTTAGCCTCGTGAAAGCGGCGGATCATAGCAGGCAGTACGTGGCTGTTTTCCGGGTGGAAATTGTCGTTGGGGCCGTATAAATTGGTGGGCATCACCGAAATAAAATTACAACCGTGCTGGGCGCGGTAGGCGTCGCAGAGTTTGATGCCTGCTATTTTGGCGATGGCATAAGGTTCGTTGGTAGGTTCGAGCAGACCGGTCAACAGGGCGTCTTCCTTCAAAGGTTGCGGCGCCATTTTCGGATAAATGCAGGAAGAACCCAGAAACATCAGTTTTTGAACGCCGGTTCGGTAGGCCGCTTCTATCACATTGGCTTCGATCATCAGGTTATCGTACAGGAAATCGGCCCGATAGGTATTATTGGCTAAAATACCGCCCACTTTTGCGGCCGCAAGGAAAACAAATTCGGGTCGCTCGTGTTCAAAAAAGGCTCGCACGGCCTCCTGATTTCTAAGGTCCAGCGTTTGAGAGTCTGATAAGGCAAAATTGCTAAACCCTTCCTGTTGTAGCCGCCTGACAATAGCAGATCCAACCATCCCGCGGCGTCCGGCCACATATATCTTTTGATCTTTGTTCACGCCTTGTATTTCGAGAAATTATCAATAAAAATGCAAATGTAGTACTTTCATGCAGGGGAATGTTTGCCATTCCCTGCTGAATTAACACCAACTTATTTACAACGTAGTATTTTTGCTAAAAAATAACAACATGCGCGTCATTTGGTTTTTCATTGTCATGGCTTGTTTCCCCCGTTTATCACAGGCGCAGATGGTAAACGGATCGGACACATTATATGGCAACGAGTGGATACGGTATCAAAACCCGTACCTGCGTATTAAAATAGCGGCAGATGGTGTGTACCGCATTCCGCACCAGCAACTCCTGGCGGGCGGCCTCCCGTCCGGCTCGGTTCCCGCTGCGGCGTTGCGGCTCTACCGGCAGGGCGTACAAGTTCCCATATATACGACCACGGAAAACCTCATGTCTGATTCCGATTTTATTGAGTTCTGGGGTGAACGCAACAAAGGCGCCGTCGACCGCTACCTGACGGACAATCCCGCCCAACAATTACTCAATGACCAATACAGTATTTTTAACGATACGATCATTTATTACCTGACCTGGGATGACGGCGCCGCGCCGGAAAGAATTTCCGCATCGCCCAACGACCTAAGCAACCTGCCCGCCAAAACCGATTGGTGCTGGTACGACGCCCTGCGCGTGTACGACAACAACTATTTTAAAAGAGGGATAAGTTATGATATTACCTATTCCTGGTACGATGGCGACGGATGGGGACTAAACATTGCAAATGGAACCCTGTCGCAAAGCCTGCCGGATATGCAGATGAGCGGACCGCCTGCAACGCTTACTTTCCGAAACGCTTACAACCTCGAACAACACGAGGTCAGCATAAAAGCCAATGACTCCCTGATTGTCAGCGAGTCGCACAACGGTTTCAGCATACGAACCTACACCGCAACGTTGCCCAACAGCCTGCTGAACGGCAACCTGAACCTGAAAATAGAAGTCCCCGGCGCTGCCTGCCTCGCGTCCACTTCTGTGCGATATGCGCGTAAAACAAGTTTTGGAAATGCTACTACGGCTTTGTTCGAACTCGATCCCAGCCCAACCGGACACTACCTGGAAATCAGCGCTTTCAATTCCGGTTCCGCATTGCCGGTGCTGTACGATCTGAACGCCGGGCAACGCTGGGAGACGGTGGTGGAATCGGGCTTAGTCAAGGTCTTCCTGCCTGCGAGCGACCAGCCCAGAAAACTGGTATTGTTCCACCCGACTGCGGGCGTTTTGTCTGCACCCACGCCTTCCGTCAAGAATTTTCGGGATTTTTCGGAGGAAAATGCCGGGTTTATTATCATTTCCACACCCGCATTGTATAATGATCCTGCCGCCGGTGGAGCCAATCAGGTGCAGGCATATCCTGATTATCGCGCAAGTATGGCCGGTGGAAATTATGCAACTGCGATTGTTGATGTAGAAGAATTGTACGAGCAGTTTGGATATGGCATCCGCTTTCACCCGATTGCGATTAGAAATTTTTGCCATTATGCCGATAAAAACTGGAGCAATGCCAGGCATGTGCTGCTGGTCGGCAAAGGTTTGAACAGCGATGTGTTTAGAAAACCCGTCGAGCAGCAAAGTAAATTCCAGCAGTTGTATTTTCTGCCCAATTTCGGGCTTATCGGTTCGGATTTGCTGTACGTGATGAAAGGCGCACACCTCGAACGCCCTGTGCTGACCATCGGGCGATTGGCGGTGACCAAACCGTTTGAAATCAAAAATTACTTAGACAAAGTTATCGAACACGAGCAGCTGCTCAATTCCGATCAAACCATTGCCAATAAATCGGGTCTCAAACGTTTTTTGCACATCAGCGGCGGTTTGCCGGGCGAGCAATCGCTCATAGCCGGCTATACCAAACAACTGGAAATTGAACTTAATGCCGGGCAAATCGGAGCATCGGTACAAACCTTGTATAAAACCTCCAATGACCCGGTTCAGCAGCCGGCTTTTGACCGGATTATCGACGCTACCCGCGACGGCGTATCCACCTGGATCATTTTCGGGCACTCGTCTCCTTTTTTGGTCGACTATGACATCGGTTCCGTTGACAATTACAGGAACAAAGGGAAATACCCCTTTTTGCTGATTCTGGGTTGTTTTTCCGGCCAGTGTTCCAATAACGATAAAGGCTTGGGCGAAAACTTTGTGCTGGCCCGTGATAAAGGCGCCCTGGCCTATCTCGCCACGGTCAACTACGGGTTTACCGACGGGCTGTTCACGTATGGCCGCACCATGTATAACCGCATGGGCAATACGGACTATGGCAAAAGCCTCGGTGAAATCATCAACGGCACGGTGGATACCCTGCTTGGCAGCACGTATTCCACCCTGATCGCCGTAGCGCACCAGGCACAATTGCAGGGCGATCCGGCGGTACGACTGCACCAGGCGCCCGGACCGGATTTTCTGATCGATCCCGCTACGGTAACCGTGACGCCCAATCCGGTCAGCATCGACCAGGCGAGTTTCCAACTTAACTTCGACCTGGTTAATCTGGGAAAAAAAATCGGCGATAAAATAACGCTGGAATGTTCGCTAAAGGATGCCGGCGACACCATCCGGGTACTTAAAACGGTGGAAGTGGATGCTCCGGGTTATCGCGAAAAAATCACGCTTGATTTGCCTACCGAGGGCATAAAATCGGGATTCGCCCGGCTTTTCCTGAGTATCGACCCTTCGATGCAAATCACAGAGTGGCCGTCCAGCGCCGAATTCAACAATGATCTGACGGATGCTTCCGGCGAAAAAGGTATCCGCTTTATTTTTATGCGGACGATATTCAACCGCTTTTCCCCCCCGATTACAGTATTGTTTTTACCGAAAAAGCAACGCTCCACGCTTCCGCCTTGCTACCGCACGAAACGCCCATCCGGTACTTGTTTGAACTGGATACCGTTGAAACGTTCAACAGCTCGCTGCTGAAACAGCACAATATGAGTTCTGCCACAGGTATACTGAGCTGGACGCCGGATATTCCCCTGACAGACAGTGTGGTATATTACTGGCGGGTGGCGCGCGATAGTTTCGTCAACGGCCTGATCGCCTGGCGCACACGTTCATTTACCTATATTAAAGGCAGCCCTGCCGGTTGGAGCCAGTCCGATTACGGCCAGTTTGTGCTCGATTCTCTGCTGGATATGCGTTTGCTCCAGCCCAGCCAACAGTTTGCATTCGAGTGATAATGCCGCGCAGTTTAAATATACGGCGGCCTATTTCCAGGCCAACCCGCTGATACCTTCTGTCCTGAATAATTACAACGAAGGCGCCGTAACGCCTTATCAATGGCTTGTCACGAATGGCATCGACAATAAGGTAGTCGTTATCCAGTTTGATCCCATCACCGGCCAGGTGATTCGCAATCCGCCCGGTAGTCCGGATAACCCCCTGGGCAATGTACCCGCACTTTTTCACGCCTACCAAACGGCGGATTCCCTGCAGCGGATCGCACTAATGGAATTTCTGGAAAACGGCCTGACGCCCGGCGCTTATGTGCTGTTGATGACAGTGTACCGCTACGACAACCTGATTGGATATGCTCCAGGTGACTGGGCAAAAGACTCCGTTACGTATGGGAAAAACCTGTTTCAGGTACTCGAAAACCTGGGCGCTCAAAAGGTGCGTTCGCTGGCCGATGCGCCCCAGCCACCTTATCCTTACGCGTTTTCATTCCGGTATCAGGGCCCTGATTTTCCCGCCCTGGATACGATTGTATATTTCAGGATACCCTTATTACGATACGCCGCAATTTTCAGGCATTGTGGACCAACGGCGCTGTGGAAACTCCGCCCATCGGCCCGGCCCGGAAGTGGCACAGTGCGCATTGGGCAAAGGCCCTGATGACGACCCCCTGGATGAATTCAGCATATCGGTTTTGGGTGTCAGAAGCAATCAGCCGGACACGCTGTTGTTCCAGGTGGAAAACGCAGCGACTATTTCGCTCAGCGAAGTAGATTCGACCCAATTCACTTACCTGAAACTGCGATACGAAGCGGTGGATACCGTTTTGCGCTCGCCAAGCCAGTTAAAATCCTGGTGGGTGTTTTTCGACGGTTACCCGGAAGGCGCGCTGAATCAGCGTTTTAGCCAATGGCATGCCGATACGCTTGCACAGGGCGACTCGCTCCTGGCGACCCTGTCGTTCCGAAATATCTCCTGGTACGATATGGATTCCCTGTTGGTCCGTTATAGCGTGGAAGGCGCAGGCGGGCAATTGACTTCGCGCACCGAACGCCTGAAAAACGTACCGGCCGGGGATTCCATTACTGCTACCCTGCGCTGGTCGACGATCCAGATGAACGGCCCCCAACGCCTGTCTGTCGACGCCAATCCCGGCAACGATCAGCCCGAACTGTATCATTACAACAACATTGCCTTCCGCAATTTTTATGTCAACAAGGATCGGCGCAACCCCTTGCTCGATGTTACCTTCGACGGTGCGCATATCATGGACGGCGACCTGATTTCACCCAAGCCGGAAATAACCCTGTCGCTGAAAGATGACAACCCTTTTCTGCCGATACAGGACACGGCTACTTTTTCGCTGACCCTGACGGAACCGGACGGGCTGACCCGGCAAATTGCCTGGAACGACCCGGCAGTGCTGTTTTTTCCGGGCGATGCGAACAACCTTCCCCAAAAGAACCGCGCGCGCCTCGAATGGCGGCCCGAATTTACCAAAGACGGCGATTATATCCTGATGGTCAACGGGCGGGATGCCAGTGGCAACCTCTCGGGAACGCTCGATTATGCGGTCAATTTCCGGGTGATAACGCGTTCATCGCTGTCCAATGTGCTCAATTACCCCAATCCGTTTTCTACGTCTACCTGCTTTGTTTATACGATGACCGGCGCAGAAACGCCTGCTCATTTTAAAATTCAGATCATGACGGTGAGCGGCAGGGTAGTGCGGGAAATAACGGAATCGGAATTTGGCGCATTACAGGCCGGTACGCACATCAGCAATTTTTGCTGGGACGGGCGCGATGAATTTGGCGATCAGTTGGCCAACGGCGTTTATTTATATCGGGTGATCGCCAAAAAGCAGGACGGAACCAACTTCGAAGCCTTCGATCAAACCAGTATCGACGGCTATTTCAAACACGGGTTTGGGAAAATGGTGCTGATGCGATAGGATATTACAGAAGATCGAAAAATGCAGGAAACGCACACGAAGCACTGCTATTTTCCGTATTTTTGCTCTCTAAAGATCGTTTTATGGCGCTCCAAGACAAATATATTAACCCATTTACTGATTTTGGTTTCAAGAAATTGTTTGGCTCTGAGCCGAATAAAGATTTGCTCATTGATTTTTTGAACCAGGTGTTGCCCGTAAAGCATAAAATTAAAGACCTCAGCTACGCCCGCACGGAGCAACTTGGCAACACAGAAGCAGACCGGAAAGCCATTTTCGACCTATACTGCATCGGTGAAAACGGCGAGCGATTCATCGTGGAAATGCAGAAAGCCAAACAAAACTATTTCAAAGACAGGGGTGTGTACTATTCCTCTTTCCCCATTCAGGAGCAGGCAAAAAAAGGTGACTGGAATTACCAATTGGCTGCCGTGTACATGGTCGGTATCCTCGATTTTACTTTTTCAGAGGACGAGCTGGAACAAGAAGTACGTCATGAGGTGCAATTGAAAGATCAAAAATGCCGCGTATTTTACGACAAGTTAACTTACATCTACTTGGAGATGCCTAACTTTAGCAAAGCAGAAGGAGATTTACAAACCAATTTTGACAAGTGGATGTATGTACTACAACAATTGCCATATCTTCAAAATCGTCCACAGGCACTACAGGATCGAATATTTCAGAAACTGTTCGAGGCTGCCGAAATTGCTAAGTTTACACTTGATGAAAAAACAAAGTATGAGGAGAGCTTAAAATACTATCGCGATTTAAAGAATGTAGTGGATACCTCCTTTGATGAGGGCAAAGCAGAGGGCAAAGTAGAAGGTAAAGTAGAACGTAATATTGAAATCGCCCGCCAAATGAAATCTGAAGGAGAGCCAACCGAAAAGATTGTTCGATTTACGGGCCTCACCACGGAGGAAATAGAAAATCTGTCATAATATTCGCCACTTTCCGCCTTGCGTGGTGTTCCGGCCTCCCCCAATACCGATGCCCCTGTTCCGAAAAAGGCGTTTACACCTTTAAGGTCGGGGCGATAGCCTTACCATGACCCGCGTGAGCGACGGTTGCGCCAACCGGGGAGGGCCTGGAAGGTCATGACGATACAGCGGGTTGATTTTGAAAAAGATTAGACGGTTTTGAATCTTCCTTTTCAGATTTTTATACTGATCTTTGACGCAAAACCCATTCTTTCGGGCGTATTATCCAAAATTCGCCTTTTTTTATTCAAATTATTTATGAAAAAGCAATTTTCCTCCTCGCTGCACTGTTTGTGGCCCTTTCACTCCCGGCACAAAAAGCGCAGTGGACCAATCTGTTTGACGGCAAAACCCTCAAAGGATGGAACCAGAAAAATGGGCAGGCAAAATACACCGTCGAAAACGGCCAGATCGTTGGTACGACAGTTGCGGAAACGCCAAATTCTTTTCTCTGCACCAACGAGGAATACGGCGATTTTATCCTGGAACTCGACTTGAAAGTGGATGACAAAATGAACTCCGGCATCCAGTTCCGGAGTTTGTCCAAACCCGAATACCAGGACGGACGGGTACACGGATACCAGATGGAAATTGATCCTACGCCGCGCGCCTGGTCCGGTGGCATTTACGACGAAGCCCGGCGCGACTGGCTGTACATCCCGAACATCAATCCGGCGGGTAAAAAGGCTTTCCGTGTCGGCGAATGGAATACCTACCGCATCGAAGCGGTCGGCAGCACGATCCGAACCTGGATCAACGGCATTCCCGTTTCCCATTTGATAGACGATATGACGGCTCGCGGGTTCATCGCCTTGCAGGTGCATTCCATTTATGCGGATATGCAGCCGGGCATGAAAATCCGCTGGCGCAACATCCGCATTCAAACCAAAAACTTAAAAACGAGTCCGCCGGATCAGACGCCCGTTGTCAATCTCCTGCCGAACAATTTGTCCGAACAGGAAAAAGCGCAGGGTTACCGCCTGCTGTTTAACGGTACGGACTTCCAGGGCTGGCGCAGCGTAAATTCCGACAAAATGCCCCAAAAACGCTGGACGATCAAAGACGGCGCTATCCACGTGAGTCCTTCCGACGGTTCGGAAACCGGTAATGACATTGTGACAACCGAGGCTTTCGGCGCTTTTGAGTTTGTGTTTGATTTCAAACTTACCGAAGGCGCCAACTCAGGCATCAAATATTTTGTCAATGAAAATTTCGATTCCGGCGGCAAGTCGGGCATCGGACTGGAATACCAGATACTGGACGACGAGCGGCACCCCGACGCCAAACATGGCGTTGTGGGCAACCGGACGCTGGCGAGTTTGTACGATTTGATTCCTTCAGAAAAATTAGAAAAACGTTTCCAGCGCAAAATCGGCGACTGGAACCAGGGACGGATTCAGGTGTATCCGAACAACCGCGTCGTGTACTGGCTCAACGGTTTCCAGGTGCTGGCTTATGAACGAAAATCCAACATTTTTAAAGCGCTGGTTGCCCGGAGCAAGTATGAAAAATTCGAAGGCTTTCGGTATGAACGACCGGGGCCGATCCTTTGCAGGATCACGGCGATCAAGTCAGTTTCCGAAACCTGAAAGTTCGGGTTTTGACCGAATCGCCCAAAGATTGTGAGTGAAAGCGTGAGTTGTGAATCGTGAGGTGTGAGTCGTGAGTTGCATTAACCGGAATCGCCTAAAGATTGCGAATGAAAGCCCACGGTGCATTTCAAATTGTCGTTGTGGTATAGAAGGTGTCTCATAAGTTGTTTTTATTCAGTTTTTAAAAAATATAATTTGTTATTACCCCTCAACTTCCCGAAAGTTTAAAACTTTCGGGAAGTTTGAGCGCGAATAGTAAAACTGAAATTGGTTTATATTTTTTAATGTCGACTTGTATGACACCTTCAAAGTATCGCGCAATGCCAAGCGACAATTCGAAATGAACCCAAACCCATTTATCATTCATCGTTCATCATTATAAGAAATGGCTACACGCAGAAAATTCATCAAAAGCACTGCCTTCGCTGCCGGCGCCCTGGCATTCAGTGCCAAAAGTTACGCCCGCATTCTGGGCGCCAATGACCGGGTACGCATCGGCGTAGTTGGTTTTTCTGACCGTTTTAAATATTCTTTGCTTCCGGCGTTCTCGGCTTTGCGCAAAGAAATGAACTTTGAAATCGTTGCGCTTTCCGACATCTGGAACCGCCGCCGCGACGAAGGCCGGGCGCATTTGAACGAAAAATTAGGCGGCGACGTGGCCGTTTTTGAAAACAACGATGCATTGTATAATTCCAAATCCGTGGACGCGGTATTTATCAGCACCGCCGATTTTCAACACGCCGTCCACACCATAGAAGCGATGAAAGCGGGTTGCGATGCCTACACCGAAAAGCCCTTAGCCGAAACGATGGCAGACGCCCGGGCGGTGCTGGCAGCAGTGCGCGGGTCCAAACAAATCGTACAGATCGGCTCCCAGCGGCGCAGTGGCGAGAATTACCATGCCGCAGCCGACTACATTCAATCCGGCAAATTCGGCCCGATCGTGATGGTGGAATTGATGTGGAACGTCAACCAGCCGGGACGCTGGCGCAGACCGGATCTGGTCAAAAACCTGAAAGAAAGCGATGTGGACTGGAAGCGTTTTTTGGTCAACCGGCCTATAGTAAATTTCGACCCGCGCAAATACCTCGAATACCGCCTGTTCTGGCCCTATTCTTCGGGCATTCCGGGGCAGTGGATGAGCCATCAGATCGACACCGTTCACTGGTTTTCCGGCCTGGAGCACCTGCGCAGCGTGGTAGCCAACGGCGGCATTTATCAATGGAAAGACGGTCGCACCAATGCCGATACGATGACGGTTGTATTCGATTACGGCCCTCCAACGACCCGACTTCCGGTTTCCAGGTGCAGTTTGCCTCGCGTTTTTCGAATTGGGCGGGTGAAACGAAGGAACTGTACTACTCCAACGGCGGTATGATCAACCTCGACACCAATGAAATCAGCAAACGGCGGCCTACGCGAAAATGAAGCCGCAGCGATGGGCATGAAAGCCAACTTGTTGACGCCGGGCAAACTGGAAGGCGCCAAAGTGGTGTACGACGCCAATACGGGCGGCGACACGCTCACGTTCAACCACGTCCGCAACTGGATGGAATGTGTACGTTCGCGCAAACAACCCAATGCGCCGATCGAGGCCGGTTACCAGCATTCAATCGCCAATATCATGACCACTGCGGCGTATCAGACCGGTTTGAAAGTGACCTTCGATGAAAAAAAACAGGATGTTCTGGCCGGCGGTAAAGTTTGAAGCCGTATTAAAAGTAAAATGACTAACATGAATACTGACTCGGAAGATACCGTTGGACCATCTGTGCCCTCTTTTTTTGCCACTACCATCAACTACCTCGACCGGGCCGTTATTTCTTTGGTTAAAGAATACCTCGATGCGGAATTCAACTGGACCAAATCGGATTACGCGAATGTGACGGTCGCATTCCAGGCATCGTATGCCTGGCGATGGTTTTGTGGGTCGCCTGATCGACTGGCTCGGCACCAAAAAAGGGTATGCTTTATCGCTCTTGTCCTGGAGTTTTGCTGCGATGGGTCATTATTTCGTGACCAGCAATTTTGGTTTTTACATCGCCCGGATTGGATTGGGCGTCACTGAATCGGGCAATTTCCCGGCTGCTGTCAAAACGGTTACGGAGTGGTTTCCAAAAAGAACGCGCCTTCGCGACGGGTATTTTTAACGCAGGAACGAATATCGGAGCCATCATAGCGCCCTTGTCCGTTCCATTTATTGCGGCGGCCTACGGCTGGCGGATGGCTTTTGTCGCCACCGGTTCCATCGGTTTGATCTGGTTGTTTTTCTGGTATTGGCTGTATGACACGCCGCACCGGCAAAAACGCCTCGGAAGCGTAGAATTTGACCATATCCACATGATGCCGACGAAGTGCAGCCAAGCGGCGACACCCCTGCCGTAAAAGCGCCCTGGAGCATTATATTGTCGTTCCGGCCAACCTGGGCTTATGCGATTGGCAAGTTTCTGACCGATGGTATCTGGTGGTTTTACCTGTTTTGGTTGCCCGATTTTTTAAAAGAAGAATACAACCTGACTAAAACGGATCTGGCCCTGCCGGTCGCCCTGGTGTATGTGCTGGCGACGGTAGGCAGTGTTTTCGGCGGCTGGCTGCCAATGTACTTTATTTCAAAGGGCTGGCCGGTTTTCCGGGCGCGCAAAACATCTATGCTGATATACGCTTTCTGTGTGTTGCCGGTGCTGTTTTCCCAAATAGCGGGATCGTACAATATGTGGTTCGCCATTTTGATCATCGGATTTGCGGCGGCGGCGCACCAGGCCTGGAGTGCAAACCTTTACACGACGGTCAGCGATGCCCTGCCTAAAAACCTGGTGGCTTCGGTGATCGGATTCGGCGGCATGATCGGCAGCTTCGGCGGTGTGCTGGTAGCCAAAGTAGCGGGTTGGCTTTTTGACTACTACAAAGGCCTGGGACACATCGAAACCGGATACTACATTATGTTCATTATCAGCGGATTAGCCTATTTGACAGCCCTTTTTTGAGGCCCCCACCCCCCCCCGGGCGCCCGTGGGGGGGGGCTTTTCTTTTTTGGGTGGGGGGTTTTTTTTAAAGAGTTTTTCGGCCAACCCCCCCCGCGGGGGGCGGGCCCCCCCCCCCCCGGGGGGGGGCGGGGGGGGGGGGGGGGGGCGCTCTCGAAACAGAAAATTTAGGGGCGAGAGACGGCAAGGGTCGCTGCAGTCCGGATGAACCTCTGTGGCAGGTTGACGACTAAGACTCAAAGTCACCCCCGTCAATAAGTTCGGCGGCTTTGCCAAGCGACAATTTGAAGCGCACCGTGTGCTTTGAGTTTTTAACGAACAATTACAACACCTATGATAAAATGCACCAAACCATGCGCTGGTACGGCCTGCATGATCCGGTCAGCCTGCGCGATATCCGGCAGGCGGGCATGCGCGGGCGTCGTCACCGCGCTGCACCACATTCCGCACGGCGCTGTCTGACGGTGGAAGAAATCGAAAAAAAAGGAAAAACATGATAGAAGCCGCCGGAATTGATCGGACGGTGATCGAAAGTCTGCCTGTGCACGACGACATCAAGCGGCAGACCGGCGACTGGCGCGTAACCTTGAAAATTACAAAACCAGTCTGGCAACGTCGGCGCCTGCGGTTTGAAAGTGGTGACCTGGAACTTTATGCCCGTGCTCGACTGGCTGCGCACCGACATCAGTTTTGAAATGCCCGACGGCAGCCGCGCCCTGCGGTTTGAAAAAGCGGCGTTTATGGCTTTCGATTTGTTTTTGTTGAAACGGCCCGGCGCGGAAAAAGACTATTCCGAAGCGGACATCGAGGTTGCCCGCCAAAAATTAGCCGCCATGACGGAGGCGGAGCGACAATTGGTTTTCCAGAACCTGCTGCTTGGCCTGCCGGGCAGCGACGATGCTTTTACCCGCGAGCAGGTATTGGCCGAACTGAAAAACTACCGGAACATCAGTCCGGCCAAACTCAAGAAACACCTGTATGCATTTTTGAGCGAGGTGGTACCCGTTGCAGAAGCCTGTGGTTTGAAAATGGCGATTCACCCCGATGACCCGCCGTACCCGGTATTGGGTTTGCATGCGTGTGGTCAGCACGGAAAGCGATCTGGCCGATTTGCTGAAAGCCGTGCCTTCTGCGGCAAACGGCCTGTGCTTTTGCACTGGTTCGTTGGGTGCCCGGGCCGACAACAATATTGTAAATGATCCGCCGCTTCGGCGATCGAATCCATTTTTTGCATTTGAGGAATACGCGGCGCGATGCGGACGGCAATTTTTTTGAAGCCGATCACCTCGACGGCGATACCGATATGGCAGCGGCGGTGCGGGAAATCGTACGTTTGATGCAGCGAACGGGCGTCGCGCTACCCATGCGTCCCGACCACGGCCACCAGATGCTCGACGATTTGAACAAAAACATATCCCGGATATTCAGCGATTGGGCGGTTACGGGGTTTAGCGGAGTTGCGGGGCTGAATTGGGGCTGATGAGGGTAAGTGAAAGGGCAAAAGCAAAAGGCAAAGGGCTAAATGTAAATCAATGCGTTACAGCGCATAACCCTTTTAGGAGAAGGAGGGTCAAAAACACCAAACCGGCTTATTTTACATAAACGGCTTTTCAAAAATTTTATCTTTTCCTTATCAGTCCATTTGTCCGTTGTTGAAATGGGAAAGCACGAGTAACGTTGCCGTCTTTCTCCCCAACAAGGAAACAGGAATCAACTTTTTGGTTTGTCGCTGGTGTCGAAAATTTTGTAGATGAGAAAATTCCTCGGAACCATGTCCTGCACCCAAAAGAGCGCTTTGATGTTGTATTGGTTTCCCTTCCAATTCTCGCAGTAAGCCGGTACGAAATCCCGTGACTTTGAATGAACCGTTCAGATTGAATTGGTACCTGTTAAAACGGGTTGGTTCGGAAACTTCAATCGAGTCAGAATTGAGAAAAATTGCTCTTGACTGACATTGTTTGTAATGCCGCTTCTTCCATTTACCGGCAACGACACTGAACCAAACGGACGCTACGATGTAATCCGTTTGATTTTTTTGTTTCGTCGTAGTTAGCATTGATCACCGCACTTTTTTATTGGTAGCACAGGCCAAAAACACCGAAAGGGATAGCAGCGTGAGCACCGGAACTTGAATGTTTGCACGATGTTGGTTGGTTGCCCCGAATTCCAATCTACCTTTGCCGAGGTTATGCACCATCTTGCGACCTACCTATGATCAAGACGCTCTTTTCGCCGCAAGACGGA
>JADJSY010000095.1 GCA_016711435.1 Lewinellaceae bacterium
ACATGGATGAAGCGCACTGGATTCGTATGTTCATCTTTGAGGGAAAATCTCCAAAGCCGGTATATCTCTTCGTAAACGAGGATCAGGTTGAGGTTAGGTCGGCGCATGTTTGGGGAAGGATACGCATGGAACCACAGATATCCT
The DNA here is from genome assembly GCA_016711435.1 of Lewinellaceae bacterium. GTDB lineage: Bacteria > Bacteroidota > Bacteroidia > Chitinophagales > Saprospiraceae > M3007. The sequence continues at coordinate 145 of JADJSY010000095.1, forward strand.
AAAGGCAGAAACATCCGCTGATGCGAGAGTCGCATGCGTGGCCCTGCGGGGAGAGAACCTCGCGTTGATGGCGGCGATCATGAATGACAAACATCGCGCGGCTGCTCGTTCTGGAGTTGGCGCGGTGATGGGTTCAGGAATCTCAAAGCTGTTGTGGTGATGGGGAAATAAAACCCGCCGCTGCATGACCCTGAAGGGATGCGCGCGTTGAGCGTGGATACGTCCAAGAATGTGGGCGCGGATGTGAAGAAGGGCTCAAACATGCGCATTTACGGAACGTCGTATGTGCCGCAGGTGACGAACACGCTCGGTATTTTGCCGACGCGGAATTTTTTGCAAGGCACGTTTGAGCACGTGAATAACATCGATGGCGACGCGCTCAAGAATCAATATTTGATCCGTCACACACCCTGTTATCGCTGTCCGCTTTCGTGCGGACGTTTGACCGAAGTGCCCGATGGAAAATATAAAGGCAAGGGCGAAGGCCCTGAGTATGAAACCATTTCGTCGCTGGGAACGGGCTGCGGAGTGAGTGACCTCGCCGCGCTGCTCAAGGCGAATTATCTGTGCAACGAATACGGCATGGACACCATCACCACCGGCATGACGATTGCCGCCGCGATGGAAATGTACGAGAAGGGATATATTCCTGAAAGTGTGATCGGTCAGCCGTTGAAGTTTGGCGACCATGATGCGATGATCGAAATGATCAAGTTGATGGCGTATAACAAAGGTTTTGGAAAAGACCTTGCGCAGGGCAGTTACCGCCTCGCGGAAAAATATGGTCACCCTGAAATTGCAGTGACCACACGCAAACAGGAATTCCCCGGCTATGATCCGCGCGGTTCACAGGGCATGGGCTTGCTGTATGCCACATCGAACAAAGGCGCGTCACACATGGAAGGTGATGTGGCTTACGAAGAAGTCTTCGGTGTGCCGGTTAAAGAGAATCCGCTAACCACCGAAGGTAAACCTGAACTCGTCAAACATTTTGAAGATTCGTTTGCATTGATGGATAGTTCTGGTTTGTGTGTCTTTGTGGCTATCCGTTATGCTTTCAGCAAAGATCGCATGATCCTACCCGAGAGACTCGCCGAAATGATGAACTTATCCACGGGCGCGGGCTATACACCTGAAGAAGCATTGAAAGCTGCCGAGCGTGTCTATAACTTGGAGCGCATGTTCCTGCTCAAGGCTGGTTCCACCGAAGACACGCTTCCGTATCGCATGTTACACGAGCCGCTGCCCGATGGCCCCGCCAAAGGCAAGGTCGTGGAACTCGACAAGATGCTGCCCGAGTTTTACAAAGTCCGCGGTTGGGATGAAAAAGGTTGGCCGACGAAAGAGAAGCTGCAAGAGTTGGGATTGCCTTATTATGATTTTCTGCTAGCGGGAGTCGGGGATATCCGACTTCCGCTTCTTTCTTTAATCGTTCAGGAATTTATTTGTGCCATGACTGATACGGAAACAAATCTATCCCCGGCAGATACTCTGTGCGTCACTTGCGGCTTGTGCTGCACCGGACATTTATTTCTCTGGGCAAAGCTCAAGTCCGTTGAAGTGCAAACCGTTCGTGGGCTGGGGTTGAACGTGCTTGGGGTCGAGCCGGAAAACCGCGGGTTCGGTTTGCCATGTCCGCTTTGGGCTGGCAAATGCCCCATCCACACTTCGCCAGATTATCCGCATGCCTGCCGTACTTATAAATGTAAACTACTCAAGCAAGTCATTGATGAAAGCACCCCGCTGCCCGAGGCGCTGGATGTGATTAAGCAAACCAAGTCCATGATCACGGAATTGAAAACGCTGTTACCCCATTCAAAAAATAATAATTTTCGTGAGCGTTTGGTCGCTCATCTTGAGCACTTGAACGAATCAGCGGCCCTGGGAAATGAGGAAGTTGAATTTAAGCGGAAAGCGGGGGAGTTGCTGGATGTCTACGAAAAATATTTAGGTGTAAAAGATCTGATCGACAGGTCAGAGGATTAATTTCTCAAGCCCAGCCCCACGCCTCTTCCTATTTAACTGAAAATTGATTTGGCTTTCTGGATCATTCCCCACCCTGTTAAATTTCTATTCCGGGTCAAGGATTATTGTATGGGCATGCTCATTTTGCTTGGCGAGGTATAAAGCCTTGTCAGCGCGCACGATCATGCTTTCGATCGTATCATTTGACTTGCCAAACAAAGATTCTTTCGAATCGAGTGCGCGCGTCTGTGTGATGCCAATGCTTACCGTAGGCGTGATTTGAAAATTATCAAAATCAATTTGTATCTTTGCTATACCGGCATGGATGCGTTCCGCAAGCGATAATGCTTCCTGTGAACTGGTCTGAGGCAGCAGGATGATGAATTCATCGCCGCCATAGCGTCCGATCACATCCATGGAACGCAACTCCTGATGGACTGCCTGTGCGATGCGTATCAAAACCTGATCCCCAATAATATGTCCGTAGGTATCATTGATTTGTTTAAAATGATCAATATCGAACAGGATCATCGAAAGCTTCTGGTGATAGCGTTGCGAGGTCTCGGTTTCCCGTTCCGCAAATTCGAATAATGAACGGCGGTTGTTAATGCCGGTTAACGAGTCGATGCGGGCAAGTTGTTTTTCGAGCAAATAGGTTTTTTCAAGTTCGCCATGCAGGAGAACCAATTCGTCTCTAGTGCGGCGCAATTCCTCTTCAATGCGTTTTTGTTCAGAAAGGTCGGTGATGACGGCAATAGTGCCTTCAAATTTTCCATTGTACTCACGCGGGACACCAGTAATTAGTACAGGTGCCACTATGCCGTCTGCACGCTTCAGGTGCGATCGGTACGTGCTGGTTTTTCCGATCTTGCGCAAACTTCTTTGCGTCGTAAGCATCTCATGGTCTTCGGGAATACTCACTTCTGAAGGAGTTTTGCCGATCAGGTCTTTCGTCTCGTACCCAAATAGTTTTGCATAGGCAGGATTAACGAATTCGAAATATCCATCAGCATTTGTCACTGTGAGTCCCTGGCCCATCAGGTCAACAAGTTGTTCTGCAAAGCCCCGTTGAGACTGGAGCTCCCGTTCCAGCTGGTTGCGCTCGGTGATATCTGCAATAAAACCATGCCAGAGTACAGAACCGTTCTCTTCCAATTGTGGCATCGAATTGCCATAAAGATAACGGATCGTCCCGTCTTCAAACTTCACACGGAATTCGTGTTTCCACGGCGTTATGTTCTCTGCTGAGATCCGAATCGAATCGATAACGCTGTTGTAATCGTCAGCGTGGATTTTTTCAAACATTTTGGAAGCATCTACAAGGACTTCCGATGGACTTACCCCGTATATTTCGTTTAGTGCATCACTGGCAAACGGTAAACACGAACTACCGTCAGGGCGCCGCCGATATTCGAATACAACACCAGGAATACGGCTGGTAATTTTTTGTAGGCGCTCCAATGCTTCTTGTTGCGCCATTTGAACCTGTATACGTTCAGTAGCATCCTGTGAAATTCCAGCCAGTCGAAACCCATTCGCCGTCTTAATACTAAAAACGATTGAATGAATGAACTGATCGTCCCTACTTGCTCTCTGAAGTTTTATTTCCTGTTCCCGAACGTGCTCCGGGATTTCCCCGGTGGAAAGCATGTTTTGGACAAGCGTTTTGATCTTTTCATGAACCTCTTCTGTTCTTTGCTCGGGTGCCATACTTTGAAATTGAATTTCCCAAAGCGGGCGGCCTATCGCTTCACTTCGTTCCACTCCCACTAATTGAGACTGGGCTGAATTCCACTCCACTACATTGCCGAACTCGTCCGTCAAGATTATTCCGTTTGTTGCGTACTCGATAATGCTGCGAAGTTTTTCCTCGCTTTCGCGCAATGCTGCTTCAGCACGTCTGCGTTCGATGATCTCCAGCCGTAGTTCTGCATTGACCCGTGTCAATTCTCCCGTGCGTTCCACCACATGCTGTTCCAGTTCATCATTTGCCTTTTGTAGTGCATTCTCTGCCAGCTTGCGGTCAGTGATGTCAGTGATGAAACCCTCGTAATAAAGAATATTCCCATACTCGTCTTTTTCGGCACGAGCGGAAGTCAGCGTCCAAATGGTGCTCCCATCCTTGCGGTACTCCTCACTTATAAATTCTGTAACCTCTCCATGCTCCGCCAGACCATGATGAAGATACAGGCGGTCTGAGGCACGTACGTAGATCTGCTGGTCAATATTTTTAATATCGGCGATCATCTCCTCAGGCGAAACGTACCCATAGATTTGTGCTAAAAATGGGTTAACTCTCTGAAACTGCCCCTGCGGAGTGGATTGAAAAACACCGATGGGCGCATTTTCAAAAATAGCCTCATATTTGGATTTCTCTTTCCACATTATGTCTTCTTCACGCTGGCGAACAGTCACATCGTGAATAATTGAAAAAAGTACCTTTTTCTCCTTTAACTGAATGGGGGAGGAATGTACCTCCACAATGCGTTCCTCCCCATTTGCCAGTCTGTGTGGAAAGATAAAATAATTGCGCTCCTCGCTCAGTGCTTTGTTGTGCTCTTTAGCCAATTCTTCCGGCTGTAAAATATTTATTTCCTGTATGGTCATGCTGCATAATTTTTTTCTCGTATATCCGTAAAAACCCACCGCAGCCTGATTCGCATCCAGAATGCTCCCTGTGTCAGGGTCGATCAATAACATGACTGTAGAATTTTTTTCGAAAATGATATGGAACATCTGATCATTCCCCTGGGACTCATTGTTTCGAGGTGATTTTTATTTGATTTCATGCGTGAATTGCCCGTTCATATTTGGATATCGCACAGGAGATACAATGCTGCTCAAGATAGCGGACATTATATTCTCTATCAACTTGAACTTGCTTAACAAATGAGTAAACTTGGGATCCAACCAGTGGAATCCTTCAAAAGAGGCGCAGCCATAGTTTCTAACGAAGCATGGAAATAAATACTTTGAGACCATAATCTCGCAGGCATACGCGTTTTTTCAAATACTTCGTCTTGCGTCTCAACATGATTGTAGTTATCTGCAACTTGAAACTCAAAACCTCTGCTAACTTACTTATACAAGAGATCTATTGAAAATTATGTAAGTTGAGGGGAACCTGTAGACTAATTGTGCTCTCATAATCGAGTATACTCGCGATACAAAATTACCAGGAGAGTGCTCATGGAAACCGACCCGGTCTGCAAAATGGAAGTTGACCCCGCCACTGCACAGTGGAAATCAGAATACAAAGGCAAAACGTATTATTTTTGTTCCCCCGGCTGTAAAGTTTCCTTCGAGAAGGAACCTGAAAAATTTATCCAGGCAATGGCCTGAAAATTACACTCAATAATTATTTGCAGAGGCACTGCATGATCGAAAGATTGAAACAATGGTTCCCGCTACGTGCTGGAGAGTCGAGGTTGGTTTTTTCCCTCGGCTTTATTTTATTTGCAAACTACGCGGCCATGGGGATTACCAAGGTCGTATCCGTCAGCGGGTTTCTGGCGGAAGTCAAAGATCATTGGATACTCCTGGTTTGGGCTGTAGATATGGTTTTGTTGATTCTGGCAACCGGCATCCAATCTCTCATCGTAGACCGCTTTGACCGTATCAAACTTCTTGCCGGAGTTCTGCTCGTATTTGTAATTCTATACGCCCTTCTGCCCCTGACATTTCTTTCCAAGTCTTTTCCCGCATCGATCAGTTACACACTTATCTATTTGTTGAATGACCAACAGTGGCGCTTCTTTCCCGTCGTCTTCTGGATCCTGGTTAATGACATTTACGACCCTGCGACAGGTCGCCGCGTCATGCCAATCATTGCGACTTTTGCTTTTGTTGGCACCATCGTCGGTCTAGGGATCGGCGCGATCGACGCCAAGCTGGGGTTTGGTCCTGTCAAATTGTTATTACTCAACGCCTCGATATTTTTCCTCGCGTATCTGATAGCGCAAACCCGCCTGCGAACAGTGAGGCTCGCTCCGCCAGCAGGGGCGCAGACTTCAATGAAGGAAACCCTAACCGAAGGCTGGGAGTTCATCAAAACCGTGCCTGCCTTTGCCTGGTCTGCGTTGGGGATGCTGGCTGCTGGCAGCGTAATGACCATCCTTCTGTACGATGTACTGTCCGATGCCAAGCTCGACCTCGGAAGCGGCTTCCAGTCCTTTTACGCCCAATACAATCTTGCTATCGCTTTCGTGTCGATCTTCGTACAGGGAATTTCTGCAAAGATCATCGAGCGCATTTCCTTGAAGCGAAGTTTCCTCATCCAGCCGTTTGTGATGCTGGGTTCTGTGATCGCTAATTTTTTCATCCCCGGCTATGTAAGCAGTGCGGCTGCCCAGGGTTTTTCGCGTATCACCTATGACACCGTCGATCTCTCGGCACGCAAGGCATTTCAAGCCATGGTTCCGAACGAGAAGCGCGGACGAGTCAGCATGTTCATTGACAGCTATCTTCCTTCCGGCGGAACGATCCTCGGAAGTTTGATAACTTTCGCAATTATTTCCCTTGGTCTGCGGTTTGGTTTTTCACGCGGACAATATTCATTGGTCTATCTGGGAGTTGGCGTTGCCGCCGCCTTGTTGGCTGTCTTTGCCGCATTCCGAGTGCGTGCCACCTATGAGCAGAGTATGTTGAGCTGGCAATTAAAACGCCGCACTCGCGGAGCCAGCGTTTTGGATAAGCTTGATTTTGGGGAGGACGAAAAATAATGCCGCTGAAGCCAGTAATACAGGTGGGGAATGTTGCTATATACGATCTGCTCGGTTCAGGCGACACACAACGAATTGAAAAAATGCTTGGGCTGTATGCAAAACTTTTTCCGCAGTACCAGCATTACGTCCCGAGAATGAGGCGGCGTGCCCAGTTTGGCAATGAACATCGCAAGGGTCATATCGTTCATTATTGGCTGGTCGAGGTGGATGGTCAACCGGCTGCTCTGCGCACCTTTCGCTATGTTAGCGAAAGGCATTGCGGGTTGGCCCATGCCTTGGCCGTTGACCCATCCTTTCGTGAAGTGGAAGTTGGCGACCATAGACTGGCAGTCTTTATTATTTACGAATGTTTGAACCAGGTCATTCAGGATGCGAAGCAAAGGGGTGATATGCCGGTGTACGGCATTGTCAATGAGGTGGAGCCGCACCGCTTGATGGAGCATTACATGCGTAACGGTTTGGTGCAGTTGCCGTTAAGATATGTTGAGCCGATCTTTCCTCCTGAAGCGGAGGGAAGAAGTTGTGGGGAAGAACTGGCAGGCATTCGTTATTCGCCCATGCATATTGGTTTTTTGCCGAACCCTGAAGTAAACGTGGAAAAGTATTCCCATGAATTGATCTGTGAATTTGCGAAGGCTTTTCTGGTGGACCATTATGGACTGCCGGAGCAACACCCTGCTGTTCTTGAAGTTCTTGAAACCATTGATCCATAGGATATGAATAACATGAATGAACAAAAAATAGAATCAGTAAAACCAGCCGGACGCTTTTTTAGCCTGCGCCTGAAGATCTGGATCGGATTTATTCTCATTTTTACGCCGGTTTTTGTTGCCAGTTATTACTGGTTTTATCAGTACACATCAGCCCGTGTTTTTGAAACAATCACGGCTGACCTTCAGGAAACTATTAATGGCACCATCCAGGGGATGGATAAAGAAGGGTTCGTGAAGCTCTATGAAGAAGAGAGCACCGATAACCCAATGTGCCCTCCTGAAAAACCCACTGCCGATACGCCCAAGGATAAGAACGGATATTATCCGGAGGATAACCCTCTTTATATGGAGCATGAAAACTGGCTTCTGGCGGTTCAGCAGGTTGAGCCGCAGACCCGTATGTATACCTATATTAAAGGAATTGAGCCGGGCGAGATCATTGCCATTGGCAGCACCGGATATTTCCGCGAGCCGCGCGGTGGATTTAGGTTCTGTCAGCGGTATACATCCACCTCTTCCAATATCTACAATGGTTTGACGGCTCAGGTCAATGCGTGGGAGCCGTATACAGACGATTTTGGCAGATGGATCACCACTTACGCGCCCATCGTTGATGATAACGGTATTGCTGTTGGCGCCATTGGCGTGGACATTGAAGCCAGTTATGTAGATGAAGTAAAAGCGAACATCCTTCGAAATGGAGCGATTGCCTTTGTTCTAAGTTATATTCTCATCTTTTTTATGGTGTTTTGGCTTTCGGGCTTTTTGACCCGTCCCATCATTGGCCTTGCTGGTGTTGCCAAGGAGATCGGTGAAGGGGATTACAGCCATGAGTGGAAGGATGAATCGGATAATCCGCGCAGTTTCCATGATGAAATTGATACCCTGACAGGAGTTTTCAAGGTCATGGTGGATAAGGTTGCTCAACGTGAAAAGACGCTGCGTGCCCGTGTTCAACAGTTGGAGATCATGGTGGACCGCTCCAAGCTCGACAAGCAGGTGAAGGAGATCGTGGAAAGCGACTTCTTCCAGGATCTGCAATCCAAGGTGAAGGGGATGCGTGACCGTTTCAAGAAGGAAGAGTAGCAGTTTTGCCCCTGTGATGAGGCTTTTTCCTTGACGAAACCCCTTCATCCGTATAAAATCCAAGCCGTTCTCAATGTTGCGCCTCCGTGAGGAGGCGCGTTTTCTGCCACAGATACACAGGCAAAATGACCGATAAAACGAAATTGCCGCATCTGAACAACCGCAAGTTGCCAATCTCTCTCAAGTAGATGCAGAGATGGTGAAAGCTGAGTTGGTTCGAATGCACCAAAGTTCTGCACAGATGATCCAAGCGGAAGATGTGGAGTTGAGCCAGAGTGCCGGGCTTCAAGTCAATGCGACCAATGTGAAGACGCACCAGTCTGCACTTGGGGTTGTGCAGGCGGGAGACATCACCATGCAGAGCAGTGGGGCGGCAGTTGCCCGGGCTGAGACAATGTCCATTAATGGGCAGGCAGGTGTGGTCGTAGGTGGAAGCGTCGAGTTCGGCAATGCCTATGCAGGCGTTGTGGCGGGACGCGAGATCCGCGGCGAGCGCATTGAGTCGGTCATCCTGTTATCAGAAAAGTGGAAGGTAATGTCACCACGGTGATCGATACTCGCGGCGCGTTGATCGCGGGGCTGGTCGGTGGTTTGTTTGCGGGCATCATGCTTTTGTTGGGGCGCATGTTGTTCGGTAAAAAATAATTTGAATGTTCGGCGGCGTGGCCGCTTTGCAGAATATCATTTCATAGGGTGAAGGTAACCGTGAATCGCACGGTGAGAGGCGCCCGAGGAGTAACGATGGATAAAGTAGTTTTGAAAGCTGTAAAACGTGATGTAACCGGCAAGCAGGTGAAAGCCATGCGCCGCGATGGTCAATTGCCTGCCGTGATCTATGGCCGTCATTTGGAGCCGATTGCGATCTCTCTGGAAGCTCATGCTGCCAGCCTCGCGATGGGCAAGCTGTCTTCTTCCAGCCTTATCACAATTGATCTGGATGGCAAGGAATATCCCGCACTGGTGCGCGAACGTCAGCGTAACTTTATTAAGGGCAATCTCACACACATTGATTTTATGGCTGTGGATCTCACAGAAAAAATCCGCGCAACCGTTCGCCTCGAATTCGTGGGCGTTTCCGGCGCTGTGAAGGATTACAACGGCGTGTTGGTGAAGAACATTGAGAAGCTCGAAGTGGAATGTTTGCCCACCGATCTTCCCGAACGCATTGCTGTGGATATTGCCGCACTTGCTCAGATCGGCAACAGCATTCGCGTCCGCGATCTGGCGGTCTCTGATGCCATTCGCATTTTGAATGATGAAGACGAAACCATCGCTGTCGCCACGGCCGCAAAGACAGAAGCTGCTGATGTTGCCGCCGTTCCTGGCGCTGTTGACGCCGCTGCCGCTCCCGGCCTTAGCGTGGAACGCGGTAAGAAGCGTTCTGATTCACGCAGCGAAAATTCCCAGTAATTGTTTCGGTTTGCGAGCCACAAAAGTGGAATAGTGAAGACTCGCGCCACTTCCACGCCAGCCACTTTGAACGCATATGGCCAGGGGATGACGCCCACGATCGGACTCACCCGAAAGCTGCTGATGGTTATCAACCGGCTGAGTCTCCCGAGAACTTTTACATCGGCCGGCTTCATGCCGATTTCCTCATCCGCTTCCCGCAGGGCAGTTTGTTCGGGCGTGGTTTCGCCTTCATCACATGCGCCGCCGGGGAAAGAGACCTGTCCCTTGTGGGATCCGACCCGGTCTGTGCGGCGGGTGAAGAGGACATGCCACTCATTCTGAAAATACATCAACGGGACGAGTACCGCCGCGCATCGTAGGCGCGTTTCTGGGTTGACGGGAATCTCAGCATAGCCGTCTGAGTCCACGGCGTTTTGTTCGGCTTCTGCCAATTTTTGGGAGATGAATTCTTCGGTTAAATGGCTCATATTCTAAAATTTAGTTTTCATCACGTACCGGGCTGCCACAATAAGAACATTCAGCGGTGATCTCGTCCAGCCATTCAACCTCATCTGGTTTTACGGCTGCGCCGCAAGACGGGCAATGAGTTGGCAGAATGGGTCTTTTTTGGCGCAGGTCTGCCATGCCAGTTTCGTTTCACCACCGAGAATGGCTGCTCGTCCCGCTTCGATGTATAAAAAAGGGGCGCGGTGTGGAAAGCGTTCCTCGGCGCCTTTGGCAAGGGTGTGGAAGGCTTCGGCTGCGTTTTTATACTCGCCATTTTCCATCATCTGATTGGCTTGCTGCAAGGCAGGTGGTATATCCTCCCGTCTTTCCATTCTTCGGATGATGCGTTGTGCGCGGCGTCGAAACATGATCTGTCTCCTAGTTTGTGTCTACGCCTGCTTCGTTTGCCAACTCCACGGCGCGGGGATCGAGGGTCTCTTCTATTTTTCGGGCGAACACCAAAAAGCCGGTGTGTGCCACCATGCGGTCGGTGGGGCGGAGGCGGCTTGGGTCTGCTTTATAGTAGCGCAGGATGATCTCGCAGACTTCGATGAATGCGAACTTATGCAGTCTCAGCGCAAGCAGAGTTCTTTCCACTTGATTGAAGGTTGGCAGAATGCTGCCGAAGAATCCGCCGGGCTTGAGAGCGTTGCGGACTTGCCCAATATAGTCAAACGGATTTTGGACATCAAGGAAGAAGGCATCTGCGTCAGTTTCGTCGAAGCCCTCTTGAATGTCGCGCAGTTTGAAGGTCACGCGCGAAGCGAGGCCAACGCGTTCGATATTCTTGCGGGCAAGATTCTGCACATCCGGCTTCTGTTCATATGAGATGACGTTTCCATCCGCGCTGACGGCGGTTGCCAGTGCAATGGTCATCGCGCCTGAGCCGGTTCCGGCTTCCATCACGGTTTGGCCGGGCGCTACACCCATTTGGATCAGGATGTATCCCATATCCTTGGGGTAAAGAATCTGCGTGGTGCGCGGAAGTTCATTCAGAATATCTGAAAGCGAAGGCTGCAATAAAAAGAAGGGTGCGCCCGTATGACTGAAAACCTGCGAACCCCAGGGTTTGCCGATCAGGTCATCATGCTTTAATACGCCGCGATGGCTTTGAAAATCTCCACCGGCTTTGAGGTTGAAAATAAAATGTTTGTGGGTCAGGCCGACCAATTGAGCAAGGTCGCCATCTTGTGCTGTCGATGAGTATTTCATGCGGGCAATTGTACTTCCTCTTCTTTGATGTCATTTTCTTTGCAACGATCAGTTTGGAAAAATTTCTCAGCTTTCGGTTGGACGCGAGCAGCACGACAAACATGCCTACTCCCATTACGAGCAATCCGCAGATCAGGGCCGGTGCAAAATTGAAGAGCCATTCCGGTTTACCGATGGACTCGCCAATGGCGGAAAGACCTGTGCCTATGGCAGCGGCATTCCATATCCCGTGGATCATCACAGCGGAAAAATAGGCGGCGAAAAAACGCCCATATCGTTTCTCTCTGAATGCAGAAACGATTCCCCAGCCCACCAACCCTGAAGCCGTCATATGTAGAATGCCCGTACCTGCGCGCACAGCTGACGATCACAGGCCAACTGGTGGTTCCATCTGCGCTCGCGTTCAGGCTTTCGATCAAAGCGAATGCGGCTCCGCTTATTAAACCCAATACAAATCCCTGAGTTGGGGATTCGATCTTTGAAGCAAAAAGCCAAACCGCCAGAGGTTTCAGCAATTCCTCAATGAGCGGAACGATGAGAGCGATATACCCGATACCTGTTGCAATGGCGAACGGATTTGAAATATACGGCGCAAATAAACTGAGAAGAACATCCGGATTCGTTTCTGTTTGAACGATATCAGAGAGCCGCATCAACTCTTGAAAGGTGGCTGGTTCAAGAACTGCAAGCAGGATCACACCTGCAACGATGATCCCTGTCAGAGTCACCAATTCGAGAATGACCATGATCACCGGCCCAATGGTCATTCCCATGCCAAGGACGGCAAAGACGCGCCAGCGTGGTCCTGCATCCAGCCCGCGGGAGCCGTAGCCAAATAACAGCCAGATGGGCGGCACGATCACAAGAATGGTGGAAAACGGCATAATCAGCCAGCCCAGCCACGGAATTTCTGAATAAGCCGCCAGCCCGCCAGCTGTTAGTCCAGCCAAAGCCAACCCGATCACCGGAATGAGGTGCCAGTCTGCAAATAGATGGGTGAATGACAGGTCTATCGGTTCATGGCCTAATGCTTTTTGCAGGATGAACCACACGCTAATAACCAGAATCACGATCTCAAAGCCAAACGCTGCGGCGCTGATCATTCCAACGACAGCGTCACCGTCTTCATTGAACAGGTTGACGACGGAACCTATTCCCAGGATCGCGACAAGCAAAAATAAAATAAAATGCTAAGACAAAGTACCACCAACGTAAGAATGGATGCCCAATGAGTCTTTTTTGTTTGCATTATTTCTCTTCGATCGTGATGTGAATGATCTTATCTCCGGGTGGCAGGAGAATGCCCTGATCCGGATCGCGAGGGGTCAGGTTTTCTGCAACGTCCAGCCCGCTGATGACCCGCCCGAAAATTGTGTAAGAACCGTCCAAATGGGGAGCAGGAGCAAATGTAATGAAGAACTGGCTTCCGTTCGTGTCCGGCCCGGAATTTGCCATACCTACCATGCCGGATTTGTCGAAAAACAGATCGCTGATCTCGTTGTTGTAAAAATATCCAGGATTGCCTTTGCCGGTGCCGCTTGGGTCACCGGCCTGAGCCGCGAAGCCGGGAATAACACGGTGGAAGGTCACACCATCAAACCAGCCTTCACGCGCAAGGAATACAAATGAATTCACAGCCAAAGGCGCCTTGTCTGGAAACAACTCGATCACGATATCGCCCTTTTCCATTTGGATGGTTGCAATATATTGTTTGGTGATGTCGATGTTAAAGGGCGGGCATTGGGTGAATTGTTTTTTCCCAAGCGCAATGATGCCAATGGTGTCGCTCATATTTTTATAATCAAGCAGATAGAATTGTTCGCCGTTCATGAGGACGAGTGGAACGGCTGCGATATTTAATTGCTTCGCCGCATCATACATGGACATTAGTCTGGTCGCTGTTTCCGGGGAATTTATCGCCGCTGTGAGTTGATCCCCATCCATCCCTGCCGCGGCGGCTTCTTTTACAACCCAGGCATTGAATTTTTCAGGAGCCAGGGCCGTCCATTCGCTGTGCCTGGTAAAAAGCAGGTCGTACATGGCCCAAAACTGACCCTGCTCATCTGCCGCGAGAGCCGCAAGAATTGCCATTTCGGATTTATCGAGAATCCCGATCAACGGCAGGGGACGAAAAACGAAGCGCAGGTCACTGTGATTTTTTATCAACTCAGTGACGACAGTTTCTGTGCCTTTGCAGCCAGCTGATTGAAAATCGCAATACATAACCAGAGTTACAGGCGCATCGGCATGACCGATGGAAAAATCCGCACCGCTGACAGGAGGGTAGATGGAGTTCTCTCCGAGCGCTGGTGTGGGTTCGGCGGAAATGCTTGAGCAGCCGTATACAGGGGTGGGTGCATCCACAATGAACGGAGTTGCGATAAAGGCAACTGGTGTTGGTGGGACTTCTGTTTTGCTTGCACATGCGCTGAGCATGAATATGCTTCCAATGGACAGCAATAAAAATATCAAGGTACGTTTCATTTATTGACCCACTGCCTTTTGTAATTGCTCAAATTTCCACATCCACGAAATGGTGTTGACAAAATCTGCAAGGGATTCACTTTTCTCTCTTAATGCGCGCACAGCTGGCCCCACGGGATCTTCGCCCGCTGCGCCGCCAGGGGAATCTGCGTATGCTCCATGAAATGCGAAATAAGCCTGATTGATCTTGCGGAGTAAATATCCGTTTTGCAGGAAGACGAGACGCCGTTCTTCCATATAAGCTTCGGCTTCTTCAATTTTTCCTTCGGCAAGAAGAACATCGGCTGTGGTGCGTGTTTCATGCATTTGGGCGCGGAAGTCAAATGGGGGACGAATCAAATCTCCCGGCGAAGGGTGTTCCAAAGGAAACGAGATCAGGCTCAGGCTTGGGGAAGAGGCGCTGCTTTCGCGTGGATCAGGCTGAAGCGCAGCCATCCGCTCGGGGTAGAAGCGTTCGATAACGAGCGCTCCAATTTCATCCCCGGCAATGGATGCGGTGGTTTCGTTCATGGTGCGGAGCTCGGGAGTTTCGCCGTATAAAAGCCCCAGCGGACGAAGGGTAAGGTAGTTGTGGATCCATTCGTGGGCGATGGTGTTGAGCATCCAGTTCAGGTCGGTTGTGCGCATAACCATTGTGGGGTATACGCCAACTCCGCCAATGTTCACAACAAGTGATGATGAGTTGAGTTTCTCATCTACATTTTCCTCAAGTTGGGCCTGCTGATCGACGGTTAAGTTTGTGTCTACAGAAATATTTGCGGTCTGCTCAATGCGGTCTCGGGGGGAGACGATAAGCGCCATGGGCAATCGCGTGGAGTGATACCAGACGTTTGGAACGGGCTGGCCTTTGGCTGTGAACCCAAGCTCCGCAAGGATTTGTGTAACCTGTTCCTGCAAGATTGCTTCGGCAAGGGGCGCAAGCTGGCTTTGTCTTGTGTACTGTTCGTTCAGTTCGGCGCGCAGGGATTCGGAGGCGAGTTCTTTATCTGTCACTGCCGGGTCGGCGTAGATCTGGGCAAGCCGATATTCATTTTCCAGAATGAGCTGGGTGACGCGCAGATTTTCATTGACGATCAGTTTTTGTGATTCGTTATTGAGTGAGTATGGGATGCCGGCTGAAGCAGCGCGGATTTTTATTACCGCGGCGTTTGCCATCCACGATACATAATTGAATTCGATCTGGCGTGTGAAGGCGCGTATCTTTTCAATGGGATGTGTGAGGGAGGGGTTGCTGTAGCCCATCACAAAGCCAAAGATGAATAGCGCAAGTGTGATCTCAAGTCCGCGTGCGATGCGTTGAAACATGGGTTGGATTATAACAAAGTGGTTTCTCTGTTTTTATTGGAATTGTTGTATCCCTGTGAAAGCGAATGACGGAACCTTTCGGTCCCGTCATTCTATGCACCCTGCCCTCACAACAGGTTATTTCTTGTTTTTCAGGTATTCATCGATCGCGAGCGCCGCTTTTCTTCCGCCTACCATGGCTGTTACAACCAGGTCCGGGCCGGTGACACAGTCTCCGCCGGAGAAGACGCCTTCGCGGGAAGTCTGGCCGGTGGCTTTGTTCTTTACGCTTACCAGTCCCCAGTCGTGAGTTTCAAGATCGGGGGTGGTTTTGCTGATGATGGGGTCGGGCCAGTAGCCAAGCGCGAGGATGGCAGTATCTGCTGCGACGCTGAAGTTGGAGCCTTCGACGGGGACGGGTTTGCGGCGTCCTTTTGCATCTGGTTCGCCGAGTTTCATTTCAATGCATTCGACAGCGGCTAGTTTACCGTCTGCTCCGGCGATGAATTTGACAGGCTGTGTGAGGAAGCGGTACTTCGCGCCTTCTTCACGCGCCATTTTGCGGTCTTTCTTTCCGCCGGGCATTTCTTTTTCGGTTCTGCGGTATAAACAGGTGACATCTTCTGCGCCGAGACGGATCGCTGTCCGCAAACAGTCGGAGGCTGTATCCCCGCCGCCGATAACTACAACGCGTCTGCCGATCTCAAGCGGCTTGCGCATACTCTCAGGGAGCTGGTCGGTTTCCACGTTGCCGCGGATGAGGAAGTCTGTGGCTTCGTACACGCCGGGCAGGTCTGTGCCGGGGTGTCTTCCATTTTTGCGTCGATCTCGGAGCCGACGCCGATAAACACGGCTTCAAAGCCTTCTTCGAACAGGCCGTCAATGGTTTTGTCTTTTCCGATGTATGTATTTGGGGCGAATTTCACTCCGGCTTTTTCAAACTCTTCCCATTTTTCCTGCCAGACTTCCTTGGAAAGTTTGAAGTTGGGAATGCCGTACACGAGCAAGCCGCCGGGGGCGGGTTTGGATTCAAAGATGGTTACATCGTAGCCTTTTTGGATGAGAATATCCGCACACCCAAGGCCTGCGGGTCCGGCGCCGATCACGGCAACACGTTTGTTCTTTGCTTTGCCAATTGGGATGGTGTATCCGCTGGTGCGGCGTTCGTAGTCTACGGTAAAGGCTTCAAGTTCCCCGCACAGCACAGGCTGGTGATGTTTGTTCAAAACGCATGACCCCTGACATAGTGCTTCGTGCGGACAGACGCGCCCGCAGACTTCGGGGAGGGAACTGGTTTTATGGTAGATTCCAGCTGCTTCCACGAAACGTCCTTGTTCAATTAACCACATTGCGGATGGGATATCGTTTGCTGTTGGGCAGGCAACCATGCAGGGAGCAGGATCCGGGCAATGGATACAGCGTGCTGCTTCCACCATGGCTCGTTCTGGGTCAAATTCAATGACAACATCATCGAAATCGCAGGTTCGTACTTCCGGGGTACGAAGGTCGAGATCAAAGAACGGGCGGTTGGCACGTTCTTTCCTGTCAATGGCTAAAAATTCGCTGGGTACAGCCTGCATTCTGCCTCCGAAGCAAAGTAATACAGTACATATAAAAGGTCTCGTGTGATGATACCCAAACTATTTGGACAGACATAGGCGTAAATGTCACAAAACCCTCGGATAATCGTCACAAGTTTCCTATTAGATAATCATTAATGTCGGTCAATAATAAGGCGCAATTTTGACTTGCTGAATTAAAATACTTCTACATAATTTATACACATTCGTTTGATAAACTAAAATACCCCGCATCCGTAAGAATGTCTGGTTGTGGGCTGACTGTATTTCTGGAGGATACCCATAATGAAACAATTTTTTTCAAAAATCTCTCGCAGAACGTGGATCATAGCAGGAGTTGTATTGGTGGTCGTGGTGGCAATCGCTGTTTTTACGAACTCAGGCGGGAGCGAAGTTGTTGTATTCCAAACCGTTCCGGTTGAACGCGGAAACCTGGTCGCATCTGTTGGCGCAACGGGAAGTGTACGCGCAAGACAAAGTGCCACCCTCGTTTGGCAGACAAGCGGTATTGTGGAAGCGGTTAACGTGGAAGTTGGGAGCAGCGTCTCGCAAAATGAGATGTTAGCCAGCCTCGATAAAGCATCACTTAACCAGAGCATCATCCTTGCAGAAGCGGATCTTGTCAGTGCTAATAAGGCATTGGAAGATTTGGTAAGCTCTGACACTGCGCGTTTGGAAGCCCAGAAAGCCGTTGATAGCGCTGAGAAGGCTTATGAAAAAGCCTATAACTGGCGCATGAAACTTAACGGCAAAATAGACATTACTGACTACTATTATGATTTTGGCGTTTTAAAGGTAAGGCAATATAGAGGGTACGCCACCGAGGATACGATTGCACAGGCGGATAAGGATCTTGCGCTCGCAGAATCGCGCCTTGATGATGCGCGCCGCACATACGAGCGCCTCTTGGATGGTCCCGACTCCGCAGAAGTTGCTGCCGCAGATGCCCGCGTCGCTGCGGCACAATCCACATTGAATATGGCGCATTTGATCGCTCCCTTTGATGGGACGATCACTCAGGCAAGCCCCGCCATTGGTGACCAGGTTTCAACGGGGACCGTCGGATATCGTATCGACGATCTTTCCCATTTACTCGTGGATGTTCAGGTTTCAGAAGTGGATATTAACAGTGTTTCTGTTGGACAAACTGCAACACTGACATTTGATGCGATCCTCGGCAAGGAATATCATGGAGAGGTTGTGCAGGTGGGGCAGGCTGGTGATACCGTTCAGGGCGTGGTCAGTTTTACCGTTACGATCGAATTGACAGACGCGGATGAACTGGTAAAACCGGGAATGACCGCCGCCGTTAATGTTGTAGTGGAAGAAGTGAAGGATGTGATCTTAATTCCCAATCGCGCTGTTCGTCTGGTAGATGGTAACCGGGTTGTATATATTCTTGTTGACAACCAGCCCGTTCAGGTCAAAATTCAACTGGGCTCTTCGTCAGACCTGGAGAGCGTTGTTGCCGAGGGTGACATCAAGGAAGGTGATTTGATCATTTTGAACCCGCCTTCATTTAATGGCAATCCATTTGGAGGCTAATATGGATTGGGTGATCGAAGCGCGTAACCTGACAAAGACCTATATGATGGGTGAGTTTGAAGTGCGGGCGCTGCGCGATGTTTCATTTACCATTACGCGCGGTGAAATGGTTTCCATTATGGGGCCATCCGGCTCGGGCAAATCCACCATGATGAACACGCTTGGCTGTTTGGATAGACCCACTTCAGGTGATTATATTCTCGATGGCGAGTCGGTCGCTGATATGAACGACGACCAGCTGGCAAGTGTTCGCAATCGCAAGGTTGGATTTGTTTTTCAAAGTTTCAATTTGCTTTCCCGCTTAACTGCCCTTGGGAATGTGGAACTCCCGCTGCGTTATGCCGGTATTACCGAAGGCCGCCGTGAACGTGCTCAAGCTGCGCTCGAAGCGGTCGGTTTGAAGGATCGCATGTCACATCGGCCTTATGAGCTTTCCGGCGGACAGCAGCAGCGCGTAGCCGTGGCACGCTCTCTCGTCAATAACCCTGCCATCATCATGGCAGATGAACCGACGGGGAATCTCGATTCAAAGGTGGGCAAAGAGATCATGAATCTCCTGCTCAACCTCAACAAAGATCGTGGGACAACTCTCATTATCGTTACGCATGACCCGAACATTGCCGAACAGACCCAGCGTGTCATCCGTTTGCGTGACGGCGAGCTGGATACCTCCTTCGACGACAAAGGCAGGAAGATATGACCTTTACACAATCCATCCTTGAAGCGCTTGAAAGCTTGAATGGCAATAAAATGCGCTCCGGCCTCACCGTGCTAGGAATTGTTATCGGCGTGGCGGCAGTGATCGCCATGCTTGCGGTGGGAAATGGAGCACAAGCATCCATCACCGGATCCATTTCAAGCATTGGAACAAATTTATTATTCGTCTTTAGTGGCAGTGCAGACGGCCCTCCCGGCGGCCCCGGCAGCGGACGCAGCGGCAATAACGACCGCCCGCTAACCTTGACCGATGCTGAAGCGATCTCTGATCCCTTTGCCGCGCCCTCTGTGGAATTGGTAGCTCCTGCCATTCAAGGAAACGGGACTCTAACCTACGCCGGTGAAAATACCACCACAACCATCTCTGGTGTACCACCCACGTATGCAACCGTCCGCAATAGCGAAGTGGCCGAAGGCGAATTCATAAATGAAGAACACATCCTCGGACGAATGTCAGTTGTAGTGATCGGACCCGAAACAGCCACCGCAATTTTTGGTCACGCTGATGGCGTTGTAGGTGAAACGATACGAATTGAAGGACAACCCTTCCGTGTGATCGGTGTAACGGTTGCCAAAGGCGGTGGTGCATTTGGTAGTGAAGATAATGCCGCCTACATTCCGTTTACCACAGCACAGGCTCGTCTCATCAAACGCAACTCCCTCGATGAAGTGGACGTGATCTTCATTCAGGCCACCACCGCCGAAGCCGTTCCACTTGCGTCGGACGAGGTATCGAATATCATTCGCCAACGCCATCGCACGCCCATCGGCGTTGATGATTTTTCAGTGTTCACACAGCAGGACTTCCTCGCGACCTTTGAAACCATCACAGGTGTACTTACCATCTTTCTCGGCGGTATCGCGGGTATCTCACTCCTCGTTGGTGGCATTGGCATCATGAACATCATGCTTGTCTCCGTCACTGAACGCACACGCGAGATCGGCCTGCGCAAAGCCCTCGGTGCGCGCAAAAAAGATATTCTGCTTCAATTCCTCACAGAATCCTCTTTGCTTAGTTTGATCGGCGGCATCATCGGCATTATGTTTGGCTGGCTGATCGCCTTCATCGTGGGCAAAGTCGCCACGGCCACGGGCAATAATTTCACCCCCATCGTCGGCACAGACGCGATCATCCTCTCCACAAGTTTCTCCGCCATCATCGGCCTGTTCTTTGGCATCTACCCCGCCAGCCGCGCCGCAAATCTCGAACCAGTGGAAGCGCTTCGCTACGAGTAATCATGTCAACTTTCAGGAAAGTATTAATCACCCTGCTGCTCATCGTTTTCACGCAGGGATGTGTTTCTCATGCGCGCCGGCACACCTCCTTCCGTGGATGCTGAGCTGACCGCCACTTTACAGGCGACTGCTTCGCCGGAAGCCCCCCCGTCACCGTCTGCAACGCCTCTTTCCCCGCCGACAGTTGCCCCTACCGCTACGGACATTTTGCCAACGCCTCAACAGTCTGTTACCATCACCGCAGTGGATGGCAATATCTTCATTCGCCGCGGGCCGGGCATGCAATATAACCCGGTCGGTATTCTGATAAAAGGCACGAGCGCCCAAGTCATTGCGCAGGATGTTCTTTCAGATTGGGTGCAAATCAACATCCCCGGGCAGGATACCACCGGCTGGGTGTCCATTCAAACGCCCTATTCCAAAATTGACGGTGACCTAAACCAATTGCCCGATTTCACCTTCACCGAATGGCCTGCTCCAGCCTACATCAAAAACTGCACCGAGCATGATATGTTCATCAC